>JAFVUE010000009.1 GCA_017502845.1 Clostridia bacterium | reverse complement strand
TCCTTCCCAGTGCTGAAGGCCGCCGCTGAAAAGACTGGTCGCCCCGGCTGCGTGGTGGAGGCCTCGGAGGAGGATTTTGGCTATGATGTCTGACTTACTGACCTTTTTGACTTCGAACTCTATATGGTTTTGAACGGCTGATTTCCTTGCATTACTTCGTCAAAATGCTCACAAATACACATTCAAGTATTCGCTCCGCTTTTTCCTCGTCCTGCTGAAAATCCGCACCTTCAAAACTTACCTGATTTTCAATCAGGCACATAAGTCCGAACCCCAAAAGGTCTTAATATAAAGTGCATTTTCAAAACTCTTTGGACTTTTCAAAAAGTCCCGCTTTTATTATGCTGTTCATTTTTCAAAGATCGATTCCGTCGCTCCGGTTTTCCCGCGCGACTTGATTATTGTACCACATCCAAATCCCTTTGTCAACAACTTTTTTCAAGTTTTTTTCAATTTTTTTGAATGTGTTTAATTAACATTATTTACAATTTACGGATATTTATTCATCCAATGAGGAAAGTTGCTCCGAAAGATCTTCCCAGAGGGCATAAAGTTCTTCAATAAGTTTATTATTCTGCTCTATCTCATCATATATATCACGGGCTTTCTCATAGTCGGAACCGGTCGCTTCAAGACGGGAAGAAAGTTCCGTTGCCTTTTCTTCGGCTATAGCTATGTCTTCCTCTGACTTGGCAAGTTTCTTCGTTAAACTTTTCTTGAGTGCCTGTGCACGTTTTTCCTCTTCGTAGGAATTGGGTTGTTTGATAGTTGTGCGCTGAACTAAAGTGGGAGAAGATTTTTTCTCCATATAATAATCATAGTTTCCGTTATAAACATTTATGCCTGTTTCGGTAAGTTCTAAAATCTTATCGGCAATCTTATTTAAGAAATAACGGTCGTGAGATACGAAGAAAACTGTTCCCTCATATTCCTGAAGTGCCTCATCAAGTGCTTCCTTTGACGGCAGGTCAAGATGGTTGGTGGGCTCGTCGAGAATCATTGTATTAGGTTTCTTGACGGAAATGGTCAAAAATTCAAGTTTCGCTTTCTCGCCGCCACTTAAAGATTCAACATATTTGAAAACATCTTCATTAGTGAAAAGAAGTGATCCGAGCATTGTGCGGACTTCACTCTCATCCATACGGGGAACCAAATCCCAAGCCGCATCTAAAACAGTTTTATTCCCGTTTAACACTTTCTGTTCCTGATCGTAATAACCGATTTCTACATTCTTACCAAAATCAAATCTGCCTGTATATTCCTTATGAATACCGAGTAAAGTTTTAAGAAGTGTGGATTTGCCGATACCGTTGGCACCGATTAAAGCAACCTTTTCGCCTCTTTTAATTTCAAATGATGCACCCGAAAAAAGTCGGCGCAGTATTCCGCCGTCATTAACGGAAACGCTCATATCCTCTACCGTAAGTACATCCTTAAACGACGTATACGCCTGTTCAAAGAAAAATCTGCAGGAACGAAGTTCTGACATAGGTCTGTCGATAAGTTCCATCTTATCTATAATCTTCTGCTTACTCTTGGCACTTTTGGAAGTAGAGGCACGGACAATATTTCTCGCTACATAGTCCTCTAACCTTTTAATCTCTTTCTGCTGAAGTTCATATGCCTTTGCCTGTTGGTCACGGTTGGCTTCTTTCTGAAGAAGATATTTTGAATAGTTACCCACATAACGTGTAGCACGTGTACGCTCTATCTCATACACAGTATCAACTAAAGCATCAAGAAAATATCGGTCATGGGATACAACGATTACCGCTTTCTTATAGGATTTGAGATAATTCTCAAGCCACTGCATTGTTTTGAAATCAAGGTGGTTAGTTGGCTCGTCGAGCAAAAGAATGTCCGGTTCCTCCAGAAGGAGTTTTGACATAGCAAGTTTCGTCTTCTCGCCACCGCTTAAGGCAGAGACTTTTTCATTGAGGTTAAAGCCCTCAAAGCCCATACCGTTGAGAACTGTCATAATACGCGCACGAAGTTCAAAGCCACCTGCTTTATCAAATGCCTCACTTTTCTTGCCATAAGCAGAAAGCACTTTCTCGTGTTCATCCGCCGAAAGATTTGTGTCGGACATTTTTTCTTCGAGGGAACGGAGTTCGTTTTCCATATCAACGATATCTGAAAAAACATCTATCATCTCGCCCCAAATGGTTTTATTACCGTCAAGTGCATCAGTCTGCTTAAGGAATCCTTTACGCAAATCGGAAGATGCGATAATAGAACCGCTGTCATAGGACATCTCTCCGCAGATTATCTTGAGAAGTGTGCTTTTACCGGCACCGTTTGCACCGATTAAGCCGATTTTCTCGCCTTGTTCTACTTTAATATTAATGTTTTCCAATATAATATCTGTGCCGAAGCTTTTACAAATATTATTTACCTGTAGTATCATCGGTTTTTCTCCTGTCGCTGAAATACAATGCGATATTTTCTGCTGTAGTTCTGTCTATACCTTTAACGGAGGCAAGTTCCTCCGCCGTTGCCGAAGCAATATTCTTTACGGATTTGAAATGACGGAGAAGTGCCCTCTTACGCACATCCCCCACTCCGCCAATATTATCAAGCTCGGACTTAAGGTTTTTCTTTGTATTGAGTTTACTGTTATATGTTATGGCACGTCGGTGCATCTCATCCTGAATATTGGTAAGAAGCATAAACACCTCGGAAGTTTTATCAACCTCTATCTCTCCGTTTACGGAAACAACACCACGGGTACGATGTTTATCATCCTTTACTATACCGAAAACGGGTATATGTGGCGCAAATTTCTCCACTATAGGTGCAACGGTATTCACGTGCCCCTGACCGCCGTCAACGAAAAGAATATCGGGCAGACACGAAAACGACGCCTTATCGGGAGGGAGTTCTCCGCTATCTATTCGTTCCTGCTCTGTGGCTGCCCTTTCAAAACGGCGTGTAATAACCTCTGCCATACAGGCGTAGTCATCAGATCCCGTTACATTCTTAATCTTGAAATTTTTATAATCTTTCGTGCTCGGTCGTGCATCAATAAAAGTAACCATAGAGCCGACGTTATTATCTCCCGAAATATTTGAAATATCATACGCCTCTATGCGCTTGGGGATAGTATCAAGTTTAAGTAATTTATAAAGTCCCGCCATAGCGTTATTCTTAAACTTGATATCACGAAGGATTTTAAGTTCGCGTTCGGAAAGTTCTTTCTCTGCATTGGCTTTAATCATCCTGATAAGTTTGGCATTATCGCCAATCTTCGGAACGTGAACATCAACCTTACGTCCGCAAAGTTCGGAAAGCCACTGACGGATAAGTTCCATATCAGTACATTCTCTCTCAAGAAGAATCTCTTTTGGAACAAACGAAGATTCTCCATAATACTGTCTTATAAAATCAGCAAGAAGTTCGCCCTCATCAATACCGTCGGTATCGTCGGTAAAATAGTTTTCTCTGCCGATAACCTTACCGCCACGGACAAAAAATATCTGAAAACAGGTTTTGCCGTGTTTAGAATAAAATGCTACAGCATCGGTATCAGCACCGTCAGCAGAGACAATCTTCTGTTTATCAGCAAGTGATTCAATGGCACGGAGTCGGTCCCGAAGTTGTGCCGCACGTTCAAAGTCCATTGCGGTTGCCGCTTCGTTCATTTCGTTTGTGAGTTCCCGTTGAACTTTATCATACTTACCGTTTAAGAATGAAATAATATCTCCCACCGTGCGGTTATATTCTTCCGAAGAAACATTGCCGTTACAAATGCCCATACATTTGCCTATATGATAATAAAGACATGGGCGCACCTTACCGATATCTGCAGGGAAATTTTTATTGCAACTGCGGATACGGAATATTTCCTTAATCAGTTCTATAAGGTCCCGTAGAACGATTGCACTCAAATAGGGACCGAAATATTTAGCACCGTCTTTCCTTACCTGACGTGTAACGAAAATACGTGGATACTCCTCATTGGTGGTGATTTTGAGGAACGGGTATGTTTTGTCATCTTTTAAGAGGATATTGTACTTGGGGGAATGTTCCTTGATAAGATTATTCTCAAGGACAAACGCCTCCATCTCCGAATCAGTCATAATATACTCAAAGTCATCCACATTGGAGACCATTGCTGCAACTTTCGGCGGGTGGTTATGATTCCTGAAATACGAACGGACACGGTTTTTGAGAATCTTCGCCTTACCCACATATATAATCTCTCCCTCGAAATTCTTCATTATATATACTCCGCTTCCGTCGGGGAGCGTTTTTAATCTCTGTTCTATTCGTTCGTTCAAGTTTCACACCACCTTTCTTTTGTGTCAATTTTCCTGTATTTTTTATTATATAATAAAATTATACAGAAAACAATATTTTTATCTGTTACTCGGTGATATTCTCTTATCTCCGTATATAAAATCGTCAACATCATTATGAACGGTGCGTTTGCTTTTCGGCTCGGGAACTCGCGACGAATCTATACGGCGAACCTTTTTTATCGGTTTGTTATGGATATGTTTGTGCATAAAAAAATCAACCCCCGAAAAATTATATGCAATAAAATAAAAAAAATTACAAATATCTATTGTAATATATATATGTGTATGATAGAATATATAAAAGTTAGAAACAAACATACAGGGAGGACTTTATTATGACAAAATACGAGTGCACTATTTGCGGCTATGTTTACGATCCCGAAATCGGCGATCCCGACAACGGTATTGAGCCAGAAACTCTTTTCGAAGAGCTCCCCGAAGACTGGGTTTGCCCTCTGTGCGGCGTAAGCAAAGAAGATTTTGACGAAGCTATGTAAAAAGCGAAAAACCCCCTGCGGTATATACCGCAGGGGGTTTGTTTTTTATACAGATATTACGGTTTTGCAGGAACGATTGTTCCAAGAGCTGCAAACATATCGTCTATCTTTTTCTTACGAACGATAAAATCGCATACACCTTTTTCTGTAACTACGCTGTAGTTCCTGTCATCATAGTTATAGAAAGTCATCTTCTTCACGGTGCCGTCTTTAAGATAACAAGAGATTGTATATACCGACTTCCCCCTGTTATGTGGTGCGGCAAAATCATCCGCAAGAAGACATACTGTGGGCTGATATATCTGTCTTGTAAATACATCTTTAACAATTCCGGTGCCATTGAGTTTATATGTTGTGGCACCGTTTTCTTCATTTGAAATGGTGGCTACGTGAGTTATATTACCATCAGATATTTCAACCTTGAATACATTGTCCACATGCTCAAGATTTACGAATTTACTTACATAAAGGAACGGGGGAACATCAATAAAACTGATGCTGTCCTCTGAAATAAGATATACTCTGTCATCTGCCTTGACATAACACTTTCCGCCATCTTGTTTACCAACATAAATGGTCTGGCTGATTCCGCCATCGTCTGTGAGCTGAATAACGGCTCGGGGATTATTAACTCCCGATGAAGAATATCTGCTGTCGCTTCTGTCAATAAATTCGGCAACGGTTATATAAGAAAGTTTACCGCCGATATTTTCATCTATAGCCTCGCCATTACAGGGAAGTACCTTGGGAAAGGTCATGTTCCATTCAAGTTTTGTCTTACCATCTTCAAGAGCGATTATTTTCTTATTGACATCCAGCATGGTACTGCCGTTTCTTATAACATGTACCCTTGCAAGATTATTCACATCCACATCAAGGATTGATGTGTTGCGGTAAGCAGTTGCACTACGCATCATAAGTTCTGCCTTGGACGCGTATATAAGGTAAACATTGGGGTTGCCATCCACAGAGAAATAATATGCACTTCCGTCAGGAGACTTATATCCCACACGGACAGTCTTATCGGTGCCGTCCTTTAAGTGTATCTTAAGTGTGGCTGCAGGTTCGGCCAGTCCGTACTTCGCAAAATCAGGGGCGTTCTCCTCAACACATTCCTTGGCATAAACACCCGAAAGTTCTATACAGAGATAATCTACCTCAGATGCAAGAAGACGTACTGTGGAATCACTTCCGAACATCCATTTGCCGTCTTTCCTTACAAATGAGAAATTCTCGTCGCCAACACTTACATCCATCTGCAAAATATCTTTAGGAAGCACTGTGTACACTTCTATACCCAAATCAACCTCTGAAGATTCGCCGCCGGAATTACCCGGTGCATTGGGATCGGAATTTCCAGTGGGTTTCCAGAAATTTGTTACCGCCCACAATGTTCCAAGCAAAGCAAGAAGAATTACTCCAATGATGATGATTTTTTTCTGCGACGCACTGATGCCTGATTTTTTATTTTGCATCACAAACGCCTCCTAGTAAACCATACCGCAAAACCAATGATAAGAAGAAGCAACGGAATTACAATTACAGTAACAACCGTGATTATAATAATCTTATTCATTGAAATAAGCAATACGGGCGGGGTAATATCTTTAGGTCTGATAAAGATGCTTTCCTCGTTATTTGTCATATATGCAACAGAACTATTGAAGAAATCAAATCCCAACTCCGTTGCAAAAATTCCGCTACCGCCTGTGATCATGAGCGCAGGTACGCCCTCCTGTGTGGGAAGACCGGTAAGGATTGTAGACACTATAACGGGACCATCGGCAATAGTATCGCCCTCTACTACATCGTATGCATCATATACAAACGAATCTTCTGATGCCACAAGCAAATCTTCATGGTTTATACCTGATATGGCCTCAAGTTTTATACCTCTTGCCGATGGATATACGATTCTGTAATTATTAGCAATAATACTCTTTGTAGCAGGGCTTTCCTTAACCTCAGGAATTATATATTCAGGCGTACTGCTATATATATTTTTTGCGTTGGTTTCTACAACGTAACCGTCATAAAGTGTTACGCCCCATTCTGTCAGGTATTCTTCAAGCACAGGAAGTTCTCCCGAAAAATGGTCTATAACAAGCTGGACTTTTCCGCCCTTATCAAAGTATGCATCTATCTGATTTATCTCTTCAGCAGTAAAATCTATTGTGGGAGATACTATCATAAGAATATCTACATTTTCAGGAACTCCGCCAACCATAAGATCTACCGCCACGGCATTGTAGCCCTCGGGTTTGAGTACCTGTTCATTAAAACCGTCAAACGTAATTGCGGCACTATGGTTATTTACAAAGCCCACAACTACATCATTACTTCTGGCAACGTTGACGATTGCCATAGTAACTTTCTGCTCAACAGAGAAAAACTGAATCTTCTTGGTCGTAGCATTAAGAGAAATAACTGCATTAACATCTATAACCCTGAATCTGTCGCCACATTCAACAATTATGGAATAATGGCTTATTGGCTGGTCGTTATCCGAATACTTATGAAGATAATCGGGATTCTTCTTGGCATCGACTCTCTTATATTTGATTTTTGGAGAAGCGTTGTCATATCTCGCCAATGTCTCATCCACGAGGTCAAGAGCATCAATAACAGTCCGGTCTTCTGCTTCACTGTCCTCAGGGATGAGAGAATATATAACTACATCCTTATCAAGGGCGTTTATAACCTGCATGGTTTCCTCAGTGAAACTATACATCTTGGAATCCGTTACGTCAATCTTGGTAGGTACTCTGTTTCCTATAGCTACAACCAGAAGATTGGCTATAATAACAACAGCGACAACCATAACAAGCACTACGCCGGATGTTAAATTGAGTTTCGCGCGTTTTACAGCGTTTTCGTTTTTCTTATCGTTTTCTTTTTTATCTTTCTTATCTTTTTTGTCGTTTTCTACAACTTCGGAGGATACTTTTGTTTCTTCTATCTCCTGTCCGTTGTTCTTGTTTTCATTATCTTTCATACTGTATCCCCCCTCCTTATTTGCTCCAGCGTTTTTTCTCAATATGGAATACCGTGAGATACACGAATATAACAACTATACCGATATAGAACACAATCGCACCTATATCTATAACACCCATAGAGAAACTCTTGAATTTTGCTACAAGCGATATTGCAGAAATAACCTGACTCAGTTTGATATCAAGTCCGAAAAGACTTACTGTGTTGACCGCACTGCCAAACAAATCTATGAGATAAAGAAGGAACAGCACACCAAAAGTTGTAACTGCCGCGATAATCTGATTTTCTGTAAGAGATGAGATATAAAGACCGATTGAAACAAATGCCGCGCCCATGAACATAAAGCCAACATAGTTACTGATCATCTTACCCCAGTCAGGTTCAGTGAAACTTGCTAGGAGCAACGGATACACAACTGTAAGCGCCATCGCTATTGCAAAAATTGAAATAGCAGCAAAAAATTTGCCAAGGACAATAGATGAAACCTTAATTGGCGCTGTAAAGAGAAGCTGGTCAGTCTTGGCGTTCTTCTCCTCAGCGATAAGACGCATTGTAATAACCGGGGTTAAGAACAGGAATATGAGTATCATATTATCAAACACCATATTGATATCGCCGGATCCGCCAAAAAGGTTGTTTATAGAAAAGAACAAACTTGCTACAAAGAAGAAGATGGCTATAAACACATAACCTATGGGAGAATAAAAATAACTTCTGAACTCTTTCTTAAATATTGCTTCCATCAGTTTTTATCCTCCTCTTTTTTGCTTTTCTTTGCTTCTTTACTTTCGTCTGTAGTGAGTTTTAAGAAAATATCCTCAAGTGAAAGACCTGCGGCTTTTGACATAAGGATAGGCATATCGGCTTTCGCAAGAGCAGAGAATACTTTCTTACGAACGTCCGCACCTTTCTTTGCAGAAACTACAAAGTCGCAAGTGCCTTCTTCCACCTCACCCACACATTCTATACCGGAAATACCGTCCACACCGCGGAGGGCACCGGTAACTTCTTTCTCTTTACCCTCAACACGAATCAGAAGTTTATTCTCACCGGAGAGTTTTGCAGAAAGATTATCGGGAGTATCGATCGCCATAATCTTACCTTCGTTAATGATAATAACACGCTCACAGATGGCACTTACCTCGGGAAGAATATGAGAACTCAAAATTATTGTTCTGTCCTTACCGAGATCTCTTATGACATTACGTATCTCAATAATCTGCTTTGGGTCAAGACCGACTGTTGGCTCATCAAGAATAAGTATCTCGGGATTTCCGATAAGTGCCTGGGCAATACCTACTCTCTGTTTATATCCCTTGGAAAGATTTTTGATAAGACGTCCGCTTACATCTTTAATCTTAACAATTTCCATAATCTCATCAAGATGTTCTTCACAGTCAAGATCAGGCTTTTTAAGTTCGAATACAAAATTAAGGTATTCTGAAACTGTCATGTCCATATAAAGCGGAGGTAATTCAGGAAGATATCCTATCTTCCTGCGGCACTCCATGGGATTCTCTACAGTATCAAGGCCATCTACGGTTACTGTACCTGAAGTGGCACCGTTATAGCCGGTGATGATATTCATCGTGGTTGTCTTACCCGCACCGTTTGGGCCGAGGAAACCGAGAATCTCACCTGAATTAACCGTAAAGCTGATATTGTCAATGGCTTTCTTCGTGCCATAAGCTTTAGTAAGATTTTTAATCTCTATCATTTTAACAAATCATCCTTCCTGTTCGGATTATGATACGAGTATATCACAATCCACGACAGATTGTGTGAATATTATATTAACAATTACTCTTTATCAGAGAGTGCAATATGGAGTTCTTCAATCTGCTTATCATCAATAACATCGGGAGCATTGCTCATAAGTTCGGAAGCATTCTGTACTTTCGGGAATGCAATAACTTCTCTGATATTATCAAGACCAGCAATGAGCATTACCATTCTGTCAAAGCCGTATGCCATACCGCCGTGGGGAGGTGTGCCGTATTTGAACGCGCCCATAAGGAATCCGAATCTGTCCCACGCCTGTTCTTTCGTAAAACCAAGAACCTCGAACATCTTCTCCTGAAGCTGTGCGTTATGGATTCTGATACTACCGCCACCCAGTTCAACACCGTTTAAGATAATATCGTATGCCTTTGCACGAACCTTTCCGGGATCGGTATCAAGGAGAGGAATATCATCGTCATTGGGGCATGTGAAAGGATGGTGCATTGCCACATAACGACCTGCTTCCTCGTCGTATTCAAGAAGCGGGAAGTTTGTAACCCAGAGGAAGTCGTATCTGTCTTTATCAATAAGGTCAAAACGTTTTGCAATCTCAAGACGGAGTGCACCGAGAGAGTCAAACACAACATTATTCTTATCTGCAACGATAAAGATAACGTCGCCAACTTTTGCATCCATACGATTGAGGATACCGTTCATCTCGTCTTCTGTAAGGAATTTTGCGATAGGCGACTGAACGCCATCCTCATTCCACTTAATCCACGCAAGACCTTTTGCACGGTATGTCTTTACAAATTCGCCGAGAGCGTCAATTGTCTTTCTTGTAAGTTTCTCGCCAAGACCCTCTGCATTAATTGCTCTTACGCTGCCGCCGTTTTCAAGGGCACCTGTAAACACGCCAAATCCGCAACCTGCAACGATGTCGGAAAGGTTTTTAAGTTCAAGGCCGAAACGTGTGTCGGGTTTATCGGAACCGAATCTGTCCATTGCCTCGGAGTATTCCATCTTAAGGAAAGGTGTCTTGATATCAATACCCTTAATCTCCTTGAATACTCTCTGCATAAAGCGTTCGTTGAGTTCCATAACATCATCCATATCAACGAATGAAAGTTCCATATCAAGCTGTGTAAACTCGGGCTGACGGTCTGCTCGGAGGTCTTCGTCACGGAAGCACTTTGCAATCTGAAAATATCTGTCCATACCCGAAACCATAAGAAGCTGTTTATAAAGCTGGGGAGACTGGGGAAGTGCATAGAATTTACCGCTGTGAACACGGCTTGGCACAACATAGTCTCTCGCACCCTCGGGTGTACTCTTAACGAGGATAGGTGTTTCTATCTCAAGGAAACCGTTCTCGTCAAAGAAGTCGTGAGCAATCTTCGCAATATTATGGCGCATAATAAGATTGCGCTGCATATCAGGTCTGCGAAGATCCAGGAAACGGTGTTTAAGACGGAGTTCCTCCTTGACATCGCTGTTTTCCTCAATATAGAACGGAGGTGTCTCTGCAGATGAAAGAATACGGAGTTCTGTAACCTCTATCTCTATCTCGCCTGTCGCCATATCTTTATTTACAGCGCCCTCGCCTCTTGCACGAACTATACCTTTTGCAGCAAGTACATATTCGCCACGTACTTTTGCTGCCTTTTCGTAGAGTTCGGGGTTATCTGTATTGAAGAACAACTGAACAATACCTGAAATATCACGGAGGTTAATGAAGTTTACGCCGCCAAGATTACGAACGGAGTTTGTGAAACCCATTACTACAACCTCTTCGCCGATATTTGCGGCACTGAGTGTTCCGCATCTATGTGTTCTCTTTAAGCCCTTAATTGATTCGTACATTTATAATACATTCCTTTCTGTGAAAAAAATGAGAGTTTACTTTATAAGTTTTGCTATATCCGAGGCGTTTAATGCACATTCACATTCTGTGCCCTCGTCCATATTCTTAAGACGTGCTTTGCCGTTTGCAATCTCGTCATCACCGATTATCATACTGTATTTTGCAGAAATCTTGTTGGCGTATTTCATCTGCGCTTTTACGCTCTTGCCAAGGTGGTCTTTCTCTGCAACTATACCTGCTTCACGGAGTTCCATAACGAGTTTCTGGGCAAAAACTCCGCTTTCATCGCCGATATTGCCGATATAGACATCAACACCTCTCGGTGCAGGAATCTCTATCCCCTGCTCGTCCATCGTAAGAAGCAGACGCTCCATACCGAGAGCAAATCCGCAGGCAGGCATCGGATTGCCGCCAAGTTCTTCGATAAGACCGTCGTATCTTCCACCGCCGCAGATAACACTGTTTGAATTCTTATTATCTGCAATGATTTCAAATACTGTTTTTGTATAATAATCAAGGCCTCTTACGATATAGGGATCAATCACATAATCAATACCCATTGCAGTAAGGTAACCCTTTACCTTTTCAAAGTGGTCTGCACAGTCGTCACAGATACAGTCAATAAGTTTCGGTGCATCCTTTACTATCTCACTGCAAATCGGGGATTTACAATCGATGATTCGCATAGGATTCTTGCCGAATCGTTCCTTGCAAGTATCACAAAGTTCATCATAGTGTGCGCTCAAATATTCTTTGAGTTTTTTATTATATTCCTTACGGCATTCGGGACAACCGATACTGTTGATGCTGAGTCGCAGATTTGTAAGTCCCAATCTCTTATAAAGAAGCATCGGGAGTGCCATAATCTCTGCATCTGCACTTGGCTGACCTGAACCGTATACCTCCACACCGAACTGACCGAATTCTCTGTATCGGCCTGCCTGGGGTTTCTCGTAGCGGTAGCATTTTATCATATAAAAAACTTTTACGGGCTGCGGATCGTTGAAAAGGCCGTGCTCAATATACGCTCTCGCCGCCGAAGCAGTACCCTCGGGACGGAGTGTAATACTGCGGTCGCCTTTATCAAGGAAAGTGTACATCTCCTTACCGACAACATCAGTAGTCTCGCCTACGCCACGTTCAAAAAGTTCTGTATGCTCAAAAACAGGTGTGCGAATTTCCTTAACACAGAATTCGTCACAAATCTTTCTTATTTCATTCTCAATATACTGCCACTTATATGACTGTGATGGCAGTACGTCTGCTGTTCCTTTAGGTGCGTTTGTTATCATCGTATTCTTCCTTTCAAATGGTAAAGCAATATATTATCAGTAACCCATCTGTCCGATAAGGGATTCGTCTTTTTCAATCCAATCCTCACGGACATTTATAATAGTAAATTCTGTAGGTGTATTGCGGACAATAACCTTTGCAATACCTGCATTTATAATAAGGCGTTTGCACATTGCACAAGATGACGCATCGGGTACAAGTTCGCCTGTGGATTTTTCCTTACCAACAAGGTAAAGTGTTCCGCCAAGCATTTCCTTTCTCGATGCAGAAATGATTGCATTTGCCTCGGAATGAACACTTCTGCAAAGTTCGTATCTCTCTCCTCTTGCAACATTGAGTTTTACTCTGATACATTCACCAAGGTCAATACAGTTCTTTCTCGCTCTGGGAGCGCCTGTATAACCTGTGGATACTATCTCGTCATTATTGACGATGATAGAACCGTAGTTTCTGCGAAGGCAAGTGCCTCTCTCCGCTACTGTCTCTGCAATATCAAGATAGTAATTGTGCTTATCTGTTCTGTTCATTCCTTTTATCCCCCTGTTTTGCCTGATTCAAAAGTTCTCTTGCGTTTGCCATAGTAACCTCCGTTACTGTAGCACCGCCCAGTGTACGGGCAAGTTCTCTAACTCTGTCTTCGCCCTCCAACGATTTGACCGTTGTGAGAGTTCTGTCGTTTACCACGTTTTTCTCTATAAGGAAATGGATATCCGCCAAAGCCGCTATCTGCGGTAAGTGAGTTATGCATATAACCTGATTTTCTAAAGATATGGCACGGAGTTTCTCGCCTATCTTCTGTGCCGCACTTCCGCTGACTCCTGCATCTATTTCATCAAACACCAGAGTTGATGCATTCTCTCCTGCGGTAAGTACGCTCTTGATTGCAAGCATTATTCTTGAAAGTTCTCCGCCTGAAGCAATCTTCGTAAGCGGTTTGAAATCCTCGCCTACGTTTGTGCAAATCATAAACTCAACATCGTCTTTGCCTTTTGCGGTGTATTCACCCTCTTCAATCTTAACGGTAAACTTAACTTTCGCCATATTAAGGTCGGCAAGTTGTGTTTCTATATCAAAAGAGAGTTTCTCTCCTGCAGATTTACGGAGTGATGTAAGTTTATCCGCAATGTCATCACGCTTCTTACAGAGTTTTTCAATCTCTTCTTTGAGTTCGTGAACTCTTTCGTCGGAACGGATGATATTTTCACTCTCAACCTTTGCATCTGCAAGGTATTTAAGGATGAGTTCTATAGTTGAGCCGTATTTACGTTTAAGGTTATATATAAGATCAAGGCGATCCTCCACCTCTTCAAGTTCGTGTGGCTCGTAGGTAAGTCCGTCTATGTATTTACGTAAGTTGCGGAATTTATCGGATATTTCATAGCCGAGGTCGGAAAGTTCGTCATATATCTTCTTAAGTTCTGCATCATACTCCGCAACCTGACCGAGAGCGTTAATACCGTCCCAGAGCATATCGTTGGCAGATTTGCCCGACTGGTCGCCGTCGTATAGAAACGCATACGCTTCCTGTGTGTTCTCGGCTATCTTTCCTGCGTTTTCAAGGAATGCCTTACGCTCAAAGAGTTCGTCATCTTCGCCAACTTCGAGCATCGCGCCCTCTATCTCATCAATCTGGAAGGAAAGCATATCAAGACGGCGTGTTTTCTCCTGCTCGTCCGTTTCGATAGAATCAAGTTCCGTTTCTTTTTTCTTTATCTCATCATAAACGGTTTTATACTCTAATAGAGTATTTGCTACATCGTCTCCTGCGGCGCCGTCTAAAAGTGCAAGATGGGTTTTCTTTGCAAGGAGTGAAGTATTATCGTGCTGACCGTGGATAGTTACAAGATTAGCGCCAACTTCTTTTAAGACAGAGCCGATTGTGGGCATACCGTTGATTCGGATATTATTCTTACCGTCGGCTGTTATCTCACGGGAGATAAGAATCTGCCCGTCCTCTGCCTCTATACCGTATTCATCACTTAAAAATCTCTGTGTGTCAACATCTATTGTAAAAACACCGTCTACTCTTGCTTTCTGTTCTCCTGAACGGATAAGGTCTTTACTGGCTCTCTCGCCTTTTAATATATTAACTGAATCTATAATAATGGATTTACCTGCACCGGTTTCGCCGGTTAAGATGTTGAAGCCGTTGCGGAATTCTATTTCTGCGCTTTCGATAACAGCAATATTTTTTATAAACAATCTGTTCAGCAAAACCATTCACCTCCAAAAAATCCATTAACACATCAGACAAGAAAATGCTTAAGGTCTACGCAGATGCTTCTGGCACTCTTTTCATCACGGACAACCATCATAATGGTATCATCTCCTGCGATAGTGCCGAGAACATCTTCCATAACATATCTGTCAAGGGCATAGCCAACCGCCTGTGCCGCACCTGTTAAGGTTTTGAGCACTACGATATTAACGGCGTAATCCACACTTACAAGGCATTGCCTCAAAACCGCCTCATGACGGTCATCTGCCGCCTTGGTGTCTTCTTTCGGTGCTTCGTACCTGTAAACACCTCTGTCGCTGACCGCCTTGACAATACGGAGTTCCTGCAAATCACGGGATACAGTTGCCTGTGTGATATTATAACCTGCGGCAACAAGTCGCTCCGTAAGTTCTGTCTGTGTTGATATATCGTTATGGGTTATAAGATTAAGTATTCTTTCGTGTCTTTCAAGTTTAGACATATAATCACCTTTTAATTTCCGATTTTCCTACGGAGTATTTCATAGAAATTCATACCGTTCACACGGATAAGTTTTGTCGTATGTTCCGATGCGCTGATAACAACCTTATCTCCCTGAAGAAGTTTTTCGCCGTCGTTACCGTCAACAGTTAAAAACGACGCCGCTTCCCTGTCCCTGGTAAGTTCAACGGTTACTTTCTTCTCGGGTGGAAGTATAAGCGGTCTTGACGAAAGGGTGTGGGCACATATTGGAGTAACCAATATGAGTTTCATAGTATTATCAGTTATAGGTCCACCTGCGGAAAGCGAATATGCAGTAGAACCTGTTGGAGTTGCAATTACAACACCGTCTGCATCATAGGATGCAATATAATCATCATCTACCAAAATATCTGTAGAAACAACTTTCTTAAAGGATGCGGCAGACACCACAACATCATTGAGTGCTTTATATGTAGCAATTACTTCGCCGTTTCGGATTATCTCCGCTTTTATCATAAATCTTTCTTCTATCTCGTATTCCCCTGCAAGGAAACGGTCGAGACACGTCTCTATCTTATCAACCTCTACCTCTGCAAGAAAACCTACCGTACCGAGATTAATGCCGAGGATCGGTTTATCATAATCGCATGCAACTCGGGCGGCATTTAGAATAGTGCCATCGCCGCCAAGAATAACAAGAGCATCGCAGGATGCACACATATCCCCGAAAGATTCAAAATCTTTACGGAATATCATATTGCATTTGCCGTCTAAATACTTTACAACCCGCTCTGTTACGGCAAGGTCTGTATCCTTACGCATATTGGTATATACGGCAACCGTCATGCTGCACCATTCCTTTCGTTTTTCTGTAAGCAGATGCGCTAATATCCGAACCCGTTTTGGGCATAGGTTTTTTACGCGACTGCTTAGGTACAATTACCCACAATAATACCATTTTATTATACACGAAAATATACGGTTATGCAATAGTTTTGCATAAAAAAAGATAAAGGAATAATCCTTTATCTTTTTCGTTCAAGATATGATACGGCGGTCAATATTCCCGTCATAAT
Source organism: Clostridia bacterium (assembly GCA_017502845.1). GTDB lineage: Bacteria > Bacillota > Clostridia > UMGS1810 > UMGS1810 > SIG455. Next base: position 122,073 of record JAFVUE010000009.1, on the reverse strand, counting down.
ACAACAGGAAACCATCGAGCTTCCGCCGTAGCTTACAAAGGGCATTGTAATACCTGTTAGGGGGATGAGTTTTATTACTCCGCCCACTATTATAAATGTCTGGAACGCAAAGCTTAATACAAGACCGAAAGTAAGTGCTTTCAAAAATTCGCTTTTCGCCTTAAGGCCAATCTTGAATCCACGGTATGAGTAGATAAAGTATATCATAATAATCGCTATACCCGTGAAAACGCCCATTTCCTCGCAGATTGCGGAGAATATGAAGTCGGAATGAACCTCGGGGATAAAGTGGGGTTGACCGTTACCGATTCCCGTGCCGAAATATCCGCCCGATGTTATGGCAAAAAGTGATTGTGTTATCTGATACCCTTTGCCTGTAGCATCAGCCCAAGGATCCATCCAGGTTGCAACTCGTGAATAGATATGGTCGGTTAAAAAATATCCGCCGATAAGTCCCACAACAAGCATAAGAGCATTAATGAGCATCAAACGTTTCGGTGCGTCGTAGAGGAACATCATTGCATAGAATGTGAGGAAAAATACCACCGCAGTTCCCCATTCTTTCTGCAAAAGCAGAAAGCCGAGGCACATATAGACAAATATATTGGCGGCAATAAATTTCTTTGGTATTCCAAGCAGTTCTCCTGCCATAGGTCCGCTTTTTTTCTTCTTCGCTGAAAAGAAACAGGCAAGTGCAAACACATAGGATATCTTAATAAATTCCGATGGCTGAACGGTTTTTCCGCCGATTGCAATCCAGTTCCGTGAACCGCCACGGGAAACACCGAAAATAAGTGTTATTGCAAACAGGGCAAATGATACGATTATATACAGAAGCAGTAGTTTATCCCAATACTTAAACAATCTGAAAGCAAGATAACTCACAAGAAACACCACAACTCCTGCCCCAAACCAAAACACCTGATTATAGCCGAAACCCGTGTCAAGACGTATAAGCATAATTATACCAATACTTACAAGGATGGAAACCATAAGAAACAGGTACACATCACCCATATTAAGAAGACGCATAAGAGCATATACACCTATATTTATAGCAAGTACCGCAAGTCCCGCATAGAGGATATTGATATCTTTCGGCTCCTTATACATAAAAAGAAGAAGAAAGCCGATAAGATTCAAGAGCAGGAGATACAGTACAGGGCGCATCTTTAATCTACCCATATCATATCTCCTTATGCCATTTCATAGGGGTCCACAAACACAAAGTTCAGTTCGCCCATTTTGATCTTATCTCCATCTTTCAATCGCTTTGGTGCAGCAGTCAATTTCTTGTCATTGACATATGTGCCGTTTGTACTGTTTAAGTCCTGAATATAAAAAGCTCCGTCTTTCAAGAATATACTCGTATTCTCCTTGGACATATAGGGATCCTTGATATACACATCGCACTTTTTACTGCTGCCTACAACCGAATTCTCTCTTATACCGTAACTGTCAAATAGTTTGTACTTGAGATTTTTTCCAATGGTTATGGTTTTGAGGTATGCGATAGCGCCCACAAGGGAATTCTCCATCCTGCGAGTGTCGGTGATATCAAGATAAATAAGCTTGATAACACTGTATATAAACATATACACAACAAGCACAAGTCCGTACTTGAGTATATCCGCTATCAGATTATACATTTAATCACCTCTCGGGACAAAAAACAGTTTTACCGCCTACTACGGAGCAGACGAGTTTTCCTTTTAATTCAAAGCCATCGTAGGGAGAGTTCTTACTTTTGGAGTAGAATTTCGCTACGTCTACTGTGTATTTATCATCAATATTGAAAATCGCAATGTCTGCAGGTGCGCCAATACCGAGATTGCCTCTGCCGATATTCAGTATATCCGACGGAGCACAGGTCATCTTGCCGATAAGTTCGGAAAGAGTGAGATATCCCTTTTCCACAAGGTATGTGTAGCCAACTGCAAATGCAGTTTCAAAACCGACTATGCCGTTAGGAGTTTTACCGAATTCGCCACTCTTCTCCTCCGCACTGTGAGGAGCATGGTCAGTGGCAATAACATCAATAGTTCCGTCTTTGAGTCCCTCAATAATTGCCGACATATCGTCTGCACCACGGAGAGGAGGATTCATCTTGGCATTGGAGCCGTAGCGTTTTACCGCATCCTCTGTAAGTGAGAAATAATGGGGACAGGTTTCGCAAGTGATTGGAGCACCATTTGCCTTTGCTCTGCGGACAAAATCAACAGAACGGCGTGTGCTCACGTGAGCAATATGCATAGGGAGTTTATACTGTTCGGAAAGGATTGCATCACGGGCAACCATAACTTCCTCGGAACATGGAGAGATTCCCTCAAAACCAAGTTCATCGGCAAGTGCACCCTCATTCATAGCACCTTTGCCGAGAGAAATATCTTCACAATGAGAAATAACCGAAACGCCAAGATCTTTTGCAGTTTTCATAGCAGAGAGCATCATTGCCGAATTCTCGACAGGTCTGCCATCATCGGATACTGCTATTGCACCTGCGTTTTTGAGTTCAGCAATATCAGTAAGTTCCACTCCGCCAAGACCTTTTGTGATAGCACCGATGGGGAAAACATTTGCCATATTGGCTTCTTTACCGCGGTTTGCTATATAGGAAACAGTTTCTTTACTGTCTGACGCCGGTTTTGTATTAGGCATACAGGCAATGGAAGTGAACCCTCCCGCAAGAGCACTCTTACTGCCGTTTATGATGTCTTCTTTATATTCAAATCCCGGTTCACGGAGGTGGCAATGCATATCAATAAGTCCTGGAACCACAATATTCCCCGATGCATCTATAACCTCTGCGCCGTCTGCAGAAATATTCTCGCCGATATTAACAATCACGCCGTCTTCTGCAAGGACATCCGCTACACGGTCAACACCGTTTGCAGGATCAATTACCCTGCCACCTTTTATAATAATTTTCATATAAATCAACTCCTCTATGGGGTTTGTATTCTACATAATATTATACACCAAATACGAACCTTTGTCTACACTAAAAGTAAGGGAAGCAAAACCTCTGATTAATACACATACACAACCTACAGCGCATTTGTCTATTGACTTTACTAAAAATTTATACTAAAATAAAGTAACAGTTTTTTTAAGGAGGATATCAATGACATTACCTGAACGCGTATACAGACTGTTCTCACGCAAGGAACCGCCGTATTACCTGAAATACAGCATATTGAAACTGATATGCAAACCTATAAGGAAGTACATCACCAATGTCATTGCAGCAAATTGTCCCTTTAATACTATCAGGATTTTCTTATACAGGTGTTGCGGATTCAAAATCGGAAAGAAATGCTTTATCGGAATGAGATGCTATCTGGATGATTTGTGTTATGATTACATAACAATCGGAAACAATGTAATAATATCATATGGCGTATTCTTTGCCTGTCATGGCCGCAACCAAAAACACTTGCCCATAACTATAAAAGATAATGCATATATCGGTATGCGGACAAGCATAATCAGCAAAAACCGCGACAAAGAAAGAGAAGGAATCATCATAGGCGAATCCGCCGTTATAGGTGCGTGTTCGCTCATCAATATGGACATCCCCGACGGTGCTACCGCTGTTGGAAGTCCTTGCAGAATAATAAATGAAAAGTAAAAAATCCTCGTAATTTATATTGAATTGCGAGGATTTATAATTTTCTCAATGCGAAAGATTTATTGACAAATATTATATGCTATGTTACAATAACTTTAACCACGTAACTTAATAATATAATATTCGGTTGTGTATTTTTATGTCCTTTTGGCAAAAATACATGGCTTTTTAAGCATAACTGAGTATTGTGTTTATGAGTTGCGTGGTTGCATTCGGAGTCATGTGTTTTTCGTGCGTGGCTCTGCCACGCACTTTTTTATTGCTCAAAAAAGTTTACATATCCGAATTGTCGCCAAACCAATAAAAATAAGCGTTGACTATAAAAGTCAACGCTTGTTTTTATTTCTCTATTACGCTCTCGCCTGTCATCTGGGCAGGTTTTTCAACGCCCATAATATCGAGCATTGTGGGAGCAAGGTCTGCAAGGCGACCTTTTTTGAGTTTGATATCCCCAAGACCTGTTATGATAAGGGGAACTACATTTGTGCTATGCGCTGTGAACACATCGCCTGTTTCGGGATCGAGCATCTGCTCTGCATTACCGTGGTCGGCTGTGATAAGCATTACACCACCCATTGAAGCAACCTTATCGGCAATCTTGCCAACGCAGGTATCAACCGCCTCAACGGCTGCAACTGCGGCTTCCATAACACCCGTATGGCCTACCATATCGCAGTTTGCGTAGTTCAAGATAACTACATCGTATTTATCAGTATCGAGTGCTTCAAGAAGTTTTTCTGTAACTTCATATGCGCTCATTTCGGGCTGCATATCATATGTCGCAACTTTAGGAGATGCAACCAGGATTCTGTCCTCGCCCTCATAAGTCTTTTCAACACCGCCGTTGAAGAAGAATGTTACGTGAGCATACTTCTCTGTTTCAGCGATACGGAGCTGTTTCATACCAAGACCACTGATATATTCGCCGAATGTGTTCTCCAGTGATTCGGGTTTGAATGCAACATTTACATTGGGCATTGACGCGTCGTACTGTGTCATACATACAAAGTAGAGGTCAAGCATTTCTCTATCAAAACCAGAAAAGTCGGGATCAACAAGTGTTCTTGTAATCTCACGGGCACGGTCGGGACGGAAGTTATAGAAAATAACAGAATCGCCATTTGAAATCTTACCTGTGGGAGTACCGTCTTTTGTAATAACAGTAGGAACTACGAATTCGTCTGTTACATCTTTATTATAAGATGTTTCGATAGCTGTAACTGCTGAATCACAGTATTCGCCCTCGCCTTTAACCATTGCATCGTATGCCTTAACAACTCTTTCCCAACGGTTATCACGGTCCATAGCGTAGTATCTGCCCATTACGGTTGCAATCTCACCTGCGCCGATTTCACGGATTTTATTAACAAGTGCTTTTGCAAAATCAACACCGCTTGTAGGAGAAACGTCTCTTCCGTCCAAGAAACAATGGATATAAACCTTATCGAGTCCTTTATCCTTTGCAAGTTTGACGAGAGCGTACATATGCTCATTATGGCTATGAACACCGCCGTCAGAGAGAAGGCCCATAATATGGAGTGCGCTTCCGTTCTTCTTGCAGTTTTCACACGCCTCATTGAATGCGGCATTATTGAAGAAATCGCCGTCTGAAATTGACTTTGTGATTCTTGTAAGTTCCTGATAAACGATTCTGCCTGCGCCGATATTGGTGTGGCCAACCTCGGAGTTACCCATCTGTCCGTCGGGAAGTCCTACATCCATACCACTTGCGTGAATGATTGTTGCGGGGTTCTCTGCTGTGAGTTTATCAAGATTGGGTGTTTTTGCAGCAAGTACCGCATTACCCTTTTCTAAATCGCTTTTGCCGTAACCGTCAAGGATAGCAAGTACGATAGGTCTTTTGCTCATAATAAATCTGCCTTTCTTATATATGATTAGCGTTCCCATTTCATCAGGAAGAAATACCGTAGGGAATGCATTAATGCATTCCGCGGTACGGATTTATCCGTACCCTACAATATTTTGTACTCTGTCTGAATCGGGAACGCACATTAATCTCTATCCAATCAGCTGTTTACGATAATGCTGAAGTCCTCTGCTTTCAAACTTGCACCGCCAACGAGACCGCCGTCGATGTCTTCTTTAGCAAAGAGTTCTGCAGAGTTCTTTGCATTTACGCTGCCGCCATACTGTACTGTAACGGCATCTGCTGCATCTGCGCCAAATACTTCTGCAACTGTTGCACGGATCTTTGCACATACTTCCTGTGCCTGATCGCTTGTAGCAGTTTTGCCTGTACCGATAGCCCAGATGGGTTCGTAAGCAATAATAACTTTCTTAACCTGCTCTGCTGTAAGACCGAGAAGTGCAATCTTTGTCTGCATAGAAACCAGGTCGTTTGTGATACCCTGTTCTCTCTGCTCCAAGCTCTCGCCTACACATACGATCGGGATAAGGTCGTGCTCGAATGCTTTCTTAACTTTGAGGTTTACAGTTTCATCTGTTTCTGCAAAGTACTGTCTGCGTTCGCTATGACCGATGATAACATATTTAACACCGAGTTCAACCAGCATTGAGGGAGCAATCTCGCCTGTGAAAGCACCGCTCTCTTCAAAGTACATATTCTGTGCACCAACTTTGATATTGGAACCCTCACATGCTTTAACTGCTTCGCTCAAGGATGTAAAAGGTACGCAGATAACACAATCGTTCTTTGCATCTGCAACCAGGGGTTTAAGTTCGTTAATAAGTTTAACTGTTTCAGCAGGAGTTTTGTTCATTTTCCAGTTACCTGCAACTGTGATTTTTCTCATTTTAATCGTCCTTTCAAATTGTTAATTCTCAAAATTTGCCCTTTCAATCAGAAAGGGCAAATCTCGTAATGTCAAAATTATTTATCGTTAAGTGCAGCGATACCGGGGAGTTCGATACCCTCGAGGAATTCGAGAGATGCACCGCCACCTGTAGAGATGTGTGTCATCTTATCAGCAAAGCCGAGCTGTTCAACTGCAGCAGCACTGTCGCCACCGCCGATGATTGTTGTAGCATCTGCCTCTGCAACTGCCTTAGCGATTGCTTTTGTACCGTTAGCAAATGCAGGCATCTCAAATACGCCCATAGGACCATTCCAGATAACTGTCTTCGCATTCTTGATAACATCAGAGAAGAGTTCAACTGTCTTGGGACCGATATCCATACCCATGAAATCGTCGGGGATTTCGTTTGAGGGAACAATTTTGCTCTCTGCATCTGCAGCAAACTCTGCTGCAACTACGTTCTCAACGGGGAGAAGGAGGTTTACGCCTTTAGCAGCTGCTTTTTCCATAAGGTTCTTTGCAAGTTCAATCTTCTCTACTTCGCAGATAGATGTACCTACGCCGTAACCTTTTGCAGCGAGGAATGTGTAAGCCATACCGCCACCGATAATGAGAGAATCAACTTTCTCAAGAAGGTTCTCGATAACGCCGATTTTATCAGAAACTTTTGCACCGCCGAGGATTGCAACGAAAGGTCTCTCGGGGTTAGAAAGTGCCTTACCCATGATTTCGATCTCTTTCTGGATAAGGTAACCGCATACTGCGGGGATATATGCTGCAACACCTGCAGTAGATGCGTGTGCACGGTGTGCTGTACCGAATGCATCGTTTACATAGATATCAGCAAAGTCAGCAAGTTTCTTGGAGAACTCGGGATCGTTCTTTTCTTCTTCTTTATGATAACGAACGTTTTCGAGAAGAACTATCTCGCCGTCTTTAAGGTCTGCTACACATTTAGCAGCGCTCTCGCCGATAACATCCTCTGCCATCTTAACTTCCTGACCAAGAAGTTCAGAAAGACGTGCAGCAACGGGCTTCAAACTGTATTTCTCATTGAATTCGCCCTTAGGTCTGCCGAGGTGTGAGCAAAGGATAACCTTTGCACCCTGTGCAACAAGATACTTAATTGTGGGAAGTGCACCGATGAGACGGTTCTCATCTGTGATTTTCTTCTCGTCGTTCAGGGGCACGTTGAAGTCGCAACGAACCAGAACTTTTTTGCCGGTTACGGCAATATCTTCGATAGTTTTTTTGTTCATAACATTATCTCCATTCCCGCATAAAATATATGCGTAATTTTTTATAAACTAAATTTTTCATACACAATTATTTTACCCCAATTGTGTATATTTTGCAAGTATATTTTTACTGTTTTGTTAAAAAATTGTCATTATACATAATTTTTCAGTAAAATACTATTTCAGTTCGGCAATTGTTACACCTGCGTCGCCCTCTCCGAAGCCACCGAGACGGAATGATTTTACACTTTTGTGCTTCTTAAGGAAAGAGTGTATTCCTGCACGAAGAACTCCCGTTCCCTTACCATGGATGATACGGATTTCGTGGAGTGATGAGAGGATTGCATCGTCGATGAATTTCTCAACCAGGATAGTAGCGCTCTCAACATCTTCGCCACGGATATCAAGTTCGGGACTTACAGTCATTGACTTGATACCAACATCTGCCTTGCCGCCGCTTTTGTTCTTGACAGGTTTCTCCGCAACTGTACGGAGATCGGAAATATTGACTTTCATCTTCATAATTCCCACATTGACCATAAGTGAACCCTTGGCATCGGGAAGTGTTACAACCGTTCCACGCTGATTGAGATGTGGAATATCCACCTCCTGACCGAGTTTAACGGTTTTGGGTGCTGTGCCCGCCTGTGTCTTGGGAGTGTTTGTAACCTTATGTTTCTTACTGCTGCCAATAACCTGCTGACGAACCTGCTCAACGGCTTTATTCGCCTCTTTAAGGTCCCTCTTCTTCATTGCTGCACGGATATCAGCAAGAGCAAGTTCACTCTCTGCCCGTGCTTCCTCAATAATCTTCTGCGCCTCTTTATGAGCCGCCTCTATTATCTTATCTGTCTTATTCTCAAGAGATTTATTCTTATGGGCAATTCTGTCCTTTAAGAGTTCTATCTCCTGCTTATAAACAAGGGCATTATCTCTCTCCCGTTCAGCATCCTTACGGGCACTTTCGAGATTTGTGATAACATCTTCAAATTTTATATTATCTCCCGCTATACGGGATTTTGCATCGTTTATAATATCTTCGCTTATGCCAAGTTTCTGGGATATGGCAAATGCGTTACTCTTACCGGGGATACCGATAAGAAGTTTATATGTGGGAGCAAGTGTTTCCACATCAAACTCACAGGACGCGTTCTCTACCCTGTCCGTTGAAAGAGCATAGGATTTAAGTTCGCTATAGTGAGTTGTAGCCGCTGACTTTGCACCGCGGAGACGAATATTTTCCAATATACTTACGGCAAGTGCCGCACCCTCTACAGGATCTGTTCCTGCGCCAAGTTCGTCAAATAAGCAGAGTGATTTATAAGTGGCTTCGTTTAAGATATTAACGATATTTACCATATGGGATGAGAATGTACTCAAACTCTGTTCAATACTCTGTTCATCGCCGATATCCGCAAAGACATTGTCGAATACGGAAATTACAGACCCCTCATTGGCTGTGATATGCATACCCGACTGTGCCATAAGTGTCATAATACCAAGGGTTTTAAGAACAACTGTCTTACCGCCTGTGTTAGGTCCTGTGATAACAAGTGTATCAAAATCCTTACCGAGATAAATATTTGTCGGAACAACTTTTTTCGGATCAAGCAAGGGATGACGTGCTTTCACAAGATTGATATATCCGTCGTCGTTCAAAACAGGACGGAATGCATCGTGTTTCAATGCAAATTTACCCTTTGCAAATATAAGGTCAAGGTCTGCAATGCAGTTATATGTCATTTCAAGAAGTTGACTGTATCCGCCAATCTCTCCTGAAAGTTCACGAAGTATTCGCTCTATCTCGTCTGCCTCTTTTGACTTGAGCATACGGATTTCATTACCCGCCTCAACAACGGCTTCGGGCTCAATAAAAAGTGTTATACCACTTGCAGAAGTGTCGTGAACGATACCGCGGATACTGCCTTTATGCTCTGCCTTAACAGGTACAACGTATCTGTCGGAACGCATAGTGATAATCGCATCCTGAAGATACTTGGAATTTTTTGAGATAATATTATGAAGAATCTCCTTAATCTTACCCTCGGTTGAGCGAATCTTCCTGCGGATAGATGCAAGTTCTGCACTTGCTGTATCGGCAACTGTTTCCTCATCTGCTATACAATCGAAAATCCTGCTCTCAAGTTTCTTATCTTCAAAAAGTGCTTCTATATATTCTTCAATGGCTTCACAGGGAACATCGTCGGGGTATGCTTTCATACTCCGTGATGTTTTGAGAACCTTACCTACATCTAAAATATCTGCAGGGGTAAGAACACCGCCCATATCGGCACGTTTTACAGCACCTCTGATATCTGCCTTACAATGGATAGGCGGATTGCCTTTCTTAACCATAAGGTTCATTGCACAGGCAGTCTGCTCCTGCATCTCATTTACTTCACGGATATCGGTTGACGGCTCCAATTTGAGCGCACGGGTACGAGCGAGTTCGATTACTGCAAACTCGCTGAGCATAGAACGAATCTTATTGAATTCCAATGTTGTATATGCTTTCGCGTTCATCTGACCACCCTTGTATTACTTATTCAAAAATTCTGCAAGTGCTTTAAGCGCCTTTGCTCTGTGGCTTATATCGTCCTTAATACTGCTGTCAAGTTCGCCAAATGTTCTGTCGTAGCCGTCGGGAATAAAAATCGGATCATAGCCGAATCCGTTTGCACCCTTTGGTTCAAAATCAAGTGTACCACGGACAATACCGCTGAATGTGTGTTTCTCTCCATTGGAGAGGATAAGTGCTATGGCACAATTGAACTGTGCGCCACGGTTGTCGGCATTCTCAACTTCTTCAAGAAGTTTTACTACTCTGTCTTCGTCGGTTGCTTCCTCTCCGCAATAGCGGGCGCTGTATATACCCGGTGCACCATCAAGTGCATCAACCTCTATACCCGAATCGTCAGCAATAACGGCACAATCAGTATACTTTGAAACTGCCTCTGCCTTTATCATAGCGTTCTCCGCAAAGGTTGATCCGTTTTCCTCAACGTCAATATTAACGCCAATCTCCGCCTGACTCATAACATTATGGTCACCAAGAATCTTCTTGATTTCCTTTATCTTGCCTTTGTTTTTTGTTGCTACAATTATATCCATATTATTTTTTCCTTATGCCAAAATTTCTCTACCGCCATCGCCAAGTTCCGTTACGTAAAAATCGGCTGTGAGACCTGTAATCTCTGTGTATGCCTTACCTACTTTTTCGATAAATTCGTCTACGTAATCTGCTTCAACGATACTTACAGTTGAACCGCCGAAACCTGCACCTGTCATACGGGCACCAAGAGTACCTTTAATCTTACGTGCTTCGTCTACAATAGTATCAAGTTCAAGGCAGGTTACCTCATAAAGATCACGGAGCGAATCGTGGGATGCATTCATAAGGCGCCCGAATTCTTTCACATCGCCAATACCAAGTGCTTCAACGGATTTGAGAACTCTGTCATCTTCGCTGATAACGTGCTCTACTCTCTTGAGTACAATTTCATCGTCGATAAGATGCTTGTGCATATCAAACTCTGCCAAACTGATTTCGCCAAGGCAAGTTTTCTCGGGCATAGCAGTTTTAAGGATTTCCAAGCCCTTTTCACATTCCATTCTGCGCTGATTGTATGCAGAGTTGCCGAGGGAGTGTTTCTTATTCGTATTTGCAATAACGATTTTCTTGCCGTCAAGATTGAGTTTTACGTATTTATATGAAAGGTCCTTACAATCGAGGAATATAGCATGTCCCTCTTTTCCCATTGCAGATGAGAACTGATCCATAATACCGCATTTTACACCAATATAGTTATGCTCTGCCATCTGGCTCAGTTTTGCCATTTCAATCATATCAACAGGAGTTGTGATTCCTTTTTTCTCATTGGAAAGAGTAGCAACGCAAAGTGCCGTTGAAACCTCAATTGCCGCAGAAGACGAAAGTCCGCTTCCGTGGGGAACAGTATCGTCATAAAGCATATCCATACCCATTACTTCATAACCGTTGCACATCATCTCGTAAATTGTACCGAGCTGATAATCGCCCCATTTGAGATCCTTGTAGTTTGCAAGGTTATCAATATCTGCCTCAACCATTATTTTAAGATCTGTCGCCATAAGACGGATTTTCTTATCATCCCTTACACGGCACATAATAGTAGTTTTCATTTTAAGTGCACCGGGGAACACGAAGCCACCGTTATAGTCAGTATGTTCGCCAATAAGATTAACACGGCCGGGGGATGCAAAAAAACGGATGTTTTTATCTTCGCCACCGAAATATTCAAAAAACATTTGTTTCATTTCTCTGATTTCCATAATATTTTCTCCTATCGTATATAGAAATATCTGCATTTCATTATATACTTTTTAAGCCAAATAGTCAATATTTAGTAAGTACTTTATTCTTCGCATATACCACGTGTTGCAGAAATAGTGAACAGCGTATCGGCAAGTTGAGTAAGCACAGTGCCAAGAATATTGAGTTCATCTGTAGTTAATCTGCAAGAAAGGGCATTTGCCAGAACGGTAATCGTTGCCGTGAGTTCACAGGAATTCATAATACCACCTCTGTATTATATTATGTGAGATTATGTGGGTTGACACAATATAAAAATAACCCTGCCATCAATTCAATGGTAGGGTTAATCATTATGAGCAATTTCAGGATTATCTGTTCTCTCCAAAAGATAGTCGATTGATACGCCGAAATAATCAGCAATTTTTATCAATGTGGCATAATCCGCCTCATGTGCACCGGTTTCATATCGGCTTATGCTATTCTGACTCATATCCAGATCCATAGCAAGTTTCTGTTGGGAAAGTTTTCTCTGCTTCCGCAATTCTTTCAAACGCATCAAATCACCTCTTGATAATATTATCCCATAATGGTATAATAAATTTATCCCATTTCGGGATAATGGCGAGGTGAACTATGAGAAAATTATTGAAATTTATGATATTGTTATGTGTTATTCCTCTATTCATCACAGGATGTCAATCTCACATTGATACAAATGAATTAGAAATACAAAATTTAACTGCGAACGAAGTAGACGATAGTTTTGTATATATTACGAAAACAGGAGAAAAATATCACACTGTTGACTGTTTCTACCTAAAAAGTTGCATAGGTATTTCTTTATCAGATGCAATAGATAATGGATATGAACCGTGTAAAAAATGCAATCCACCAAAATTCAGATAAGTTGATGTAAGATGCATGTAACGGGCGATTCATACCCTAAGGGCACTCGATGAATCGCCCCATACAAGTACTGACTTGTTTAAGATAAACGGACCGTCGGGGAAGCCGGTCCCTACGATCATCGTTGGTTTAAGATAAGGCGGGACAATGTGGGCATCGTCCCCTACGATACAACGCTTAAAGGCACAGAAAAGAAAAAAAGTCGCAGTGAAAATCACTGCGACTTTTGAATTTTAGCGTTAATTATTTATTCATCATACTTGCTACTTCGTCAGCAAAGTTTTCTTCTTTCTTTTCGAGGCCTTCACCTTTTTCGAAGCGAACATAGTCTACGAGTTTAACACCCTTGGATTCAAGGTATTTACCTACGCTCATGCTGTCATCCTTAACGAATGCCTGTTCGATAAGGCAGTTTGTCTCATAGAACTTATTGATCTTACCGCCGAGCATCTTCTCGATGATATTATCGGGTTTGTTAGCATTCTTGGGATCTTCTTTGATCTGTGCTGTGATGATTGCTTTCTCTTTCTCAACATCTTCAGCAGGTACGCTGTCTCTGTCTTTGTAAAGAGGATTGATAGCTGCAATCTGCATAGCGCAGTCTTTAGCTGCTGCAGCAACTTCTTCATTTGCTACATCGCCCTCAACCTTAACCATAACACCGATACGACCTGCAGCGTGAACATAACCAACTACTGCACCCTCATATCTTGCGAAACGACGAATATTCATATTCTCGCCGATTTTTGCAATCTTCTCTGTGAGAAGATCCTTAACTGTCATAGAAGCATCGTCGATGAATTTTGATTCCAAAAGTGCATCAACATCTGCAGGGTTTGTTGCGATAACCTGTCTTGCAACATTCTTAACAAACTCTTTGAATTCATCGTTCTTTGCAACGAAGTCTGTCTCGGAGTTGATCTCAACCATAGCACCAACATTGCCGTCTACGAGGATATCAACAAGACCTTCGGATGCGATTCTACTTGCTTTCTTAGCAGCAGTAGCAAGACCTTTCTCACGGAGGAAGTCAACGGCTTTATCAAAATCGCCGTTTGTCTCTGTGAGTGCCTTTTTGCAATCCATCATACCGCAACCGGTTCTCTCTCTGAGTTCTTTTACGTCTTTTGCTGTAAACATGGGATTACTCCTCCTATATTAAATGGAATTATTCTTCTGTAGCTTCGATTTCTTCAGCTGCATCATCTTCAGCAGCAGCGCCCATCTGTTCGCCCTGTCTGCCTTCGATAATAGCATTACCCATTGTGGAAGCGATAAGTTTTACGGCACGGATAGCATCATCGTTACCGGGGATTACATAATCAACTTCGTCAGGATCGCAGTTTGTATCAACAATAGCAACTACGGGGATACCGAGTTTGTGTGCTTCTGCGATAGCGATCTTCTCTTTCTTGGGGTCTACTACGAACATAGCACCGGGGAGTTTCTTCATCTCTTTGATACCGCCAAGGTATTTCTGGAGTTTCTCTGCTTCGAGCTTCAGTTTGATAACTTCTTTCTTGGGAAGAAGATCAAATGTGCCGTCTGCTTCCATCTTCTCAAGCTGGTTGATACGGTCGATTCTTTTACGGATTGTCTTGAAGTTTGTAAGCATACCGCCGAGCCATCTTGCATTTACATAGTACATGCCTACTCTCTCAGCTTCTTCTTTGATAGAATCCTGTGCCTGTTTCTTTGTACCTACGAAAAGGATTTCCTCGCCGCTCTCTGCAACTTCTTTGATGAAGTTGTACGCTTCGATTACTTTCTTAACGGTTTTCTGCAGGTTGATGATGTAGATACCGTTTCTCTCTGTGAAGATGTACTCTGCCATTTTGGGGTTCCATCTTCTTGTCTGGTGTCCGAAGTGAACACCTGCTTCTAAAAGCTGTTTCATTGAAATTACTGACATTTTAATGCCCTCCTTGTTTTTTATACCTCCGCACATCTCATCCGCACAGAAAACCCTGATAAATCAAGGCAACAAACGGCGCGTCGACATACGTGTGTATTTTTACCTTTGATATTTTACCACACCTTTATGGAAAATGCAAGTATTTTTTGAAATTATTTGTTTTTTAATACTTCTACTGCCTTTTGCAACTGATAATCCTTTTCATAAGGGATATTACTTACTATCATATTCTGCATTTCCTCATCAAGCGCAACCTCTATATGGGGTGTGATACCTATCTGATCTATACATACATCATTTGGTGTATAGTATTTTGCAACGGTGAGTTTAAGAGCTGTGCCATCGCCAAGTTCGAATACGGTCTGTACAACACCTTTACCAAAACTCTTCTCGCCTATAAGCGTTCCTCTGCCGTGATCCGCTATAGCACCTGCAAAGGCCTCAGATGCACTTGCACTGTTTCTGTTGATGAGTACGCACATAGGCATATCTTCATACTGTGCATCAGATTTATGACGTTCCTCCTTGCCCTGCTTATCACGGACAGTAATAATATCGCCCTCAGGAAGAACATAGTCCGCTACCTCAACAAGAGTTTCAAGCATTCCGCCGGGGTTATTTCTTAAATCTACAATAAGCGATGTGGCACCCTGCTCTTTTAAGGTTTCAATAGCATTTTTGAATTCTTCGGGAGTGTGCTCTCCGAATTGCGACATATGGATATAACCGATGTTGCCTTCGAGCATTTCATATTTTACTGTAGCGGCAACTATGGGCTGTCTCTCAACAGTAACGTCAAATACAGCTTCTCCACGTTTGATTGTAAGTTTTACCGATTTACCAGCTTCACCTTTAATCATACTGATGGCTTCATTATAATTATAAACATTTACATTGGTACCTTCAACACCAACAATCTTATCGCCGGGGCGTATATCGGCTTTTGCCGCAGGGGAACCCTCAAACGGAGAGATAACTGTGATGAGTTCATCGTCATCTATGAAAACCTCTACGCCGATACCTACATAATCACCGCTGTAAGATTCCTGCATGGCAGCCATTTCTTCCTTATCAAGATACTCTGTATAGGGATCATTCAGAGCATCGGCATAACCTGCCGCTGCTGCTTCGATTAGTTTATCTTTATCATAATCATATATAAAGTATTCATCAACCAATGCCTGAACCTGCTCAAGTTTATATGCAGGTTGTCTGTACATGGTTACTATTCTGACTACTGTAAGTAAAAAAATTACAGACAGAATAACCGCGGTAACCAAAAAAGTAACCAGGGCTGTTAAAAAAATTGGTTTCTTACTCTTCATTATATAGCGCCTCCCTGAATATATTTTAGTCGTTATAAGATAAGAACAGAACACCTTTTTTGAAGTGTTCTGTCCCAAAATATATTATTGCAAATATGACATGGGGTTTACGGGGCTTCCGTTAACCTGAACTTCAAAGTGAATATGAGGACCTGTGGAATAACCTGTTGAACCAACCTTAGCTATAACCTGGCCCTGTGATACTTTCTGTCCCTTGCTTACGCAAAGACTGCTGTTATGTCCATATAGCGTGGTTACTCCGCCACCATGGTTGATAACTACATAATTTCCGTATGCATTATTCCATCCGGCTATGATAACTGTTCCATCTGCCGCAGCAAGTACATCTGTTCCGTGTGCAGCACCGATATCGATACCTGTATGCTGTTTATACACACCCAATGTGGGATGAACTCGCATACTGTAGGGAGATGTAATGGTGTAATAATTTCTTGAAGGCCAGAGGAATTTACCTCCTACATAGCGGCTGCTGTCTCCAGAAACCAAACGTGCAATCTCTCTCTGCGCTTCCTGCTCAGCCTGTTTTGCCTGTTTCATTTCGGCTGTAATCTCTCTGTCACTGGCAGCAAGTTCATCAAGAATCTGCTGACTCGCCTGTTGCCTTGAAACCAGTTCTCTCTTTAACGCCTGGCTCTCTTCCATCTTTTCCATTACTACAGCGCGTTCTGCTTCAATCTCTGCCTTAAGCTGCTCTATGCGCTGCTCACTTGCACGGAGTTCGGCCAACAAAGCATTGTCGTATTCCGCAATCTGCTCTACAACATCCATACGAACAAAGAAATCTTCTATGGAATTGGCGTTCATAACGACCTCAAGATATGTAAGAGGGCCTTTCTCCACTATGAGTTTAACTCTCTCTTTATAAGACTCATACTGCATACTGCTGAGTTCATGCGCTGCAGCAAGTTCTGCATCTTTTTCTTCTATTCTGTCATTTATAACTTCGATTTCCGCATCGAGAACTGCTATCTCTGCCTCAATCTCTGCTACATCCGCATCTATAAGGTCTTTCTTTCTCTGCTCATCGTTACGCTTTTCCTGATTGGCATCAAGTTCTCTCTGAAGCTCTTCCTGCTCTTTCCGCGCTCTGTTCAGGCGTTCCTGTGCTGTTTCTGCACTTGTGCCGACAGGCATAACAGAAAGAATTGTAACGAGAACAAATATTATTAACACTAACCATGTAAAAACTTTAACAAATTTTTTCCTCTGCATATACTTTCTCCTTTAAGAAGGTACACAATTCAAGCGGATCCGAAAATCATACTTTAAGATATTTGCGTATAGAAAGCGCACTTCCTATTGCGCCAATAAGCACACCCACCAACACAAAGGGGATAAGTATCATATGCCATATCTCGCCAAACGCTCTCAATGTGAGAAGCGACATTGTGGGGGTTGAATTAAGGGCAGCAACTCCTGCGCTGTAACAAGACTGCACTATGAAATATGCTATAATGGCACCTGCGATACCTACAAGCATACCCTCTATCATAAAGGGCCATCTTATAAATGAATCTGTAGCACCTACATACTTCATAATATTAATCTCTTTGCGTCTTGCATAAAGAGCAAGTTTAATGGTGTTTGAAATAATAAACACACTGATAAACATAAATATGAGAATAATCCACACAGACACATGACGTACCGCATTAGTTATTGAGTATACGATATTTATCATATCCTGTCTGTTTTCCACACGGCTGACACCGGAAATGGTGGAAATCCTCTCGGAAATAGCACCCGCTTCCGAAATATCATGAAGCGTTATTTTGAAAGAATCGTCTATTACATTATCGGGCAAACCATTGTATGATGCACGTTCCTCCTCGGAAAGACCTGCTTTGAACTCGGCAAAAGTGTCTTCGCCGCGTTTGAATTCAATATCGCTTATACCTTCAATGGTTTTTATCTGATTACTTATATTCTGTATCTGTCCGGTATTACTTGCCTCACGGGTAATATAAACCTGTATCTGACACTGGTCCGCAACCTGCTTACTTATGTAGTTAAGATTTATGGTAACAACAAGAAACACACCGAGGATAAACAGACACGCCACGGTAATAAACAACGATGCAATACTCATAAGTCCGTTTTTGAATATATTGCTTACCGCTTCAGAAACGAAACGCTTAAAATTTCTAATTGGCATAACTGTACCCACCTTTTTTATCGTCCCGGGAAATAGCACCGCTCTCTACCCTGATAACACGCTTCTGCATAGTATTTACTATATTTTCAGCATGTGTGGCCATTATTATAGTTGTGCCACGGCGGTTGATGTCGTCCATAAGCTCCATTATACCCTTCGCTGTCTCTGGATCAAGGTTACCTGTGGGCTCGTCCGCAATAAGTACAGCAGGATTATTAACAATTGCACGTGCAATTGAAACTCTCTGCTGTTCGCCACCGGAAAGTTCGTTGGGATACATATTTGCCTTATGTGTAAGGCCAACCATACTCAATACGTTGGGTACCTGACGACGAATCTCTCTGCGGGATGCACCTACTATTTCCATAGCATACGCTATATTATCATAAGCTGTCTTATTGGGAAGAAGACGATAATCCTGGAACACTACGCCTATTGTACGTCTGAAAAACGGTATCTCCCTACGGGAAAGAGAGCAAACATCAACTCCGTTTATAACAATATTTCCGGAAGTGGGTTCTATCTCTTTCATCATAAGTCTGATCATGGTTGACTTACCTGCAGCCGATGAACCTACGAGAAATACAAATTCTCCCTTATCAATAAACAAATCTACATCGTGCAATGCCACAACACCGTTTTCATAGGTCTTGGACACGTTTTCAAATAATATCATAAAACACCTCAGATTTTTAATGATGTGGTCTTGAGATACTTATTAACCATCATTGCCACTTTGAAGATAATGGCTTCGTCAAATATTCTCAAATCAAGACCTGTAATCTTCTGGATTTTGTCAAGACGGTAAACCAGGGTATTCCTGTGAACATAAAGCTGTCTGGATGTCTCAGACACATTAAGGTTATTTTCAAAAAATTTCTTAATAGTCTCTATAATCTCGCCGTCAAGTTCGTTAATAGAACCCTTCTTGAACACTTCGCTCAAGAAAAGCTGACAGAGGGTTGTGGGAAGCTGATAGATAAGGCGACCAATACCGAGGTCTTCGTAGCTGATGATATTCTTCTCATCCTCAAACACCTTACCAACCTCAAGAGCAACCTGCGCTTCTTTATATGATGCGGCAATCTCCTTGATATTGGAGATAACTGTACCAATACCAACATTTACTTTTTTAACAAGTGCTTCCGCAGTGATATTATCAACTATCTCGGTAGCAAGTGTCTGGAGTTCCTTGAGTTCAATATCATTAGGGAATTCCTTGACTAGAGCGATATCCTTCTCATCAATACTTACCACATAATCATTCTGCTTGTTGGGGAACATATTCTCAAGAATTTCAAGAACAGAAAAATCGCCAACATTCTCTGTACGAATAAGGAACACTGCTCTCTTGGCTTCTATGGGAAGATGCAATTCTGCCGCCTTCGCCAGTACATCACCGGGGAGAATATTATCAAGAAGGAAGTTCTTGATGAAATTTATATGGTTGTACTTATCGTCATAAAGAGATTTAACAGATGTGAAATTGATCTTGAGTATCTCGGCATAACTTCTGGCAAGAGCATCATCTCCACGGACAAACGCAATGAAATCAACCTTGCCCATATCCTGAACGGATCTGTATGTATAACCATTATACGCGAATGTGTCAAGATTGTCATTGGCAAAATTAAGCACACACTCAAGGTCTGGTTCGGATATCTGCACATTGGAACTTGAGATAACTGTACCATTATCTAAAACAACGCCTACATCTCTGCCCATTGCATCTCTGAACTGCTGTGTAATCTGCTGAAAATAACGTATATTCAAAACATCACCTCATTTTAATTTTACACCTCTAACATATATCATACTATTTTTTTGTCAATATTGCAAGGATAAAAAGTGAATTTTACACAAAAATTGTAGATTTTTTTGTTGCAAGAGGACAAAAATGGGGAGTTTTACATCAAAAAAGACGCCTTTATGCAAATAAAGACGCCTTTTGATGATCAATATTATTGGATTTCTGTATTGCTTTCTTCCGCAGTCGGTGCTGTTACCTCTGTTACCTCAGAAGATTCGGGCATTTCCCCTGCGGTGGGTTGTTCCGGTGTTGCAGCATCCGGCGTTGAACCACCGGACGTGTTTTCCTCTGCAGGAGATTCGCCTTCCGGAGCTGTCTCGGCAGGAGCAAGTGTGGAAGGATTAACAAGAACCACTTTGTTTATAGGACTGTAGTAACTTGTATGGAGAAATTTTGTGGTGGTATTTCCGTTTTCGGTGATTTTCAAATAGGTGTTTACAACAGCACCATTTGAACCTGACTGCTGAACACGTGAAGAACCAACCGCTACGCTTTCGTCGCCTTTCTCCACTACAGAAAAATAACTTGTGCTGACTCTTTCGGTAATTATCTCAATTTTTTTATCGCTGGTTTTCTTACCATACACAGATATGGTTAATTTACCGCCACCGATTACAGACGTGATTTTAACAGCATCGGGATACGGATTTTTGAACACGAAATCTATGGCTCCGTAAGCGACTGTTGCATCCCTTCCGAGAGGAACATAAGTAACGGGGAGGGAGTGCTCCGTGCGGCTCACAATTTCGAGGCCTGCGTAAAGCACCGTATTATAAAGAGTTGAGGAAACCTGGCATATACCACCACCAAGGCCACTTACAACCTCGCCCATGGAATATACCTTTGCTCCTGCAAATCCCCTCTCAACTGTACGTTCACCTACAATATTGTTATACGAAAATTCTTCTCCGGGAGCGAGAACCACGTTGTGAATGCTGTTTGATGCAAGGGTTACATTCTTTGTTCTGCCTATTTCGCTAGGGTTATATGTTGTAGTATATGTACCAAGCAAATCTCCGAACATTGACGCATCAAGCTGCTCGGTAGTTATCTCGGGTTCAACAACCGTAAGAGGAATGAAGTATTCCTCGGTATTATTGATATTATCGGCTATAATCTGCTCAGCTTCCGCCATATCAAAATCTATACCGGTCTGACTTTCAGTATATGTTATATGCTGATTTGATATAGTATACTCGGCATTTACTGCAGGTCTTGCATAAGCATCATGAATTGACTGTGCTGAAATGGGTGTGGGGGCAACCTCATCTATAACAAGCTGTATCTTATCGGTACTGCCCATAACCACATTAGCAAGATCGTTATTTAATTTTTCTCTATTTACATCAACGCCGAGAGCACCGTTTTTAATATACAGTTTATCCCCCTCCAGACGGAATGTGGGCTCAACCGATGGAACACGGAGATCACTGATGTATTTATCAAATTCGCTATTCAATGCCGCCTCATCATAAGCAACAATCAACGGGAGATTAACAGGATGAGACATAGTATAGAATATATTGCCCATACGGGTAAAATAGTTTGCTGATCTGCCGTAATTATAAGCTGACTGTGCAGAAAGTGCACCATCGCATCTCAGCGAAATATCCGAGGGAGAAATTTCAAATTCCCTTCCGTTGCAAACAAAGGCAGGAAGTTTATCAGCTTTAATTTCGGAGGAAAGTTTTGCTTCCGCCGCATCAATACTCATACCGCTCAGATCGATCCCAGCTACGGATACTCCTTTATAAATATTATTATCCAAAGTTATTATCGCAAGGAAAGTGATAACTGCCACAAGCAATACTGCGACAGATGCGATAATTATCTTTGTACGAAGTTTCATATCTTTCATTGAACTGCCTCCACGAGTGTTTTTATCTATATAATATATGTAGATAAAATTTATTAAACTTTTTTCAAAAGGGACAACGATTATTATCCCTTTTGAAAAAAGAGCGAGAGTATCGAAGTACTCTCGCTCTAAAACTACAAAGTACTCATTAAAGATTAAAATCAATCACGAGCTTGTCTTTTGTAAGTTTCGTATCTTTCTGCAAGGTCTTTCTCTGCCTTATCGAAGAGCATCTCTGCTTCTGCAGGGAATGCTTTCTTGAGCATGAGGTATCTGTTCTCGCCCTCGAGGAAGTCTTTTACGTTGCCTGTAGGTTCTTTAGAATCCAGAATGAAGGGGTTCTTACCTTCTTCTTTAAGGAGAGGATTGTATCTCCAGAGATGCCAGTAACCTGTTTCAACAGCTTTCTTCTCTTCTGCGATTGAGTTACCCATACCGCCTTTTGCTTTGATACCGTGGTTGATACAGGGAGCATAAGCAATGATGAGTGAAGGTCCGGGATATGCTTCAGCTTCTTTGATTGCTTTAAGTGCCTGAGCCATATCTGCACCAAGTGCGATCTGTGCAACGTATACGTATCCGTATGTTGTACCGATCATACCAAGGTCTTTCTTCTTAACTTTCTTACCTGCTGCTGCAAACTTAGCGATAGCAGCTGTAGGTGTTGCCTTTGAAGACTGACCGCCTGTGTTGGAGTAAACTTCGGTATCTACAACAAAGATATTTACGTCTTCGCCGGAAGCGATTACATGGTCAAGACCGCCGTAACCGATATCGTATGCCCAACCGTCGCCACCGAAGATCCACTGTGATTTCTTAACGAGATAGTCGCATCTGTCAGCGATCTCTTTAACAGCAGCGTTGCTCATATCTGCATCTTTGATAAGTGCTTCGATCTTATCAGCCGCTTCTTTAGAGCCCTTAGCGCAATCTTTTGCGTCGATCCACTCTTTGAATGCAGCAGCAAGTTCAGGAGATACAGCATCCATTGCTTCGTTCATTCTTGCAACGAGAGTGTTTCTTACTTTCTTATTAGCGATTGCCATACCAAGACCGAACTCAGCGTTGTCCTCGAAGAGGGAGTTAGCCCATGCAGGACCTCTGCCGTTCTCGTCTTTGCAGTAAGGCATTGAAGGAGCAGAACCACCCCAGATTGATGTACAACCTGTAGCGTTTGCAACCATCATTCTATCGCCAAAGAGCTGTGTGATGAGTTTGATATAAGGTGTTTCACCACAACCTGCACAAGCGCCGGAAAATTCAAGGTAGGGCTGTGCAAACTGTGAATTCTTGATATTTGAAGATTTGTCAACGAGGTGTGCTTTATTAGCAACTTTCTCGATACCGTATGTCCAGTTTTCTGCCTGAACTTCAGATACTTCGTCGATGGGTTTCATAACGAGTGCCTTACCCTTGGGAGCAGGACATACGTTAGCACATACGCCACAGCCAAGACAGTCAAGGGGAGATACCTGCATTCTGAATTCGAGACCTGCAAAGTCCTTACCGATTGCTTTGAGTGTATCGAAGTTAGCAGGTGCTGCTGCCTTCTCTGCTTCGTCAACGAGTACGGGACGGATAGCAGCGTGAGGACAAACGAGTGAACACTGGTTACACTGGATACATGTGTCTTTCTGCCAATCGGGAACCAATACGGCTACACCACGTTTCTCGTATCTTGAAGTACCTGTTTCAAAAGTACCGTCTTCACGACCGAGGAATGTGCTTACGGGCAGTTTATTACCACGCTGACCGTTTACGGGATCAACAACCTTTGTGATGAATTCGGGGCGGTTTGTATCAACTTTAATATCGTCCTTAGCATCTTTCCAGTCTGCGGGTACATCAATCTTAACGAGAGCATCAACAGCACCGTCAACTGCAGCACAGTTCATGTTTACAATCTCGTCGCCCTTCTTGCCGTAAGTCTTCTTGATTGCTTCTTTGATAAGAACTACTGCTTCGTCGAAAGGAATAACGTTTGCGAGTTTGAAGAACGCACTCTGTGTAACCATGTTGATTCTTGTAGAACCAAGGCCAACCTTTACAGCAACATCAACAGCGTTGATTGTGTAGAAGTTGATTTCGTTCTCTGCGATATAACGTTTTACATTTGCAGGGAGACGGTCATTGAGTTCTTCAGGTGTCCATACGCAGTTAAGCAGGAATGTACCGCCTTTTTTGAGACCTTCGAGTACATCGTACTGATATACGTATGCAGGTTTATGACAAGCGATATAGTCTGCTTCGTCCAGGAGGTATGTTGACTTGATAGGAGTTTTACCAAATCTCAAGTGAGACATGGTAACACCACCGGACTTCTTGGAGTCATAATCAAAATATGCCTGAGCGTAGAGATCTGTGTTATCACCGATAATCTTGATAGCGTCTTTGTTAGCACCAACTGTACCGTCAGAACCGAAGCCCCAGAACTTACAACGTGTAGCACCTGCAGGAGCAGCGTTTACTCTCTCGCCGAGTTCGAGTGAAAGGTTTGTAACGTCATCGTTGATACCGATTGTGAAACCGTTCTTGGGTTCAGCAGCATCAAGGTTATTAAATACAGCAACGAGCTGTGTGGGAGTTGTATCTTTAGAACCGAGACCGAATCTACCGCCAACAATCTTGGGAGCATTAGCGCAATCTTTGTAGAGGTTGCATACATCAAGATAGAGGGGTTCGCCCAGTGAACCGGGTTCTTTTGTTCTGTCAAGAACAGCGATCTTCTCAACTGTCTTGGGCATTACATCGAAGAAGTATTTTGCAGAGAAAGGTCTGTAAAGGTGTACTTCGAGTACGCCGACTTTCTCGCCTTTTGCATTGAGGTAGTCAACAGTTTCTTCCAATGCCTGGCAAACACTACCCATAGCAACAATAACTTTCTTGGCATCAGCAGCACCGTAGTAGTTAAAGGGCTTGTACTCACGGCCTGTGATCTTTGTGATTTCTTTCATGTAGTCGGCAACGATATCGGGGATAGCATCGTAGAATTTGTTACATGCCTCTCTGCCCTGGAAGTAGATATCGCCATTCTGAGCTGTACCACGGAGTACAGGGTGCTCAGGATTGAGTGCTCTGTCTTTGAAAGATTTGAGAGCATCCCAGTCAACGAGTTTCTTAAGGTCTTCGTAGTCCATAACTTCGATCTTCTGGATTTCGTGTGATGTACGGAAACCGTCGAAGAAGTGGAGGAAAGGTACTCTGCCTTTAATAGAAGCAAGGTGAGCAACACCGCCGAGGTCCATTGTTTCCTGTACGCTGCCTGAAGCGAGCATAGCGAAACCTGTCTGACGGCAAGCCATAACGTCCTGATGGTCGCCGAAGATGTTAAGTGCGTGAGCAGCCAGTGCACGTGCACTTACATGGAATACTGTAGGCAGAAGTTCACCTGCGATTTTGTACATATTGGGGATCATAAGGAGCAGACCCTGTGATGCTGTGAAAGTTGTTGTCATAGCACCTGCCTGCAAAGAGCCGTGTACAGCACCTGCTGCACCTGCCTCGGACTGCATCTCTACAACTTCTACAGTCTCGCCGTAGATGTTCTTCAGTCCTTTTGCACTCCACTCATCAACATATTCAGCCATTGTTGATGAAGGAGTAATGGGGTAAATTGCTGCAACTTCTGTAAACGCATATGCGCAATGTGCGGCAGCACAGTTACCGTCCATGGTCTTAAATGTTTTAGCCATGATTTTTTTTGCCTCCTATCACATTTGTATATAGTAAAATAAATTGTATATAAACATACAGACTAATTATATCACAAAGTTTTTCATTTTTCAAATACTTTTTTATATTTTTTTAATTTATCTCAAATCAGCAAAAAAGCAGCCCACTCCGGTGGACTGCTTTCGTTATTCAACAGTAATAATCGTATGGATATGGAGCTTGTCGATCTTCACATAAGCGTACTTACCATCGTAGGTAAATTCTGCTTTTTTATGCTCAGGCTCAAGCATAATTGAAGTGGGTTCCTTATCGCACTTCACCGCAATCTCAATATCGCAGATTGGCGGTATATCGCCATAAGAGGTAGTGAAGATATCGTGATAATATTCCGTGGTGTTAATAACATTAACAAGGAGTTTGCCGTCCTTCGTGGCGGGGATGAGTTCAACTCTGTTTGTGCCTGATTTAAGGTATGTCACAGGTTCTGTATCAACTGCATCCATAATAACTCTCATTATATCCGCGAAAGCAAAGTAATGTGGTTTATAATAATCGGCTACAATATCCCAACCCACAAAAGCAACCTTGCCCTTACCGTAATCAACAAGTGCTGTGGCAGTTACGGGATTTTCTTCGGAATCAAGTTTATCGGCAAAGCATTTCACGATTTCTCTGCCATTGAAACCGTCAAACAGAACGGCTTTCTGTGTGCCTGCAAAGTATGGAGCACCGCCTTTTTCGGCATAGAGCACTTTTCCATCAAAATCAGAAACTCCGCCGCCGAGAGCTTCGCCAAACACTTTACAACTGTGAACACCAATCACAATAAGGTTTCCGCCGTCTTTTGCAAATGCAAGAAGTTTTTCTTTATGGCGGTCATCAATATAAACTGTTTCGGGAATTATGATAGTTTTTCTATCGGAAATCATATCGTCGTCAATATGATAATCGCATATCACATCAATCGGTCTGCCGCAATCTACGAATATGTCACAGAGAGCGTAGCACATCTCCGACGGTTCAAACACATCTCCGCTTGTGATAGTTCTTTCAAGGTCTTCCTCGGAGAACCACACAGCGGCATTGTTTACGGGAGTTGATTTATAATTGAACTGTTTTCGTTCATTCATAAACTCTGCAATATTTTTCATATTATCAAGATCGTATGTAAGAATTTCACCCTGCTCGGTCATTGAACCGATAACCTGAAAACCACCGCCATGAGATATTACCTGCGATGCAAAACGGCGCACTCTGTCAGGATGATGAACACATCCCTGAGCACCCATCCCCGAAAATGACGCATTGGCAACTCTCATAAAACGAGGATGTCCCCACGCCATAACATCCCATGGCTTATCGTGAGATGCGAATGTTCTCGTGACAACACGGAGCTTCATATCAAACACATCCTGAGAAAGAGTGTTTACATAGTCATAGGGCTTCATGGGATAATGACTTGCGAAAATATTATTGAGAATCATCTCAAATCCGGGATATTCCTTATTAACCTCGCCAACGGAATACTTAGCAAATTTCTCATACTCTTCACGACAGAATCTGCGGAACGCAAGATGAGATTCGGAAGACAGGTTCTCTGTATCAATACTGTCATATCCGCTTTTTGCAAGGAATTTATCTACAAACTCTTTGCGATAATTCTCCTGAACACACCAGCAATCGCCGTCTATCCAAGCGCCGTCAAAACCGTATTTCTCACAGAGTTCTTTCAGCATGGGGATATATTTCTTATCAACATACTCTGATGTGCAATCAACGAACTTATCGCTTGGGCTTCCGTCTGCATTGACTATCGCCCATTCGGCGTGTTCCTTACACACAACTTCATCCCACAAAGAAGAATGATGGGCAATAAGAGAGATATTGCGTTTTTCCGTTTCCTCACGGATTATTTTTATATGATCAACAGTAAGTCCGGGCGCCACATCGCCATACTCGGAAAAATATGAAACATAGCCGGGATGACCTTTAGTATCCAACTGGATATAATCAGGCTTGACCTCGTCCAGATATTTGCCTATTGTTTCCGCCTTGGTAAATGCGCCTATATCTTTGGCATATTTCCCTGCATGGAAATCAAAATGCAGACCGAAATATGCTCCTGCTCTTTCTTTATTGTTTCTCATCTTGCACACCCCTCCGTGCGAGTTTATCTGTCATATTATATCATACAACATGGAAAATAATTTTTCAATACAAAACCGGGCACAAAAAACACCTGTCGGAAACAGGTGTTTTTATCATCATAATATTTCGATTATTTTCTTGGGACACGCTTCGGCACACAAGCCACAGCCGGTACATTTATCTGAGTCAACCTTTGCAAGGTTATCGGTTACATGAATTGCATCAAATTCGCATTTTTTCTCGCAAATCTTACAGCCGATACAACCTGCTTCACAAACATTATTAACCACTGCGCCCTTATCTTTTGACGCGCAGTTGACGAATGCTGTGGGCTTAACTTCTGCAACGGTTATAAGTCCTTTGGGACAAATATTTGCACAGGCACTGCAGCCCACACATTTATTCTCATCAACTGTGGCAATGCCATCAACGATACTGATAGCACCAAAGGGGCATTTTACAGCACAGGAACCAAGGCCGAGGCAACCGTAAGCACACGCCTTTGCTCCACCGCCGAGTTGTGCGGCAGTTGCACAGTCATCAAGACCGTAATATTCGTACTTTTCCTTTGCAACACTGCACGTACCGTTACACGCAACACGGGCAACCTTTTTGATCTTTTTACCCGCCTCTACACCCATAATGGATGCAATGGCACTAAGTTTTTCGTCTGTCATAAGGTTGCACTTTGTAATCTCTGCGCCCTCATTAACTATTGCACTTGCAAATGCAGAGCATCCTGCATATCCGCAACCGCCACAGTTTGCTCCGGGGAGGATCTCAGCAATCTTCTCTTCTCTTTCGTCTACATCAACTTTGAAAACAACAGAGGCAAATGCAAGAAGTGCACCGAGAACCAAAGCGATACCGCCTACCGAAAGGGCGGGAACTAATATTTCTATCATGTGATCGCCCCCTTAAAATGATAATCCCTGAAAGCCCAGAAATGCTATAGACAAAAGTCCTGCTGATATAAGGGCTATGGGGAAACCTTTGAGATACTTGGGTATCTTCGATGTTTCAAGGCGTTCACGGACACCTGCGAAAAGCACAATTGCAAGCATAAAGCCAAGTGCCGCTGCAAAGGAATACCAGAGGGACATACCAAATGAATAATCTCTCTGTACGTTTATCATAGTAACGCCGAGAACTGCACAGTTTGTTGTGATAAGTGGCAAGTATATACCCAATGCCGAATAAAGAGATGGTACTGCCTTACGGACAAACATTTCGATAAACTGAACAAGTGCCGCAATAACCAGGATAAATGCGATTGTCTGCAGATATGGTGCATTGGCAATTATGTATTCGTTTACGAGCCAGGTAAGTGCCGATGCGGCAACCATTACGAATGTAACGGCAATACCCATACCTGTTGCAGTTTCTATTTTCTTGGAAACACCGAGGAAAGGACATATTCCCATAAACTTAACGAGGACAAAGTTCTCAACCAACATTGCTGTGATTGCAAGAACGAGGAAATCTTTTATTATACTCATTTGTTTTCCTCCTTTGCACCTTTTTTATCTGTTATCATATTGATAACTGCAATCAGAATTCCCAAAACAAGGAATGCTCCCGGCGGGAGTATGAATATAAGTGCAGGATTATAACCTGCGCCGAATACGGAAATACCAAGCCATGTTCCGTTACCCAAAAGTTCACGGACAGAGCCGATTATTGTGAGTGCACCGGTAAATCCGAGGCCCATTGAAATACCGTCAAGAGCGCTGGGGATTGGCGAATTCTTCGCCGCAAAACTCTCTGCACGGGCAAGGATGATACAGTTTACCACTATAAGAGGGATAAACATACCAAGCGATACGGAAAGTGCAGGGAGATATGCTTTGAGGAGCATCTCAACAACAGATACGAATGTGGCAATTATAACTATGTATGCGGCAATTCTTATCTTATTGGGGATAACTTTACGGACAAGTGAAATAACAAAGTTGGAGCACATAAGAACGAATGTAGCAGACAAACCCATACCGATAGAGTTACTTACGGATGTGGTTACTGCAAGTGTGGGACACATACCGAGAAGCTGAACAAAGGTGGGGTTTTCGGATATGATACCGTTTTTGAAAATATCTCTGTATTTCATATCATCCCTCCTTACTGTAAGCCATTAACGGTTTCAACAGCAGCATTGACGCCCTCTGTAACCGCCTTGGAAGTAACTGTTGCACCTGATATTGCGGAAATCTCGTCTGAACCCGGTGTGCCTGATTTGCGAACTTTTATTCCGCCTGTTTTACCTTTATATGCTTCTGTGAAACCGTCATCATTGGCTTTGGCACCAAGACCTGGTGTTTCGCTCATTTCGGTTATTTTAACACCTGTTACTACACCATCGGTATCAACACCGACAATCATGGAAATCTCTCCACCATAGCCGACGGGCTTAACTTTTACGCAATAGCCAACGACTATCATATTGGTATCTTTACCTACATAAACGTCTGTAACAATACCTTCTGCGCCTTCCTCGAGTTTAACGAAGTACTTCGCTTCAGGAATTACTTCCTTCATAGCCGCCTCCTCTGTTTCAAGAGCAAGAGCGGCAATCTTATCCTTGGTCATATAATTGCACAAAGACAGAATCAATGTACATATAAAACCGATGGCAAGAAGTATGGCACCTGTTTTTATAATGGAACGGATGTTCTCTTTCATTATGCCACACCCCTTCCTGTGCCGAACACCCTGGGACGGACATATTTATCTATAATGGGTGTAACTATATTCATAATTAGTATTGCATATGTAACACCTTCGGGATAACCGCCAAAAAGACGGATAACGCCTGTTATGATACCTGCACCAAGGGCATATATGAACGAGCCCTTTGTAGTTGTGGGACTTGTAACATAATCCGTTGCCATAAAGAAACCTGCAAGGATTACACCACCACTTAAAATATGGTAGAGGAAATCTCCGTTCATAAATCCGCCATCAAAAAGATATCCGAAAAGGCCTACGGTAACAATATATGTAAAAGGAATCACGGGGCTTATAACATTACGGAGTATAAGGTACAATCCTCCGATAATAAGAAACAGCGCAGAAACCTCGCCGATACATCCGCCCACATTACCGAAGAACAAATCTCCGTAAGATGCTGCCTGAGCACCCTCTATCCCCTTGACATAAGCAAGAGGAGTTGCGGAAGATACAGCATCCGCATTGGATGAGAAAAGATTGAGTTTAGTCATAGGTGCTACAAAAGTTGTCATCGCAACGGGCCAACTTGCGAGTAAGAAACCTCGTGCCGCAAGTGCAGGGTTTACGAAATTCTGACCAAGGCCACCGAAGAACATCTTAACTACTATAATTGCAAAGATGCCCCCTACCGCCGCCATATAGTATGGAATAGTAACAGGAAGTGTAAAAGACAGAAGCATACCTGTTACAACAGCACTCAAATCGCCTATGGTGTTCTCTTTGCCTGTCGCCTTGTCCCATATAAACTCGGAAAACACACAGGAGGCAACCGTTACCAGGCATACCGCAAGAGCGCGGATGCCGAAGTAATAAACACCGCCTACAAGTGCAGGAAGAAGTGCAATAATAACATCAAGCATTGTTGATGTTACGCTATCCTCTCCTCTCACATGAGGAGAAAAGGAAACTGTAAGTTTATTATTCATCCGGTTATTTCACCTGCTTTCTGCTGCGTTTTACAATCTCGTCTTTTATACGTTTGATATTCTGGCTGGGAAGCTGCTCACTCTGGCAAGTGTATGTACAGATTCCGCAACTGATACAATCCATAATATTGTATTCAAGGCACTTGTCTACATCGCCCATCTGTGCATATGCATTTATATAAAGAGGCATAAGATTCATGGGACAATTGCTCACACATTTACCGCAACTGATACAGGGTGCGTTTTTCTTTGGAGTGATTTCCTTTGATGTAAATGCAAGTATTCCCGACGTTCCCTTTACTACAGGAACGCTCATATCAAACTGCGCAACACCCATCATAGGACCGCCCATAATAACTTTCTCTACACCGTCATTAAATCCACCTGCACTATCTATTACATACTGGAACGGTGTACCAACAGGAACACGGAAGTTCGTGGGTTCCTTGATACCGGAACCTGAAACAGTTACAATCCTGCTTATAAGCGGTCTGCGGAATGCAATTGCATTATATACCGCTGTGCAGGTGTCTATATTATTAACTACAACACCCACATCAGCAGGAAGTTTGCCTGACGGAACTTCCCTGCCTGTAAGTGCTTTTATAAGGTGCTTCTCACTACCCTGTGGGTACTTGGTCTTAAGCACCTTAACCTCAACGCCATCATATGCCTTGGCACACGCCTTCATAGCAGAGATTGCTTCGGGTTTGTTTTCTTCAATACCTATGTATGCTTTATTCACACCGAGTATTTTCATTATAAGAGTAATACCCTTGCACACATATTCGGGAGTTTCTATCATAACACGGTGGTCAGATGTGAGATACGGCTCACACTCTGCACCGTTTACTATACACAAATCAATCTTCTTATCCTCTGGTGGGCTGAGTTTTATATGAGTCGGGAATGCAGCACCGCCCATACCCACTATACCTGCTTCACGGACAAGTTTTATCATATCACTGACAGAAAGTCCGTCTGCATCTGTATAAGGATGTATATCGGGATGTACTGTATTCAACCCGTCATTTTCGATGATTACACACTGTACCATATTGCCATTTGGATGACGTCTTGGCTCTATTGCCTTAACTTTGCCGGAAACACTTGAATGAACAGGTGCGCTCACAAAAGCATCGCTGTCGCCTATCTTCTGTCCAACGGCAACATCATCGCCCACTGCAACACAAGGTGTACACGGTGCACCAATATGCTGAACCATCGGAAACACCATTTCCTCAGGTGCATTGAGCTGAACTATCGGCTTATTCTCCGTGGATTTCTTTCCGTCGTTCGGATGAATACCGCCTTTGAATGTATACTTCAACTTTCCTACCCCCTTACTTACTTCAGTTAATTACTTCGTACATATCAACCGCATCACTTTTCATAACGTGCTCGGTTATCTTCACAACTCTTACTCTTATGACTTTATCGCCTAAAGTGAGTTCTATAATATCTCCCTCTTTCACATCGGCAGCAGGTTTTGCCACTCTGCCGTTAAGGGCAATCTTTCCGTTTTCACATGCCTCATTGGCAACGGTTCTGCGTTTTATAAGGCGTGAAACCTTAAGGTATTTATCAAGTCGCATATTTTATTTCCTCACAAGTTTTAATTTTTCCATTATGGGCAATATCTTCTCGGATTTCGGGAGCATCTCCACATCTCCACGTGTTATTGCACCAAGTATAAAGAGCATTCCGAAGTATACAACACCCGCACCGCCAATTGCTATAACAACCGCTATACGGTTGCCGAGGAATGCAGTATAGTTATAAGCCACTATTGCCACTATTGACATAGTCAGTACAGACAGCACAGGTTTAACTATAGTCTGCACAATACCAAACTCAACACCGATTTCTTTCTTGATAGAGTAAATATTGAGCATAAGAATCACTATATAGCACAGCATTGAGCCGATTGGTGCCCCGTTTATATTAACAGAGGGCATACCAACGAGAATATAGTTTACAATTATTTTGATGGCACCGCCGATTATCATATTGCGGACAGGGATGTTTTCCTTACCGATTGCCTGGAGTGTAGCATTTGTAACCATAACGAGGGAAACAAAAACTATAACAAGTGCAAGTAGTGTAAGGGACTGTTCGGCAGATTTATTCTGGAACAGGAAAAGGAGTATAGGTCCCGCAAGTACGGAAACACCCACCGCACATGGAAGAGCAAACAAAGTAGTAATTCTTACAGCCGTCTCTGCCGTTTTCCGTGCAAATCTTTTATCCCCACTTGCCATCGCTGCAGCAATAGCAGGAACTATGCTGACGCCAATTGGTGTAATGATAGATGGTGGCATATTAAACACAGGATGGGCATATCCCGAATAGCTGCCCCAGAGAGCATTCGCCTGTTCATATGAAAAACCTGCGCTCATCTGCAGACGGCGCATAATCATAATACCGTCAATTACGCTTGTCAAACTGAATACTGACGCACCAATTGTAATAGGAATTGCAATTTTTGTAAGGTCGGCGATTATCCTGCCTGTACTGCGGGATGTGCCGAAATCTGTACGGGAGTTGATTTTACTCTCTTTTCTGTTTTTGAAAAAGAAAATAATTATAATCATCAGCATACCGAAAAGTGCACCTACGGTAACGCCCATAACGGCACCTGCCGAAGCAAAAGACAACCCCATTGGCAGAAGCATCCATGCAAGGCAAAAACCTGCAACAAGTTTTCCACACGCTTCTACTACCTCACTCATTGCGGTTGGTATCATATCCTGTTTTCCCTGAAAATATCCGCGGAATACGCTCATTATAGAAACAAACAAAATAGCAGGTGCAACCGCTTCTATACCTGCTTTTGCATCAGGGTTTGCCATATAAGAGGTTATAGGACCTGCACCGAAATAAAGTGCCGCAGTACCGATTGCACCGATAACCGTCATCAAAAGCAATGCACTGCGGAGAATCTTCTTGACTTCCGAGTGATTACCCTTGGCACGGCTCTCCGAAACCATTCTCGATATCGCAACAGGAAAACCTGCAGTAGCCACCACAAACATCCAGGCATATATGTTATATGCAGAAGAAAAGAGTCCCATCCCCTCCTCATGAATTATATAAGTAAGAGGAATCTTAAATCCGGCGCCGATAACTTTGACAAGAAGATTGGCTATAATAAGTATAAGCGCACCTTTAAGAAACGCCTGATTTTTATTTTCTTTCAAAAAATTCACATCCTTAAACTTTGTTCATATAAGTTTATTACAGTAAAAGTCCTGCTATAACCGATACGGCATACAGAATTGCCATAATCTTAAAATTATCTTTCATCGGTCGGTTTTCCTTAAAAAGAACTGCAAGTCCAACACCCGCACCTGTGCAAAGTCCCGCAACGGCGGAACCAAAAGAAAGTGTTCCCTCAATATAGAGTTGAGTCAGCAAAACAGATGATGCACAGTTAGGTATAAAGCCGATAAGTGCCGCAATAAATGGCTGAAACACAGTATCCGACATAAAGAGTGCACCCACCCTTTCACTGCCAAATTTCTCCACAGCCGCACACAGTATAAATGACACGATGAATATAAAAGCGTATGTGCTCAAGGTGTGCTTTGCCGCCGCAAAGAGCATACTTCCGAAGCCCTCTTCATCCTTACAGCAATGGCCGTGTTTATGATGGATTTCATCATGGGCTGCCGACGATGTCTTAAAAAGCATATCAACAACAAAACCAGCCAACGCACCAATAACAACCTTAGCACCCAGAAGTTTCAGAACAGTACCTGCATGAGCAGAATTGGAAAGAAGCATCGGGATTGCTTCATCGGAAGTTGATATAAACACAGCAACCAATGTGCCTAGTGTTACTACCCTGTTAGAATAAAAATTCGCCGCAGACGCAGAAAAACCGCATTGGGGCACACAACCGAGAACAGCACCGCCAAATGGACCGAATCTGCCAAGACGCGTCATGGTCCGCTGCATCTTATCCGATGAGCGCTTCTCAATATATTCTATTACAAAATATGCCAAAAATAAAAAAGGGACTGTACCTACACTATGCGAAAAAGCATGTTGTACGTGGTGCCATATTTCGTGCATTTACATTCCTCCCATTATATCTTATCACTTAATTATATAACATTTTGTGCTTTATTACAATACATAAACCAAAAGTTAATTATTTAACAACCTCCTCTTAATATGGGATTAATTTTATGGTTTGCCCCATCATATTTCCACATCTCTTGACAAATATTTCAAATCGTGCTATACTTTTTATTAGCCAACATGATAATCAGCTTGTTTTATACTCTCAAAAAACGGAGCGTGGATTTATGGACGCGAAAAACAAGATAGACGAAATAAAAGAAACTGTCGCGGGTTACGTAGGCAGACGTGTACATGTAACCGTTAAAAAAGGAAGAAAGATGAGATTTGCACGTCGCGGTGTGCTGGAGCATACATATCCCAACATCTTTGTTGTTCTACTCGACAAAAAAAGCGACGAGGAAAGTCAGCGCAGAGTTTCGTTCAGCTATGCCGACATTCTCACACGAACAGTAGAACTCGTGGTTTTCAAAAATAACGAATAACTTAAAACAAAAGTACATCATACGTGATGTACTTTATTTGTAGAAAGGATTTATTATGGTATACAGTACCGCTTTTTCCAAGCTCATAGATATATTTCGTTCTCTGCCCGGAGTTGGTCAGAAATCCGCAGTAAGGATGGCTTACCACATTCTATCCCTTTCCGATGAACAGGTGGACTATATCGCAGAGACACTCAAATCCGTAAAAGCAAAAACTCATTACTGTCCCATATGCAAAAACATTACTGAAGATGACATCTGTGAAATTTGTTCCGATATAAACAGAGACAAATCCATTATATGTGTAGTGGAAAGACCGAGAGATGTTATTGCTATGGAAAAGACCGGAGAATTCAGAGGAACTTACCACGTTCTCCACGGCGCAATATCTCCCGTTGACGGCATCAGCCCCGATGACCTGACCATTGACGAGCTTATAAACCGCGTGAAAGAAGGCGGTGTGAGTGAAGTCATCATGGCAAACAATCCAAGCATTGACGGGGAAGCAACGGCTATGTATATTTCGCGTATGATGAAACCGTATGATGTGAAAGTTACACGGATTGCATACGGGTTGCCTGTTGGAGGGGACTTGGAATATGCTGACCAGATAACTCTTGCAAAAGCATTGGAAGGCAGAACAGAAATATAAGTATAAAAAGCGGAAGGCGATGCCTTCCGCTTTGTTTTTATTGTTTCCAATAATCAAGGTCGTTTTTAATTCCGATTGATTTACTTACAAATGTGGGATTCTTCCCTGATTTCAGCTGAATATCATAATCGTTAAGTGTACGGCTCACATATTTACTTAAGACGAGTATAACAGGAATATTTATAAGAGTCATACCACCCATTGTTATATCAGCAATACCCCAGAGCAGATCGGCATTAAGTCCTGCACCAATGAATACAATTACCGCAGATATAATGTGTGCTATATTCATAAATTTCTTGCTCGGCTCTCTTCGGAGAAGATAGTTATAAGACTTATCTACATAATAAAGGTTGCCGAGAAGTGTTGTAAATGCAAAGAGAATCATTGCAACCGTCAAAAACACAGGACCGAAAGCACCAAGTGTTTCACCCATTGATTGCTGAACGTAAGGCGCACCGGAGATTGCCGCTGTAGGTTCAATTCCTGAACAAAGACACAGAAATGCAGTTGCGCTGCATACGAGAAGTGTATCTATAAATACGGAGAGTACCTGAACAAGTCCCTGTTTTGCAGGATGGCTTACTTCTGCCGCCGCAGAAGCGTTAGGCGCAGAGCCGACACCCGCTTCGTTACTGAAAAGACCGCGTTTAATGCCGTACATCATACACGAACCGCTGATACCACCAAAAATTGCTTTGAAATCAAATGCATCCTCAAAAATCTTGCTCATAATACCAGGGATTACTTTGTAGTTGATTATTACGACTACAATTGCAACGCCTATGTAGATAATCCCCATAAAAGGAACGAGAAATTCTGTTACTTTGATTATACGTTTACCGCCGCCCATCATACAATAGCCAACGAGTACCGCAAGGATAAGACCTATTATCCAGGGAGTGTACTGTTCATTATAGAAAGAGTAAGACGAGAAAGTTGACTGAAGATTATAAGACGCCAACATATTGAATCCGAATCCGTATGTAAGCATAAGGAATATTGTAAAGACTACTGCAAGAGGTCTGCTTTT
This sequence comes from Clostridia bacterium, assembly GCA_017502845.1. GTDB lineage: Bacteria > Bacillota > Clostridia > UMGS1810 > UMGS1810 > SIG455. The sequence continues at coordinate 84,414 of JAFVUE010000009.1, read as the reverse complement.
AAGTGCCGCCTCTATGTAATAAGCAGGACCGCCATAGCAACCGTCTTTGCCTTTTTTCTTATAAATCTGTGCAAGAGTACTTTCCGCAAAAGCAGATGCACTGCCTATAATCGCAATAAGCCACATCCAGAAAACAGAACCGTATCCCCCAAGGCAAATTGCGGTGGATACACCGATAATATTGCCTGTACCAACACGTGATGCAGTAGATACTATAAGCGCCTGAAAAGACGAAACACCTTTACCATCAGTCGGCTTTTCCATAATGTATTTAAGTTGTTGCTTAAATCTGCGGAACTGCACACACTTCGTTGAAAGTGTGAAATATACTCCACCAATAATGAGCACTACGACAAGAATGTAGCTCATAACATCATTGACTTTTCCAACGCCATAAGTTACGGCATTTATAATTGCTTCAAAATTCATAATGTATCTCCTTTAATATTCCATATTGGGTTGCCTACTGCAATACGCAGATTTTCTGTTTCATCAAAAATCTCTGTACGATAGAATTTGCAGTTTTCGGCATCAATTGCAAAATAATTTGTTCCGTTAAGGTTAACGGAAGCACTTGATACTGTTCCTTTATCGTTTATAATATCAATACGATATTTATGGTCATCACAAAATACGCTCTTATGAATATCGCTGACGGAAACAACAAGTCGTTTTCCCGTAAAATCGCATTTACCGCCCATAAGAGTATCGCCCATACACATACGGATTCCCACTCCGCCACACACGAAGTCCCCTACTCTCAAATGCTTCAGGTATGATTTATTTGACTTTTCTTCGGCATAGATGGTTGTGATTGCTTTATCAGACGGAGTTGAATGACCGTCGCCTCCTGCACAAGCCCATATATGTCTCCCTGCCTTAAGAATGCCAAGCCACAGGTCATAGTTAAGTGCAGTTTTCTCGCAACGTAAATCTTCGTAGAAAACCTCTATACCCGTTTCATCACGGAAGCAGTAATCATTGGGGTCATCGGAACGCATTATCTGCTTCGGATGGGGGTGAACATAAAATCCCCCAAGTTCTTTCACATTGTCAATGAGTTCGCCCATTCTTTCAACGCTGTAATCGGGATAAACGAAATGGCCGTCAGGTCCGCCCTCAAATTCATATTCGGGAAACCGTGAAAGCAATTCTTCAAGTTGACCCGGGCCTTCAGTAAGGATATTGTAATGAATTTCGCCAAGCTCTGCCCTGCTGTTTGTAAGGCGTATGCCCGGCTCTGTTCCACCAATAAAAACGCCGTCTTCCCACTCGGGGAGATACATATGTCTGACCTGTCGGTGGTCAAGGATTGCTGCAAAGTCAAGACCAAGCTCGACCATCACCTTTCGCCATTCGGAAAGGGTGCACTTACCATCGCTTGTGCCGCCCGAATCGGAATGGTCGTGAAGTTCGCCGTAAAAAGGTTTTCTTCCTTTATAGAGATTGTCTATCAGGGCAATATCGTTTTCTGTAGGTTTCATAATTATCCCACCTTATATCAAAAAAATACATATTAATTTTACCATTTTATACGTAATTTGTAAAGAAAAAAGGCATCGAAAATCATTTCGATGCCTTTTTGTTATTCTACGCACACCAACTGATGGCAGGTGAATTTCGGAACGAGAAAATTAATATGGTTTCCGATCTGTTCAAATGGAATATCCTCGCCTTGAGGTACGAGTGTTACCTTGCTGATTTCCTTATCAACCTCGAGAGTTACATCTGTACCGTAAATCGGCAGAACATCCTCGATTACCTGAACGCCGTTTCCGCGTTTAACGGGTGCGGCATAAAGAAGATGAACTATGCGGCGATCATTCTGATCTGCTACCGCAACAACGCCCTGTGCAGGAAGATTTGTTGAGATAGTCTTATTATCCCCAAGAAGTTCATCAAGAAGATGGCAAACAATTCGTTTTGCAATTGTTGATCCGCTTGTCGCATACTCTTCAAATATATTCCAGCCAATATAGATACCTGCATTGCCTTTTGCAATACCGGGTTCAGCATCATTATAATCAGGACCTGCGTGTCCCTGTGATCCAAAGTGAATCCATTCATTCTTAAAGCATGGATTCAAGCGTTTCGCCATAATCTCGCCGCCATTTTCTTTGATGCGTGTTCCTCCTGCATACATAACAAATGCAGCATTCTCAAAATCACGGATTTCAAAATCGGGAAGAATATAATCTTCGGGATACTTAGGTGCTCCTGCATATTCAACGCCGAAATCAAGTGCAAATTTATCCTCGCCGTGGCAAAGTCCCGACCTGCCCGATGCAAGAATCTTACCGCCGTCTGCAACGTAATCATTGAATTTCTTTTCAAGTCGCTCATCAAGGCGGATTTCGTCGGGGAGAATTATTACTTTGTATTTTGAAAGGTCGCTGTCTGCATCAACGGAGTCAAACAAATAATGTCCTTCAAGCAACATTCTCACGCAACCCGCATCGCAATCTCCTTTATTCTCTCCACCCTGTGAAATAGAGAATGTTCTGGAGGTACCATAATAGTTCTGGCTTATCTCAGCACCGAACACACCCACATCTGCAAGATGTTTACTGTCTTTGAGCCAGGGCTCTGCTTTTTCCAGTTCTGCATATGCCTTACCGATAAGTTTACAGGTGGCATTGTCAATCACACCGTTTCCGCCCATACCGCAACCAATGCTGCTTCCCGCACCACAAGCAGCAGAAAGGAAAACTTCGTAGCGCATTGCGTCGGGATGCTTATATCCACCAACATCAGACCAGGAAAGATGATACATTGCAGTCATACCTGCAACATCCATACCAAGTGTACGGGCATAAGATGCCGAAAGTGGAAAATGGTCATAACCCCACTTACCTGTGGGCAAACTCTCTAGTTCAAGGTGTGTATTGAGCTTTGCAAGGTCTCCTCTGCCTCGTCTTACATGACCGCCGTTTAAGAAAAGAGAAAGACCGGGTCGACACTTATCGAGAGTTTCACGGAGCTTTTTTGCGCATCTTACATAAACGCTCTCCGCATAAGCAACAACATCGGATTCGTTCTCAACATCGAGCCCCATCTCCGCCATACCTCGTCGGCAATTATCACAATAACAGGGGCGAACGCTGATTATATCTGCAAAAAGTCCGTCTACATCGTATTTAGTACATATCTCCTCTACGTGAGCGAGATAAAAATCAAAATAATCGGAATTTATACAAAGCACGTGGGAGTATCTCTTATCAAGAGTTCCACCCTGAACTTCCCCGTCTTTTGTACGGGCATGCCAGTCGTGGTGCATCTGTGATATTCTCTCGTCAAGACCGCAAGAAACATAGACAGGTGCTTTAAGACCAAGTTCGTGAGCCACTTCAAGTTCTTCTTTGAGCAGGTCAAAATCAAGGTTAGGGTGCATACCGCCCACTTCTGTGGGGAAATATGACCAACCGTGATGGCACTTTGCCATAAGGTTGATATGATCTGCATGACAATCTATAAGTGCTTGTCTGAATTTTTCTTTTGTGAAATTCTTTGCAAGATGTTCATATTTTTCATCCATCTGAAATTCAAGTTGCAACTGTCTGTATCTCATATGTATAATCTCCTTTCATCCTATACATCTAATTATACCGCATATATCTTAATGTGTACACACTTTTTTGTGCAATGATTTATATTTCTGCAAATCAAATTTATTCCGTCGTAAGACGGATTTAATAAAAAAAGACATTATTCAAATGAATAATGTCTTTTTTTAAGTGGGAGGAGATGGATTCGAACCATCGAAGTCAGAGACAACAGATTTACAGTCTGCCCCCTTTGGCCACTCGGGAACCCTCCCAGGTCTATAAATAAAAAAAGGATTTACAAGCTGGTGGCAGGACTTGAACCTGTAACCTGCTGATTACAAATCAGCTGCTCTACCGATTGAGCTACACCAGCAAATCCATGAACTATAATATCACATACTTTTTACAAAGTCAAGAACTTTTTTGAAAATTTTTAATTTTTTTTTGAATTCATTTATTCTCTTGACAAAACTGTCATAATATATTACAATAGTCAATGTGTTTTCGAGGTGTGGCGCAGCTGGTAGCGCGCGTGGTTTGGGACCATGAGGCCGCAGGTTCGAGCCCTGTCACCTCGATAAAGTTAAAGGCACTGATTTCCTTACAGAATCCGTGCCTTTTTTATTATCATAATTCTTTTCAAAACTCGTATATAAAATCTTTTAAGTTATCAGTGCAAAGGAGATACACTATGGGTATTAAAGGAAAAATGGCAAAATTTATGATTTCGAAAATCGCTGATAAAGTAACAAATTCAAACAAAACTGATGAAATCGCGAATATTGTCATAAATAAATTATATGAACTCGACAACAAAACAACAAAACATATCCGCATTGAAGACACGAAAGAAAATTACCTGATTGTTAGAGGTGCTTCAATCTCCGTCAATGATGCTCTAAAAATGGTTACCGATAAATATGATGAAACAATTATGAATCCTACCGAAAGACTCGTTTATGACAAAAACAACACATTGAAATATCGATCACAAGAAACCACCTCATCTCTTTCGGGACTTTCTAGAGACACAATCAGTATATATGATGCAAAAAATCAAAAGATAGGTGAAATAAATGTACATTCAGAGTTAATGGAGGGAGTTAAAAACATTTTTTCCCTTGACTTTAAGAAAGATTTGAAAAAATGCACAGTTAAATTAGGATCAGAAGAACTGTGTATTCTTGAAAAATACGAATCTGATGGCAATATTATAATTAAATCCAAAAACGGAGATATTGGGATTACGCCTATCCACAAAAAGGGATTCGAAATTTTTCATGATAAAAACCTTGTTGCAAAAATGTATCCTTCCGATTTCAAATTTTCACATGAATATACAGATAAATTCACTATACAATATGACGATTTAGAGAAAGAGAAAATAGCAGTTTTAATAACTATAGCTATAGATACTATAATTTAGTAAATTTGTTAAGTACTAAAAGGTTCTGCAATTCATTAAGCAGAACTTTTTTCTTTTGCAAACTTTACGGCTTGAACCTTAAGAAGGCGTGAGCGTATAGGAAAAATGCTTGTCATCTTCTCCACCTCACACCGTCAAGCAATACTGCAAAGAGGACAAACGCACCTACAAAACCAAAAAATCTATAGAGTTTATCCACAAGATTTGAAAAGCCAACATACGCAAGTGGGATTGAAAGAGTGCAAAGTGTTGCGGAGATAGAAGCATTACCGAGATGTGTTTTTGATTTTAAGAATTCTATAAGGGCAAAGCCCGATGAAACGGCAGTAGTTATCATCGCCATATAAAGAACTGCTGCATAGAGATATTTTATAATATTCCCTGTCTCTCCTGCAATAGTCAACATAGGTACATCTGCGCCTGAAAGTTTATCTCCAAAAAGATTGATTAAAAACCAGATAAGACATCCCATCGTGGCAAGGACGCATCCACTTAAAAGCGGTGCGGTAAATGACACTTTCCGTGAAGTTATAAACGGTTTAAGCGGCAGAAATACACCTATAAGGGTAACTGTATTATAGCTCACATACACAATGGCGGAGACTACAAAATTATCCGTAAGGGAATCTTTTCCGAAAATCTTAAATACATCTGCACTTCTACCCGAAAGTGAAAGAACAGAAATAAGCACTATACCGATTATTATAAGAGGTGTCATAACAGCATTTACTGCAACCATCCCGTCTACACCTTTCAAAAACACAACAAAGCATAGGATTGCCATAAAGAGGATGCCAACTGTATTGACACCAAAAAGTTCCTCTGCAACGGCTCCGCTTCCCGAAATCATTACACAAAAGGATGCAAACATAAACCCGTAGGCGATGTATTGAATTAATAATGCTATTTTTTTACCTGCAATACCTTCAAAATATCCTGAAAACGATTCTATATTATGGTTGCGGATTTTGGAAAGTGCTATCCACCCATACAGAAAAAACAGAATCCCGCTTATTATTATACCCCACATTCCATACGTTCCGCACCCCGAAAAGAAGCTCATTATCTCCTGTCCCGATGCAAAACCTGCACCAATAACGGCGCCTACATAACACATAAATATACGGAACGCATTGTGAAAATCCACACTTTTCATAACCGAACCCCCTCAGGATATGATTATTGCTACAAAAAAACAAATATTCCTTGACAAAAACAATTTACTTATTTACAATTATATATAGTCAATAAAATATATATTATATATTGGAGGCATATATCATGTTAAACACAGAAAAAACCATGGAGCAGGTTGTTGCCCTGTGCAAAGGCCGTGGATTCGTATACCCCGGTTCTGAGATTTACGGCGGTCTTGCTAACTCATGGGATTACGGCCCTTTGGGTGTTGAATTCAAAAACAATGTTAAAAAGGCCTGGTGGAAAAAATTCATTCAGGAATCCCCCTACAACGTAGGTCAGGATGCTGCTATCCTTATGAATCCTCAGGTTTGGGTGGCTTCAGGTCATGTTGGCGGTTTCTCCGATCCTCTCCTTGACTGCAAAGAGTGCAAGAGCAGACACCGTGCAGACAAACTTATCGAAGATTATTTCCACGAAAAAGGCGAAACAGTTACTGCAGACGGCTGGAGCAACGAAAAGATGCTCGAATTCATCAAAGAAAACAATGTTGTATGCCCCAAGTGCGGCAAACTCAACTATACAGACATCCGTAAGTTCAACCTGATGTTCAAAACATTCCAGGGTGTTACAGAGGATTCTACATCTGAGATTTATCTCCGTCCCGAAACTGCTCAGGGTATTTTCGTAAACTTCAAAAGCGTTCAGCGTACAACACGTAAGAAAGTTCCTTTCGGTATCGGTCAGATCGGTAAATCTTTCAGAAACGAAATCACTCCCGGTAACTTCATCTTCCGTACAAGAGAATTTGAACAGATGGAGCTTGAATTCTTCTGTGCTCCCGGTACAGACCTCGAATGGTTCGCTTACTGGAAAGATTTCTGCAAAAACTGGTTGCTCTCTCTCGGTATCAAAGAAGAGAACCTCAAGCTCCGTGATCACAGCCCTGAAGAACTCTCTCACTACAGCAATGCTACAACTGATATCGAATTTATGTTCCCATTCGGTTGGGGCGAACTCTGGGGTATTGCAGACAGAACAGATTTTGACCTTAAGCAGCATATGAATCATTCAGGCGAAAATATGGAATACACAGATCCTATCACAAACGAAAAATACGTTCCCTACTGTGTAGAACCATCACTCGGTGCTGACCGTGTTGCTCTTGCTTTCCTTGTTGAAGCATACGATGAGGAAGAAGTTGGCGAAGGCGACAAACGTATTGTTATGCGTTTGCACCCAGCCCTCGCACCTATCAAGGTTGCAGTTCTTCCCCTCTCTAAAAAACTTGGGGACAACGCAAAGAAACTCTACGAGAAACTCGCTTCTAAATTCATGTGCGAATATGATGAATCAGGTAGTATCGGTAAGCGTTACCGCAGACAGGACGAGATTGGTACTCCTTTCTGTGTAACATACGACTTCGATTCAGAGGAAAATGGCACTGTTACAGTTCGTGATCGCGACACAATGGAACAGATCACTCTCAAGATCGACGAGCTCATCCCCTACATCGAAAGCAAACTCGAATTCTAAAACAAATTTTCAGAACAAAAACCCGTTGGTTATGAGGCGTGTTCGTAAGGACAGTTTTAAAGGCTATGCAAAAATGCATAGCCTTTCTTAATTATATATTTAATATTTTTTTGTATTTTTCTATATTTTCTTTTTTGGGGATTGCATATTCAAAGCGTTTAATACCAAGTGCTTCATATTTATGCTCTCCCATTTTATGATAGGGTAAAATTTCAATGTAACTGTAGTGGATATCCTTTAGAAATTCGGATATTTTTATTATTTCCTCAATATCATCATTAAACCCTGTTACCACCGGTATTCTTATTATAATGTCACCTTTAAATTTATCCGAAAGTTTTTTCAGATTTTCTAAAATAAGCTCATTTGTAATCCCCGTTCCTGTTTTATGCAATTGTTCTGAAAAACACTTTACATCGTAAAGGAACAAATCGGTACAGGACATTATCTTTTCAAAATAATGCCACGGCACATTACCGGCTGTATCAACCGCGGTATGAATATCATTTTCTTTACATTTTTGCAAAATTTCTTTTAAGAAATCAATATGTAACATACATTCACCACCAGAGAATGTAACACCGCCGCCGGAGGTTTGGTAAAATGATTTATCCTTTAAGACTTCTTTTAAAATATTTTCAACACTATATTCTTGTCCACAGATTTTTTTTGCATTATTAAAGCATATAAAATTTTCATCCTCTGCTGTTAAATCCCTACATTTTCCGCAATCGGTACATTTACTTTGATAAGACATTATTTGCTTTCCAAAGGATTGACTTTCTGGATTATGACACCATTTACATTTTAAATTACATCCTTTAAAGAACACAGTTGTGCGTATTCCGGGACCATCGACAAAAGAACATCTTTGTATATCAAATATTGTTGTCCTCATTTTACCTCCATGAAGAGTGTTTTGTTCTGGAAATAATTTCATTCTGTAATCCTTCATTCAAAAAGACAAAGTAGTCTGAAAAACCAGAAACCCTTACTCTTAAGTTTTTGTAATTATCAGGTGTTTTCTGTGCTGCAATCAAATCCTCTTTTGAAACATATGTAAGTTGGAAATGCGTGCCACCATTTTTAAAATAGGTTTCAAATAAATATACAAGCTTATTGAAGTTATCGTTATTTTTTATCAATTGCTCGTCAATTAAAACATTGGTAACGCTTGGACCTGTCAATACTGCATCAAGATCACACTTTGAAATAGAATTTAAAAGTGCTGTCAGGCCTTCTCTGTCCTTCCCTTCGCTTTGACCAATGCCGAAGCTGATCATATCGCCTGAAAATCTTCCGTCGGGAGTTGCCTTTGTGGCATCACCGAAAAATTTATGATGCTCATTGTATCCGACAAGATTGCCAAAAAGCCATTTTTTCTTAAGATAATTTTCGGTATTGTTCCATTTTCCTATGCTTTTAAATAATCTCTTTGCAATTTCGTTTGAGCAGTCGTCGTCATTACCGAAGAAATTACCTTTTTTCAAAATAAGATTTCTTAATCCTTCATAGCCATTCCAGTTGTTTTTGAGAGCATCAATAAGCTCCAACATAGTAATTATTTTTTCATCATAAACAAATTGCTTTGTGATAGAAAGAGAATCTATTACATTAGATAGTCCTATCGGCAATCCAACAGCAATATATCTTGTAAGTCCGCCCTGAGTACAGCTTTTTGCATTTTCAATACAACCCTCAAGGAAAATATTACTCACTATGTTACAATCTCTGCTCCTTATATCCTGAAAGCCTTTGCTGATTTTTTCGACTTCCCACAAATCCTTAAACAGTTCTTCTTCGTATATTTTGTAAAAATCATCAAAATCATTTGCTGATAAAATGTCATCGCATCTGTTATAAAATGTGTTTTCCACAGAACGCACAATATTCATCGGGTCAAAACCAAAAACCATACCTCCGGGTAAGGCAAGCTCGTTGCATCCCATCATTGTGTAGTTTGCCGCTTCTTTATAGGAAAGACCGGCGTGCTCCATAAGTCCCTTCAATCTTGGTTCATCATTGACAAAAGCAATTCGTTTATTTGCGTCTTTTCTTTCGCACTCCAACATATACCTGAGTACCTCGGTTGGAGTTTTCTTGGTCCATCGCAGAGAAATCTGCGGAATCCATGTAGGAAGTTCCATAAGAGCATCTACAATTAGTCTTGAAAGTTCGTTGAATCCGTCATCACCATCTTCTGTATATCCTCCGATACAAAAGTGCGATTCTCCTCCACGGTAAAAGCGATCAGATGATATATGGATTCTTGCCTGAAGCATTAAAAAGAGTTCCTGCAGATATTCTTTCGCCTTCTCCGGGCTTAAAGTTCCGCTTTCAACATCGTTTTTGTAGTATGGATATAAGTATCTGTCAATAAGACCTATGCTGTCCGGAATAAAAGGGTAGCAAAAATACAGACAGAGAACAGCTTCATAAAAATCATCGGCGGGATTCTCCGGAACCCTGTTTAAGCCTTTTGATAATTTTTCAAGATTATCTCTGTACTCAGGATTAACGGTTTCTTTAGCTTTTTCCAATGCCTTTTGTGAACCTTTTTTTGCTCGTTCTACAATGGCATTACACAAATCGGTTTGTGTTTGTAAAAACTCTAAAGCTGTTTCATCCTCTTTGTGAGATGCTTTTGATTTTTCTATCTCTTGTTTTACCCAGACAAGTCCGTGTTTTATAATTTTTTCAAAATCACCAACCGAATGTTGCCATTCAAAAGTCAATAGATTGTCAACAGGTTTATTGTAAAAGTTCTGAATAGCGGTCTGAAAATTTTTGTGCCCACGTCTATGAAATATGTCTCCCTCCACACTGTCATCAAACCCCATAAGCCCCGTAAAACAGGATTCTTCCAAAATCATTATCTCCTGATTTGCTATATATTCGCAAACCCTTTTGCCTGACATTTTTACCGGCGATAAAAATAAATCTGTTCTGTCATATTCTGTTTTTACAGGCTCAACCCACATCTCGCCTGCAACGGTCTTTTTTGTTAGAAACTGTATTCTCTCATTCATAATATACACCTCTGTCAACGTATAGCATACGCACCATCTAAAATTACTGTTTCTCCGCAAACCATTTCTGCTTCTTTGCTCAAAAGGTACATCGCAAGATTTGCAATCTCTTTAATTGTTGCAAATCTTCCAAAGGGGATACAGTTGTGCTCCATTGGATCTCCCTCATGCCAGTTGTTCATTTCGGTTGCAACAGGTCCTGGTGCAATTCCGTTTATTGTAATTCCATCGCTGGCGAACATTTTACCCCAACCTCTTGTAAGTTCTGTAGCGGCAGTTTTTGATGCACCGTAGGCACCGTAAACAGGTTCGTTACCCGCTACAGAGGTTATGTTCAGAATATTTCCTTTTATATTATTTTCGAGCATATATTTTACTGCTGACTGCATTGTGAAAAATATAGAGCTTGTGTTTGTCTTCATAACAGATTCCCACTCATTAACACTGGTTTCTAAAAGTGTATTTTTGTTCCATTCATTGCATTGAGCGAATATGCCTGCGTTATTAACAACAATATCAAGACCACCGATAAGCGTTGCAGCTTCGTTGATCTTACTGTCTGCCAATTCAATTTGTGAAGCATCCCAAACCATTGGAACGACGCTTCCGTCCATCTTTGTTGCTGCTTGTTTTAGAGTTTCAATGTTTCTTCCTGTAATTACAACACTGCATCCGTTTTTTGCAAGCTCATTAGCGATAGCAAAGCCTATTCCTCTGCTTGCGCCAGTAACAATGGCTTTATTTCCTTTTAACATACTAACACGCCCCTTTCTTTTTCATTATAACGAATTCAGACATAGAATAGAATGTTTTTAATGTCGTTTATTTGTTCAAAAAGGACATTTTATATTGACTTTCTTTTAATTTTTGATATAATTTAAGGCAAAGGAGGAAAGGTAATGGATGATGTTTTTAATTATATTCTAACAGATGATATGGTTGTTTTTGCAGATACCTTAAAAAATGATTCCCCTTATGTTGCACAAACGCCAAGAAACCATGAAAGTATTTTCTTTGTTACAAAAGGAACATTGTTATATGAAAATGGTGATATAAAAGAGGTTATTGAGACAGGTCAGGTTGGATACATTTCAAGAGGTTCATCAGATAAAAGCTCGGCATATTTATGCGATGCGGTTTCGTATATAGCTGTTAACTTTTCGTTCGATAAAGGAATTTATTCCCCTACAAAAACACTTCCGTTTAAAACACTTAGTTCTAAGGGGATTGTCTATAATTATGAAAAGTTATTTAAAGATGTATTAAATCATTATACTTTGAAAACTCCGGGATATATCACAATATGTAATGGTCTTGTTATGCAAATAATAGGTTATTTGTATAATGAGTATAATACCGATGTTGCAAAATACGCAAAAATACAACGGATAGAAGCCGGAATTCAATATTTGAACAAACACTATAATTCTCCTGAATTAAAAATAAGTGATCTGGCAGATAGAGTATATATGAGTGAAAAACATTTCAGGCGAATTTTTTTCTATATATATAATCAAACTCCTTACACTTATTTGCAGAAGATTCGTATAAATAAAGCAGAAGTTTTATTATTATACACATCAAAAAACATATCAAATATTGCTCTGCAATGTGGATTTTGTGATATTTACAGTTTTAGCCATTGCTTTAAAAAACATACCGGAATGTCTCCTCGTGAATACAGAGCAGCCCATATATGATTTGTGTCCGGTTGCTGTAACAAGCAGGGAAGGTGTGTACCATCTTCCGCAGCTTTAGGATTATCCTAAGACCTTATACAACAAAACCCGAAACAAAATTTTGTTTCGGGTTTTAAACTGTCCTTAAGATTACGCTGCATATCCAACGGGTTTTTTATATCTGGTTACATTATACAATTGTAATCTCTTTTGTTTTAGTATCAAAAACTTTGGTTTCGTAGAAATTTGTGATGTTTATTGCACCAAGTTCCTCCATCCATTTTATAACCTCGGGAGTTTTGAAATTGCGGGTATTGGGAACGGTATCACGCTCGGTTCTGTTTTCCCAAAGCCAATCGGGTGTGGGCCAGAATGCATAGGCAGGAGCGATATGCTCATAAACATCTCTCTCCACGCCCCCCTGACCGTGGTATGCCATCTGAACAGCGTCGCTTTTCAGTTTATCGCCATACATATTAAGCAGTTTTTCACCGCCCTCAACACCAAGATCGCCTAAAAACATCATGGAAAAATCGTCGTCTGAAACCTTAAACACTACTGATTGGTTATTTATGATATTTTTTGTTATCTCGTGATTTGCAATACCTAAAATATCGATCGTAATCTCGTCCAACTTAAACTGATCGCCTATTGCAAGTTCACGGATAGGAACATAAGTTTTTTTGATGAAATCATACCATTTTTTCGCATCATTATATTCATCTTCTGTCATAACATCTTTATCCATCATCATGGAACTGTGCCAGAAACCGCCGACTTCAATATCATTATGTATCTTAAACATTTCAACTATCGAGCCGTAATGGTCGCCGTGAGGATGAGTCATAAACCACATATCAACTCTGCCGCCAACCATTTTGAGTATTCTGTAAAGTTCGTGTGATTGCCCATGCCAACCGCCATCAACAGCAATTACTTTACCGCCGTCTGTTACAATAACATAGCACATCATCTGCACATGGGTATAGTTTGTTAATTGATAAATTTTCATAGACAATTCTCCTTTTATTTATCCGCAGGAACAATAGTTTTCTTATATCCGTCTTTAGGAACAATGGTATTTGGAAAGACTTTGCATATTTCATCTTTATATTCATAAGGATTAACAAGTGCCGGGCTATAATGAGTAAGCCACAATTCAGGCACTTCCGCCCTTGATGCGATATCTGCCGCATCAGAAAAGAGCATATGGTGTTTCTCGTCCATCTTATCACGCATTTCCTCATCGAAATACATTCCCTCACATATAAAGAGATCAGAACCACGGGCGAAATCAACCATAGTTTCGATAGGTTGTGTATCCGTACAGTAGGTTACCTTAATTGGATTACGTTCTCCGTCGAGAACCATATCGGGGGTATACACATTTCCGTCAACCTCTACGTTTTCTCCTTTATGGAGATACTTATAGTATGTAACGGGGATACCGAGAGACGCTGCCTTTTCGGGATTGAAAACGGGTTTTCTGTGATAGGTTATACTATAACCCAAGCAGGGAACTTTATGATTAAGTGGAAGTGTATCTACCTGAAGTCCTGCTATATCAAATGATTCACATTCTTTGGGGTTTAATTCCTTTATTATAATCTCAAAGGGAAGCTGACGCGCTATCACAAGGAGAGAATTAACTATCCTGCCGATACCGGAAGGACCTGCAATAACAAGCGGAGTTGTCTTACCATGATTTCCAAGAGTAAGCATAAGGCCGGGAAGTCCTGAAATGTGATCTGCGTGAAAATGGGTGATAAGCAGACATTCCATTCTGTTCACATGGCAATCAGCTGCAGAAAGCGCAACCTGTGTACCTTCTCCGCAATCAATTAAAATCGCTTTGCCCATAACCTCTACCCAGCAACAGGTCAGGTATCTGCGGACAAGGGGCAACATTCCGCCTGTTCCTGCTAAGCATACATCCATCATATTACAAGTACCTCCTCTCCTGTTATAATGTTCAATATATCATTCCTCACCGTAAAACAAGGGCATTCTCCGTTTATGTTCGCTTCCATTATGGTAACGCCTTATAATCTCCGCATCTGCAGAATGAGCATTACCGTTGAGTATATATTCGTCAATAGTGGCATAGGTTACTCCCATATCCGCCTCATCTGTCTGTCCCTCATAAAGACCTGCAGAGGGTGCTTTATTTATAATCTCATCGGGGGCACCGAGATAACGGAGAAAATCAAATACTTCACCTGCAGTAAGGTCTGCAATAGGGTCAAAATCACAGGCACCGTCGCCCCATTTTGTAAAGTAACCCATATAGCGTTCACTTCTGTTGCCTGTTCCTGCGACGAGCAGTCCCTCGGATGCACCGATGGCATAGAGAGTTGTCATACGAAGGCGTGGTGCAATATTAATATCTGCGCTGTTATTTATCTCCGTCTTACCCTCCAAAGATGCGAGAAGTGCATTCTTCACATCTGTCAGGTCAACCGTTCTTGTTTCTATCTTAAACTGCTCTGCAACCAGATTGCCGTGGTCAGCATCTTCCCCGTAATTACGCTCCGAGCAACAGGGCATAATAACACCGATTGTATTATCACAAGCCATTTTGCAAAGTATACCTACCAGTGCGCAATCCTTACCACCGCTGTTTCCGTAAACAATGCCTTTAACTCCTGTCTTTGCAACAAGATTACGGATAAACTCTACTCTATCTTCAGTTTCCTTTTTCCAGTCTCTCATATAATTCACCATTCTTAAAATGTTAATTTTACGTTACGATAATTTTACCATATTGCTTTTAACCTTGTCAATTATATTGTTATTTGTTATACTTGTTAAGTACAGAATTTTATGAAAAGGAGTGATCAAATTGAGAATACACAGAAAAATAACTGCTGTTATTGCGGCAACTACCCTTATTTTATCGGCAACTCCCGCATTGGCAGCTGACAGCATATACGAACTGACAGAAGAAACCACAATCGCTACGGGCATTGTGAGAAAAAATATAAAGCGCCTCACATCAAAGGGATGGCAGAACATCAACATTATTGAGGCGGATATTTCCGACGGAAGATACGGTGTTAAAACGCTTACGGACACGGAGGATATATCGGTTCTCAACAATGTGAAAACCCTTGCACAGGAACATTCTACCCTGGCGGCTATCAATGGGGATTTCTTCTCATGGAAAAGCGATGAGAAAACAAAGGGCTCTGCCGTTGGCGGTGTTGTGATAGATGGTGTGCTTAAAACATCTGTTACGGCACCCTGGAATTTTGCAACAGTAGCGCAGAACGAAGAGGGAGAGTTTATATTCGACTACATAGACTGTAATATTCAGGTTACCACATCAGACGGATTCACAATTGACGTGGAGCACATCAATAAATATGATGACCTGACATACCCAATTATATACACAAAGGAATGGAGCCCCTTATCTGTTGGTTCGGCAGGAACTCTCTCGGAGATCGTAGTTGAAGACGGCAAGGTTGTTGCGGTCAATTACGACCAGGGACCTGTGGAATTCCCCGAAAATGGATACATAATAGCATTCCTGCGAGATCTTTATCCCGAATACACAGAGAAATTCGCAGTTGGAGAAGAAGTTGCGCTTACGGTAAATTATACCCCTGAATTTGACGACATTAAGTTTGCCGTTGGTGCAGGTACTCTCCTCTTGAAAGACGGCGAAAAAACAGAGATAATAAACGATGTGGCAGGTTACCACCCAAGAACTGCAATAGGCGTTGACAAAGACGGAGAAAAACTCTATCTAGTAACGGTTGACGGAAGACGTGCAGATTCAAAGGGTGTTACACTTGATATGCTATCTGAAATTATGGCAGAAATCGGTGCCGATGATGCCGCAAACCTTGACGGTGGTGGTTCTACCACACTCGTAGCAAAAAGCCCTTACACAGGGGTACAGACGGTTATGAACAACACCGTTGACGGATATCTCCGTTCCGTAGCAAACGGCATAGGCATAGTTCCTCTTGAGGCGGCTGACAAAGACGGCTTCATAACAATAGAGACGGACAGCAATTATGTATTCAAAGACACATCAATCTTTCTCAATGTAAAAGTTCACGACAGCCACGGCAACTTCATAGATGCACACGAACTTAAATGGAAGGCGGAAGGCGGAAGCGTAAAAGACGGTTTCTACACTCCCCACCGTTCGGGCAAACACAAGGTTACCGTTACATACAAAGGAATGTCCGCCACAAAGGAATTTACAGTACTTGACGAGCCCGTTAAAATCTATGCCGGACTTAAAGAATACAAGATTGACACAGGCAAAGAAGCATATATATCGCTTATGGGCGAAGACGAAAAGGGTTACAAAGCGTATATCAACTTAAGCGATACGGAAATTACGCTCTCCTCTGCAATACTTGAGGTAGAGGGTAATTCCATCATTGGAAAGAAAAAAGGAACTGCACTTGCCACATTTAATATCGGAGATGTGCAGACTTCTGTTCTCATAAGAGTTGGCGGAGATACAGAGAAGAAAAGTATTCCCGCTGACATTACAACAGAGAAAGAAATGAACTTCCCCGACGATGAATCAAAGATACTGAAATTCGCGGTATTCGGAAATACGGTAGAAAAAAACACTCTTACGGAACGCCTTGTACTCTTTACGTACGGACGTATGCTAAACGACAGCGATTATGATCTGGCAGTATTTGCAGGAGATACACTTGATACTCCAAAGGGAATTAAAACCGATGTGATCAAAACAACCGATTATTCCGTTTCGGAATATAAAGGAAGCACGTTTATTACATTGGATTCTATGGACTTCGCGCATTGGGATAAGCTTTTCCGCGAAGCAAAAGAATACAGCGGAGACAATCTCTTCATCATCCTCACAGAAGGTATAAACGATGACAAGGCGTACACC
Source organism: Clostridia bacterium (assembly GCA_017502845.1). Classification (GTDB taxonomy): domain Bacteria; phylum Bacillota; class Clostridia; order UMGS1810; family UMGS1810; genus SIG455. Next base: position 67,174 of record JAFVUE010000009.1, on the reverse strand, counting down.
GAGGAAGCACTTACAGATTATGTGGAAAAATATCTTGGCAACACCAATGTATACGTTATCTCTCATGGCGACGGCAAGATACTTAAAGACAGCGGTATCACACACATCCCCGTTCCCGGTATGGAATCAATAGGAAGCGCGAAAACTGCAGCGGAGGATGCATATTATTACAGCATATCCGTATACAATGATTCATTTAAGTGCGAGAAAATCAAAATATTTGAAGGAGCCAGATGATGAAAGGGTTTTTCACAAATAATAAACGGATTATAATATTTGCGGTTATTGTTCTCGCAATTCTTGCGTTGGCGTACATATTCAGCGGCAACACAACGGTCGTAAACAACATCAGCATAAACGTATCCGAACCCATTGACACAAACGAAAATATGTGCAGGATATCAATCCGATGCGACGACATACTTGCCAATAGGTCAACTCTTAATCCCGACAAGGCGGAACTTATCCCAGAAGACGGTTTTATACTTGAACCGACAGATATTACATTCACACCCGGGGAAACGGTGTTTGACATACTAAAACGTGTTGCACAAGAAAAAGGCATACACCTTGATTTTACTGCATCACCCGGTGTATACATTAAAGGAATCGGAAATATCTATGAACAGGATTGCGGTCCTATGTCCGGTTGGGGATTTTACATAAACGGTCAGTCTCCCACCGTGGGTTGCTCTGACATACAGGTTCAATCCGGCGATGTAATAGAATTCACATACACCTGTGATTTCAGCAAATTGTTTCAATAAACATTCCTCTCAAGGCCAACTGATAATTAAGAAAAACTCCCACAGTATTTGCTGTGGGAGTTTTTCTTGTTAAGGGGTTCTAAACGAAAAGAGATAGGGAAAAATAAAAACAAATTTCACAACGGAAATATTCGATGAATACTACATCTTGGCATAATAACCTGCGGAAAGACGTCTCTTACGCTCTGCAAAACTTACCCCACAATGCATATCATAAGCAAGACGGGCGTTATCTATATTGGAGACTTTACTGTTCTCCTGACGCTTATCTTCTTCCTCTCTGTAAGCAAAATAAACCGCAATCATGACCAACATACCTAAAATACCTAACATGATTCTTTCCTCCTTTTAAGCCATTTATTGTTTGGTTTTGTCAATGTGCCGTCCTTATCTTTAATCATATTCTACAAAACACGCTGTACAATAAAACGGACTTATAAAGAAGAAATGAAAAAACCGAAGAAAATTTGCTTTCTTCGGTTTTTATAATCTTTTACTGATCAGATTTTATATCCTTAATATCTGTCGCATACTCCTTACGGCGGATATGGATCATTATCTCCTCAATCGTAGCAATGATGCCTACAATTGCGATGATAGCGCAAAGCCACTCGATAACCTCCGTATGAATAAGAAGGGGAACCAAGAATACCAGAAATACTCCTATCTTATTAAGATATGTGTGAAGTGATGCAAGTTTGTGGAATTTCACTGCGGCGATAATATAGGATATTACTCTGAGAACAAGATATGCACCTGCTCCAACCCATATAGCCGGATGTAAAATCTCCTGTAACTTCCTGAAGATCTTACACAGTATAGTTACATAGAAAAACAAATCAGACACACTGTCAAGTCGGGCACCAAACTCACTGGTAACTTTCAGTTTCCTCGCAACAAAACCGTCAAGTATATCTGTGATGCCTGTAAATATATACAGTACATAAAACCACACATCAAATTCCGGTGTGAATATAAGACCAAACGTACCTGCTATTCGTAATGAGGTAATTATGTTTGGTATACTTGCCGCACTCATTTGTAGTCCTCCCTGATAATCCTGCTTAAAAAGTATTTCTTAATTACTTTACTTTCAAAGTTGAAAGAGTAATTGTTGCAATTTTATTCTGATCAATCTGAATATTGGAAGCTGCTTTCCACTGTTCGAATGCTTCTTCTTGCTTACGGATGGGAAGATACTGCATCTCCCATGCAAGATTTTCTTCTATAAGTTCATCTGTGATAACTACTTCTTCTCTTTTGATAATATGATAACCGTAAGATGTCTCAACAGGTGCACTTACCTGACCCACCTGCAGAGTATACGCTGCATCTTCAAATTCGGCAATCATACGTCCTTTACCAAAGATATAACCATCAGGCGATGTTAAAAGACCGGGGTCCTGAGAATACTGATTCATCAATGCATCAAAATCCGCACCATTCATAATCTGCTGGTATATCTCATCTGCCTGTGCCTTTGCAGCTGCTTTCTCTTCTTCAGAATAAGGTTGCTGGAATTCATCCATTGTGGAGATCAGGATATGTTTTGCCTTGATGTATGTAGTTCTTATGTGTTCTCTTGCCTGATCTTCTGTAACAGTATACTCGGGCATAGCAGCCATTGTCTCAACGAATTTTCCTGCAAGGGCTTCATATTCAATATACTTTTTGTATGCATCCATATCAGTACCAATATCTTTAAGATGCTCTTCGAATTTCTCTCTGCCACCCATATTGGTTATGCTCATCTCTATCTGCTGATTGATCTGCGCCTTCTCTTCCTCTGTAAGAGAGATGCCCATTTCCTTTGCCTTCTGGCAGATAATTGTAGTATTTACTGCCTGTTCCATAGCACGTTCCTTGGCAATATCCCCGGCACTCTTGCCCTCTATCTCAGTTGTTGTCCAGAATGCATTTGCTTCTTCCTGACTGGAAATACCTACCTGAGATATTACGCTGTATTCAAAGTTAAAAAGATACATAGCATAATCTTCTTTTGTAATCTTCTCGCCATTTACTGTAGCAACAACGTCTTTATTGCCAAGCATCACAACAGCCGTTACAACACCAGCGATAACAAGAAGTATAGCTACAGTTGCTATTATTATCTTTTTCTTGCTTTTGTAGTTACTCATTTTATATCATCCTTTCTCTGTGTTATACATAACTAGACACAATTATACGGATAAATTATACCATTAAATCGTCTATGTGTGATTACTCGGACAACTTTTGTAATATAATCTTAATATTGTCAAGCAGTGGTTGTTCATACCTGTAGCGCATGGATGATATTTCCCCTGTGCCAAGACGAACCTTACCACGGTATTCATTAATAAGATTTACCGCTTTATCCGCAGAAACTCCGCCACGGGATATGAAATCTACATATTCCCCTTTCTGCACGATCTCATCCACACCGCATCTTCGGGCAAGGAATTTAATATAACCCACCTCAAGGAGATTGAGGACGGGTTGGGGAATGTCTCCGTAACGGTCGATGAATTCATCCGTTACATCATAATAATCCTCTTCACTTTCAATGGCAGAAATCTTCTTATACATCTCAACGCGTTGCCATTCATACTCAATATATTCCTTGGGGATATATGCATCCGTCTGAATCTCAACAAGCACCTCTGTTTTTGGATTTGATTCGATACCTTTGATATTATTTACTGCCTGTTCTAAAAGCATACAGTACATATCATAACCCACAAGGTTCATATTGCCGTGCTGTTGTTTTCCAAGCAGATTACCTGCTCCGCGAATCTCAAGGTCGCGCATTGCAATCTTGAAGCCCGAACCGAATTCTGTGAATTCACGTATCGCCTGAAGCCGTTTCTGGGCAACGGGATCTAAAATCTTACTGCGCTCATAAGTGAGATAAGCATAGGCAAGGCGGTTTGACCTGCCCACACGTCCACGGAGTTGATAAAGTTGGGAAAGTCCGAGGCGGTCGGCATTTTCGATTATGATAGTATTTACATTGGACACGTCAAGTCCCGTTTCGATAATAGTGGTGCAGACGAGAATATCAATTTCCCCCTCCATAAGAGACATCATTATCTTCTCAAGTTGGGTTTCATTCATCTTACCGTGGGCAACCGCTATATTGGCGTCAGGGAATTTTTCTTTAAGTTCAGCGGCTTTTCTCTCGATACCCTCTACCCTGTTATAGAGATAATATACCTGTCCTCTTCGGGCAAGTTCCCTCTCAACGGCATTCTGAAGTATCGCATCATTACGTTCAAGAACGAAAGTCTGCACAGGGTATCTGTCCTGTGGCGGTTCTGTGAGCACACTCAGATCACGTATGCCCACCATTGCCATATGGAGTGTACGCGGAATAGGAGTTGCGCTCAAAGTCAGCACATCCACATTTGTTTTCATTTCTTTAAGGCGTTCCTTATCCCCCACTCCGAAACGCTGTTCTTCGTCAATGATAAGAAGACCGAGATTTTTGAAATTAACGTCTTTCTGCAAGATTCTGTGAGTTCCGATAACGATATCAACCTGTCCCTCGGAGACTCTCTTCGCAATATCGGCGAGTTCTTTCTTCGTTCTGAAGCGGGACATCATCTCAATCTTTATGGGGAAATCTTTCATTCGCATACAAAAGTTATTATAATGCTGCTGTGCAAGGATTGTGGTTGGCACAAGATATGCCACCTGCATTGAATCCATAACGCACTTGAATGCAGCGCGCATAGCAACTTCCGTTTTGCCGTAGCCAACATCTCCGCAGAGAAGTCGGTCCATACTCTTACCCTGCTCCATATCTGCCTTGACCTCGGCGATGGATTTTGTCTGGTCCGCAGTTTCTTCATATGGGAATCCGTCCTCGAACTCTCTCTGCCACGGTGTATCGGGTGGGTAAATATGTCCCTGAATACTGCTGCGTTCTGCATAAAGACGTATTAAATCCTCTGCAAGTTCCTCAACGCTTTGCTTTACCCTGCCTGTTGTACGTTGCCAGTCTGTACCGCCAAGAGAGTTGAGTTTTACGCTCTTTGCCTCGGAACCGATATATTTATGGATACTCTCAAGTTGTCCTGTAGGAACATAAAGAATATCGCTGTTTTTATATTTTATCTTGATATAGTCTTTGATAACCTTATCAACGGTAAGTTGCTCTATCCCAACGTACTGACCGATACCGTGTGTCTGATGGACTACATAATCCCCTGCGGAAAGTTCATCAAAACTCTTGATTGCTTTCCGTGAATTGGAGGGGCGGTTTTTACGTTTCCTGACTGCTCGGACAATCTCACCGTCGCTTATAACAACGGTGGAAGTTGTGGGGTATTCAAAACCCTTGGAGATACTGCCGATTGTGATGAGTATTTCACCTTTGTCTGGAAGTTTATCAGCCGTTTCGCTTATACGGTGAACATAACCACGGTCCGTAAATTCTCTTGAAAACGCCTCTGCCTTGGAGAGTGTAGATGTTACCATAATCATGCGATAACCGTTTTTCCTCCAGAATTCTATATCGTCATGGAGGAAACTAAGTTGACCTCCGTAGGACTGGAGTGTCTTGGCTGTGATTGTGATAAGTTCTTTCGGACGGAATTCGGGAGTGGAGTATGAAAGCATACTCATTGACACAAGAGGATGCTTCACTGCATGACGGATAATATCAGAATAGGACATAAGAAAGTTCCCTTTGAATTTCGGGAAAACGCCCTTATCAAGCAAATCGCATATTGTGCTCTCATTCTCATCGGCATATGCCTTTGCCCTTTCGTTGGCCTCATTTACCTCATCGGTAAACACAAGACAATCATCATCGATATAGTCCATAAGGGATGGAAATTCCTTATAGAAAAAAGGCATGTATTTATCCTGGGATGCAAAATAATGCTGATTGGAGAATTTCTCTATATCAGTACCCAAATTTTCATTTTTCTGTTTCCGTATAAGTTCAACAACATTTTCCGCTTCATCTGCTGTATACAAAAGTTCACGGACAGGGCAGACAAGTACGCTGTCCTTTTTATCCGTGGAAACCTGGGTTATAACATCGAAAAGGCGAACAGAATCCACCTCGTCTCCGAAAAGTTCTATGCGAACGGGGCTTGATTCCGTAGGAGTGAACACATCAACAATTGAGCCGCGGACAGCGTACTGCCCTACTCCCTCAACAGTTGGAACTCTCTTATAACCTGCGAAATTCAGTTTTTCAGTAAATTCGTCTCGCTCAAGCGTATCGCCCACAGCAACGGAAAAAGTGTATTCTTCAAAAAGTTTCTTCGGCAGGGTATACTGCATAAGCGCCTGAATACTCGTTACTACAGCACGGGCATTTTTCATATTGGCAAGAGTCCTGATACGGTCTGTTTCTCCACGTCTTGAGGAAGAATCCACATCATAAAAAACGTATTCCTTTGTTTTGAAAAGCAATACGTTATCCGGGTAAAAATATGAAAGGTCGTCAAAGATTTTAAGTGCTTCCATCTCATCCGAAGCGATAACGAGGCACTTCTTATCAAGCGCCTCCGCTAATCCGTATATGAAATGGCTCTTCTGACTACCCGTTGTACCTGTTACAGATACGGGAGTTTTGCCCAAATTTACACAATCGCAGACTTGAGAAAACTCCGCCATATCCCCAAGCATTGCGGAAAAGGCCTTCATACTTATTCTCTCTTTCCGTTAAACTTATTCATTGCGGTCTGTACACCGTCTTTTATAATACATTCTACTGCATCGGCAGCATTAAGGAGAACGGGCTCTAAAATCTTAATCTCATCAGGGGTAAATCTGCCGAGAACATAATCCGCCAGGTCATAGTCTGCATGAGGAGGTGCGCCTATACCAAGCTTGATTCGGGGAAACTGATCGGAATTAAGTTGATAGATTATGGACTTAATCCCGTTATGACCACCTGCAGAACCACTTGGACGAATGCGGGTGCGACCGCACTCCAAACTGACATCGTCGAATATTATGATAATATTCTCTGTCGGAACTTTATAGAACGATGCCATATCACGGATTGCTTCGCCGCTCAAATTCATATACGTCTGGGGCTTTGCAAGTATAACCTTCTCCCCGCCGATAAAACCGTCGCCGAATGTAGCTTTGAATTTTAATTTATTAAGCTTAATATTATATTTATCACACAGTACATCTATGGCGTGGAAGCCGATATTATGCCTTGTGTGATCGTATTTTGCCTCGGGATTGCCGAGACCTGCGATTATATACATAACAACTCCTGATTATTAAAATAGAGTACATGGTTAGATGTACTCTATTCTTAAAATTATATGTAAATATTAAACAAACAATGTACTTACTGACAAATCCTCGTAAATTCTCTCGATTGCTTCGCCGAATACATTTGTTACGCTGAGAACTTTGATCTTATCGAGTTTCTTACCTTCTGTGAGCGGAACTGTATCCAGAACAACGAGTTCGTCAATAACTGAATTCTCAATTCTCTCAATAGCAGGACCGGAAAGAACTGCATGTGTGCAACAAGCATATACTTTCTTCGCACCGCGGTCGCGGAGTGCCTGTGCGCTGTTTACGATTGTACCAGCTGTGTCGATCATATCGTCAACTAAGATAACGTTCTTATCTTTAATATCACCGATGATGTTCATAACTTCTGAAACATTTGCCTTGGGACGGCGTTTGTCAACAATAGCAATCGGAACATCTATCTTCTGTGCAAAACCTCTTGCACGTGTTACGCTGCCGAGGTCAGGAGATACAACAACTGTATCCTCCTTGGAATCTTTGAACTTTTCTTTATAGTATTTGCTAAGTACGGGCATACCTACAAGGTGGTCAACGGGAACGTTGAAAAAGCCCTGAATCTGAGGAGCGTGAAGGTCCATTGTAAGAACTCTGTCTGCACCTGCTGTAGCAATAAGGTCTGCTACGAGTTTTGCAGAAATCGGATCTCTTGCTTTCGCTTTTCTATCCTGACGTGCATAACCAAAATAAGGAATAACCGCTGTAATACGACCTGCAGATGCACGTTTGAACGCATCAATCATAATAAGCAATTCCATGAGATTGTCATTAACAGGTGAGCATGTAGACTGCACTACAAACACATCACTACCACGAACCGTCTCGCCAATATTTACGAAAATCTCTCCGTCAGAAAATTTGCCTACTTCGGATTTACCCAGAGTTGTACCCAGATACTCTGCAATACCCTTAGCAAATTCGGGATTGGAATTAGCTGTGAAAACCTTAATATTCTTACCGTGAGCTATCATTAGTAAAAAACCTCCTCAAAATTTTGTCGCTCGCTTTTGTTTTAACGCCACAACAGTGGCAGCAAAATTTCTCGGGACACATAAGTCCACACTCTATATTGTATGCTTTTTTGCGACGAATTTCAAGTGTATTTTGCAAAAATTTTTAAGTTTATATAATACCTCTAATATTCGTCTCATTTACAGCAGTTTGTATGTGAACTTGTGCTTTATTGACTACCGCCGTTACGAACTTTCTCCAACTCGGCAATCGCTTCGTCCAGAATAGCCATATTTGTACCGAAAGCATTCCAGTCCCCGTTTGCACTGCTTATCTTCACATTATTATACCCTTCTATAACTCTGTCTATCGCCATATCAACAGTAATTTCGCCATTTGATGACTGAGTCGGGGGATTACCTGTTTCGGGTGTTTGCGCAGCATCGTCCGAAGACACGCTTCCAAAAATTTCGTAAAGTGCTTCATCCAGTGTAGGTTTCATCACAATCTTATCCTCGTAAGCCACGATAACACGTTTCAGTTCCGGGATAGAGCTGTTTGTGGAACTGTTGGCATTAGACGAGATATAAATGGGTTCTATATATATAATCGAGCCGCCGATCGGAACAACAAGCGTATTACCTCTGATAACATTGGAACCGCCCTGCCCCCACAAAGTCATCTCACGGGAAATAGCGGGGTCACTGTCTATTCTGTTCTCAATCTGCATAGTGCCGTAAACATTCTTGCCCTTGGGGAAGTGGTAGGATATCAGTTTACCATAATTTTCTCCGTCGCAACCTGCCGCAAGCCACGCAACCATGTTATCTTTATTGGCAAGTGTATAGGGAACCATAATGATGAAATCTTCGCCGCCGGAAAGTTCAGGAACATTCATAAGGTTATAATAAGGTACTATCTCCTGCTCCTGAGAACCGTATTTCTCTTTGGAGAACGCCCAAAGGTCGGATTTATTATAAAGTGTATTGGGATTAGCAACATGGTATCTTGCATAAATCTGTGCCTGAACTGTGAAAAGATATTCCGGATATACAATATGCTCACTTATATCCGCAGGAACAGGTCCTTCGTTAAATATGCCGGGGTACATCTTCATATATGTCTGTATCATCGGATCGGATTTATCAACAACATACAGATCTATATCTCCGTTATACGCATCCACTACCGCTTTTACGGAATTGCGGATATAGTTATATCCATTCTGATTTTGTGAATAGGGGTAATAGGTGGAAGTTGTATATCCGTCTATAACCCATTTAAGATTACCCGCTCCATCTATAATCATATACGGGTCCTCATCAAACATAAGGAAAGGCGCCGCCTTGGAAACACGGGTCTTAACATTTCTGTTTATAAGAATACGGCTCTGGGGAGTTACATACTGAGATATAAGAAGGCGAAAATCCGGATTCTTAAAGGAGTATATGAGTTTATTCATAAAATTAAGAGGAATACCGCCATCCCCTTCATAATTGTACGCAACTTCTTCCGAACCCTCATAATAGTCAATCTCGCTGAGGTTGGAATTAACAACTACATAACTGTCATCCATTTCCCCGTAATATATTCTCGGTTGTGTAACCTGGGGCGCACCCTCTACAGAAACAGACGGAATATCTTTAATATAAAATTCCGGTTGTCCCTCCTGAGTAACTTTATTGAGAGGATTCATTACCACGCCGAAGCCATGAGTGAAACGGAATTTCTCATTGGCATAACTCTTGGCTGTTTCGGGAAGGAAAGTCTTATCAATCTCTCTGGGGGATATTGTAACGAGAGTCGGTACACCGTTAATATTATAACGCGTAACGTCGGAATCATTGAATTTATAGTAATTACGGATACTTTGAAGAGAATTTACAGCCGCGAGGTTAGCATTGAAATCCACAATCCGTATACTATCAAATGTTCTGCTGTTTGCATCTATTACTGTGGCATTGAGATTGTTGTCTGCAGGGTATTCGTACTGCATAACATTATCAATACCGTATGCCATCTTGGTATAGTTGATATTATGCTGAATATAGGGCATTTCCTTAACCGCCTCATTGGGCGCAACAACAAGTTTCTGCACACCAAATGCAACGATTGCCACGATAATAAGGGCTATGGGATATATGGCAGCAGACAGAATCATCGCCTTATACCTGTTCCTGAACATAAAGAAAAGCATGAGCGCTACTGCCGCTATAATAAGAAACGGAGCAATACGGTTGAAATTATACCATATATTTATCTCTGTATATCCTGCGCCCGAAAATTCGCCGATGGTCGAATACAGAAGCCCCTCGGAACGGTATTTGTATGAAAGAGTGTGAATTACAAGCCATATTGCAATATTGATGATATTGTGATACACAACATGTTTTTTGCTCGTAATATCGCCAAATTCAAGAAGTCCATTTACGGAATGTATAATAGCATACGCCAAAGCACAGTAAATGATAACAACAACCCACACCGAAGCCAGACTACCAATCACCGCTTCAAGAAACGGACGCTGAAATATATAATATCCGATATCATTGCCGAATATGGGGTCTGTTAATCCAAAAGGAGTGCTATATACAAACATAAGATATCGGCTGTATACGGTTTCACTTATAAACGTACTTGCAATGATTGAAAGAAGGATGCAGACGAGTATCCTGCCAATCGGTTTGCCGATAATTGAAAGGACGGGACTTCTGCTCTCTTTCATAACACGGGTAACTATGACGGTGCTTACATAGAACATAATAAAGCATAATGCAAAACTGATGATCTGGGCGACAGAACGAACTGTAAAATTAGTCCAGAAAACTGTTAAGAATTTTTCGCCAAGTTCTTTTACCTCAATCATCTGCACATAGGTGTTGACAGCAAAAACGATAAGGAACAGGATGATTGCCGTGATAACAATAGTATACGTTATTTTCTTCATCTTGCCCTCAAGATTTGCATCATAGTAGTCCATGGTATCATCTCCTGTCAATCAAATACAAAATGGGATTTATTCTCCGAAAAGTGCTTTGGAGAAATCCTCGGGATTGAATTCCTGCATATCATCAATGCCCTCTCCCACGCCGACAAATTTTACGGGAATCTGCCTGTCATGAGCGATGGCTATAACGATACCGCCTTTTGCAGTACCGTCAAGTTTTGTGAGAACTATACCCGTGATTCCTGCCGCTTCCTGGAACTGCTGCACTTGCGATACAGCATTCTGACCCGTGGTGGCATCTATAACGAGAAGAACTTCTTTGGAACTTTCGGGGAGTTCGCGTTCAAGTACTCGGGAAATTTTGTTGAGCTCATCCATAAGATTTTTCTTATTATGGAGACGTCCTGCTGTGTCTATAATAACAACATCAGCGCCTCTTGCTCTTGCGGCATTTACCGTATCAAACACAACAGCCGCAGGATCGGCCCCCTCCTGGAGACGGATTATATCACATCCCACTCTCTCTGCCCATATCTGAAGCTGATCAGCCGCAGCGGCACGGAATGTGTCTGCTGCACCGAGGACAACTTTCTTTCCCTGTGCAGTAAGACGAGCTGCCATCTTGCCTATTGATGTGGTTTTACCAACACCGTTTACACCGATAACAAGTATAACGGCAGGTTTACCCTCCATAACAAGTTCGTTATTGCCACCGGCGAGAATCTCACAGATGATCTCTTCAATTACTTCACGAACCTCAACACTTTCCGTTATACGGCGTTCCTTAACAGTATCGCGGAGACGTTCGATTATATAAAGTGATGTATTGACACCCACATCTGCTGAGATAAGTGCTTCCTCAAGTTCTTCAAAAAGTTCTTCGTCAACCTTTACGAATGCTTTGAGTACGCTGTTTATCTTATCGTTGAGGGATGCACGGGTTTTGTCAAGTCCGCCTTTAAGACGGGCAAAGAAACCTTTCTTTTGACCCGGTTCTTCTGCCACAGGTTCTGCGGTCGGTTCTTCGGATATTTCTTCAGGTTCTTCCTCTACCAGAACCGCATCGGGATTTTCGGAAAGAAAAACATCAATATACCTTTTTTCCTCTTCCTCGGTTATGGGGGGAGTTTCAACAGTAACTATTGTTTCTTCTTTATTCTTGTCTTTTTTCAGAAACTTAAACATTTTCTTCCTCCAGATCTTTAATCTGTAATTTCAATATCTTGGACACACCTTTTTCCTGCATGGTTACACCGTACATAATATCCGATGCCTCCATAGTACCTCTACGGTGTGTTACAACTATAAACTGTGTCTTCTCGCTGTATTTCTTAACATAATCTGCAAAACGGTACACGTTTACATCATCAAGTGCCGCCTCAACCTCGTCAAGAATACAGAAAGGTGTGGGACGGACTTCGAGAACCGCAAAGAGAAGTGCAATTGCAGCAAATGCTCTCTCTCCACCAGAAAGAAGAAGCAAACTCTGGAGCTTCTTTCCGGGGGGCTGCACCTCTATCTCTATACCGCTTTCAAGCACATCGTTGGGGTCGCTGAGTTCAAGTTTTGCAGTACCTCCGCCGAAAAGTTCTTTGAACACAGAGTCGTATTTGGATTTAATCTGTGCAAAGCACTCTTTGAATCGCACAGTCATCTCTGCCTGCATCTCGGCGATGATGTTTTCTAACTTCGCTTTCGCTTCGTCAAGGTCAGTTTTCTGTTCTGACATAAAGTCGTATTTTTCCTTAACTGCCTTATACTCGTCTATTGCGTCGATATTGATATTACCTAGTGCCTTGATGCTCTTCTTGAGTTCTGCGGCATCTTTTGCGGCTTCAACAAGATTGATATCCGCTCTCTTATACTCCAACGCTGTGGAATATGTAAGTTCATAATCCTCCCACAGACGGTTGATTGCCTGTTCGGATTCCATCTCATAACGGGCGTTCTTATTCTCAATACGGGCAATCTCCTGCTGAACAGTATAGATTATCTCACTCTGTTCCTTGGACTTCTTCTGCAGAAGTTTAAGTGCCGCCGCATCTTTTTCATACTTCTCTTTACCTGCGGCAATCTCCTGGGCAAGTTGTCCGCTTCCGTCAGCAGATGCATTTGCAGAGAGTTTTACCTGCTCAATCTCTGCGCGGATTGATTCTGTATTTTCCGCAATAGATTTTTTCTCTCCGTCTTTTGCAACTTTATCCGCATTGTGGGCGCCAATATTGGTCTTCATTGCCTCTATTCTCTCGCCAATAAGTTCCATATCCTTACAGATATTACCGAAGTCAATCTTACTGTCGGTAAGAAGTCGGGCAACATCGTCTTTCTTATTCTCCAACGAGATATAGGCAAGTTCTGTTTCCGTAAGCTCTCTGCGTGATGATTCTATACTGCTCTCAAGGGCAGAAATCTCGTTATTGAATTCAACGGTTTTATCTGCGATACCGTCAAGTTCTTTTAATATATTACCGCTTTCATCTGTAAGTGATGCAACAGTTTTATCAAGTTCCTCAACAGAAATAGTTTTCTGCTCAAGTGATGCGATGAGGCGTACATCTTCATGGTTACACTCTGCAACTGCATCATCACAAACCTGTTTCTTCTCGGCAATAACCTTTATCTTTTCGTTTGCCTCATCAATAATATCTTCGTTTTTGTCAATTTCTTTCTGCAGTTTTGCAAGTTCTTCATTAAGGCGTTCTATATCCTTGGAACGGCTCAAAAGTTTCTGGTTCTGGCTGATGCTACCGCCTGTGATAGAACCACCTGCATTAACCACTTCTCCCGCAAGAGTTACAATCTTGAATTTATATCCGTACTTACCTGCAATCTTAACGGCGTTATCAATATTATCAACAATTGCAGTTTTGCCAAGTGCCTGTTTGAATATACCGTCATACTTCTTATCATAAGTGATAAGATCACAGGCAAGACCGAGATAACCTTTCTCGCCCTTGGGCTCCTTCTCCATTGTTGTGCCTTTAACAGTAGCAACGGGTAGGAATGTGGCTCTGCCCACATTAGTGGACTTTAAGTATTCGATACACTTCTTAGCATCGTCTTCTGTATCTACTATAATATGCTGTACCGCATTACCGAGGGCAATCTCGATAGCAACGGCATATCGGGCATCCATCTCAATGAGTTTTGAAACTACGCCGTGAACACCTTTGAAATTTTTATTAAGTACTTCCTTAACACCTCTGAAGTAACCCTCATAACCTTTCTCAAGATCCTCCAAGGCATTCTTCTTTGACTGTTTCTCATTGAACTCTGTTGCAAGGCCGTTGAGTTTTTCCTTAACCTTTGTAAGTTCGTCTGTTATGCCGAAATACTCTTTTTTGAGTTTTTCAAGTTCGTCAAGGTGCTTTTTCTTCTCTGCACCATTGGCATCAAGTTTCGCCTTTATATCATCAATTGCTTTTGCTTCTGCATCACGGAGGGCTTTCTTCTCTTCAAGTTCGCCTTTGATACCTGCTTTTCGCTGGTCAAAGTTCTCCACAAGCATTTCCATACTGTGCTTTCGCGCTCGAAGATCGGAAATACCTGCTATGCTCTCGGCAATGGCATTCTTCTTTGCTTCAATATCTGTGTGATATGCCTTTATCTCCTCATCGAGTTTTTTGCCGTCTGCTTCGATAGTTGTAATCTTATCGGAAAGTGATTTCGCATCGCCACGTCTTGTTTCAAGCAATTCATTCTGCTTGACAATCTCCGCCTCTGTCATGGTAATTTTCTCGTCAATTATGGCAATCTCTTCGTCTATACGGAGTATATTGGCATCGTTATTGGCAATGTTATTTTCAAGGAGTTCTATTCTGTTCTTCGCTCCGCTGCTGTCTCTCTCAAGCTGATACATCTGCTCTGTAAGAGAATTAATCTCCTCTAAAAGTGCAGAAAGTGCCGCATCCGCTTTTTCTGCCTCTGCATCCATACGGACTGCCTTGGATTTCTCGTCATTGAGTTGAGCCACAGCAATTGAGAGTCCTTCTTCACTCTTTCTGATATTCTCTCTGGCGCGGTCAATATTGTTTATGGCAATATTAACATCAAGGCCTTTCAGTTTCTCTCTTAAGTCAAGATATGTACGTGCTTTTCTGCTCTGTTCCTCAAGAGGACCCACCTGATCTTCCAACGCAACAATCATATCCTTGATACGGAGAAGATTGTCCTCTGTCTGATCAAGTTTGCGTTCCGCCTCAAGTTTTTTATATTTATATTTACTGATACCTGCCGCTTCTTCGAATATACGTCGGCGATCTTCGGATTTGGATGAGAGAATCTCGTCAATCTTACCCTGACCGATCATGGAATAACCGTCTCTACCAAGACCCGTATCCATAAACAGTTCATGAATATCCTTAAGTCGGCAAGGGGCGTTATTAATAAGATATTCGCTCTCGCCGCTACGATGAACGCGACGTGTAACCTTAACCTCGGAAGTTTCTATAGGAAAATTCTTACCCTTGTTGTCAAGAGTAATGGTAACACTTGCAAAACCCAGGGGCTTACGCTTCTGTGTACCTGCAAAAATTACGTCCTGCATATTAGAACCACGAAGGGTTTTGGCACTCTGTTCGCCAAGAACCCAACGGACCGCATCGGACACATTACTCTTACCGCTTCCGTTAGGGCCTACGATTGCCGTAATACCAGAACCGAACTCCAAATCTATCTTATCTGCAAAGGACTTAAATCCCTGCACCGATATGCCTTTTAAGTACATTTACATACTCCTTAAAAATATAATAATTACCACATTTCAGTATAACATATTTTATATATTTTTTCAACACTCATCTTGCATTTCTATTATTTTTAATTGGATGCCATAGCGTGTCTTAAAATACTCTGCATTAGACCTGTGATGTCCAATTGCTTTTGATACTTCTCCTTTTGGAACAGGATATGTGAGAACACCGTTTTCTGCAAGATGAATATTCCTCTCAATCTTACGTCTGTAAACTTCACTCCGCACAAGTTCTCCCATCGCGCTGTGATACGGACCTTTAACAGTTGATTCGTTGATATTATCCGTCGTCTGCAGACCGATTCGGATAACCTCTATCCCATTTTCTTCAAACATCTCCGTAAGTTCTGCACCGAGTTTTACCGCTTCGTCAACTGTCAGGGGCGTGTATTCTCCGGAATTATACATGCGGCAAAGTGCAGTATCCTCTACAACCAATGTAGGGTAAATTCTCACAAAATCGGGTTTTATGGAAATGATATCTCTTCCTGTTGCGATACTCTTTTCGTAAGTATCTCCGGGTAGGCCCAGCATCATCTGCAATCCTAACGAAAACCCATATTCCTTAATAAGTGCCGAACTTTCAAAAACTATATCCCTGCCATGACCCCTGCCCGATTTTATGAGCACCTCACTATCCAATGACTGAACACCGAGTTCAATGGTTTTCATGCTATATTTCCTGCAATTTTCAAGTATATCACGGTTTATACAGTCGGGGCGGGTTGAACACCTTAAACTGTCAACCTTACCCGATCTGATATATTCATAAGCCGCGCTCATCAGTTCCGTCTGCAGTTTAACATCAATCCCTGTGAAACTACCGCCGAAAAACGCTACTTCTACAGTAGAATTACTTTTATCTATATATTGCAGATGTTCCTCAATAATGTGCGAAACATTGTCTGCCGTGATATTACTGTCTGCGCCTGTGATATGCTTCTGATTACAGAAAACGCAATCATGAGGACACCCCACATGAGGCACAAAAACAGGTATATTATAATGCCGTTTTTCCATAGCAAAACCTCTCTCGAAATATATGTTATATCATACCATAAATCGGATGAAAAGTAAATATTTGCAGAAAAGAAAAACGGTTCCAAACGGAACCGTTTTCAGAATTTGAATGATATCAGTAATTCTTCGTGATTTCTCTTACTTCATTCCAGGTGTCGATTGCATCGTCCCCATAATAGCCGGGAAGGGAGTTTACATACCATTTACCCTTAATCTTTGCAGCAACAATTTCTCTGCCCGAAACACGCTCAGAACCATATCTGCCCTTCTTTGTATAACCAACTCTCATAACATGGAGAGCACTTACGTAATTCTCCGGGTAGCCATGCACTTCATAAAGGTATCTGTTGACGGCTATAACAGGTTCACTGCCTTTATTATACCTGTTGATAGGTTCGATTTTGAATCTTGTGATTCTCAAGCCCTTGCCGAATCTATATTCATTCTCTTCCTTTTCTTCTTCTCCGATATACTTATATACATCAATAGCATCTTCTCTATCCATGAATTCGCCGTCCAAAATTGCAATATCAAGTTTTTCGGGGTCATACGTCAACTCAAACTCGACCTTACCATTGCCCTTGAAATCAGCAGATATGTATTTCTCTATTGCCTTATCAGAACCGGACTTGAACACGCCGAAAACAGCAAGTAAAACAATAAGAGTTAATGTTGCACCGGCAATAATGAACCAGAGCAGGTATTTCTTAATGAATTCCCAAACAGCACCGATAAAAGCAGTAAATCCGCCAGATTTCGGGGGCAACGGGGGAATGGGTGCCACGGGAGCGGCATATTCAAAATTCTCTACAGGTATTTCGGGAGCAACAGGTGCTTCAGGAGCAACAGGTGCTTCAGGAGCATCATAAACAGCGCCTTCCGGTGCTAACGGATGAAGTCTTTCGCCACAATTCTCACAGAATAATGCTTCGTCAGGATTTGCCTGACCACAATTTCCACAAAACATATTTGTTTCCTCCTTGGTTTCAAGAAATTAAACTTCTGATATATGCATTATATATCATATTTTGACAAAATTCAATACTTTTTACATAAATGAAACATTTCATAAAATCACGGAAGCATCAAAAACAAAAACGGCTCTGATGAACCGTTTTCAATATCATTTATCATCTTACCATTTCGTCCTGTGGGCCTTCAGCACGGTGTGATTTCATTACGGATTCAACCTCGTCAATGGAACTTACGGACATATCGCCGGAAACGGTGTTTTTAATAGCGCTCAAAGCGTTTCCGTAGCGCATCGCTTCCTCAATATCTTTACCTGAAAGGATGCCATAGAGTACACCTGCCACATATGCATCACCACTACCCACACGGTCTATAACCTCTATATTCATATAATGGGGTTCTTCATAGAATTTACCGTCGCAGTAGATACGTGAGCCGAAATTGTGCTTTGTAGGGCTTACCACATCACGGCGTGTTGTTGCAACCACCTTACAACCATATGTATCGGCGTAACCTTTCATGATTTCATCAAGTGTACCTGTGCGCTGAAGCATACGCCTTGAGGTTTCTTCCGAAACGAAAAGTACATCAACCAAAGGAAGAATCTTCTCAATGGTTTTCCTCGCTTCATCTTCGCTCCAGAGTGCCGCACGGTAGTTCACATCAAAACTTATGGCAACACCGCTTTTCTTCATCTGTTTAATAACCGCAAGTGCTGTTTCACGCAGTTGTGTTCCAAGCGCAAGTGATATTGAACTTATATGAAACATCCTTGTCCTATCATAAATCTCATCGGGAAGTTCAGAAAGTTTCAGCGAACATACAGACGCATTCGCCCTGTCATAAACAACGGCAGACTTTCTCGGATACACACCGCTTTCGTAGAAATATATACCCAATCGTTTACTGTCGCTGTCGTCCCAGATAACATAATCATCCGAAACATTTCCGTAGCGGATACGTCTTGCAATAAAATGGCCAAGTTTGTTCTTGGGGAGTTTTGTTATCATAGCAGAACGGATTCCAAGATTTGCCGCACCGGAAGCTACGTTGAACTCCGAGCCGCCGCAGTTCTTCTCAAAAATCTCACTCTGGGAAATCTTATCTTTATCAGGCGGAGAAAGACGAAGCATTACCTCGCCAAAACTGATAAGATCAAATTCTGCACTCTTTTTGATAAAATCCATATGAGTTCCTCCTCAAAAAACAAAATGCTGTATAACTTAATTATACAGCATCCTTTTGATTATTGCAATGAATTTTATCTTCGTTTTACATATTCAGCACAAGTTTTCACAATGCACTCGGGAGGGTATACTCCTCGAAGCGATGTAAGGGGATAAACAGATGTTCCCTTTCCCACCACAGTTCCGGGATTTAAGACACAGCCGCAACCCACATCGGCTCCATCTCCCAGAAAAGCCCCCACTTTGCGAAGCCCTGTAGGGTATTCCTCATCGCCGTGTATTACCACATTACCACCGCCGGATTTGAGATTTGAACAGATGGAACCTGCGCCCATATGGGCTTTGTTTCCGAGGACAGAGTCTCCCACATAATTATAATGAGGTACCTGAACATTATCTAAAAGTATACAGTTCTTAAGTTCTGTGGAGTTGCCGATAACACAGTTTTTTCCTGTTATAACAGAGCCACGGATATATGCGCCGGGGCGAATTTCCGTTCCCGGTCCGATAATTGCAGGGCCCTCGATAACTGCCGATGGGTGAATCTTCACGTCTTCACCCACAAGTACTCCCTCACTCACACATCGGAAACCGTCTAACCCAAGAGCAATCTGTTTTAATGCAAATTCCTTTATGCGTGGAAGCATATCCCAGGGATAAACAGAATTTTCAAACAACTCATTAAGATACGGGACATTACACTCATACAGATCTTTTGTGTGTACTTTCCTTATCACAAACCGTACCCCCTTGATATTATCATACCGCCTACCCTGTCGGCATACAAGCGGCAATTCTCTTCACTTTCACACTCTACCATCACACGGATAACCGGTTCTGTTCCGCTTGGGCGAAGCAAAACTCTTCCCTTACCACCTATTAAAATCTCCACCGCTTTCATTTCTTCAAGCACCGCTTCATCCTCCATAACCCCTTTCTTATCACGAACAGGGATATTAACGGTATGTTGGGGATAAAGTTTCAATCCCCTCGTAAGGGCAGAAAGGGGCATCTTGCTATCACAGATTTCCTCCGCAATCATTATAGCCGTAAGCAATCCGTCTCCTGTGGTAGCGTACTTTTTAAGTATAATATGTCCCGACTGTTCTCCGCCTATACTGTAATCATTTTTCTGCATACACTCATACACGAATCTGTCGCCTACTGTAGTCTGCACACATCTGATGCCTGACTCTTCAAGGGAATTTATAAGTCCGCTGTTTGACATAACAGTTGCCACAACAGTATCATCATTGAGCATACCCCTGGACTTTAACCTTTTGCCCAGGATATAGAGCATAGCATCTCCGTCTACAATATTGCCGTTTTCATCTACAGCAATACAACGGTCAGCATCTCCATCAAAAGCAAATCCAATATCAAGGTGCTTTTCCCTTACAAGCTGACAGAGTTTCTCTATATGGGTAGAACCGCAATCCATATTAACATTAAGTCCGTCGGGTTCTGCACCGATAACCTCTGTCTGCGCTCCCAACGCACTGAAAACAGAGTCGGCAATCATCCAGGAAGCACCATTTGCACAGTCAAGACCTATTCTTAAATTTTTGTATGAATGGGATGCAAGTGATATGAGATAACCCACATATCTATTTCTGCCCGACACAAAATCAACTATACAGCCAAGCCGTTCTCCACGGGCAAGAGGCAAATCCTCTCCGTCTGTTCCGAGAAAGGACATATCTCCGTCTATATAAGATTCTATAAGATCTGTTAAAGCGTCGTCCGATTTCTCTCCGTATCTGTTTATTATCTTGATGCCGTTATCATAAAAAGGATTATGAGATGCAGTAATCATTATTCCGCAGTCAAACTCATCCTGACGGGTTACATAGGACACACTTGGTGTAGTCGTAACATGGAGCATATAAGCATCTGCTCCCGAAGCGGTAATACCTGCCGCAATAGAATATTCCAGCATATAACTTGAACGACGTGTGTCTTTGCCTATAACTATTCGAGGACGTTCAGATGCATTCGGTCTTTTATTGGAATGTACTGTATAGTACCAACCCAGAAATCTTCCTACTTTATACGCCTGTAATGATGTGAGGTTCACATTGGCTTCGCCGCGGAAACCGTCTGTGCCGAAATATTTATTGTGTCCTCTGTCTTTTTTCGGAATCTCTTTTTCATTGAGAAGTTCATCAGCAGAAACACCAAACAGTTCACAAAGTTGCAATACTTTATCTATCTGAGGCAGTGCCTGATCCATCTCCCATTTTGAAACTGACTGTCTTGATACAGAAACCTTTTCTGCAAGTTGTTCCTGCGACATCTGCATAGCAGTTCTTAAGTTTAATATCTTTTCACCTATAGTCATCATAGTTAATTCACCTTTTCTTGTTTTTTCATGATTATATTACCATATCCGATCAGAGATATATACCAACTTTACCTTGATTTTTCCTGCAACCGCAGGTTGCGAAGTATAGTAAATGTACATTTGAGTATACGCAAAATCCCCGTATAAAATACGGGGATTTTACAAAAAGATATTTAATTTCAGTTCTTTAAGTTAATACCTTCAGCAGCAAGAGATTCTATAATACCGTCAACAACTTTCATAACTTCTTCACGAGTTAATGTACGCTCATTATCCGCAAAGCGAATCTTTGTTGTGATTGATTTGCCGCTTTCGTCTGTGTAGATATCTGTAACGCTTACATCCTTAATCATAGGACAAGCCGCATCCTCTATTGCTTTTGCTATTGGAGAAAATTTGTCGGACACAAACGATAAGTCAATCTCGATCTCGGGGAACTTTGAGGGTTCTTCGTAAGAGATGGAAGCGTTTGCAATCTTTGCAAACTCCTTAACATCAATCTCTGCAAATACAATATTGGCTTTCTTATCAATCTTCTTGCCTACTACGGAATTCACGATACCGATTTCGCCAAGGAGAATGCCGTCGCAATAAATCTTATTAAGATTCTTGGGATGCTCATATGAATGTGTTGCCTCCGCCTTTTCAAATGTGAGCGGCTTATGCTTCAGTTCATCTGCAATAACTGCAAGAACATCACGGAGTTTATAGTAGAGTTTTTCCATATCGGTTGTTTTACTGAACAGAGTTATGGCAAGTTTCTTCTGCTCATTGCACATACCGTCATCTTTAAGACCATCTACTACTCTGCCGATTTCAAACACACCGAAGTCTGCTGCGTATGTTGTATTATACTTAACCTGACAAAGCTGTGTGGGGATGATTGATTTACGGATTGTCTGGATATTGGGGTTTGTTGCATTGACAAGCTCAATATTATCCTCTATCTCAATACCGAGTGCCTTATATTCATCGTGGTACGCCCAAACATATGAATGGAGTTCGTGCATTGAATAGCGCTTAACGAGGATATCCTTAATTCTCTCTTCATCATCCTTTTCCTGTGCAGTTCTGATAGGATACAGAGGAAGTGCAAGGGTGTGAACATCAAAGTTATCATAACCGTAGATACGTGTGATTTCCTCAATAATATCGGCTTTGAGTGTAACGTCCTTTGTTGCTCTCCAACTGGGAACGGTTACTGTGAATTCGTCCCCTGAAAGAGTTACACCGAAACCGAGGGATTCAAGAGTTTTCACAATTGTATCGTTGCCGATTTCGATACCTGTGTACTTATTGACAAATGGCTTATCAAATGTGAGAGAAATATCATCGTACTTGAAAGCGTACTCATCAGTAAGTGCTGATGTTACAACGGCACCGCTGTCGATATCTGTTAAAAGTTTTACAAATCTCGCAATTGCGGTTACTGTCATTTCCGGATCGAGGCACTTCTCATAGCGGACAGATGCATCTGTTCTGTGAGCAAGACGAACTGTGGATTTACGGATTGATGTGGCGTCGAATGTTGCAGATTCGAGAGTAAGTGAAGATGTATCTTCCACGATCTCCGAATCAAGACCGCCCATAATACCTGCGATTGCAACGGGAGTATTATCGTTGCAGATCATAAGTGTATTTTCATCAATATCACGTTCTACTCCGTCAAGTGTCTGGAATTTGAAAGGTTTATCGAAACGTTTGATTCTTATCTTTTCTACCTTACGTGAGTCAAATGCGTGCATCGGCTGACCCATTTCGAGCATTAAGTAGTTGGTAAGGTCGGCAAGGAAGTTGATTCCTCTCATACCGCAGTAGTAAAGGCGGATTCGCATATTGACAGGGCTTGTATGAACGCCGATATTACCGAACTCAAGGCAGGAATATCTCTGGCAAAGGGGGTCTTCTATCTTAAGATCGACTTTTTTCAGTTTATCATAAGCAGAAAGATCTGCCACATCGAGAGGTTTGAGTTCTCTGCCGGCAATTGCCGCAAATTCTCTTGCGATACCGTAATGTCCCCAAAGGTCGGGGCGGTTTGTGAGGGATTTATTATCAACCTCGAAGATAATATCCTCAATGGCATAGATGTCCTTAAGGTCTGTACCGAGAGCCACATCATCTGTAATCTCCATAATACCGTCGCCGTTGTCGCTGATACCGATTTCTTTCTCGGAACAGCACATACCATTGGAGGTATACCCTGCAAGTTTACGGGGTGTGATTGTAATATCACCGATACGTGCACCAAGTTTTGCAAATGCAG
This sequence comes from Clostridia bacterium, assembly GCA_017502845.1. Lineage (GTDB taxonomy): Bacteria > Bacillota > Clostridia > UMGS1810 > UMGS1810 > SIG455. The sequence continues at coordinate 43,697 of JAFVUE010000009.1, read as the reverse complement.
TTTTAAGACCAACTTTAACGTTAGGTGCACCGCAGACAACATCAACAAGTTCTGCCTCGCCGATATCCACTTTAAGAAGGTGGAGTTTCTTTGATTCGGGATGATCCTCTACGCTCTTGATCTCTGCAACAACGATACCATCGATATCGCTGCCCTTGAAGAAAATTTCATTTTCAACCTCTGCTGTGGAGAGTGAAAATTTATTGATAAGTTCCATTTTATCCAGACCTGTTAAATCAACGAAGTCTGAAATCCAGTTTAATGATAAAAACATATTTTTCGCCCTCCTTTAATTATTTGTCGTCAGTAAACTGCGAAAGTGTCTTTAAGCTTCCGCCATTAAGATCACGGATATCTTTAACACCGAATTTCATCATGGCAAGACGTGTAAGTCCGAGACCGAATGCGAAACCGGTATATTCTTCAGGATCAATTCCACCTGCTTTAAGCACTTCGGGATGAATCATACCGCAGGGGCAGAGTTCAAGCCAACCGCTGTGCTTACATGAGGGGCAACCCTCTCCGCCACAGATAAGGCAACTGATATCAAGCTCAAAACCGGGTTCCACAAATGGGAAGAAACCGGGACGGAGACGAACTTTAATATCTTTCTTGAACACTTCGGAGAGCATTGTCTTCATAAAGAAGATAAGGTTTGATATGGAGATATTTTTATCTACCATAATACCCTCCATCTGGAAGAATGTATTCTCATGACAGGCATCTGTTGCCTCGTTACGGAAGCATCTTCCGGGAAAGATTGCCTTGATTGCCTTACCCTCATTGATAAGGGCATCTTTGTATTTCTTATAGATAGCATTCTGTGCCGCAGATGTGTGGGATTTGAGAAGCTGACCGTTACTCAAATAGTAAGTATCCTGCATATCTCTTGCAGGGTGTGTCTTGGGGATATTGAGTGCCTCAAAGCATTCATAGTCAGTAACAATCTCGCTGTAATCCTCTACCACGAATCCCATAGATTTGAATACCTCTTCACACTGGCGCTGAACCAATGTGATAGGATGGTATGAACCACGTTTAAGGTCTGCGGGGATTGAAATGTCAAACTCAGGCATACGGCTGTTTTCAAGCTCGATTTCCTTGCGGTGGAGTTCCTCTCTCTTCTCGGCAAGTTTGTCGTTTACTTCATTTTTAAGTACATTAACTTCCTGACCGAAAGTTTTCTTCTCCTCATTGGAGAGATTTTTCATGTCCTTAAGCAGTTCGGTAACATAACCTTTTTTACCTGTGTATTCAACACGGATCTGCTCAAGTTCTTCCATATTGGTGGCTTTCTCAAGAGAAGCAAGGAAATTCTGCTTAACTTCAAGTGTTTTTGGAGTCATAATATCTATTCCTTTCTAAATTATATACGATTGCCTCAGGGAAACGGCAAAACAAAAAGCAGCCCGATCCCATAAATAGGGACGAGCTGCATTATAACCCGCGGTACCACCCTGAATTCAGAAAAAATTTCTGCACTTTAATATGCTTTTGGCGTGTGCACTAACACCCTGCTTATATCAAAAACGACTTTCGCAAAAGACTCCGATGCTGAAATTCATTTTTCGCTCTGTCCGGTTGCTCTCAGCCGCTGACAACCGTTCTCTCTTTGGCAGGTGGACGAAAAACTACTTACACATCTTCTACGTCTGCAATTATATATGATACCTTAATTTTCTCAAATTGTCAAGGGGATTATAGTGTATTTCATCTGAAAAGATTTTTAAGAGAAAATCCGGGAGTTTTTATGTAAGTCCAGTCATCTGCTGAACACTGACCTGCATCATTATTCCCTGCAGTTTCCACGTGACCGTTGGCTTTCAATCCGACCAGGTGATTCGTACCTGCAGATATTGCAACAATATTCTCCCAGTTGTGTGTTCCGACTTCCATAGTGCAAACAACTGTTCCGTCTTTCTTAAGACCTACTGTATAATTGCTTCCTGCCTCAACAGCAATTATATCTGTCCAGTCAGAAACATCACACCTGCCGTCAATATTTTCTCCTGTAGCGACCACAGTTCCGTCTTTTTTCAAACCAACTATATGAGAACTGGCAAAATAACCTGCCGGACATCCTACAGAAATATCAACAATGTCCTTCCAGCCATCAACATCGAAATCGTCGTCTGTATGTGGTCCGGCTATTTCTACAGTACCATTTGATTTAAGACCAACTACACAAGCACCATAGTTAGGTCCCTGATCAACCTCAACGATGTCTTTCCACTTTTTAATCTTATTCCATTCCTTTACAGCGTCATCATCTTCATTATACATAAACCATGGATACCACATCTCAACGGTTCCATCGGATTTGACACCAAGAATCAGTTCATCCGCAGAAACAGAAACGATATCTTCCCAGTTTCCGACTTCGTCCTCCCAGAATTCCTCTATATCATCGGTAATCTGTCCGACAGTTTCGTCATCTGAAAGACCTGCCACAACGACAGTTCCGTCGGATTTAAGTCCCACTGCATACGAAGTCATTCCAATTGTTCCAAAATTTCCGGCATCGACAGAAACAATATCTTTCCAGTCCTCAACATCACACTGTCCCATATTATTTCTGCCTACTGCAACAACGGTTCCGTCAGGGCATACCCCCAAGGTACATTCCAAGCCGGCAGAGAGAGTTACGTAATTATCATTTGCATCGGCACTGCGAAAGAAAACGAATGCAGCAGCTGCCGCAAGTATTGCAAGTACAAGAACAATTGCAACTATTATTATAATCTTCTTGCCTTTCTTTTTCCTTGGCTTGATTTCAACTGCTTTTTCGTATATATTCTGTTCGTTCATATTTTCAAACTCATTACCAAACACAGTTTTTCCCCCTCATATATTTATCTGATGGTTTTTGTTTCGGGTATTCTGATACCGTTCCATTCATCAATATCGCACTCTCCGTATTTGTTTGAATCATCAATTAATTCGTTGCACACCAAAGTACCATTTTTCTTCAATCCGATTATACGGTCTGCCTCAACGCAAATGCTTACTATATCCGTCCAATCTTTCATTTCCGGATAAGGAGTTAAAACTGTTCCGTCAGACTGCAAAGCATATGCTTTGAGAAAATCGCCGTATACGGCAACTACATTCTCCCAGTCATCAACATCATACTGTCCATATGAGGTATCTCCCGCTATAAGGACAGTTCCGTCTTTTTTAACGCCTATTGTCATTCCATAACCTGCAGTTATGCTTACAATATCTTCCCAGTCAGCCACATCACACTGACCGTCTTCATTGTTTCCTGTAGCAACAACAGTTCCGTTCTTTTTAAGACCTAATGTATGACTACCATCTGTACTTACAGATACAATATCCGTCCATCCGGAAACATCGCATTGTCCGGAAGTGTTTTCTCCGGCAGCGACTACCGTGCCATCTTCTTTTAAGCCGACTATGACGACCTTTCCCAAGTCATGAAACGCAATATCAACTATATTGGTCCAGGAATCAAGTCCGTATTTTCTCTCTTCGGTTTTTCCCGGCTCAACATATACAGGATATGTATCATTTGTGATCGCAACAGTTCCGTCGGATTTCAAACCAATCAATCTTTGCGGCATAGCATACACTTCGACTATATCCGTCCAGCCTGAAACATCTCCGTCAATAAATCCTGCCACAACAACAGTTCCGTCAGATTTAAGTCCCACGGTATAGGAATAAGCGGCATCTATCGAAATTATATCTTCCCAGTCGGAAACATTACACTGACCGTATTCATTTCTGCCTGTTGCCACAACAGTACCGTCATCAAGCAACGCAACCGTATGATCCATTCCCGTAGCAAGAGTTTTGTGATTACTTGGCTTTTTCAAAAGTTTCGGAACGAAAAACGCAGCACAACCTGCTAAAATTGCAACAATAACCACTATGACTGTCCATATGAGCCATCTTTTCTTTTTTGGCTTATGTGGCAAAGCATTTTCTTCTGCCATTTCATTCAAAACATCAGGATTTTCGTTATGTAAAATCTCATTATTATCCATAATAATTCTCCTTTTTCCCGTAGGAACCTACTTTTTTATTCTATTGCAGCATAAATTTCAGCGAAAGCATCCTGCACATCCCGGTCTAAATCTTTACCCAATACTTCCTGTGAATATGTTTCAAAAGGTGTATATACTAACTCTATAAAAGTTTGTTCATCTACTTCAAATGTTTCATCGCCTACCGTCATTTCGGCATAGTACATTGAAAAACTTTCTTCGTCCTCAATTACAAACTGAATATACACCTCTGCATCTTCACCATCATATGTACATTCTCCGCTAAACTCAACAACTTCCGAGCCGTCATCCGCTTCAAATCCTCTCCACTGCGGATTGGCAAAGAAATTATCATATGCCTCTTCATAAGTTATATCGGGAATAAGTTCGGGATGACCATTTTTTACCATTGAGATATTGCTATCAAAACGTGAACCTTGCAACTTGCTGCTTGTATCCTTTTCTGAACATCCGCAAAATGTTGCTGACATAAGCAACATTGCAAGAATAAGGCATATAATCTTTGTTATAAAATTTGTTTTTCTCATATCAATCTCTCATGTTCTTATACTCGGCAATAAGCTTATTTATATATCCGGGAAGTGTTTTTGTAAGTTGCTTTATATCTGTATTGAATATGGGCTTCACATAATATTTGCCTTTCAGATCATAACGGATATCCGGCGAAAACTTAAATGTTTCTCCGTTTTTAAGATGTATGAAAAATTTATTATAGGCAATCTTACTGTCAGAGCCCGTTACGCTTACTATATTGTCATAAGTCTCGCTGAACAAAAGGGATGACTGCTCCCCTTTCCAGAATTCTATATGGTCAGTGTAGATAACAAGCAATCTCTCCTGAAAAGTGGTGGCACCTACACACTTTATGCGAAGCACTTCTTTGCGGACAAATTCCTTTTCTGTTTCCTGTGAAGGTGCAGGGATATCCTTAGCCACGGATTCGGTCTGCACAGGTGCAGGAGCAACCTGAACATTATTTTCCGCCACCTTGAATCCGCACTCGCCACAGAATTTTGTTCCTTCATTGAGTGCATTTCCACAATTACCACAAAATTTTGCCATAGCATTTCCCTCCGTGATTATGTTATATATTCATTTCACATCAATCTGCACTTTTATCTTTTAGCTCAAATATTACCTCGACTATATACCCACGTTTCAAATCATAATAATGTCTCGAACGAATTCTCACATCATCTGTTTCCTGAACATTATATTCATTATATCCAAGACCCGGTGGTTCACGCCAAAGATTATTTATAATTTTATCGGGGATATTAAGATTTTCTGCCACTTCTCTAATATATTTCGTATCACCATATCGTGTTTCTTTTTCCGGATATAAACGATCCTGTGTAGCAGTTATTTCAATATACTGCTCTTCTACTCTGACGCCCTCTTTATCAGCATATTCCATAAAACGTATTTTGAAATTCGATGAAGCAATTATTAGAAAAACAACGACCGCCAGAACAGTAGCAACGCCTGATATCACAACCCACTTTATCCAATTCTTGCTTTTACGTTTCATGGGAACAGATGGATTTGTATATGTATTCTCAACCGTATCCGACTGAACCTCATCGATAGTATTCTGAACAGGCACAGGTGTTCTCACTTCAGCTCTCGTTTCTGCTTTAAGACCACATTCGGTACAGAATTTATTTCCGTTAAGCGGATTTCCGCAATTACTGCAAAAGTTTGCCATAACATTTTCCTCCATGATTACATCATACATTCTTCAAGGGTGAGCACAATATAGACAATAATACTGATCAACCCCACCACATACCACACATATCGCATTGCTTTCGCCGTCTTAACCTTTGGTGTGTTTTCATCGGGAAGCAGTTCTTTCAAAGTTTCTTTATCATTCATCGGAAAACCCTCCTTTTCTATACTCTATAAATAACTCGGGCGATACCCCAAGTGCACGGCATACATTACGCAAATCTTCAGCGTACATCTTTCGTCTTCCGTTCATCATATCGGCAAACACCTGATACGGAATATCACACTCCGACGACAGTTCCATGATATCTATCCCCTGTTCCTGTATGTATCTATGCACTTTCTCATGCACAAGCATTGCGACACCGCTCCTTCAAAATACAGAATTTCTGTAATATTTTTATTATATTACAGATTAACCACAAAGTCAACCCGATAATTCAGTTATTCTGTATTATTCGTTGACTTTGTGCAGATTTTTGTATATAATCTTTAATTGAGGTGATTAAAATGAATTACGAAATCGGTGGGCGTATCGCCAAGTATCGCAAAGCAAAGAATCTCTCCCAAAGAGAGTTTGCAAAACTCATTGGCGTATCAAACACACGTGTGTCAAACTGGGAACAGGGATCACACCGCCCCGACGTGGATATTCTTTCTGATATCTGCAACACCTTGGAGGTATCCCCCAGCGAATTACTCGACATTCATTTATCTGCCGATGAGTTTACCGAAAAGGAAATTCGTATTATCAACGCATACCGTACACGAAAAGATATGCAAAAAGCCGTAGACACGCTACTCAATATAAACGATTAAAAGCAAAAGACCTCATTAGTAATTATAGATTAATTACTAATGAGGTCTTGGACTTTTTGTCTAAAAAATCAGAATAATGGCATTATCATATTATCTTTCATATAATAACCCACGGGTTGATCTGCCGTTACCCAATGGGAATTTACCACGCCATCGTTATTACTATATATGGCAAAGGATGAATTCACAGAAAACATATCTCCCTGGCACAGGGTAAAGCCATTTTGCTCATCGTAGCAAATGCACCAGCCAACAGAATAGTTGAAAGACGAATAGAGTTCTCCTCCATTTACAGTAAGGGCACATTCATTAAGACCTACAAGCAATTCGTTACATCCGTTGCCGTCAAAATCATAGCACATAAGGTCTGCATTTTTTCGCATATCGGAGGATTGATAGGCGGTGTATTGGTGGTTACCCTGATAATAAAATTTATGATTAAACCTATGACCTTTTCCGTCATCAAGAGACAAAGTAAGAACGCCGTTATTGAGAGAAACATCTGCTTTCACAGGTGTTTCATTTTTCCCAAGGATGATAGTACCCGTCTTCCGCATATCCTCTGCAAAAATAATATGTTCATAGGGAAAATCGGTTGCAAATGTGCATATCGCTCCGTTATTCCGTAGCTCGTAATATCCATTCTCTCTATCGCCTTTTTCAAAGCCCCTGAATCTTCGCCAATCCTCTTCAGGAGAAGTTAACGTTTCAGTTGTGGCTTCTTCTGGTTGGGGAATCTCATCCGCCATAACTTCATCGGGAATATTTTGGGGTTCATCCTGTAATGAGAGTTCTGTTTTAGGGATATTCGTATTCCGGGTGGGTTGCTTGAGAGTATTATATATAAGCACTCCCACAGCCAAACAAAGCACAAGAACAGCAGAAATCAGCAGATTCTTAACCTTTCCGAATCGCAGTGCCCTCTTTACTGCAGATGCACTTTCGTATCGTTGGTCAGGGTCAAGCCGTGTGCATTTTTTTGCAATTCTGTAAAGATTACCTTTCACGCCAAATCGGTCAAGAAGTGTTTTAAGAGTCATGCCAAATGCATATATATCCGTTTTCTTATTCGTAGGCATAATTCCGAACTGCTCTATAGGGGCATATCCAAATGTGCCAAGGGTATCTGTATCCTTTTTCAGTTCGTTTCTCTCTATACGTGCAATGTCATAATCAACAAGGTAAATATTTCCGTCCCTGTCAATGAGCACATTCTGAGGTTTTATATCTCTGTGGATTATATTTTCTCCGTGTATTGCTTCAACGGCTGAAATAAGCTTTATTGCAAGTGAGCGAAGCTTACCCTTTCCCAGCTTGTTTTTTTCAATATATTCCGAAAGGGGAATCCCGTTAATATACTCCTCTATAACGGTTGTGCGGTCTGTGAGGGATACATGAAATATCTTCGGTACACCAACGTGATTCACGTCGGAAAGAGCTTTATATATTTCCCTCTTTTCGTTCAGCATATCACGTCTTAAATAGCGTTTACCGTCAGCACCCACCACAACGGAAATCTTTTGTCTTTCTGTTTCTTTCAACACATTGATTTCACTTAAGGTTTCGATATCCACATCCACACCCCCTTGCAGATTTTGTCGAAATATGATATTATGATTATATTAAAATTCGGAGGACTTGTCAATGTACTCAATTACCGAGGATTTACTGAAAGAACTTAAAAATGCAACAGACATAGAGGTATTTCTGAAAGAGCATAACGACAAATTTATAAACAAAACGCCCCACACCTATCTCAACGAGCTTATCGCTGCAAAGGGTATTAAAATTTCTGCCGTAGCAAGTGGTTCAGGTGCAGGTGAATATGTATATAAGATATTCGCAGGAGAACGAAATCCCTCAAGAGACATAATGATTACTATGTCTTTCGGGATGGGACTTACACTGGAGGAAACACAACTGCTGCTCAGGATATCGAAATTTGCGATACTTGATTCCAGGGACAAACGGGACAGCGTTATTCTCTACGGGTTGACCAGCGGAATGAGTGTGTTCGAAACAGACGATATGCTATACAGTCAAAAACTACGGACTCTTAACTGATTCCAATATAAAAGGATGATTTCGTTTTGAAATCATCCTTTATTTTTATTTTATCTTTGCTTCTTCTTCCTTCTCAAGTTCGCGATAAGCAACCTTGCCTACGAGTGTTTTGGGAAGGTTATCACGGAATTCATATTCCCTCGGAAGAGCGTATTTTGCAATATTCTTCTCGCAGAGAGATTTAATAGATTCCTTTATCTCATCTGTGGGAGTAAATCCCGGTTTCAGCACAATGAATGCCTTTACCTTCTGAATTCTTACCTCATCCTTAACACCGATAACCGTGGAGAACATTACCGCTTCATGAGAGTCGATTACGTTCTCAATCTGTGAGGGATATACATTATATCCGCTTGTTACAATCATTCTCTTAAGGCGCTGAACAAAGTAGATAAATCCGTCTTCATCCATACGACCAAGGTCGCCTGTATGCAGGTACACCTTGCCATCATCATGTTCACGGAGTGTAAGACTTGTTTCCTTGGGATTATTAATATATTCTTTCATAAGTGTGGGACCCGAAATACAGATCTCTCCCATTTCTCCGGGTGCGGCTTCTTCGTTTGTATTAGGGATTACAATTTTATAGTATGTGTCAGGGAATGGAATACCTATACTTCCCTCACGGTAACAGTCTATAGGAGTCAGGCAACTTGCTGTTACGCACTCAGTAGTGCCGTATCCCTCACGGACATGGATATTTGCTCCTCTGTCTTTAAGGAAAGCATCCACTTTCTTTTTAAGTTCAACAGAAAGTGAGTCGCCACCGCTGAAAAGGCCTTTAAGAGAGGAAAGGTCTGCTTTCTTCATCCCCTCGTTTCGCATCATACCCTCGAAGAGGGTGGGAACACCAGCCATATAATTAATCTTATGTTTCTTGAAAAGGCCGGGAAATTCGTCTATATGTACTCTCGGCACAAGCACACACTTACCTGCAGCAACAAGGATAGTATGAATACCCACACCAAGACCAAAGCCGTGGAACACAGGCATTACGGAAAGCATAATATCGCCGGGAGCAAAGCAACCGGACGCCGCTGCTGTCTGCATTGCAAGTGCGTTGAAGTTAAGGTTAGTAAGCAGGATACCTTTGGAGGTTCCTGTTGTACCGCCGCTGAAAAGGATAACTGCAGGATCTTCTCCCACACCCCTGTAGCCAACATCTTCTGAAACTTTATCAGCAGAATTCAAAAATGTATTCCAGCCGATAACCCAGGGCTCATCTGCAACTTTGGGTTCATGTCCGACAAATTTATACAAAAACCCTTTCACACGGGGGAGGGCTTCCTCGATCTTTGAAACGATGAGTTTCTCAAGACAGGTTTTACCTTTGATGGCTTTGAATTTGTCATAGAACTGTGAAAGAGTGATAGCTACACGGCTATTACTCTCATTGAGATAGAAGAGTATCTCATTCTCTGCAGATAAAGGATGAACCATACTCGCTATAGCACCAATCTTATTGACAGCGTAGAACATAACAACCGCCTGGGGTGTATTGGGCAGACAAACGGTAACTGCCTCTCCTGCTTTAACACCCTGGGCAACAAGTGCTCTTGCACAAGTGTCTATCTCTGCAATAAATTCTCTGAATGTAACGGATCTGCCCATAAAATCGTAAGCGATATTATCGCTGTATTTATTGGCAGTTCTTCTTATCATATCATACATGGAAATATCGGGATAGTTCAGAGTGTGAGGAACATCCCCGTAGTACTTAAACCATTTTGCATCAGAACTCAAAATCGATTTCCTCCCCTAATGTTTTATCCAGTAACTCAGGATTTTTGAAGATGTGTTTTATAAGTTTAAGCGAACGGGCAAAGTAAAAGCCATCTGCTATTCTTTCATCCAATGTAGCACCGATATTCATAACATCCCGCAAAGAAGGATTGCCATTTTCGTCGGGCACAAATTCCTTATGTATCTCGCCTATAGTAATAACTATGCCGTTAGTACCGAAATTATTAAGATGATGGTACACAGCGTCGCACTTGATACTGCCAAGGTTTGAAAGCATTACTGAACAGTAATTGGGATCAACACTGCTGAATGATTTTGGCATAAGTCCATGACTGTCAGCAAATCTCATAAAAGCCATAAAAAGATGCATAATGGGTTTCGGAAGCTTCTTAACGACATTAAGGATATCGTCAACCTTTACGCCTGTATCTTTTTTCGCCTCTTTAAGTTGGGGAGTAAGTCGGTCTGTGATAGCACAGAGATTTTCCTCATCCTTTGGGCGGTATATAAAAAGTGATTCTTCTGCATGGTCTTCAAACTTTTTCTTGATTGTGAATCCCATAGTAATCTCGTTACGGTCATAATATCTCTTGCCTGATATGTAGCGGTTAAGCAAAGGTCTCATCTTAACTGTTCTTGCCACCGCAGCAATCACACAATGGAACATTGTAACTTTCCTCTCGCCTGTAGCGTTCTTTTCGGCAATATATTTAAGCAGGTCTGTAACGTCAATCGTTTCGTTAAGATACACTTCTGCATCTGTTCTTTTCGGCATAAGGTACGCCATATAATGATGCACACCGTCTATATCACGGACTCTACTTGCATCATATCGGTCCCCCCATCGTCTTTTCACAAGATCACTCCTTAAAAAGTAAAATCATACTGAATTATTATATCATATTTTTGAAAATAAAGCAACCCTATTTAATTTCTGTATACACAAAAACGGAATACATAATTGTATTCCGTTTTATAAATCATTTTTTAAGTCCGAGAGTTTCTGCGGCAATATCGCGCATTTTATACTTAAGAATCTTACCTGCGGCATTCATGGGGAATTCATCTACAAACATAAAGTATCTCGGAACTTTATGTCTTGCAATAGATGCATTACCAAATTCTTTCATCTCGTTTTCGTCCGCTGTTTCGCCCTTATGCAGAATAACCCATGCACAACATTCCTCGCCGTATCTCTCGTCGGGAACACCAACAACCTGAACGTCGCGGACTTTGGGATTAGTGAGATAAAATTCCTCTATTTCACGGGGGTAAAGATTCTCGCCTCCACGGATAATCATATCCTTAAGACGACCGGTAACTTTATAATAACCGTCAGGAGTACGGCAACAAATATCTCCCGAGTGGAGCCAACCGTCGGAATCAATTGCCTGTGCAGTTGCCTCGGGCATCTTATAATAACCCTTCATGATATTAAATCCACGGGCAATAAATTCGCCGCTTTCTCCGTCAGGGAGTTCTTCGCCTGTCTCGGGGTCGATAACTTTACATTCAACGCCGGGGAAAGGACTGCCTACAGTCTCAACTCTGTGGTCGATATCCTCATTGACCTCGCCCATTGTACAACCGGGAGATGCTTCCGTCTGACCGTAAACAGAGATAATCTCACGCATATTCATCTCATCTGCAGCACGTCGCATAAGGTCTGCAGGGCAGTTTGCACCTGCCATAATACCCGTTCTCATATAAGAGAAATCTGTTTTTGCAAAGTCAGGGTGGTTGAACATTGCAATGAACATGGTGGGAACACCGTTGAAGCAGGTTATGTGTTCATCGTTCACACATGCCAGTGATGATTTCGGCGAGAAATACGGAATCGGACAAAGTGTTCCGCCGTGTGTCATCATTGATGTCATCGAAAGAACCATACCAAAGCAATGGAACATAGGCACTTGAATCATCATACGGTCTGCAGTAGAAAGGTCCATTCTATCGCCGATAGTCTTGCCGTTATTTACAATGTTTCTATGAGTAAGCATAACGCCCTTGGGGAAACCTGTTGTACCTGAAGTATACTGCATATTGCATACATCATCGGGTTTAACCAGCGATGCTCGTCTGCGCACCTCTTCACGGGGAATAAGTGCTGAACGTGAAAGCATCTGATCCCAGGTAAGGCAACCGTTCATAGAGAAGCCAACGGTTACAACATTACGGAGGAATGGCAGGTTTTTAGAATACAGGGGTTCGCCCGGAGTAAGGGTTTCGAGTTCTGGACATAGCTCTGCGATAATCTCTTTGTAATTGATATCCTTACAGAATTCAATCATAACGAGAGTATGTGTATCAGACTGCTTTAACAGATACTCGATCTCGTGGATTTTATAAGCTGTATTTACAGTAACCAAGACTGCACCGATTTTTGTTGTCGCCCAAAATGTGATAAACCATTCGGGAACATTGGTTGCCCACACCGCAACATGGTCTCCCGCCTTAACGCCAAGAGAAATAAGGGCTGCCGCACACTCATCAACATCACGGCGGAACTGCTCGTATGTTCTTGTATAGTCAAGTGTGGGGTATTTGAATGCGTACTGGTCGGGATATTTCTCAACCATTTTATCAAGTACATCGGAGAAAGTGGCATCTATTACGTCATACTTCTGCCATACAAATGTGCCTGTCTTATCTCTGTTATAGTATGATGTGTCGAAATTTTTCTTATCGCGTTTAAGTGATGAAACATAGTTTGCAAAGTGAGTGAGCACGATGTCTGCATCGTTGATGTCTTCATTCCACGCCGCACAGATAAATCCGTCGAAATTAAGGGATGAGAGAGCGTTGATAAGATTTTCTACAGGAAGTTCGCCCTCGCCTATCAGAACGGTTTTACCGTCTTTCATATCGCCAAGACGTACGTATTTAATATATGCACCGAGAGATTTGATAGTGGTCTCTGCAGTTTCCCCTGCACCGAAATATGTTCCTCTTACATTCCATGCCGCACCGATTACGGCTGATGAGAAATAGTTAATAATATCAATAACATTTTCTGTGTGTGAAAGATAACCGACTGTCTCAAACAGGATGCCTACATCGGATTTTTCCGCTTTTTTGATAGCAAGAGTGAGTTTTTCTGCCATTACATCAAAATCTGTCTTTTCTTCTACACGGACAATTATGTTTTCAACACCGGCATTTGCCGCCATATCAACATATTTAAGAACTGTTTCTACCGTTGTTTCTTCGCTTTCAATAGGATCAGGCATACGGAGAGCAGATACGGTAAGATTGCGGTTGATAAGCTTACGCTTTGCATCTGCAACACGGTCTCTGCGGAGGATACTGTCGTGGTGCTGACTACGTTCCTTTATGGCATCGTATATCTCAAATCCCGAAAATCCGTAGTCGTAGGCATAGCGGCACATATCGAGAAAAGATGCACGGTTCACATTCTTTGTTGAAAATACAATTTTCATCTTATGCCTCCTCGAACACTATCTTATTGAGCGCATTGATATACGCCCTGATACTTGCCGCAACTATATCCGTAGAAGTACCGTTACCCGAATAGAGTTTGCCGTTATTGCGGAGGCGGACGATAGCAGAACCAAGTGCCTCCTTACCCTCTGTAACAGACTGTACCTGAAAATCATCAAGTTCATAATGATGACCGATACACTGCTCAATAGCACGGAAAGCAGAATCAATAGAACCATCGCCTGTGCTTACGCCGCAGATGATCTCATCATTACATTTGAGAGTAACCTGGGACATTGAGCTTGTGAGGTTACTGCTGTTTGTAGTATAGCTTTCAAGATGGTATGTGGAAGGTGCCTGCATAGCAGAACTTGCGATAAGCGCTTCAAGTTCCTTTGCACCAACAGCATCCTTCTTCTCGCAAACCTGCAAAAGTGCTTTATGAACATTTCCGCAATCGGAATCGGAAAGGTCATAGCCGAGAAGTTGTGCCGCCTGTGCAATCTGTGCGATTGTGCTGTCGGAATCCAAAAGAATCTTTTTCTTCTCGCTTACGGAACTTTCGTCATCGTATGCTTCGTGATTAATTTTTGTGAGCATTTCATCGATACTTGAGTGAATCTTTGTCTTATCAAGATTTGTCTCCGCCCCAATCTGGGCAGAACAAGCTGTCATTGCATCGCAGAATTTTCCTGCAAGAAGAACATCCTTACCTGCCATAGCGCACTTGAGACCGTCTGCTCCTTTTCCGATAGCGGCAATGGCTGATGCCACACCCATACTGATACGGTCAGAAACCTTAACATACACGGGAACATCGACTACATCTTTAACAGTTTTAACAAGATCCGCAATCTCCTCAGGAAGAGATACACCAGCATCGTCGCAAACGGTAACAACGGTTGCGCCGTTTGAAACGGCTTCCGTTACTGCAGAAACAAGGCATTCCTTATCCGCACGGGTTGCATCAAGCGCAGAGAATTCCACGTCTGCACAGTAAGTTTTTGCCGTTCTTACAAGTTCGCCGATTTTTGCAATCATCTTATCGGCTTTCATATGATATGTATACTCCATCTGCACTGTTGACACGGGCAGTTCTACCTGAAGTCGGGGCTTTGCCGCATCCTTTATGCTCTCCCATGCAGAAGCAACGTCCTCTGCAGCAAAACCAACAGGAACGGAAACAATTGCATTCTTCACATTCTGGGCAACTGTCTTATAGATAATAGTATCTTCTCTTAAATTTTTGATGGGTGCAAGTTCAACAGCATCCGCACCCAGAGAATCTGCACAAGCCGCGATAGCCGTCTTCTCACGGAAAAGAAGAGCAACCTCTCTCTCTCCTGACAGCGCTTTGAGCGTAACATCTGCAATACTGATCTTTTTCATACTATAAATACCCCTTTCGGTCAATTAACAGATTAATCAAAAAAACGTTTCCGTCTCATTTGATTTTTACAAAGAGACGAAAACGCTAAAATACAGTTTCCGCGGTACCACTCTTCTTCATCCTTACTAAGGATGCGCTCTGGATGCCAACACATCTCAACTCTGTTACGGGAGTACCCGTCTGCCATTACTGATAAACTTTCACAGCAGCCGCTCCACGGTGAGTTCCGCAAAGCTCTCCCGATATCTCGCACCAACCGATACCTCTCTCAAGGCGAAAGCACCTGCGTACTATTCCGCATCACAGCGTTTATAATAGATGTATTTTACCACACCAACACGATTTTGTCAATATGTTTTTTCGTTTTTCCGGGCGATTCTCCCGCGAATTCAAAAAAGTCAAAACTAAAGACGGCGCCAAACAGAGACTTATTTTTACATACAATAATGTAACGATAAAGCGTTTTATTTCCTTCTATATTCACAGGACGTAACAACTGTTTTTTTCTTAAACACATTTGTAAAACAGCGTTAGCTGCGAACCCCCACAATAAATGCTATTACTCGTTTCAACACTCATCTGATCCTAAAAAACATATATGGAACAAGTGGCTTTTATATTGGATTTGACGTAAGCAAAACTGTTGCTTTACCTGTCAATGTGTACTCTCCAAGCTCAGCCGGTATAAACACGGTTTCTCCGGCGGACATACTTATGCAAAAATCTTTTCCGATTATATCCAGTTCTCCATCAGTTACAATTAATGCATGATATGTTTTTTCGTCTGCGGTAAATGTTTTTTCGTCGTTGAGTTTTATTTCTTTTACAACAAAATACTCACAGCTGCCTAATATTCTTGTTCCGTCAGCATCAATGGTTATCTCTCTGGGAACAAGTTTATTGCAGTTCGCCGCTTTAACGCCTTTTTCTATATGGAGTTCTCTTTCCCTGCCATCCTTACCAACTCTGCCGTAATCGTAAAGGCGGTATGTAACATTTGAATTCTGCTGGATCTCTGCTATAAGATTACCCTTGCCGATAGCATGGATAGTTCCTGCATCAACAAAGAATACATCGCCTTTTTTTGACGGAACGGAATTGAGGAGGCCCTCTACCCTTTTCTCTTTTATGGCGTTGGCAAGTTCTTCGTGGGTTGTATCTTCTTTAAGTCCGTAAACTATACGGGCATCTTCTTCGGCAGAAACCACATACCACATTTCGGTTTTGCCGTTTTGTCCCTCCCACTCACGTGCCTGTTCATCGTTAGGATGAACCTGCACACTCAGATTATCTGCCGCGTCGATAAGTTTTATAAGAATGGGGAGTTCGCCCCCATTTACACTTGTTCCGAGTGATGAGGGATTTTGCTTTATGTATTCATCAAGAGTCATTCCATCATATTCTCCGCCGAAGATAACGGAATATCCGTCTTTATGGCAACTTAATTCCCAACTCTCTGCGACAGGAGAAAGATCAGTTTCCTTACCATATATGCTGCGGAGTTTCTCTCCACCCCAGATATAGTCCTTATATGCAGGTGTTAATTTAAGTGGTTTCATATATATTTTCCTTTCGTATGATAAATGTGCACATAATTTTATATACTTATTATATAATCATCAGAAAACCGTGTCAACAAGGATTTATAAATTAAGCAAAAAGAAGTCCCGGGTACGTAGGACTTCTTTTTGTCTGCAATAATGTGATGATAAGGCGGCTTTCTCTTGGAAGACGACAATTCACCTTATCAATGGGTTGGCATTTACGGGGGGAACTTTTAGATTACTCAATATTTTATTTACGGTTCTCAAGCTTCTTCCGATACATTCCCGGTGTTATACCAATTTCTTTCTTGAATACATTTGTAAAATAATGCGAACTACGGAAGCCCACAATGAATGCTATCTCCGTTACTGTGAGGTTAGAATTTTTCAACAGATTTTTGGCATCCTCCAAGCGAAGGGCGGTCAGGTATTCTCTGATACCAGTTCCCGTCGCATTTTTGAACTGATGGCTTATGGATGACCTGCTACATCCAATATGACGGCAGACATCCGCAGAAGTTATATTCCGGGAACGATAGGTTTTCAGGTAATTTTTAACCTGATCCACAATGTTCATTTCGCCAGATGATATTTTTTCCTCGGCATTGACAAGGCCAAGAGAATCACACAAGGGAACAATGAGTTCACTGAGCTTATTTCGCGTAACCTCATCACACTCATCTATGTGGATAGACAAAGACATATTGTAGTCTTTCTGCAACTGGGAAATATAATTTTTTAATTTTGACAAATCATTCATAACCACACCGTATTACTCCTGTTTGATTACAACAAATCCCACAGCAGACATCAGGTTACGGTAATTGATAATATAATCGCCGACAGCAACATCCTGTATCTTACCTGATGTAACAGTGCAGGTTCTGTCTCCTACCGTCATCACTGTTACATTTGTATAGTGGCTTATGGGAAGAGCATAGTAATCGTGTATATATCCGGAAAAGGTTTCGTCATCAAAAATCGCCTTGATGTGTGAGCCGTTCTTTGCAATAACTTTGCCGTATGCAATAGAAACATCAGTATCTGGCACTGCATCATATTCACTATACTGCCATCCGTCATCAATGGTATATACCATTTCAATTCTGCTTACTTTACCATCAGAACCTGTTCCATAACGGAAAGTATCACCCGGTTTTAAGCTTAACTCTCCCGTTATGCCTTCGACATTTTCTCCAAAGGTCAGTTCTTTTTTAACACCCTCTACATAAACAGTTGCGGCATATTCTACAGAACCATCCTCCAACAATGTATAACAAGCATCTGCAACAGTTGCAAGGTTGTCTCTTTTGGGGAGAGCATACTGTGCAACCTGATAGAAAACTGCCGCCTTAATTGCAACATCTTCTTTAGAAATAGCATAAGCGCTTACTTTGTATGCTTTACTGTCAGAGACATCCGTGCTCCTGATAACCTTTACCATATCCTCAGTATATTCTGAAAACTGTTGTACTCCGTTTTCATCAAATTTTTCAGGCATAGCAAATAATGTGGTTGTTCCATCGTATGCGATTCTTGAATCGAACATACGACCATAGTGATACACAGTAGATGCATCAACCAATGTTACAAGGCGGCCGTCAACATAGGAATCATCCCTTGCAACGGGAGTTTCCAAAGCAGTCAATCTGCCGTTATCATTCAGTTTATAGCATATTACACCCTGTTCAAGTGATAAATCCTCAATATTGGTCTTAACACCGTTTAACATAATCTTATCCTGTGCAAATAATACAACTACATTGCCGTCGGATGATAAGATTCTGAATCCGTATTCGTTAGAAAAACCACCGACGGGGCCGCTTCCGAAAAGGAATCCTGTAATCAAACCGTCACCAATTGTTTTTTCTGCCTTTGCGATATAGCCAAAGGCATCAAGATACAATGTAACATTCTCTCCTACCGTCGCTGTTTCACCTGTGTAATTTGCAGGTTCATAATAATTTTTTCCGCCAATCACATATTTCTTGGAACCATTAACTGTTCCAATACTGTCAACTACGCCTGAAACGACATTATTCGACACATATGCTTTCAAATATCCATTATTTATAAAGTATGTCAAAGTGCTTCCTGCAGAAATTGCATCAAATGATACCTCGTTGCCGTCAGTATCAAGCAACAACATTTTTTCATAACGGGCTGAATCAAGGAAAATACTGTTTCCGTCGCCAATTCCGTCGTCAACTTCATTCTGAGAAGGATATGCGTTTTCTACGACAAAGCTTGTGTAATTCTCTATTAAAACAACTTCATAGCTATTATCGTCATCATTATTTATAAGTGTTATTTTGCCAACACCGAGACCATCAAGATAATCGCTATTGAACGGTACGCATCTTCCGTTGTATACGAAATCAACATCAGCGGCAAGATTTAATTTCTTTATCTTCCCATTATCATCGCTATATGTAACTTTCAGATCATCCAAACCGATGAAAGTTTCTTTTGTAAGTGTAATGGAACTGTTATCTTTAGGAGAAGCATAAACTAAAACTCTTTTATTGCTACCCTCTACCTGACGGTATACATATTCTACATAATAACCTACCATATCCCAATATTTTCGGTTTTCGCAGGTTACAGAAACTCCGTCAATCAAAAGTTCGTTTCCGCCAACAGAATCCCCTGAAATATTCGTGATGGAGTTAGCGGTTATAACGCCCTCTTCTCTGTAAAGATCAAGGTTTTCGGTTAAGAGAGTTTTACCCTTGACAATAGTAGTATTTACAGTGAACTTATCGTCTCTCTTAACCAATCCGTTTTCAAGGCGCAAATCTACATCAACCGCATTATAAAGCAAAGTAATGAGATTTTCCTTAGTAAGATAAGGGGTGGAATCATCGATATTATCGAGCAACCCCAGTTCCTGTGATACAATCATATAGCCCGTGGGATAACCACCTTTTACATATGCATCGTATTTATATCCCAGCATATCAACAATTACTTTTGAAGCATCTGTAAGTTTTATGGGTTTTTCAGGATAGAAATTACCGTCATCGTATCCATTTAATAAACCATAGGACGTAAGAAGAGATACTGCACCTGCACAGTCATCATCTTTTTTGACATCTGCATATTCAAGGGAATCTGATGAAATCTCGGGAACAGTACCGAAAAAGTTTGCAAGGTATCTGGCATATACGCCTCTGGAAATAATACCTTCCTCTAAAATGTCATCATCTATTATGCCGATTGCTTTTAAGAACTCTATTTCTTCGGTATCTGCAACTGTTGGTGTTTCTTCTGCTGCAAATGCACTGACGAAACAAAGCGAAGATGCCATAAAGATAATAAGCAAAGACGAAAAAAATCTCTTAAACATCATTTACTGTTCACCTCCTGCAATTGCATTATAAATAATCTGTGCTGCCTCTGCACGGGTTGAAGGATCATGAGGACGAACCTTTCCTTCATAACCATTTATAAGTTTCATATTTGACATATATGTAATACTGTTCTGTGCATATGGCGATACATCATCAAAGTCATCAAACATTCGTTCGAGATTGGAAATCAAAGGCAATAAACCTTTCTTCTGCAACACTCTGTGAAGTATTACCGCCATATCCTGACGGGAAATCAAATCGTCAGGACGGAATCTTCCGTCAGCATCACCTGTTATCACACCGCCGTCAACCAAAGATGCAATATATGAATAATACCATTTATCAGAGCTAACATCCGAGAATTCGCATGTTGCTTCACTATCATACAGATTGTATGTCAATGCGATGATTTTCACAAATTCTGCACGGGTTATATTTCCGTTGGGATCAAATGTCCCGTCTCCACGACCTGAAATAATACGAACATTAGAAAGGTGTGTTACGGCCTCCGATGCCCAGTGATTTGCCATATCGGTATATCCTGTAACGGTCGGTTTTGTTACGACATCGGGAACAATATCGGTATCAAAACTTGCGCTTGAACTGCCCGAACTACCACCTGAACTGCCGCCTTTTTCTTCGTCGTAATCGTCTATGGCTTTACCGAAGATGGATTTGAAATCATCTATGTCGGCAATGCGGCCTTTTTGTTTAATAATCGCCTTACAAACATATGTTGCTACGGCATTTTTGCTTAAATAGTCATCAAGTTTACTGTTGGGTATGACGGTTTCAAGATAATCAAGGTTATTATCTATGCAATCTTTAACATCAGTATGGTATCCTGCATTGCGGATTGCTTTTGCAAATACTCTTGATTTGAATTCATCCAGAAGTGCCTCAAGGTCTGCATATTCCTCATTGCCCATACCTGACAAAACATCGCCTTTGCCATCGCCGAAGGATTCGTACAGTTCATCAATGCCTGCGGCATCGGGAAGATTGTCAAGACCTATAAAATCAGCATAAACTTCAAATGCCTCAAGAAGTGTATCCCTGTCATCTGTCTGCTTAAAAATTGCAATCAATGTTGCTTCCGAAAATTCTTTTTCAAATGTTTCCATTGTATTTCTTTTTCCAGCTCTTTTATTGGAAGAAAAAGCATCAATGACATTTCTTAATACTGCATTCTTATTGTCGTCAGAAAGTTCTGAATATACAGTTGTACTGATGCCATAGTCATCGCAATTTGCAAGTATAGGGTCAAAATCTGCTGATGTCATAGCAGACAGTTGAGCAGCATCGTTGATCTTTGCAAGGAAAACATCAATAACAGTAAGGTCAACAGTCGGGATGGTTATTGTTATTAAATCTTCGCCATCAATCTTTATATCCGCACGATAATCTGCTGCATCCTCGCCGAAGAAAAATTCAAACTTAAAATCCCCCTCGGAATTTGAACGGGTCTGCAAGAGTGTAGCAAAAAGTTCTAAGTTGCCGAGCAATACAGAGTCATCGGGATTAACAACATCTACATAATCGCTCTCACTCTTTCCGTCGTGCCATATTCTAAGGATGATGGGCTTGTCGGCAATTCCCTCAATATCATTTCCACAGATTGTAATCAACTGAGTCGATTTATTATCTGTGTCTTCGCCAACAGTAATCTCATAGTTGACATCGGCTGATGTAGGCGATGCAAAAGCAGGTATTGCCCAAAGCGATGACAATATTATGATTAAAGCCAAAGCAAGTAATCTCTTTTTCATATGCTTTCTCCTTTTCCTTATTTCTCGTAGTAAGGCGTTTTGTTTGTACAGTAAATATGTATCTCACTAAGCGAATTCATCTGGTTGGCTGAGTTTTCGTTACATTCGATTTTTACATATTTCGCCTTAATCGGTTCTGCAAACATAGTATCTTCTATATTTGCAGTAGTTCCGCTTGAAGCACCTCTGAAAAGTTCTTTCCAGGTAGTTCCGTCTTCGGAAACATGTACTGCAAAATATTGCTGACGCGCAGTTCCGTTAAGCCATGCAAGACCTACACCGGTAAGTTCATACGCTTCTGCAAGTTCGTACTGAATCCATTGGTCTTTACCTGCACTGCACCAATAAGTTCCATTTACATTATCAAGACTCATAACTGCAGTATTGCTTTCAGAGAAGATTGAACTGCAAGTTGTATTCAGAACATCAGCACGGTTTCTGTCCTCAACATTTATAATTGCCACATCCGCACCGGGAACCATATAATATCCGCCTCTTAAATAAAGGATATATGTGAGTTCGTCATATTCGCTTACAAATTCATAAACCTCTTTTGCCGCATCTATGGGAATATATATCTTACCATTATGCATCATTGGTGGTAATGAGAGTTTTACATTCTGTCCGTTTATATCTGCATCTGCTACGCCGACAGTACCTTTTATCTCTCCGTAACTGCCCTTTGCAGTAAATGTTTCCCCATCTATTGTAAAGGATGCTCTGCTAGTAAGTTCGGTCATATCGTCAAGAGACACCATAAGGATACCATCATCTATACGTGCCTGACCATTGTAATGCTTATCATTTACAAAAATGCTTACGGGTGAATAGTCAAGAATCTCGGCATCGCCCACTATATCAAATGATTTGGGCTTGATTCCGTCTTCATACTGCCAACTTACATTATATGCACCTGCTTTTGCACGGAAACGGAGAACTCCGTGTTCCTCTGCTATCAGTTGACTGTCAACCACATTACCGTTTTCATCTGTTACTGTCCACTTGCCTTCAATCAGGTTGGTAATGATATATGTAACATCACCCTCACCTTCGGCTGAAACAGTGAAGGGCTTATATACACTGCCTACATCTTTTTTCATAAATACTGCACGGTCAGCTATAAAAACTCCGATAAATTCGCCCTGAACGGCCGAGGTTACCTTATGGTGTGAAACAGAGTCATCAGCATCACTTACCTGCATTACATTAAGGAAGTAATCGGTAGTGGATTTATTTTCGGGTTTAATCTCAACTCGCCATGTACCGCTTTCGTCGCCTGTGGGCTGACGGGAAATTTCACGGTTAGTTACACCGTCCCAATATTCATAGCCCGGTCCGCCAACTTTATCAACTTTGAACTCCGTAGGCATGAGGATAGTATTGGTCAATCTGCCGTTATTATGGAGTTCTGTGCGGTCGATCGTAACTATATTTCCGTCAACTCTCGGCTCTTCCTGTGAGTGAAGAAGCCATGATTTCTGATATTCTTTGTTGGTGGATTCCATTCTGTCATACACGATGAGCGCACCGGGGATTTCATCATCAAAAAGATTTAAGAACATAAATGAACGAGAATATTTTTTCACTCTGTCGCTTCTGTATCCCGGTGTGAGATCACTCTCTATATAACTGTATTCGGGTTCATTTTTATCAGGTCCGTAATCATAACCGATTGGCTCGGCTGTTTTATTACTGCCTTTTATCGCTTCAGGAAGATTTGAAAAAGTTGTTCCGCTTGCCGCCTGTGGCCACTGACCGCCGTATGTGATTTCATTAGGATATGCCGGGTCATAGACAATAAGACAGTTATGAGCAATCGGAGCAGAACTATATGCCGCATGATGAGCAGTTCCCCACTCTGCAGTCTGAACTTTTGTTCCGTCCGCCTTGGTATATCCAGGCGCCTGATATTGACCCGTTTCCATAGCCAATGCGCCCTTATAATAAATTTGGAAATTACCTGTTTCCCTGTGAGCATGGCCGCTGAAATATGTTTCAAATGGCTTCATAGCAACCAGCATCGCAGGAGAATCTGCTCCTTCTTCCCAGCTTGTACGAGCCATCATAACATTTATGGGAGACGGATAGTACTTCGTAAGAGGAAGCTCGGCTTTGTTTTCCAAAGGAACATCTACATTGTTAATCAGCAAGTACATAGGTGCTGTTACCTCCAGATAGCCCTGACCGAAATAATTTGTACTTGCTTTGTTTTTATAATACTGCCATTTCATAATCGGATCGTCACACAGATTACCCAGAATGAAATATGACGCATTATCGTATTTTGTAAAGGTGTTTTTATATGACCTTGATCCTTCATCGGCATCTACAAATATTGCTCCGTCAGGTCTGCGCCAATAAACGGACTTATACATTGTATTTCTCTGGTCATCATGAGAAAGAGGATCCTGACCGATAACATGGAGAAGATATCCGCCGAAAACCTCAAATGTCATACGGAAGTTTCCGTAAGTATTTACACCGTTAATCATCCAATGAGACGGATAATACCATTCTCTCCAATTAAGATAGTTCGCATACAATACGCCAACCACATTGTTATAAACAAAAGGTTTTTCATCATATACCGCAATTCCGAAAGCAAGTAAGTCCTTGTAGATAGGGTTTTCATCACGATGATAACTTCCTGTAAACACACCTATCTTTTCAACAATAGGATATCCACCCTCGAAATTCAATGTTACCATATCTTCGCAAAGAGTAATGTATTCTGCTCTCTGCTCGGGAGTGAACAAGTCATAACACCAGTCATATACACACGATGTAGCAAACAAAACATGACCGCTTGAGCGCATTGAGTTTGTTTCTGCCATTTTTGTGCCGAAATCAACTTTTCTCATATGGTTCATAACCATCTCGACTGCCTGACGCCCCATCTCTTCGTCGCCGTTTATCATATACAGAAATGCTTTTGCTTGCATAACCTCTAAAAGTTCGGGACTATATGCAGACTGATCGCCATTCAAAGTTGACTGAGCTTTTTCCAATACTCTTTCGTATGCCGCTTTATTCTGCGGATGAGTAAGATTTGCTTTTATTTTGGGCAAATCGGATTTTTTTACAAGTACTCTCGGATGCTCCGAAGGAGGAACTTGTGCAGGAAGCGGCGATATAACATCCCCTTCACCGCCTTCATAATAAATCATATCCCTCTCTGGTAATTCACCCATATCTACCGGAGTGAAGATAGGATTATCTGTTACTATTACCTTATCAAGCATTGAACCTGATTCACGACACCAAATACGGAAGATGTGCTTTCCGGCTTGAAGCTTGAAAATGCCACCCTTGTACCATGTAAATACAGGTTCATTCATACTGTAATGACAAGCATACAGCACATCATCCACAGCATAATAGAATGAGTCGCCTGTATTATAGGCAGGCGCAGCAATGCGCAAATGAATGATATAATTACCCTCATTTTCCACCTCGAATGTATATTCAAGCTGAGTGTCGCCT
Source organism: Clostridia bacterium (assembly GCA_017502845.1). GTDB lineage: Bacteria > Bacillota > Clostridia > UMGS1810 > UMGS1810 > SIG455. Next base: position 18,329 of record JAFVUE010000009.1, on the reverse strand, counting down.
AACTGTTCCGGATTTGTTATAGCATTCCAGTTGTTCAGCAATGCGGTCATATACTTACCGCCGGAGGCAGTTGCATCTTCTCTAACGGCAAAGCCCCCGTGCAATGTAAAATCTTCCGTTTCAAAGCTTACCGAATTAGCGGAAGCAACTATTGAAACAGAAAGCATCATAAATATGCACATTGCCATTGAAATTAATAGTTTTTTCATACAAACAATCCTTTACTTTTAGTTTGATATGGTATAGTTTATCGTATAGGTTTTTGTACCTTTACTGCTATTTACATTAAGTACGACTTTATTTGCGCCGTACTCTATGTCAATATTTGTTTTATGTCCGTTTGTTTTGCAGATAATACTTGGATATGTTTCATTATTATCTGGTACAGTTACATTGTATGTGGTTGTGGAAGTTTTGAAATTGCTGAGCCACACACCATTTATACTGATACCCGAAATATCATCATTTTCCGAAGCACTGAAAAGTGGTGTTAAACCCTCATCCCACACAAAAAGTTTTACATTATAGTTGCCGTCTTTATGGGGAATATCGAATGTCAGGTTATAATATTTCGTCTGAATGTCATAGGAAAATGTTTCTGTGATTTTCTTGATATCCACAACAGTTGCATCATCATAAAGCACTGCATACAACGAAACATCATATGTATCCGTATCTGTGGATGGAATTATTTTTGTTATGGGAAAATATGCATTTACTACACTTCCCGAAGATAAGGTCTGTGCTTCATCGCCGTTTTTATCGTACCATCTGCAATTTTCTACTATATAGTCATCAATCATAAATTTTGCCGATGGCTTACTGTTAAGATACAGAATGTATGTGAGTTCATCATACTCAGATGTGAAATCGTACGCAAAGTGAAGCATACTGAGTGGCACATAAAGAACATCGTTATAGTATAACGGTGTGCCATCCATATTCCTGCTCACGCCATTATTGACAAATTCATAAGAGCCCACCTGACCTGACACATAACCATTTCTGCCACTTGCAGAAAACGAGTCGCCGTCAATTTCGTATGTTTCTCCTGTGAAACGTGCCATATCTGACAAGGAAATCATAACAACTTCATCTTTTAATATTGCATCTCCGTCATAATGCTTGTTATTTACAAAAACATCTACGGGTATTTCTTCGCTGATAATCATATCGGCATGGATATCAAATGTCTTCGGAGATATCGTTGCTTCTGTCCTTGACAGGGAATATGTACCGCTATGTGCTCTGAATCGCAACACACCGTGTTCATCTGCAACGGGTATAGTTTCTATTAAGTTACCGCCCATATCCTTAACTGACCAATTCCCTTCGGAAAGGTTGGTTATGATATAAGATGTTTCTCCATCTCCATCACAAGTTATTGTGAAATCATCAGAAACAGTGCCATGATCTTTTTTCATAAATACGGCTCTGTCCGAAATGAAAATGCCTATAAACTGTCCTTGCTCCTGATATGTTACATCCAAAGGAGTCGGCGCATTGTTGTAATCGCTTACCTGCATAACATTGAGGAAATAATCCAGAGCGTTATTGGTGGCAGGTGAAACCTCTACACGCCAGGTACCGCTTTCATCGCCTGTTGGCTGGCGGTATATTTCTAAATTTTGCACACCATTCCAATACTCCATACCCTCGCCGCCAACCTTTTGGATATTGGCGTTCGTAGGGAGCAACACCGTATTTATAAGTCGGCCGTTGTTATGGAGTTCGGTGCGGTTTATTGTAATTGTATTGTCAATTATAATCGGCTCTTCCTGGGAATGAAGAAGCCATGATTTTGTGAATTTTTCATCCACTGACTCCATACGGTCATAGACAATAAGTGCAGCAGGGATTTCGTCGTCAAACAGGTTAAGGAACATATATGAACGCGTGTATTCCTTTACACGATCATCCCTGTAACCGTATTTCAAATCCCCTTCTATATAGCTATACTCAGGCACATTTTTGTCAGGTCCGAAGTCATATCCGACGATTTCGCCCGTTTTATGTGAGCCGGATTCAAACTCACTGATTGTACCAAGTGTTGAACCGAGTGCTGTCATACGCTGACCGCCGTCGGCCATCTCGGACGGGTTGTCGGAATCATATACAATCAGGCAGTTATGTGCAATCGGGGATGATAAATATCCTGTATAGTGTGCAGTTCCCCACTCGGAAGCAGGAACAACTGTGCCATCTTCTTTTGTATAAGATGGTGCCTGATATGAGCCGGAATCCAATGCAAGCATACCTTTATAGTAAAGTTGGAAATTGCCGACTTCACGATGCTGATGACTTGAAAAATAGTTCTCAAAGGGCTTCATAACAGCAATAGCCGCCGATGAATCTGCGCCCTCATCCCAGCTTGTACGGGCAACCATAGCACCAACAGGTGAGCCGAAATATCGTGTAAGAGGCAGGTTTGCCCTATTCTCAATATCAACATCTACATCGTTCATAAGAAGATACATTGGTGCTGTGATTCCGGTTACGCCTACATCTGTATATGATGTACTTGCTTTGTCGTGATAGTAATACCATTTCATAACAGGGTCTTTATACATATTGCCTATTATAAAGTACAAGCCATGATTGTTTTTTACAAAGGTGTTGTCAAACACCTTGCGGGTTTCATCTGCATCGGTTATGTATGTACCGTCGGGTCTGCGCATATACACAGATTTGTAAGGTACATACTGTTGGTCATCGGTAAATGGATTCTGTCCGATAACATCAAGCATATATGCACAAAAAACTTCCCACGAACTGCGGAATGTTCCGTATGTGGAAACACCCTGAGGATTCCAACCTGACGGGTATGTAAGATTGCGCCATGGAATATAATTGGCATATAGTACGCCAAGTGCGTTTTCATATGGAAACGGATTTTCGTCATAAACAGCTATACCAAACGCCAGCAAATCCTTGAAAAGCGGATTTTCATCACGGTGGTATGCACCGCCTTTTGTGGTGGCAGATTCTATAACAGGATAACCACCCTCAAAGTTCAGAGTTATCAAATCTTCACAGAGTGATATGTACTCTTTTCTTTGCTCGGGAGTAAAAAGGTCATAGCACCAGTCATACACGCAGGATGTAGCAAACACGAAATTACCGCAAAGCCGCATTGTATCGTGATTGGCGGCGGTAGTTGCAATGATAAGTTTTCGGGCATAGTTCATCGTCATATTAACCGCTTCTCTGCCCTTTGCTTCATCGCCATTTACCATATACAAAAATGCCTTTGCCTGCATAATTTCCAAGAGGTTGGAGTTATATGTGGTCTGACTTGCTGATGCAGTTGACTCTGAAAGTTTGAGAACTCTCTCGTATGCTTTCACATTTTGCGGATGATTAAGATTTTCTCTGATTTTTGGTAGATCTTCTTTTTTAACTAAAAGGCGTGGGTGTTCGCTTGGAGGAATTTCCTCCGGTTTCGGAGTGGGCAGATCATCGGCATCGTATGTATCCTTTAACGGATAATCATCCTTACCCTGCGGGATAAACGCAAGATTGCTTGTAATCATAATCTTATCAAGCAAAGCACCCTTTTCCCTGCCGTAGATACGTATAGTATGCTCTCCCTCGGCGAGTTTGGAAACATTGCATCTTATCCACCTGAATCTCATCTCACCCGAACCGAAATGTACGCTGTACATAACTCCGTCAAGCACAACATAACAAGAATCGGAATTGTTGAAAGATGGATTCGCAACTCTGATATAAATTGCACGGTTGGCAGTATAGTCAACCGTGAATTTATATTCTGCCTGTACTCCGTTGAACTGTGATTCACCTGTTGCATTGTAATTGTTGGATTGAGGAACAAGCACCTTTCCACCTGAAGCATCTTCATATGACTCAATGGTGAAGTATTTTTTGATTTCAAAATCTTCTGCCTCAATCATAACTGTAGTTGCGCTGACGGTTAAGGTGAGAAAAAATGAGAATAAAATTGATAATATTGATGCAATAAACAGTTTTTTCATAATTATTTAATATACAGATATGGTGCTATCCAACCATCAAATGTAAGCGGGATGGTAAAGGTTGCAGTATCCTGTCCCTCGGGGACTACAAGATCTAATTTGAAGAACCGTCCCTCGTGATATACTGTACCGAGTACAGTTGGATCATCTACATTTAATGTGGGAACTTGTGAACCATAATTAAATCCCGCATAAAGTTTCATATCAGCAATTGCGGTTGCTCCCAGTTCTTCTGCGTCCTCGGGGTTCGCAGAGAAATACACGGTTGCATTTTTATTGATTGTTACGGTAGCGGAAGTTTCGGTGTGTGTAACACCTGTTTCTCGCGCACCCATTGTATCCGTATTCCACAGGAAGCATTTTGCACCGATAAGTTCTTCGGGACCGCTGTGTGGAACAAAGTATGTATTGTTATTACCGTATTTTGTCTGATGACGAACTGCGGCAGGGGGATTTGATGCAAATAATTCATTATATGTGCTTCCTACTTTATTACCCATATACCATTTTTCGTATGTAGCGCTTTCGGAGTCTGTGTCCTGTGTCCATTTAGCATAAGTAAATGGACTTGAAAAATCAGTTGTTACATCATTGATTACGGCTGTTGCTTCAAGTTCCGGTTCGGGTTCGGGTTCCGGCTCTGGCTGAGGCGGAAGTTCGGACGCCGGTTTGATATAAAGACATGGTGCTATCCAGCCATCAAATGTAAGAGGGATAGTAAATGTTGCAGAATCCTCTCCATCGGGAACTGTGAGATTCAGCTTATAAAGTTTTTCGCTATGATACAAAGTACCTACCGCTGTGGGATCTTCTACATTATGGGTAGGAACCTGACTTGCGCCAATGATACCCATATAGAACTTCATATCCTCTATCTGTGTTGCACCGAGGTCTTCTGCATCTGAAGGATCTGCAGAGAAATACACAACTGCATCCTCATTGATTGTAACTGTAGCAGATGTTTTGGGATGTGTATCGACAGTATCTTTTGCACCCATTGTGTTGGTGTTCCACTTAAACTGTATTGCACCTACAATCTCTTCGGGACCGCTATGGGGGAACAAATATGAAGTGTTATTCGCGATTTTTGACTGATGTTCAACCGCACCTGAAGAAATCAAAGTTGCATAACTGTTTCCTACGCTTGTACCCATAAACCATTTGCCGTATGTGGCACTTTCGGTGTCAGTATCCTGTGTCCATTTAAGATAAGTAAATGTATTGGGGAAATTAGTTGTCGCACCATTAATGGTCGCCGACGCACTGAATGTGGGTTCCGGCTCAGGCTCGGGTTCAGGCTCGGGTTCAGGATCGGGATCAGGTGTCGGTTCAGGATCGGGTGTTGGATCGGGAGTTGTGCCGGGAAGCGGTTCGGCATTTTCATCAATAAATTCATAGAAGAATTTAGGTGCTTTCCAATCCGCAAGACCGCTGAGTTTTACAGTTGCCGTTGTACTTTCTTCGCCCTCGGGGACTATAACATCCATCGCATACATAGGCGTGGAAAGTGTTGTCATCAATCCACCCTCGGATGACGGTGTGATGAACTGCTGAACCTTTGTAGTTATAGACGCTGTGTCGCCGGGCAACGCAGTAGAGAAATCATAAGTTCCGATAGAAACGGCATTTTCGTCAACATGGTCTGCCCTTGTGGAATAATAAACTCTGACACTTTTATTTGTTGTAAATGTAATCGTATCTTTATGATTTCCATAACTTGCATAAGGACCGGGTACATAGTCAAGACCTATAAATCTTTCAGGAATTGCTACATAGTGATGATATGGGAAACGCTCGCTGCACATACCTGTAACATATTCTGCAAGGTCTTTATAACCGGTAAGTCCAAACAGGTTCTGATATGTTTTGTTTGTGTCCAATTGAGAATAATCAAGCACTTTAACCTTGCCTTTTGGTTCAACAGTAACGGCTGTTGCGCCATTTGCACTGTATGAAAGGTCAGTTAACTGTGGTTCTATCCTTGTATAATTGATTGTATATACTTTCTGTGCACCACCGGAAGAGGTGGCAGTAAGTGTAATCTTACCATCTTCATATGCGGGAACTACGGAAGTATTAACATCTTCGCAAAGTGATTTAACTGTGGGTTCGGCATTAGCACTTGCAGGTAAAACGATGGTTGCGGATAAATTCTCGTCAAAACTATTTACCTTGATACCGCTGACATCTACAGATAAGATACCTGCATTGTCTGATTCAAATACAGCAGGTTCGGAAAGAGTTACAAGGTCGAGAAGGTCTTTCCAGATATACGATACAAGTTTGCAACCTGAAACATCTGTCGGCAATGTAAATGATGCGGAAACTGTTTTATAGTCAGTTTCATTTTCAGCAAACACTACTCTGCTTATTGCACGACGGACTATTTTGCCGTCCTGATAAGCAAGAAAAATCAAGGTGGCATCAGCTGCATCAGAAGTGTTTTTCTTCAAAGTTGCCTTTGCAAATATAGTAGTTCCGCCGACTAATTCATCTACAGGATTGCCGTATTGGTCACAATATTCTACCTTTTGGACATCAAAAGCAGAGGCGTAAGCCACCTCTGCTTCTGACAGGGTATATAATGAAAAAAACATTGTAACCATAGTTATAATTGAAAAAATTCGTTTTTTCATAGTATTACCTCATAAAACTATTGCTATTATTTAACATACAAACAGGGTGCGATCCAGCCGTCAAAGCTCAGCGGGATAACAAATGTTGCAGATGTCTGACCTGCGGGAACTTCAAGTTCAAGTTTGAAAAGTTTGCCGCTGTGATACAAAGTACCTACTGCTGCAGGATCATCAACGTTATGGCCGGGAACCTGGCTAGCACCAATGACACCCATGTAAAATATCATATCGCTCATCTGAGTTGCACCAAGACGGGCAGCATCTGCAGGATCTGCAGTGAAATATACTGTGGCATTTCTATTGATTGTTAAAGTAGCTGATGTTTTAGGTGCTGTAGCGATGGTATCCTTTGCACCCATTGTAGCAGTGTTCCATTTGAACTGTTTTGCACCCTCGATTTCAGCAGGACCGCTGTGGGGGAACAAATATGATGTGTTGTTAGCGATTTTTGTCTGCTGCTCAACCGCACCGTTAGTAATCAATGTAGCATAGTCATTGCCGACTCTTGTACCCATAAACCATTTACCAAATGTAGCACTTTTGGAATCGGTGTCCTGTGTCCATTTCAAATATTTGAATGTGTTGGGGAAGTTGGTTGTTACGCCGTTGATTACAGCTGTTGCCGCGAGTTCCGGCTCGGGCTGGGGTTCAGAATCAGATCTGGGCTTGATGTATAAACAAGGTGCTATCCATTTATCAAATGTGAGGGGGATAGTAAATGTTGCTGTATTCTGTCCCTCGGGAACTGCGAGATTCAATTTGAAGAATCTTCCCTCGTGATATACAGTACCAAGTGTAGTCGGATCGTCTACATTCAATGCAGGAATCTGTGAGCCATAGTTAAAACCTGCATAGAGCTTTATATCGTCCATTGCTGTTGCACCCATTTCTTCAGCAACTTCAGGATCTGCCGAGAAATAAACAGTAGCGTTTCTGTCGATTGTTACAGTTGCGGATGCTTCGGTATATGTTACATCAGATGCCTTTGCACCCATTGTATCACTATTCCATGTAAAGCCCTTTGCTCCTAAAAGTTCTGCAGGGCCATTAACGGCTACAAAGTATGTAGCGTTATTGCCATATTTAGTCTGATGGCGAAGAGCGGTAGGAGGATTTGAAGCAAATACATCATTATATGTGCTTTCTACTTTGGGACCAAAATACCATTTACCATATGTAGCGCTTTCGGGATTTGTATCCTGTGTCCATTTAGCATATGTGAATGGTATGGGGAAATTGGTTTCTACGCCATTAATTACTGCAGTAGCATTAAGAGTAAGCTCTTCCTCAACGCAGGTGATTGTGTGTGTAACGCCGTCAGCAACTACTGTTGCAACACCGTTTTCATATGTTGTATTAACTGATATAATACCGTTTGAAACGGCTTTTACATCTACTTCGGCGGGAATTGCGCCAAATTCAACAGTATATGCACCGCCGTTGGCATCAAAATCTTCAACTACTTTGCCGTTAATCAAAAGGCCAGAAACAACCGCTTCGTCAGAGGGAACTGCCAATGGTTTGAGAGTTTCATATCCATTGCCATCCCAAAGAAGTGTTTTAAGCTGAAGGTCTGTTTTACCTGCGGGAATTACAATCTCAGATGTGAAAGTTTTTGTTGTTCCATAGAATGGGAATACCTGAGTATCACTGCCAACAACAACCAACTCATCTGATGAATATACAGCATTAATAACAGATGCAGTGTATTCATTAGAGTTGTTAGTATCGGACACTCTCTTTAATGTTGTTTTCACATAAACAGTTGTGCCGGCAGTAAGTTCTGCAGGGTTACCTTCTGCATCGTAAATTCCGTATTCGATAACCTCAAACTTATCGACGATTGAACTTGCGGAAGCTATTGTAAGCGTTGAGAAAAGACTCATCACCAACATAGCAACCAGTACTAATGAAATGATTTTTTTCAATTTCATTACAACTTCCTCCTTAAAAATTTATCATATATATTTAATTAAAATAAATACCAAAACTACCGTTTATCGCTATTATAGTCATTGGTATTTCTAAAATCTCTTGCTGAAATACCCTTTACCGATCTGAACACATCACAAAAGTGGTTTTGCGAATTGAAACCGCACTTCTGCGAAATCTCAAGAATCGAATCATTACTTTCAAGAAGCAAAAGCGATGCATTCTGCACTCTGATTGAATTGAGATATGTTATAAAGTTCACTTTCATAACCTTCTTAAAAAGTTTTGAAAGGTAATACTTATTGACATGGCAGAAGTTTGCCACCTCATCAAGTGTGAGGCGATTTGAAAAATTCTGGCATATATACTTTGTCGCCGCCTCTATAATCTGGTTGGTCGGGAGCACCTTATCAAACTGCGTTTTTGTTTTGATTCTGTACATTGTGATAAGAAGTTTATACAGATTGCCCCTTATAAGATGAGATGAAAACATTGATGGATAATCCGCCTCATATACCAATTCAGTTAATAAATGGGATATCTCTCCCCATGATTTTGACGGGATATGGAACATTGGCTTTTCAAAAATTTCTTTAAGAAAATGCCAATTTAAGGAATATTGTCTTAAAAAATCATCATTAAAATTCACAATAACCCTTTTTGTAGCATTCTCTTCCTTCTGTAAAGAAAAATGTATTTCCTTTTTATCAAGGAAAATGCAATCCTGCGATTCGAGAATATATTTGGAAAAATCAAAGTAATATTCTGATGCACCTGAAAGAATAAAGCATATTTCATAGTGCAATTCGTGGAAATGCCGTTTTTCTTCTATTGAAGTTGAATTTTCTGAGACAAAATTGATAAAAATTTCATCACTTATTTTCTCAGGGTATTGGCTTGGATACATTGACATTTATTTGTACCTCTACTTCGCGATTTTTGATGTCTCTACCGCATTTTCATTTTAGTTCTTTGATTTTGCATTGTCAACGAATAGTCATTAGTATGCCAATATATCGTAAATTGATGTCAAAATAGCAGAAGAATGTTTGATTTTCTTATGATATTATTAATGTGGATTGTTGTGAATTAACCCACCACAAGATTATTTATTTTGAAGGAGAGCACAGTCAGAATGATACAATTAAGAATAAACGCGGACAGCTGTATTCTCGATGCAGTTAAACTCGTTGCCGGCAAGCTTGATATCAACGCAGGAATTTCAGGAACTGTTATAAATGCCGTTAAAGGTGAATCCCTTAAGATTTCATCAAAAAGCGGAGAATATACCATAGAGTATTCCATTATTCCTGAATTTTTAAGGGGACTGGCAATTTGCGTCGACGGATTGAAAAGAGGGTATATAAAGGAAATCAATTCAAAAAGGTATTTCGAAAGCTGTGGTGCAATGATCGATGCATCAAGAAACGCCGTTTTCACAGTTGATTTTGTAAAAGATATGTTAGAATACATGGCTCTTATGGGGCTCAATATGCTTATGCTTTATACTGAGGACACCTACGAGATAAGCAAATATCCAATGTTCGGATTTATGCGCGGCGGATATACAAAGGAAGAGATCAGAGAAATTGACCGTCATGCCATAAAACTCGGTATTGAGTTGGTGCCATGTATCCAGACTTTGGCGCACCTGAACACAACCCTCAAGTGGAGTTATGCAAAAGATTTCAGGGCCACAAACAACTGCCTTATGGTTGGCAAGGACAAAACATACGAATTTATCGAAGAAATGTTCAAATCCGTAACAGAATGCTTTACTACAAAGAAAATTCATATAGGTCTCGACGAGGCAGGTGACATTTCATTTGGAAATACACTTAAAAACAGAGGTTACATAAAGCCCTACGATTTAATGGTAGAACATCTTCAAAAAGTTTATAAGCTTACTGAAAAATACGGTCTGGAACCGATGATGTGGAGTGATATGTTCTATAAATCCGGTAAAAACGGAGGGGATTACGACTACACCTCTGTTATCCCTGATAACATCAGCGAGGTATTGCCCGAAAACATCAGACTTGTATACTGGGATTATTGCTATGAAGACAAAAAAGTAACAGATCTTTTTGTTAAAAGTCATAAGGAAGATCTTAAAAGGGAATGTGTTTTTGCCGGTGGAATCTGGACATGGGACAGATTGGTACCAAGCTACCAAAAAACTTTTGACACGGCAAGAAGCCAGTTGAAAGTATGCAAAGATCACAATCTTAAAACAGTTTTTGCAACCACATGGAACAATACCTCATCTCTCATTAACGAATATTCCATTCTGCCGGGTCTTCAGATGTACGCCGAAAACCTCTACAACTACGAAGTTTCCGATGAACAGATTTCATATATGTTTGAAGTTTGTACAGGTTATCGCTTTGATGATTTCATGGCTATCGGTATTGACGATTTTGATAAGAAAACTCTCAACAAATATAAAGCACCCGCTTCTTTTTGTGTGAACCCGTCTGCACAGCATTTCTTCAATGATATATTACTGGGCCTTTATGATAAAGCGCTTTCAGGTTATAACTTCAAATCACACTACAGAAAATGCCTGAAAAAATTAAATTCCGTTGGTGATATGGGCAAATTCAACGATATGATTACCCAAACTAAAATTCTGGTAAATATTTTATATATCAAATCAACCATTGGAATCGAACTTACAGAAGCATATAAAAACAATAATACAGAAGAATTATCCAAGATCTTAAAACGACTTAAAAAGCTTTACAAATTATATGGTGAGTACCATGAGATTTCCCGAAAAATATGGTACTCATACTGCAAGCCACTTGGTTGGGAAGGCTGCGATATTTATATTTCAATAGCAACGGAAAGAGTTAAATCTGCAATATGCCGTGTAAGTGATTATCTTAAGGGTAATATCGATAAAATCGAAGAGTTAGAAGCCGAGAGGATATATATAAACGGTCAGAACTTCCCTATTTTTGAAACAAATGATTTCAAATCAATTATTACTGTATGTAATTATTAATAACAAAATCAGGGAGGCGCATCATGAGCAAAATATCCGAATACATTAAAATCAATCTTGACAAAACAATCAGAGTAAACAAAAAGGATGGCGACGATGGACTTATAGGTCTCCCCTATCCTTACACAGTTCCGTCTGTTGCAGAAACCAATTTCTTTCAGGAAATGTATTATTGGGATACATATTTTACCTGCAAGGGTATTGAACTGCTTGACCGTTGGGAACTTATCAAAAACAACACAGACAACATTCTCTATATGGTTGAAAGATACGGACATATGCCAAACGGAACAAGAGAATGTCTTTTCGGTCGTTCACAACCACCCGTCCTCTCGCTTATGGTAAGGGATGTATATGACCATTTCAAAGATAAGGAATGGCTTATCGGTGCATACAAAACCCTTGAAAAAGAATGCAATTTCTGGATGACAGAAAGAATCACTGAAACAGGACTTAACCGTTTCAGCGGTAATGTCGATGTGAAAGAATATGCCGATCTTTTCAGAGACAGAGTTCAGGCGGTTCCCGAAGAACTCGATGCTGAAACTATATCAAGCCACTGTATCGCATTGTGCGAAAGCGGTTGGGATATGAATCCGAGAATGGGATTTGAGAGTTTCAATTATGTATCCCCCGAACTCAATTCACTTCTCTTTATGTTTGAGGAGAATATGGCTTATTTCTCCGAAGAACTTAAAAAAGGCGAATCAAAAGTTTGGCTTGAACGGGCAGAAAAACGCCGTGAACTTATGAATAAGTATCTTGTGAAAGATGGTTTGTTCTTAGATTACAATTTCAAAACAGAGAAACTTAACAGCATTTATTCATGTGCATCCCTATACACATTATTTGCAGGAGTTGCGACCGAAGAACAGGCAAAGGCAATGGTTAACGCTCTTGACAGAATCGAATTTGAATACGGACTTTCTGCCTGTGAAAGATACGACATTGACGGAAGATATCAATGGCACTACCCCAACGGGTGGGCACCTCTTCATTACATAGCCGTAATGGGACTTGACAGATATGGTTACACAGAAGATGCAAAGAGAATTGCAAAGAAATATGTAACCCTTGCAGAAAGTGTATTTGAAAAGACAGGACACTTATGGGAAAAGTACAATGTTGTAAACGGAAGCACCGAGGTTATTGACGGAAACAACGGTTGCACAATGCCTGCTATGATTGGTTGGACAGCAGGTGCATATCTCACATTACACGATTATCTGAACAGGTAAAAACACATTTGAAAGGTGAACATTATGAAAAAATATGATTTAGTAGTTGTTGGCGGCGGTATATCAGGTATAGCCGCTGCAGTAAGTTCGGCAAGAGAAGGTCTTTCTGTTCTTGTAGTGGAAAAATTCGGTTCTCTCGGCGGTGCAATGTCAAACAGTTTGGTGTATCCTTACTCGGGTGCATCAATGTATAGCAAAAACAAAAGAGTTATCGCAGACAAAATCTTTCACGAAATGGTGGATAGAAAAGAAAAATACAACGACACATCCTGGGAAGCATACAAATTAGTTTTTGATGATATGCTTATGGAATCGGGTGTGGATGTTTTATTCCATTCAACTGTTTTTGAAGCAATAACAGAAGACAGAAAAATCAAGAGTGTCAAAATCGCAACAAAATCAGGTGTTATCAGTGTTGAAGCAGATTACTTTATTGATGCATCGGGCGATGGCGAACTTATCTATATGACGGGTTGTGATTATCAACTCGGCAGAGAAAGCGATGGTCTTTCTCAACCCATGACAACTTGTTTCAGAATGAGCAATGTTGATATTGATTTATTCTTAAAAGAGAAAGATGTTTTGCAGGAAAAATACGAAAATCTACAGAAAGAGAACAAAATAATAAACCCAAGAGAAAACATTTTGTTCTTCTTGGGATTTGGTGCAGGAATCGTACATTTTAACACAACAAGAATCGTAAAGCACAATCCCGTTGACCCGTTTGAATTAAGCAAAGCCGAAATTACTGCGAGAAAGCAAGTTTATGAAATGGCGGATTTCCTTAAAGAAAATTCCGATGCATTCAAAAACAGTACTGTTGTTTCAATCGCAAGTCATATCGGCGTAAGAGAAAGCAGAAAGTTAAAAGGTGTTTACATTCTTACAGAAAAGGATGTAACGGAATTTCTTGATTTTGAAGACACAGTTGCTCTCGGCAACTACGGAATCGACATTCACAATCCGTCGGGAACGGGAACTATACAGTTTCACCTGAATCCCGGTGAATTTTATCGCATCCCATACCGTTGCTTACTCCCCAAAGAATATGACAACATGCTTGTAGCAGGTCGTTGTCTCTCTGCGACACATGTTGCTCATTCTGCAGTAAGGGTAATGCCTATTTGCGCTTGTGTGGGTGAAGCCGCAGGTACTGCTATTGCAGTGGCGCAGAAAGCCAATACCACTACTCACGATATAGATATTAAAACATTGCAGAACAAATTAAGAGAAGATGGCGCTTTAATATAATGTCAAATAAAGTCACAAAAGCACAAATAAAAACACAAAATACGGTTCTGATGTGTTGACGAACACAAAATACGGTTCTTGACAAAAGGACTGACAAAAGGACTGACAAAAGGGGACGTACATTTTTTGTCAACTTTTAATTGAATAATTAATGAATTTGTGATACAATCTAGTGTGAGGTGATTTATATGGCTCGAGCAGCTCGTGAAATCAGTAAAACTGGGTTGTATCACATTGTTTTTAGAGGCGTAAACAAGCAACGTATATTTGAAGATACATCCGATTATGAAAAGTTAAAAAATATATTAATTGAATTGAAAAAAGAAATGAAATATCAAATATATGTGTACTGCTTTATGAGCAACCATGTTCACATATTATTAAAAGAGAATATTAGTGGAGATATATCTCTAATAATGAAACGTGTGTTAACAAGATATGCAAGATGGTATAACACAAAATACGGCAGGAGCGGGGCATTAATAGCAAATCGTTATAAAAGCAAACCTATAGATGTTGATGAGTATTTTTTGTCAGTTGTGCGGTATATACACCAGAATCCAGTGAAAGCAGGAATCGTTGTTAATATTGATGGATATCAATGGTCAAGTTATCCTGAGTACATATCCGGGAAGCAAGGGCTTGTAGATAAAGAATTTGTTTTTGACTTAATAAACAAAAAAGATTTTGAGGAGTTTCATCAAAACGAGGAAACATCTGTATTTATAGTTGATGATAAAGTTAAAATAACTGACGATGAGATAAGAAGAAAAATATTAAAAGTCTATAATATAGAGCCAAAATCAATATGCACACTGGAAAGAGAAAAACGCAATGCAATATTAAGCACCTTAAAAAATGAATTTTCAATAAGGCAATTGGAAAGAGTAACTGGGATTTCAAGAGGTGTAATACACAAATGCTGATTACAATCATAAAAAAATCAAACGTGCTTTAGGGAAAACCTAAAGCACGTTTTTAACTAATATATTGATTTTTGCTGTGAATCCGCAAAAAGTTGACAAAAAATGTACGTCCCCTTTTGTCATGTTTCCTGGTCGTAGTACTCTCCGCAGTAACGAAGCATGAAAAGAGGACGGTTTAATTATCATTTACCTAAAAAAGTTGACAAAAAATGTACGTCCCCTTTTGCTCTTTTGCTAAAAATGTACGTCCCCTTTTGTCTCATTTTGTCACTTACGTCTTTGTCTCCTCATTTTCTCATTCTATATACATACAAGTCACACAGAGCGCTTTTTATTAAAGGAATATACTCTGACAAAATATTGTTTTTTATATTGTATGCAATAATATCCCCATCTTCCTTGTTAGAAAACTTCTTTCTATATGTAGATATCGAAATCATACAATCAATATACTCAAGATCGCCTTTATACACTACTACTTCATAGCACACGATCGATCCCTTTAATTTTTTCTTGTTATCATATTCATCTAAATGGACAGGTATATAATGATTTGCATTTTTGGCATCTTCTTTACTATGGTAATATACAAACTTTGTTGGTGAATTCAAACATTCATGAATAGTTGTTCCATCACTAAAAAGTTCATTTATAGTCATTCCCGTTTCATTTCTACTACTATCTATGCGGTGCCACTGATCGCATTGATATTGGAATTTATAGAATAGATTTACTGAAATATCTCTTTCTTTTATATTATATTCCTTGTAAGATAATAGTTTTGACAAATTCTTACAAATTTCCTCTGTGATTCTTTTTAATTCGTTACAGGGTTTGGTGAATATTTGTTTTGGGATTTTTTCAACACCATTTTCCAAATTATCAATGTATGATATTTTATTTGAAACAACATCTTCAAAAACATTTGCCACTCCACTTCCAACAGTTTCATACATGGTTTCTGTTTGATTAACGGTTTCCTCATCTATCTTTAGATTACTGGCATGATATTCACAATATCTCTGTGATGCATATGACAGCATAGACCAAATAATTGTTGCCAAAGTTAAAGCTGCACCTAACAAAGTAAACTCTCTACTGCCATCACTATTGATTCTCGTAAGATTTAATGAATTTCCCCAAAAGTTTAAGACTAAAGAAAACCAAACGCCTGATGTTGTTGTGAATATAGAAACAAATAACCATTGTTTTTTATTGAAACCATTAATCCATTTTAGTGCTTTTTTTATTAGTTCCATCTGTATGTTCTCCCCCGTGAAATTTTTTATCAACAAAGTATTTTCTACAACCCAATATACTGTTTCCTCGTGGCTTTCTGTCAAATGGATTTTCTCCATATCTTTTATTCCCTAAAACAGAATTATGTTTCTCTTTCATAGATAAAAATTTAACTGCCATTCTTAAAACTCCTTTCAATACTGTTTACCTCCTTAACCATAACATACTATTATAAACCGTACGAGTATTTTCCATATTCATACCATAGTAAATAATATGATGCTTCAATTCAAAAAATATTATACATATTGAAGAGTTAATCTGTTGTATAATATAGATTTGAAGAAAGCTGTTATATTGTTAAGGTTTTCTTTATTTTGCTCTTTTTCAACTTACGATACGATAAAAATTTGAATTAAGGAGGTTTATTTTGTAGTCACAGCTACGTTTTTTAATTAGTTTATCGATTCTTGTCATGATTGTGGCTGAAAAGTTGACGAAAAATGTACGTCCCCTTTTGTCTTCCGTTGCGTCCCCTTTTGTCTTCCGTTGTCCCTTTTGTCCGTCCCTAGTTTATTGTTATTGAAAATTCTATTTGGTTTTTGTTTTCACTTATACAAACTAAAAAGTCATAACCATTATACTTAAACGCTAGTGTGCTGTTATCGCTGGTGTCAATTTTATTAAATGTTCCATTTTCAGAAATGTGTTCATATAAAGATATTATATCGTTTAAATCAGTTTTTGTCGTATATACTGCTGATTCATCTGACGTTCTGTATTTCAAAAAAGTTTTTGCCGGCAACGGTATATAATATGCAGTATTGTCTATGATATATCTATGACCAGTTTTTCTTTTCGAAATTTTTTTGACTTCTGCAGCACCAAAAGAAAAAACTATTATTGATAAAATCAGACACAAAATTACTATTGATATTACAATAGTGGTTTTCCTTTCAAAGGAAAATAATGTTTTCATTTTTAGCCCCTCCTTAATCAAAATTAGCAGTTGAAAAACTTCCAAAATTGATCAGTTTATAGTCTATGAATCTCTTGGAATTTGTCCAGCCATCGTATACTTCAATGAATTTTCTTGTTCGAGAAAACAAAAAGCCATCTCTTGAGTATTCCTTGTATCCAACAACAGTTACTGTATGATTTTCATAATATCCAAAAGGAATATTGAACAGCAATGGTCTTCCAGCATCAATTTCCTGTTTTACAGTATTAAAGTCCCACAAATAAATGTTTTTCCCTTCGCCTTCATAACCATATTTTTTGAGCGCATCATCTATTATATTATCAATTTTGGTTGGAAATGTCCCATCTTCACCATTATATCCATGGCTCTCTGCTATTTCTTTTATGTCATTGTATAAAGTTTCATTATCAGGAATATTGGTTTTTCCATTGTTATCTCTATGATAGGCAAAAATCCTCGTTATTGAAACTAATGTACAATTATTCACATTTCGTTCTAAGTCATTCATTAAAAATTTTTGAGTGTCAGGTGATAATGTTTCTGTATCAGTTTCTTCCCAACCGTTACCATACTTGTCATTAACATAATCGTAAGGATTGTATATGCCTCCATATCCTGTTTCGTCAGGAATTTGACCTTTCGTGGTTCCTGTAGGATCACTAAACATAACAGGATTCCCTGCACAATACACATACCAGTTCAAGCCGTCTCGGATGGGATCTTCGGAAATAAACCTACCAATACTCGGATCATAGTAGCGATTTCGCAGGTAAATCATGCCTGTTTCCTGGTCGTAGTACTCCCCGCAGTACATAAATGGCTGACCGTCGATTGATTCTGTGAGAGGATTACCGAATGCATCATAGGTGTAAGCAAATGTTCCTGCCTTTATAACATCGCCGTGTCCGTTATAGGTGTATACTGTGTTGTTTGTGCCATCATCAGAGTAAAGTATTCTATCCCCTGCACGATAATACATGGTAGTTCCGTTGGGGGTAATCTCCCCTATTACACTACCTGACAGATTGATAAGATTAGTGGTTACTCCGTTTGATGTTATAGCATTTCGTATGCCGTCAGCATCGTAGGTGTAAGTTGATATATTACCACCCATATCAGC
>JAFVUE010000008.1 GCA_017502845.1 Clostridia bacterium | reverse complement strand
GTCCGGAATAAATCCAATGATTCACGGATTTATAATATCAGCACTTGTAGTCATTGTTGCCATTTGTGTTGAGTGGTGTATGGGATTAGTGTAATTTAAGAATGATTTTTTATTCCTAACTTAACACGAACGTGCCTCTAATAACATTGGCATCCAGATTATACAGTCTTCTTATAAAGTATGTCCAATAACGACGAAAAGAGGGGCGATATATGAAAAAAATCGTAGTTGCAATAGATTCATTCAAAGGAAGTCTTTCTACATTTCAGGCAGGCAGTGCAATAGCTGAAGCCGTTAAAGAGGTATATGAAGATGCCCAAACTGTTATATCGCCCATTGCAGACGGGGGCGAGGGAACGGTTGAAGCCATTATTTCTGCAGGTGGCGGAGAGCTGATCGAAACAACGGTCTGCAATCCCCTTGGAGAGAAGATTCGGGCAACTTACGGATATATAAAAGAAACAAAGACAGCAATTATCGAAATGTCTGCTGCCGCAGGAATTACTCTTATAACAGAAAATCATCGTAACCCCTTGAACACAACCACCTATGGTGTGGGGGAGATGATTGCGGATGCAATATCAAAAGGTTGCCGACGGTTTGTTATTGGCATAGGCGGAAGCGCTACCAATGACGGAGGCGTGGGAATGCTTCAGGCACTTGGGTTTGAGTTCCTTGATGCAAAGGGAGAACAGGTTGAATTCGGTGCAAAAGGACTTGAAAATATCGTAACAATAAAAACAGACAACGCTATTGGCGAATTAGACGAATGTTCATTCTGTGTTGCCTGTGATGTGAAAAATGTTCTCTGCGGAGAAAATGGTTGCAGTGCAGTTTACGGACCGCAGAAAGGTGCAACACCCGAAATGATAAAAGCTATGGACTTGTGGCTTGAAAATTATGCCCGACTTACTAAATCCGTTATTCCTGCATCCGATGCGGACAGAGAAGGCACAGGGGCGGCAGGCGGAATGGGATTTGCACTTTTGTCTTATCTTGATGCAACTCTTATGTCGGGAATAGAACTTGTTATGAGAGAAACAAACCTTGAGAAGCATATACAGGATGCTGACCTTGTAATTACAGGCGAGGGCCGTCTCGACGGACAGTCTACTATGGGTAAAGCGCCCGTCGGTGTGGCTAAGCTTGCCAAGAAATATAATAAACCCGTTATTGCATTTTCGGGATGTGTAACGGAGGAAGCCGTTGTCTGCAACGAACAGGGCATTGATGCATTCTTCCCGATTGTGAGAAAACCGTGTACACTCGATGAGGCAATGAATGTATCCAATGCTCACAAGAATCTGAAAGATACTGCCGTTCAGGTGTTGAGGTTGATAAAAACATTAAATCCATAAAAGGAGATGAAATCATGCATAAGAATATATTAATACTTATGTACTGTTTGATTGTTTTATTTTTATCAGGATGCAGCATAAAGAACGATAATCATATAAATAATGATGTTGCTATTGAAGAAGCAGTATCAAAAAATGATGATGTGAGTATCGAAGAGACACAAGATGACATTTTAGAAAAACGCGTTATGGAATTGAAAGAAGAATTTTCAGGGCAAGAGTTACCTGCAACAAATATTTACATAAACGAAGAGTGTGGATATAAATTTGAATTTCCTGAAAATTGGATAGGCAGTTACTTTGTTGATGATGAGTTCCCTGAATGTGCTGTTGTTCGTTTTTATGGAGAAAGTATCAGAGGTTCTGTTTTCCTGAAGACCTTTTCCAAAGAGTATGAATACGGCTTAACAATGTTTTTTATTTTATCTGAAGAAGCAGTCAATAACGGAACCTATGACAGTGTTACTTTAATAGGTGAATCAAGAGGAATAAATTATTATTTTGCTACTACGACAGATGCATCATTATCACCATTATTTGGAGAAGGTAAATATTGGTTTGAAGAGTTAGAGAGTGAAAAACAACTTGTGAACAAAGATTGTGAAAAAGCGAAAGAAATGATGGAATTTTATGAAAGCAGAGACAATTTGTCAAAAGCTTTTATGGAAATATAATTTTTCATTATGATGCTGTGAACAATTCATTTTGCTTTTACTTAGTCAATTCTATAAAAATTAAAAGATTAGTTTGTCGATTTATAGTATTTACATATAGGAAGAGTGTCGAAAGGAGCAAAGTGTGTGAAAAAGAAGATTGTTTATATATCCGTTGTTGTAGTGATTATACTTCTTGTCAGCATATTTGGACGGGGGATATATTTTTATGGAAAGTATTCTGTTCCGAATGCAAAGTATTTTGGAAGTCAATATAAAGAAATGTTACATATAATGTCCTTTCAAGACAAAAAACAAGCAAATGAAGTTATGAAAACAGTTGGCGATGCCTTTTCTTTTATTGGAGATGCTGATGATGCAGAGAGTATTTACGGAAAATTAAGCCGATATTGTATAATATCGGAAGAGGCCGCAACAGAAACCCATAATCTCAAAATGATTACAGCAGATTTTGATAAAGATAATGGCTATATATGGTTTGTATATAATCATGAAGCTTTTGACAATAACGGTCTGATGATACTTGGATCGAGGGATGTATTAGTAAGGGCAACGTTAAACAAAACCGGTCAGGGCTGGATGATCATTGAGACAAAAGAACATTCGTGATTGATAACATATATTAAAATGACGATAAAAGGAGAATAAACATGAAGAAAAACACTTTTTTACAAGTTATAAAATTTGTGCTGTTTTCTGCATCTGCAGGAATAATACAGACGGTTTCGTTTGCACTGCTTAATGAGTTACTTCATTGGCCGTACTATCTTGGGTATCTTGTGGCACTTACTCTATCGGTTGTATGGAATTTCACATTCAACAGACGATACACCTTCAAATCTGCGGCGAATATTCCCGTTGCTATGGCAAAAGTGGCAGGTTTCTATGCGGTGTTTACGCCTATATCTACATATCTCGGTCATCTGGCGGAGGTGGCAGGTTTTAACGAATACCTGATACTGTTTGTTACTATGGCATCAAATATGATACTTGAATATCTGTTCTGCAAATTCGTTGTTTACAGAGGTCAGGAATATACAAGAGAAGAAAAGAAATAATGCGGAGGATAATATGAATAAGATAGAGAGTTTTAAGATAAATCACGATGTACTTACACCAGGCGTGTATGTTTCACGAATAGACGGGGATGTTGTAACCTACGACATCCGTGTCAAAATCCCAAACGGAGGAGATTATCTTGCAAATCCTGCAATGCACACAATTGAGCATATATTTGCCACTTATGCGAGAAACAGCAGATTTTCTGATAATGTGATATATTTCGGGCCGATGGGTTGCAGAACCGGTTTTTATCTTCTTTTGAGAGACAAGGTAAGCCGTGATGATGCACTTGTGCTTGTTAAAGAAGCGTTTGACTTTATAAAGGATTTCGAGGGAGAAATCCCCGGTAATTCTAAAATCGAATGTGGCAATTATTTAGAGCACGATCTTGACGGTGCAAAGAATGAAGCACAGGTTATGGCGGAAGTAATAAAGGACTGGACAGTCGATAAAATGATATACTTGGATTGAGGTGTTTGATATGAATAAAAAGATTGGCATCATAGGTGCTATGGATATAGAGATACAGGCAATTGCAGAGAGAATGACTGTATTCGAAAGCAGAACTATCGCAGGTATGAAATTCTTAAGCGGTAAACTTGGTAACACAGAAATCGTTCTTGCCTGTAGCGGTATCGGAAAGGTGTTTTCTGCGGCATGTACACAGGCGATGATATTGGAGTTTGCTCCCGATTATATTATGAATATTGGTGTTTGCGGAGGCCTTTCAAAAGAACTTTCCACAGGAGATATTATCCTTGGCGAGAAAGTCGTTCAGTATGATATGGACACATCTGCAGTAGGGGATCCCATCGGACTTATATCGGGAATCAACAAGATTTATTTTGATTGCGATGAAGAAATGAACTCCAGTATGGAGCGCATAATGGCAGAGAAAAACGTTCCTTATAAAAAAGGTGTTGTGGCAACGGGGGATATATTTATAAACGATTCCAACCTTGTGGCAAAACTCCGCAATAATTTCAATGCAATTGCAGGGGATATGGAAAGTGCATCAATCGGACACGTATGTTATATCAATAATGTACCTTTCGGGATACTCCGCAGTATGTCTGACAGCGGAGACGAAAATTCCGATAACGATTACAAATCGTCTCTTGAATATGCAGTTAAGACAACTGTAGATACAATCTGTTCACTTTGCGAATAAGGAGAAATACAATGGATATAAAAAACTTCTGCTCAAGAATCGGTTTCCCCCATGAGGCAACAGAATATTTATGCGACTTGATAGAGAAAATCGGTGCAGATACTTTCAATACTGCTATTGAGACATACGTAGCAGACGAAACGGATGACTATAAACCGTTGACAAAAGAAATAGCCGATGCCAACGGCATCAGCGTATACACCGCAGATATGCTCATGCTTATTCTTGCGGCACAGCCACTTAAAGATAAATATGCTCAAAACGGCTATAGCGAAGAACTTTATTATGATACTATATGCGACCTTACATATAAACTCACAGAGTGTAAGAAACTTCACGGTGTATGGGGAACATTTGTTACAGATTGGTTCAGATGGTTCTATCAGTTGAAACGTTTTACTCTCGGCAGATTGCAGTATGAGATGCGCATATCCGAGTTTGACTATAAAGATAAGGTCAAAAAAGGCGATGAGGTTATCTATTGCCATATTCCCTCATCAGGACCTATCACACCCGAATCCGTAACCGATTCCCTTAATAGAGCATATGAATTTTACGGATGCGACAGGGAACTTATAGTTGCCTGTTCCTCGTGGATGCTGTATCCGCCACATTACGACCTTTTCCCCGAAAATTCCAATATACGTAAATTTTACGATATGTTCGATGTTTTCAGCACAAAGGAAATGGGAACTCATGACCTGTGGAGATTTTTCTATAAGGAAAATATAGAGGATATTACAGAAGAAGACATCAAAACCCGTCTGCACAGAAATTTCTATGATTTCGTAAAAGCAGGAAATCCTATGGGCAGCGGACTTGGGGTTATAGTTTACAATAAATAATGGAGAGATAAATATGAAAGCAGTTATATTCGACCTTGACGGAACACTCTTAAATACCATTGATACTATTAAGTATTACTGCGACAACGCACTTACGAAATACGACTTTGAGCCGATTTCCATTGAAAAATACAAACTCATGGTAGGCAACGGTGCGAAACTTCTTATTGAACGTGCTATGAATAACACCCGTGAGGACTGGACAGAGGCGGAATTTGAAAGTGTGTTTAATGCGTACAGCGACGCCTATGATGCAGATACACTGTATCTTACAGAACCATATGCAGGTGTTGTTGATATGCTCCATAAACTGAAAGAGAACGGATACAAGATTGCCGTTCTTTCCAATAAACCGAATTTTGCAACTGTTGATGTGGTTAAAACTATCTTTGGCGACGGACTTTTTGATATTGTCCGTGGCGGGATTGACGGAGTACCCCTTAAACCTGCCCCCGACGGAGTGTTTGAGATTATGAAAGAACTTGGCGTGTCCCCTGACGAAGCAATGTTTGTAGGCGACACCAAGGTGGATATTACAACAGGCAAGAATGCAGGACTCTATTCCGTAGGCGTACTCTGGGGCTTCCGTGATGAAGCAGAACTTGCAGCCGCAGGAGCAGATATTATAATAAACGATGCATCAAAGATTGTAGATATAGCAAATGAAAGATAAAAATAAATCCCGTCAACACCATTGACGGGATTTATTTATCTTTACACATTTTTTCTTGGATATGGATTTTGAACATCTGTTATATCTAGTAGAAAGTCAACGCTTGTTCCATAAAATTTAGATAAAATCAGTAGGTTTTCGCTGGTGGGAAGTAATTCGCCGCTTTCGTATTTAGATAAAGTACTTTGACTTATTCCTGTTTCCATCTGTACTCGTAACTGTGTATAATCTTTAGTTACTCGAATTAGTTTTAAGTTTTTCACAATTTCACGCCCTTTATTCAATTATCGCATATAATATGCTTGACATTCATAAAAATCAGGAATATAATATTCATACATTGAATATTATTTAATTCGTATGCGCATCTATGCATATTGACAATTACTTGTGGTTAGATGTATAATGAAGCCACAAAATGAATTTAAGGATGTGAACGATATAAAAAAGATTATATGTTTGTTGTGTGCGTTTGTGATGATGGGTTCAACGGCATATGCCCAAAGTGATATCCGTATATATGTAAACGGTATGCGACTTAATGATGATGTTATAGTTTCCAACGACCGTACATATGTTCCTGTCCGTGCAGTCAGTGAATCAATGGGTGCAGATGTCCTTTGGGACGGAACGTCGAGAAGTATTTTTATAACTTTCACAGAGGATGAGATGATCGCTCAGCTCGTTTCGGATGTTAGTTCCAGTGTTGTGAGCATAATCGGTAATTATAATTCCACCGGCGGAACAAGCGGATATAATAATCCAACGGTACACGGAAGCGGCGTTATATATTCAAGTAACGGATATATCATAACCAATGCTCACGTAGTAGAAGATTTGAGAAATCTCACAGTAGTTCTCAATGACGGAACAATGCTTCCAGGTGTTGTTCTCTATAGTGATAAGGAAGCAGACCTTGCGATAGTCAAAATTGATAAAATCGGGCTGAAACCCATTGCAATGGCAGATAAAAACACAATCCTTTCAGGGAAAACTGCAATTGCAATAGGAACACCTATTTCAATGTCTATGAGAAATACCGTTACAAAAGGTATTGTCTGCGGAAACGATGTGGCACTTTCTGATTCATATTATAAACTTATACAGACCGATGCAACAGTCAACCCCGGAAATTCCGGTGGGCCGCTGCTTAATACAAAAGGCGAACTGATAGGCATCAATTCATCAAAGTACGCAAGTGTGGCTATTGACAATATGGCGTTTGCCGTTCCTGTTGATACTGTCCAGTATGTGATAACTCAGTACGAGAGGTACGGCCGAGTTATGCGTCCACAACTTAATGTGACTTTAGAGCAATCATGGGAAGCAAAAATCGGATTGCCCACCAAAAAAGGAATTACCGTAAAGATTACATCCAATCCGTTGCTTAAAGTCGGGGATGTGATAACCGATGTGAACGGTATAGAGGTTCGTAGCATTGCTGACTGGAACGAGGCAATCAAGGATACATACAACGGTCAAACCCTTGATATAGGTATAACCCGTAATGGATCAAATATAAGAATAAACGTAGAATGCTAAAAGGAGAATGACAAATATGAAAAACATTTTGAAAGTCATCACAGTATTTGCTGTAGTAATGATTATATGTGTAACAACAGTTATGGCAGAAGCGGGAGATGTTGAGATCAGTTTCTGCGTAGGCGATGAAACACTCACAATAAACGGAACACCCGTTACCGTTGAAAAACCCTATGTTGTCGGCGAGGGCGTTACTCTCGTGCCCGTAAGAGTTATCACAGAAGCATTCGGTGCTGACGTTGACTGGGACGGCACTACAAAGACAGTTACACTTACATATCCCGATGTAAAAGTTATTCTTCAGATAGATAACCCCATTGCAGAAGTAAACGGCAAAGCAGAGAAACTCCTTTCTGCACCCGAACTTACAGATACAGGATTTACATTTGTTCCCCTGCGCTTTTTGTCCGAAACCTTCGGGGCAGAGGTTTCTTATGACAATGACACCAAACAGATAACTGTAACCAAGGGTGCTTCTGCAAATTCTACTACAGTAGAGGGTGCAGTAAGCAATAAAAACATAGGCGACAGCTACTATAACTGGTCTATGGAAAACCCCAAAGATATGGTTATGGAGGACCGCGATTTTGACGGTGGTGTTACATATTTCAGCGCAGATGATAACAATTACTTCAATATTGTAATTGATTTGCTTGACGACGAATTTGATTTTGAGCAATTTTTCAATAATACAAAAGCACAGGTTACAGGCAGCGGATATACATTGGTTAAAGCGGATAAAAACACGACTAACCCAAATGCCAGAACAATGCATATTCAGGCGAAGGATAAAAACGAAGTCGTGAATATGATTGCGATACAGACAAACAAATATGTATATCGTCTTTATGGTTCGTTCGAAGTAACTAATGAGAACAAGGATGAATATATGCGTATAATGTCTACATTTGCTTGTAAATTTAATGTAGAGGATGTTTACGACTTATCAAATGTAAAAGACGGATTCAGAAGATATGAAAACGAAAAGATGAAGATTTCTTTCGATGTTCCCGAGAATTATTTCATGTCGAGCTCCGAGGATATAGAAAACTTATTCGAGTTTGTCTCACTGGATAAGGATGATTATATCAGCGAAATACATTTAACAATCTATTCCAAGGATGGAGATAATGGCGCCGAATTCATGGCGAATAAGGATTATCTGCATAATAAAACTGTCATCAATGAAAAGATTGCCACTTACAGCGAAGGCGTAGTTTCGAGAGAATACGACGGATTTACTGCGTATGAATACAACTGGATCTTCAAATACGAGGAAAAAGGTGAAGAATATGGCCGTGATGTATTCTTTGAAGTAGGCGATTATGTATATAACATATCTGTATCTCTGAAACTTCCCGTGGAGAACTACGAAGAATACGTTACAAGAATAATCAACAGTATCAAAGCTGATAAACTTGATTCTTCCGAGATTGGTATCCTTATCAGAGATGATAATGAAGCTACAGGAAAGGTAAAATCAAAGGTAGGAGGAATGACTGTGGAGATTCCCAACAACTACCTTGAAGGCGGTGACGGAAGTCAGAAGACTTACGTTGCGGATTACGGCATTATAGTTGCGCAGGAATTAAATTCACCCGACAATTTTTCTGCACTCAGAACTGAAATGAAAAACAGTGAGAAGGAAATGGAGAAGGTCGATAATGTTACAATTATAGTGCATACCGCCGAGAAAAAAGCGGGAGACCTTTCATATATGACATTCACGGCAAGAGAAGTGGATGAGAATGGAGAGATCAGTTATACTCAGATGTTTGCAACTGTAAAGAATAAACATACATACCTGTTTGTTGTAGGTTATGGCGAATTGGGATATTCTGAAAATAACAGACAAGAAGTTTTAAGTATACTGGCGACACTCGGTACAAAATAATCAAACTAAAAAGCGGTGAGAAATCACCGCTTTTTTTCATATTCTTCGTGTGTATTTTTCTATCTTTTCTTCCTTGAACTGTTTGTATCTGCCTTCTTCGATTGCGTTTCTTATATCTGCCATCATTTTATTGTAGAAATGGAGATTGTGCAGAACGCATAACCTCATTGCAAGCATCTCACCTGCTTTGAAAAGGTGGCGGATGTATGCTCTTGAATAGTTGCGACAGGCAGGGCATGTACATTCGGGATCAATGGGTAGAGGATCTCTCTCGTATTTTTTATTCAAGAGATTCATATACCCGTTTTCTGTAAAGAGATTTGCATGACGGGCATTTCGACTTGCGATTACACAGTCAAAGAAATCAACACCTCGGTCAACTGCTTCGAGGATGTTGGCAGGTGTGCCCACACCCATGAGATATCTTGGCTTGTCTTCGGGGGCGTGGGGGACAACCACATCGAGAACGTGATACATTTCCTCGTGAGTTTCGCCAACTGCAAGACCGCCGATGGCATAACCGTCAAGGTCGAGTTTTGCAATTGCATCCATATTGGCAACACGCAGGTCATCAAATGTTGCTCCCTGATTGATGCCGAAGAGCATCTGGTGTTTGTTTATTGTCCGCTCAAGAGAATTAAGCCGTGTCATTTCCGCTTTGCAACGCTCAAGCCAACGGATTGTTCTCTCGTGGGACGATTTTGCATATTCGTATTTTGCAGGGAGTGCTACACATTCGTCAAATGCCATTGCAATGGTCGATGCAAGGTTTGACTGAATCTGCATACTCTCTTCCGGTCCCATAAAAATCTTCCGTCCGTCAATGTGGGATGAGAAGTAAACGCCCTCTTCCTTTATCTTGCGTAACTGTGCAAGGGAGAATACCTGAAAACCGCCGCTGTCTGTAAGGATAGGCCTGTCCCAGTTCATAAATTTATGAAGTCCGCCCATATCGTACACCACGTCGTCTCCGGGGCGTACGTGCAGATGGTATGTATTTGAAAGTTCTACCTGACAACCAACGTCTTTGAGGTCGGCAGATGATACTGCACCTTTGATTGCGGCAAGTGTGCCTACGTTCATAAATACAGGTGTCTGCACTGTTCCGTGAACAGTAGTAAATTCGCCTCTTCTTGCGTTGCCGTCTGTGGTTAATAATCTGAACATATAAAATCTCCTGTGTGTACGGCATAATGCCGTATAGTGAATATGTAATAGTGAAAAGTGAAGAGGTAATGAAGATTTTCGCCAAATGCGAAAATCCACCGAACTTATTCACTATTAACTATTACTTATTAGTTGGTTCATACGGTTACCGTATGAACATTGCGTCTCCGAAACTGAAGAAACGGTATCGTTCTTTAACTGCTTCTTCGTAGGCATTCTTTATGTTGTCATATCCCGCAAGGGAACTTACAAGCATAAGGAGTGTTGATTCGGGCAGATGGAAATTTGTGATAAGTGCATCTATTGCTTTGAATTTGTATGGGGGGTAGATGAATATATCTGTCCAGCCGGTCTGAGCGGTAAGGTGTCCATTTTCGTCAGCAACAGTTTCAACAACTCTTGTTGATGTTGTGCCCACAGAAATCACTCTGCCACCATTTTTCTTTGTTTCGTTTATAATGTTTGCAGTTTCTTCTGTTATTATATAAAATTCCGAATGCATCTTGTGGTTTTCCACATCGTCAACCTTTACGGGGCGGAATGTTCCGAGCCCTACGTGGAGAGTAACGTATGCAATCTTCACGCCTTTGTCGGCAATTTTTTTAAGGAGTTCTTCTGTGAAATGCAATCCCGCTGTAGGCGCTGCAGCAGAACCCTCATGTTTTGAATAAACAGTTTGGTATCTTTCTCTGTCTTTGAGTTTCTCTGTGATGTATGGTGGGAGAGGCATCTCTCCGAGTTCGTCGAGAATGTTTTCAAAAACTCCGTCGTAGGAAAATTCCACTATTCTGTTGCCGTCATTGACAGATTCTATTATCTCTGCTTTTAAGAGGCCTCCGCCGAATACGAACTTCGCACCGGGTTTTGCTTTCTTTCCGGGTTTGAGTATAACCTCCCACCTGTCCTTGTCAATACGGTTTAATAGGAGGAATTCTATCTTTCCGCCTGTACCTTCTTTTTCTCCGTAAAGTCTGGCAGGGAGTACACGGGTGTCATTAAGCACAAGGCAATCGCCTTCGCCAAGCATATCAACTATATCGTAAAAATGCTTATGCTCTATGGTTCCCGTTTCTTTTCCGAGAACTAAAAGCCGTGATGAACTTCTGTCCGCAAGAGGTGTCTGTGCTATAAGTTCAGGCGGTAAATCATAGTAAAAATCCGATGTCTTCAATATTTTCTCTCCGTTTCTTACTCTTCTATGTCTGTGATATCTTCCACGATTTCTTCGGGGGAGTATACTGTTTCAAGGTATGTATCTGTGTAGTAGAATGTGAGGATATCTTCGTATGTAAATCCCTGATCAGCCATGGCTTTTGCACCCCATTGACTCATACCTACACCGTGTCCCCAACCGTGTCCCTCGAATATATATTCGCCGTCAGCAACGGGTTTTCTTGTGGTTGCTTTTTTGGGCGGTGTATAGGGTTTGAATGTAACCTTTGAAATAGATGTTGATTTTATCTTTTTTGGTTTTTCAATATCTTCTGCCGTAGCGATGAAGGGAAATTCCTGAGCAGAGGGGATGTGCCGTATAAAGTTATTTTTGATTTCCTCATCTTCGTCGTTTGTGATAATGTTGTATCTCTGTGAATGAATCTTACCGCCGAATACTCCGCGGCAACTGCTTCTCTTAACTGTGTGAGTGCCGTCTGTACCTGTGAATTTAAGTTCAAGCACATAACCTGCCGCATCCTGATCTACAATCTCAACGTCCAGAATGTCGCCGATGTCTACACCTGAATCTGCAAGACAATCTTCAATATCGTCTGCAGTAAGTGTTATACTCCAACTGTAACGTGTTGCCTCATCGGGGTTTTCATATGGGTCCGTAACGCTTACAAGGTATGGATAACTTCCGCCCCATACATCCTTTGCATTGGCAGAAGCGCCGCCCATGGATGCACAGTATATCGACTGAATTATTTCACCGTCGTGCATAAGCACCTGACCTGCAGTTTCCTCTGCGGCTCTGCGTGTGCTTTCTGTTTCAACGGAAACCCCTTTGTACACCTGACTTGTGGTTGTGGTGTCGAGATTGAATCCGTATTTTTCAAATTTATTTCTGTTGCTGATGGCAAAGCCCCTTGCACAGACTGCCTGTGCTTTGAGCGCCTCAATGTTCCAGCTCGGGCTCATTTCCTTGCCTATAACGCTGTATAAGTACTCTTCCATATTAACCACATTGATAACCGTAAGATTTCCGCCGCCTATACGTTTGAACTGTACACCGCCGCGGTATTCCACACCGTCTACTTTAATTGTTCCCTCAACGGGGTAGAGCGTGGGGAACGCATCGGCATCATATATGTATGAACCGATTTCAACTGTATTTTCGTCCCCGGTGCATACTGTAACTTCGCTTTCTTCGAGAACACCGTCTTCGATAAATTCGCCGTCTTCCTCGTAACCCATAAGGAATCCATCAGCAGAAGTTATTTCAACACTGCTTTTGGCGGTAGAGCCATAGAAAAGTCCCACCTTAACAGTGTCAATCCCTTCACTTTCCGCATATATTGTTGTGTGGCATGTTAAAATCAATAACAGTACAATAACCGTCGTTATCAGTTTGCGCAAATTAATCCCTCTTTTCTTTTTATCTTGTTGCGGCTTTGTCGTTTGCATTGAATGCAAAATTTTTGTTTCCCTCAATTATTTCCACATCGCTGTTGATGAGGGCATCAAGCTGTGATTCGCTGATAGTATCTGCAGGGTTGAATTTATCACTTGCCGCATAGAATGTTATCTGTGATTTCAACCATTTTGCTGCTGCATCACCGTCTTTTAAGTCAAAACTGCATACTATAAGCCGTCCGTTCAGCACTTTGAATTCAAAGAGTGCCGCCTGACGGATAACATTCTTGTGAGTTGACGCAACCTCAATTATCGGGTTGAACGGTATACCTGCATCCTTAAAGCATACGGCAGCTCCACCCTCCATCAGACTTGCAAACTGCCATCCGCAGAATCCCTCGTGGGGGATTGTGTCTGTTATGGGGTGGCGGTTAATAACTGTTGCCAGGTTGCCTGCAGTTCTTCCTGCCAATGATATACGGAATGTGGTAGCCATTGCTTTGAAAGGTTCTGTTCCGAAAAGAACTACATCCTTTCCGTCGGCAAGATGTTTTTTGAGTTCATCTGCCGTAAGACCATCAGAGATAATTAAGTTGTCGTTTTCGCAGAGCTTCGCTTCGGGGAACAAATAAAGTTCCCATACATTTTCACAAATCTTCCGATTTGTACTCAGTGTGGTGCACAGAGTCATCTGCTCAGCTTTGTCTGTGTGGGGGAGCGTGATGCAGATATCCTCAATCTTCGCCACCTTGCCTGTGATTATTTCCTCTGCAGGTACATCAAATTCTGATATTACTGTATCGCCGGTTAAGAGCTTTACATTGAGAATTGCACCTGTAAGATTTTCCGCCCCATAGTGTGATGCGAATACAGAAAACTCAAGTTTTTCCCCGCAGATAAAGTTTGCTCTCTTGCCCAGGTTTGTAAGGAGAACCGTTTCCCCGTTGTATCGCCATACATTCTCTGCTGTTTCTCCGGGCTTGAGCTCGTAAAACTCGTTCATCATTTCAACATCATAGCCGAAAGTATGCCAGTGTGTGTCAATAGGTCCGAGGAAATCGTAACCCACTATTGTATCGCACATTCTTGTAGCTTCAAAGCAGTATTTGCGGACGCGTCTCTGCCATTGGCTGGAATTTTCAAAATACAACTGTGCCTTGTGCAGAACACCGCTTTCTTTGAGATGGCGTTCAATTGATGTGAGCATATCAGTTTTTTCAAACCGTGTACCACGATATCTCTCTATAAGCGAAAGATCTGCGTAAGTGCCGTCAATGCATATCTCGTGGCTGAGTCGTGGCTTTTTGTAAACCTCGCTCCAGCTGTCGAGCATTTCGGGATCTGCATCGAGTGATTCATAGCTTAAATATCCGTTGGCGTAGCTTGAGTATAAATCGGAATATTTTTCGATAAGATCCAGTCTTCCGGGATTGTGCCTGAAAGGCTTTTCAACCATACCGGGATGAAGCTGAGATTCTTCTCTGCCGTATTCAATGCCACGGAGTGCACTCATCGGAGAGAAGAGAGCATCTGTGTTTTCGTGAACTTCATCTGCGAAAGCACTTAAATATTCTATAAAAGGAGCATCGAGCATAAGCTCATTTCCGCAACAGTAGATAACTACCGACGGATGCTGCCTGCAAAATCTCACTATGTCGGGCCATTGCTCAAATGGTGTGTTTCCGGGACATTCTATCTGAAACAGTAATCCCATTTCATCTGCAACCTGCATAAGCTCTTCTTCGGGAACGCAGGTGTGGAAACGGGCAAAGTTGAAGCCAAGTTCTTTGAATGATGAAACCATCTTTGTATAAAAATCCTTGTCGTGATCGCTGTGGATTGTGTAAGGGTATGAATAATGCTCGCACACTCCACGGAGATAATAAGGTCTGCCGTTGAGTTTTAATTTAACTCCGTCAACGGTTAAACGGCGTACACCGAATCTTCTATCAATTGTGCTACCATTACAGTTGATTCTGAGAGTATACAGCTTTGGCGATTCGGGACTCCATAATTCCATTTTTTCTGTAGAAAATTCGAAATCTCCGTTGGATATACCTGATAAGATAATATCATCTCCATCGATAATCTGCCAGCTTATCGGGCAATCTTCTGTTGATTCGATTTTTACAGTTGCAGATTTGCAATCTTCCCCGATAAATACTGCAACATCTCTTATTGGGGAGGTGTACTCTCTTAATTCTATATTTCCTGTTATGCCGCCTGTGCCTTCTGTAAGTGCACGTGCTGCAAGACCGGATACGAACTGTCCGTCGTAACCCTTTAACTGGAAGTTTGATACGGACATTACGATAGTGTTGTCTTTTTGTTTTAACAATCCGTCGGGTATCTTCATATCAAAAGGCGAACTGTAACCCTCGTGTCTTCCTAGGAATACTCCGTTTATCCATACGGAAACAGTGTTTTGTACACCACCGAAATGTAGAACGGTGTCTTTTGCAAAATCTGTGTCGAAAGTTCTTTTGTAAAAGAAGTTACCAATCACATTGGGTAATCTTGTGTCGGGGGCTGTTGTGGAAATAGGGTATGAGAGTGGTGTGTATTCGGGGTTGATAACGAAACGGGAAGCAAAAGGTGCAATGCTGAACTTGTCCTCCATATCCTCCCAGTAACCGGGAACCGCATCTTTGATTTCATATCCTTCAAATAAGGGCAATTCATCTGAAATATACGCTTCTTCCACATAATCCATATCCCAGTTTCCGTTAAGTGATAATATTCTGAATTCCATGGTGCAACCTCCGAAAATAATGCCTGTATATGTGCATAACCAACCTCATATTAACACATTAAACAAATATTTTCAACATGTCAACGGATTTACTGTATTTTTAACCCAATTTTAATATGAGACGTATTGACTTATTTAATGTTAAGTGATATGATATACGATAGGAAAGTATGAAAGGATGATGTATTGTGAAAAAGTATAACATCGCGGTTGTAGGTGCAACCGGTATGGTAGGAAGAACATTCCTTAAAGTTTTGGAAGAAGTTAATCTCCCCGTAGAAAATTATTACCTTATGGCTTCTGCAAGAAGTGCCGGCTCAAAGGTAACATTTATGGGTAAAGAATATGTTATCGAGGAGCTTACAGAGAACTCATTCGATAAAGATATTGATATTGCTCTTTTCTCTGCCGGCGGTTCTACAAGTGAGAAATTCGCTCCTATCGCAGCATCAAAGGGCGTAACGGTTATTGATAACTCAAGTGCGTGGAGAATGGACCCCGAAGTTCCGTTGGTTGTTCCGGAAGTAAACCCCGAGGATATCGCATGGAATAAGGGTATCATTGCTAACCCCAACTGCTCTACAATTCAGGCAATGGTTCCCCTCAAAGCACTTCACGATAAGTATAAAATCAAGAGAGTTGTATATTCTACATATCAGGCAGTATCAGGCGCAGGTATGGGCGGCTATATGGACCTTGAGAACGGTCTTAAGGGCGAAGCACCCAAGAAGTTCAATCACCCCATTGCAAATAACTGTCTGCCTCAGATAGACGTTTTCCTTGATAATGGTTATACCAAGGAAGAGATGAAGATGGTTAACGAAACACGTAAGATTCTCCATGATGATGAGATGAAGATTACTGCTACAACAGTTCGTGTTCCCGTGTTTGATTGCCATAGTGAATCCATCAACGTTGAGTTTTACAACGATTTTGATCTCGATGAACTCAAACAGGTACTTGCAGATATGGAAGGTCTCGTTGTTCAGGACGATACAGCAAATGCTGTATACCCCATGGCAGTTACTGCAAAGGGCAAGAACGAAGTTTTCGTTGGAAGAATCCGTCGCGATGAGAGCATTGAAAGCGGCGTAAACCTTTGGGTTGTAGCAGACAACATCAGAAAAGGTGCGGCTACAAACGCAGTACAGATTGCACAGAAACTTATTGAAATGAACGAAGGTAAATAATTACGAATAATTATCATTTCGATTTTATAAAAAGGTGGGTATTACAGTGAAAAAGACCGTATTCACAGGTTCGGGAGTTGCCTTGATTACTCCTTTCAAAAACGGCGCGGTTGATTATGAAGCACTTGATCAGCTTTTGCAGTATCATCTTGATAACGAAACCGATGCCATTATAATTTGCGGTACAACAGGCGAATCTGCCACAATGCCTGATAAAGAGCATCTTGCGGTAGTTGAGTATGCTGTTAAGAAAGTAAACGGTGCTATCCCTGTTATTGCAGGTACAGGAAGTAACGATACAGCGCACGGTATCGAACTTACAAAAGAGGCGGTTCGTCTCGGCTCTGATGCAGTTCTGCTCGTTACACCTTATTATAATAAAGCCACACAGAAAGGCCTTATCAAGCATTACAGTTTAATTGCTGATTCCATTGATGTGCCCTGTATCCTTTATAATGTACCAAGCCGTACAGGAACAGATATCAAACCCCAGACGGCAAAAATTCTTTCGGAGATTGATAATATCGTTGCTATCAAGGAAGCAACAGGCGATATTGCCCGTGCACTTGAGATAAAAGCACTCTGCGGCAATGCTATGGATATTTACTCTGGTAACGATGATATCACAGTTCCGATTCTTGCAGCAGGTGGTAAGGGTGTAATCTCCGTTATTGCCAATATTGCTCCAAAGGACACTCACGATATGGTACATCTTTACCTCAATGGCGAGAGAGAAAAGGCACTTGATATTCAGCTTAAGATGTTGCCTCTTATCAGCGCACTCTTCTGCGAAGTAAACCCAATCCCTGTAAAGACAGCCATGAACTTGCTTGGCTTCCCTGCAGGTGAACTCCGTATGCCCCTCTGTGAAATGGAAGATAAGAATGTTGAGATTCTTAAAAATGCACTTATCGGCTACGGTTTCAAACTTTAATCTATACCCCTTTCAATAATAAGGGACGATTTCTACAAGGGGCTTTTTATATAAGCCCCTTATTTTTATAGGATGTGATACTGATGATAAATATTCTTTTAAGCGGTTGCAACGGCAAAATGGGCCGTGTAATTACCAATCTTTTAGA
This sequence comes from Clostridia bacterium, assembly GCA_017502845.1. Lineage (GTDB taxonomy): Bacteria > Bacillota > Clostridia > UMGS1810 > UMGS1810 > SIG455. Next base: position 114,472 of record JAFVUE010000008.1, on the reverse strand, counting down.
AAATGACGGTGCTGCGCGTGTTGTATGCGGTTATGATATCAATACAGCATCCGACACATACCCTGTATATGATAACCTCAGCAATGTTAAGGAAAAGGTCGATGTAATCATCGACTTTTCAAACCCTGCTTGTCTTGATGCACTTGTGGCATTCTGCGGAGACCGACGCATTCCTTTGGTACTTGCTACCACAGGACTCAGCACAGCACAGAGAGAAAAGGTTGCCGAACTTTCTAAGAAGATTCCTGTTTTCTCCTCTGCCAATATGTCCGTTGGTGTAAATCTTCTCATTGCTCTTGTCAAGAAAGCTGCATCAGTGCTTGAGGGCAACTTTGATATAGAGATTATCGAAAAGCACCATAATCAGAAGATTGATGCTCCAAGTGGTACTGCACTTATGATTGCAGATGAGATTTCTTCATCTCTTAAAGGTCATGTGGATTATGTTTATGACCGCCACTATGTACGTAAGAAGAGAGAACAGAGTGAGATCGGTATCCACAGTATCCGTGGTGGAACTATTGTTGGCGAACACGACGTTATCTTTGCGGGTAACGATGAGATAATTGAAGTTAAACACACCGCAACGGGCAAGGAAGTTTTTGCGGTTGGCGCTATCAAAGCCGCAAAATATCTTGTAGGCAAACAACCCGGTATGTACAATATGGAAGATCTGGTTAATTCACAAATTTAAGCAGGTACTAACGCATCTGCTTATGTTACAAAACACTCTTCCTCTGCATATAATATAGTAGAGAAATGAGGGATGTTTTGATGATAAAAAGCGCAATCACTCATATAGAACTGATTGAGGGCGTGGCACTCGTAACGGTATGCGGTCTTGATGATGATGTGCGAAAACTTGCGCAGATATTCAGGGCTATTGCAAATCGTGATGTAGGTGTGGATATGATAACGTTCACGCCACAGGTTAAGAATCTGATGAATCTCACATTTGCTGTATCTTCAGAAGAACTGGGTGTTACAGTTTCCGCTGTTGGGGGGCTTAGGAGAGAAATCCCCGGTATGATATGCCATATCAGCAGCGATAATACTGCCATAACACTTACAGGCACGGCAGTCAGCGAAGATGAGAAACTTGTGTCAGATGTTATGGAAACCGTTTCGTCCCTTGGGACCGCGGTTAAGATGATATGCTCGTCAGTCAATGAGATTTCGTTGGTAATCGACGGACATTTTACAGATGAAGTTGTATCGTGTCTTCGGGAAAGATATATAAAATAACATAAGGAGGTGCAGTTATGACAGGAGAAGGAGTGGTTTTAAGTACAGATGGTACTTATGCGACCGTTCGGGTAGAAAAGAAATCTGCCTGTTCTGGAGAATGTGCATCCTGCGGACTGTGCCAGAAACCGGTTTTTGACGTTAAAGCACGGAATAAAGCAGGAGCCGAAACAGGAGACAGAGTAAAACTCTATCTGCCGTCCTGCAAGATTTACGTAGCAGCAATGGTTGTGTATATGCTTCCCGTACTTCTCATACTTGCGGTGCTCGGCATCTGTTCAATTCTCGGTGCACCGTCTTTTGTGGCGCCAATCATCTGTGGCGTGATGCTTGTGGTGTGGCTCATGGTTATACGTGTTTATAATAAAAAAGCCAATCTCACAAGCGATATCGTTGAGATTGTTAAGGAAAATCCATAATTTTTAACAATTACAAGATTCTACAGGGTTTTATTGTGCATATAGTACAATAAAACCCTTGTTTTTATGTGCAAAAGAAATAAAAAACGCGCGATTTGTTAATCAATTGTTAAAAAAGTTTGACATTTTTGTTCTTTTGATGTATAATACAAATATAGTTTTCGTATAATAGTAAGTCAGGAGAATATACCAATGATACACTGTATAAAGCGCAAGACCGTTAAACTGGTTGCCGCGCTTGTAGTAATGATAATGATGGTTTCGTCAGTATCCGGTTCGGTTTTTGCCGCAGAGTATACAGGCGTTACAATGGCGAATGTTCTTAATGTGCGTTCGGAGCCCAATACAGACTGTACTGTAGTTGGTCAGTACATATATGGCACAATAGTTGATATAGTAGGTGTAGAGGGTGCTTGGTATAAGATTAAATATAACGGTGTGGATGCCTACCTTATAAGCGATTATGTTAAACTCATTGATCCCTCTGAGGCATCAAGATATGCCGTTGAGAGAACCAGGGCACAGCGCCTTTTGGATATTGCCCGTCAGTATATCGGTACACCTTACAGATACGGTGGGATGTCCCCTTCAGGTTTTGACTGTTCAGGTTTCACAAAGTACTGCTACTCACAGATGGGTATTAATCTTAACAGAACTGCCGCATCACAGACTGCTCACGGAACACCCGTCAGCAAAGATCAGTTGTTGCCGGGCGACCTTGTATTCTTTGTAACAAACGGGTATAATATCAGCCACGTAGGTATCTATGTAGGCGACGGTATGATGATTCACTCACCCAAGCCGGGTTACAGCGTAGAGGTTGTTACAATCAATAGCGGTTATTACGCTAACACATATTCTACTGCAAGACGTATACTTGACTAATAAAAATTCAACAGGAACGGTTTTTCCGTTCCTGTTTTTATATTGATTTTTTTATTTGTTATGATATAATGAAGTTGTGAACTGTAGGTGAATGCATTACTAAAATAATGTTGGGAGTGTAAATTTATGAGAAATCCTTGTTGGAGAATAGTGTTTCAAAGTAGAAACGAAAACATGACATACAATGCCGTGGTCAATGAAATGCCTGCATTTGTTTCAAGTAAGGATATCGATGAAAAAAGAGTCGAAGGATTTGCGAACGAACTTGTTTTGCTTTTTAGCAGCAGGAATATGTCCCAATATTCTGAAAGCGAGATTATAGCATATTATGACAAATATGATAATATGCTTCCTGGAGATAAAATTGCTGTGGTCAACATGCTTTTGTCAGCATATAACACAGGAAAGTTTGAAGATGTGACAGAGTTGTACTATTTTACAGTTCCGATGATGAGGGTTCTTGCTCACAGCACGGCGGGATTTGTTGGTCGGCAGGCAGATGACATAGACGATCTTATAGATGGCGAGAAGTATGAGAAGGCAATTTATATGGCAGATGCTCTTTATCAAGCGGGGTACGAAAGAGCATATGCACGACTTAAAGAAGCAACGGAAAAATACGCTGAAGCAGAAGCTAAATCACCTCAAGGGATTAAGAGAAGAATTGAAGAGAAGATGGGGATCGTAGATGCGTATATTAATGAACTTAATTCTTTGCGTGAAAGAGAATTGAAGATCAAAAAAATTATAGAGGGTATTGAAAATTGCACAGATTCTGTTAAAGTGAATGAAAAACAAATCCACAATAATGAAAAAATATTGTCACAACTTAGTTTAGAAAACACGGGGTTTGATATAGTGGAAGTAAAAAAGGAATTGGATTTGTTGTCGAGGGAATATAATGCACAAGCTGCATATAACATTATCAAGAAGAAAAAAATCTCAAAGAAGATTAACGAAACAAAGACAATACTCGATAAATTACTGGAAGAAAAAGGACTAAGAGAAAGCAATAATGCCCTTTTTGCAAAGAACACGGATTTAATTGCGGAAATAGATAAGATGAAATCTGAACAAATGCATTTTGATGCAGAATTCAGAAAAGAAGAAGAGATTTTGACATCACGATTTGACAGCATAAAAGACATCGTCGAAGCTATAATTTCATTAGATATAGATGAAGACACTCTGTGCAAGATTATGCAATTACCCTGCGACATATTAAAAGAGATAGTCGAGGATGAACGGTTTATCAATGTACGAGCAATTGATATTGGAAAAAGGATTAAGTTGATAAAGGATTTTTCCAATGATATGGCGTTTGGGGATTTTTCATGGCATGTTGTCCGAATATACCATGATAAAGCGTTGCTCTTGTGCTCTAAACCGTTATATAAGAACATACCATTCAATAAGGAGTATTCCAGATATTGTTCTTTGTGGGATAATTGTTCACTCAAAGAATTCCTTAATGAAGGATTTCTCAATGCGTTTTCATATGAAGAAAGAGAAAAGATGGATGGAGAGATTTTTTGTCTTACCAGGGCAGAGGCGAACGAATATCTTACAAAAAAGCAACTTGTTTTGGGTCGCAATTGGTGGCTTGGTGATGACCCCGATTTATATACAAATTATCTGACCGATAATGATGAAAAGCAATACAATGCGTATTATGTTGGGGCGTTGGGTGAAATCGACTATACGCGTATCGATTCCAGAGATGCATCAGGTTGTTTTGCTGATATGTATGTAAGACCTGCGGTATGGGTGAAAATTTCATCAGAATGTTTTGATTATAGATGGAATAAGATGATTAAAGAGAAAGGTTGCATTGACCTTAAAGGGAAATGGGTACCCGAAAAGGCGGAATGGATGAAAATGTCTGTAAGTATTGATGGCGTATTAGCAAGAATGAGAGAAAAAGAAAATTCCGCACAAACAAAGGAAACAATAGAAATTGTACCTATACCGGATGTTCGTGGTATTTGATAAATATTATTTTATAAATGAGGCGATATTATGATAAAATTAGATAAGAATGAGACATTGGTTTTTCTCGGTGACTCCATAAGTGACGGCGCTCGTGGTCGATCAATGGACTTAAACCATATCCTCGGTCACGGCTTTGTTGAGATGGTCTGTGCTCGTCTTGGCGCAGATAATTATGAAAACACTCCGAAATTTGTAAATAAAGGTGTTTCGGGAGAAACACTCCAGCATGTGTATGCTCACCTTGGCAGAGATTGCCTTGCGTATAAACCGGGTATTATAAACATCCTTGCAGGAGTGAATGATTCGGGCAGTTGGTCAGACGGTCTTACAGAGGATATGGTAGTTGCAAGATATACCGATACAATGGAAAGAATCGTAGCAGATGCAAGAGAAGTTTTGCCTGATGTAAAGATTGTTGTGTGCGAGCCGTTTTATACAAAGATTACCTTTGACGGCGATCCTTATGAAAATATTCCGCATCACTTTTGCGAGGAATACCGTAAGTTCGGAAATGTTGATATGGATGAGGAAACAAATAACAGATTTCACTCTATCGTAAGCAAGATGCAGAAAGTGCTCCCTGACCTTTGCAGAAAACTCAATGTAATCTTCGTTCCTCTTCAGGATAAATTTGACGAAGCGGCAAAGACAACACATATGTCGTATTTCATATGGGATAATGTGCACCCCACAACCGTAGGTCATCGTCTTATAGCAGACAGATGGTTTGAAGTAGTGGAGAATGAACTTAATAAGAAATAAGAACCTGCACCGTTAACGCAGTCAAAGATTACGGTCGGGCATCTCGGAAACATGTTATTTTCACAATGAAAAAGAGGTTTTCCAATTGGAAAACCTCTTTTAATTTGCAATTTTATCAAAGTGTCTTAAACCATTCTTTCCCGATGCCGATAGAATACTCAACTGCTTCTTTCGCAGGACCGCCTATAATCTTGCGGTCGTTTACGCAGGTTTTAAGGTCTATTGCGTGGTAGATGTCTTCTTCTATTATATCACTACATGCCTTGAATTCTTCCATTGTGAATTCGTCAAGTGATTTGCCGTTATCAAGAGCATAAGCAACCATCTTTCCTACAACTTCGTGGGCTGTTCGGAAAGGCATACCTTTTTTAACAAGATAATCAGCGGCATCTGTTGCATTTGTAAATCCGCCTTTTGCACCTTTTTCCATCACTTCTTTGTTGACTTTCATGGTGCGGATCATCTTTGTAAATACAGGGATGCAGAGTTTTAATGTGTCAACCGCATCGAATATACATTCTTTGTCCTCCTGCATATCTTTGTTGTATGCAAGAGGGAGACCTTTCATAGTAGTGAGTATACTCATCAGGTCGCCAAATACTCTGCCTGATTTGCCGCGGATAAGTTCGGCAACGTCGGGATTCTTTTTCTGTGGCATAATGGAACTTCCTGTTGAACAGGCATCGTCCATCTCCACAAACTGGAATTCATTTGAGTTCCATATAATAAGTTCTTCACAGAAACGGCTTAAGTGTACCATCATAATGGAGAGCACACTTGCGAGTTCCATAATGTGGTCTCTGTCAGAAACGCCGTCAAGAGAATTGAGCGTGATTGAGTTAAAACCGAGACGGTCTGCCACATACAGTCTGTCAAAGGGGTATGTAGTACCTGCGAGAGCACCTGAACCCAGGGGCATGGTGTTGGTTCTTTCCTTCCAGTCAGCAAGACGGAGGGCATCTCTCTTGAACATCTCAAAATATGCCATAAGATGATGAGCGAATGTTATTGGCTGTGCTTTCTGCAGATGTGTGTAACCGGGCATAATTGTATCAATATGTTCCTCTGCCATATCAAGCAGACAGGAAAGTAAATCCCTCAGGTAAGCAGAAAGCTCTTTTTCTTCATCAAGGAGATACATCTTTATGTCAAGTGCAACCTGGTCATTGCGGCTTCTTCCTGTGTGAAGGCGTCTGCCAACATCTCCGATGCGCTGAATGAGGAGTGTTTCTATATTCATGTGAATGTCCTCTGCATCGGTCATAAACTCAACTTTTCCGTTTTCTATATCATCTAAAAGTTCGCCGAGGGTTTTAACGAGAAGTGCGCTGTCCTCTGCTGATATAACACCGCATTTGCCAAGCATTTCTGCGTGAGCGATGCTGCCGCGGATATCCTGCGCGTACATTCTGCCGTCAAAACGGATTGACGAATTAAAGTCATTAACTTCGGAGTCTGTATTCTTGCTGAATCTTCCGCCCCATAATTTCATAAATATTCAATCCTTTCGTCGTGTGTCGAATATATTATATAACAAAAACAACCAAATTGCAACGAAAATATACCTTTGACCGGTTGCAATATTTGAAACAGTATTTCCCCGCGGGTTTCTAGCCGTGTTGACATTTTACGACATATGGTGTATACTACGTTTATACATGATCAATATGCAATAATGTTTTGCATAAACAGGAGGAATTGTTATGAAAAAGTTTTTGGCGTTATTAATGTCGGCTGTCCTTGTATTCTCGCTTTGTGCTTGTAAAAGATTCAAAGAAGACGACGAATCTACAGTCGGCAAAAATGAATACTCATCCATGGGGACAGAATCCGAAAAGGAAAGCAACAGCAGTTCTTCGTATAAATCTGTAAATCCTGAGAGTGTGCTCATGGATTATATTGAATCGAATAATAAATTGGTAACTAAAACCGATTATTCCGGTGATGAAGAAAGTGTAACATATCTGTTTTATAGTGATGATAACGACAGCATTATGTTCTGTTATGCATACGGAGCAGATAATGCAGGTGAATTTGATTCTGCACTTGCTGTAACATATGTGAAATTGAACTACGGTTCCAAATACGCTGATATAACATTTACAATGCCTGATGTATGCGTTATTAATGCACAGATAGACAAGGCAACATTCGGAATGGAGAACGAACAGTTGTACAACGTGAGATGTACTGACAGTAATGGTAACACAATGTCTGCAGGAGAACTGGAAGAAATAGCTTCCGGTCAGGCGTGGATAGCCGTTTATGAAATTGAAAAGATTTTGAATGATGCAGATATTGGTATCGATATAGGCGATCTGGGCTTCACATCATTCTAAAATTACGGCATATCGCTTTTTGAGTGATTTTTTAACATGGCACAGAGGTAATCCGCCCGGCGGTTGACAAAAGTGCAATTTTGTGCTACAATGCTTTGAAAGGCGGTGGAGAAATGAATGATTTTTGGATATACCTTATGCAACATAGTGAATATTTCCTGAGAATTCTTATAGCGGGTTTTTGCGGCGCAATAATCGGTTATGAAAGAAAGAACCGGATGAAAGAGGCGGGTATCCGCACACACCTTATAGTTGCAATCGGTTCTGCACTTATGATGGTTGTTTCCAAATACGGTTTTTCCGATGTTCTGGCAGAACTGGGCAAGGCAGATGCATCCAGGATTGCATCCCAGATTGTAACGGGTGTCGGTTTCCTCGGTGCAGGAACTATATTCGTCCGCAAGAATGCAATCAGCGGTCTTACTACTGCGGCAGGTATCTGGGCAACGGCAGGTATAGGTATGGCTATCGGTGCAGGTATGTATGCTGTTGGCATCGCATCTGCCATAACTATTATAGTTATCCAGTTTATATTCCACGGCCATATCAGATTCCTTGCTAAACCATCTGTGGAACTTATCACATTCCGGCTTTCCGGAAGCGATGGTTCGGTTGATGTGATCCGTCAGCGTCTCAAAGAAGAAAATATTGAGATTATGAGCATGAGAATGGATAAGAGTGCATCGGGTACCGTCAACCTTGATGTATATGTAAAATTCCCCCTTGAATACAAAAAAGAAAAACTTATCGATGTGTTCGTGGGAGACGATAATGTAAGAACAGTAGAGTACTGATAAAGTATTATATCCTCTGCGGTAGAAATACCGCAGGGGTCTTTTATTGATTAGGAGAGTATAAATCAAGTGGATATTAAGTTGTCTGATCATTTCAGTCATAAGAAATTACTGAAGTTTACACTTCCGTCTATTATTATGATGATTTTTGTGTCAATATACGGTGTTGTTGACGGTTATTTTGTGTCCAACTTTGTGGGTAAGGAAGCGTTCACTGCAGTAAACCTTATAATGCCTGTTCTTATGATACTCGGCTCATTTGGATTTATGATGGGCGCAGGTGGAAGTGCCCTTATAGCCAAAACGAGAGGCGAAGGGGATGACGCAGAGGCGAACCGACTGTTTTCTTTTTTTGTGTACATTCTCAGTGCATTTGGTGTGGTTGTAGCCGTTGTGAGTTTTATCTTCGCAAGGAATATATCCGTTATGCTTGGAGCAGAGGGACAGATATTGGAGGATTGTGTTACATACGGTAGAATAATTATAGCGGTTTTGCCGTTTCAGATGTTGCAGTTTGCATTCCAGAGTTATTTCATAACTGCAGAAAAGCCGCAACTGGGACTTTATTCCACCATAATAGCAGGTGTGGCAAATATGGTGCTCGATGCTCTTCTTATAATGGTCTTCAACATGGGTATTGTAGGTGCTGCACTGGCAACTGCGGGAAGTCAGTTTCTCGGGGGTATAGTGCCGATTATATATTTTGCCCGTGAAAACCAAAGTCCGTTAAAACTTTCAAAAGCAAAATTCAAAGGAAAGCCATTGCTCAAAGCCGTTACAAACGGTTCATCGGAGTTTGTGAGTAATGTAGCTCTCTCTATTGTCAGCATATTCTATAATCTTCAACTTATGAAATATGCGGGAGAGGACGGTGTTGCAGCATATGGGGTTATAATGTATGTTGCGATGATATTCCTCGCCGTGTTTATCGGATATTCTACGGGCATAGCACCTGCAGTCGGTTATCATTTTGGTGCAAAGAATAAAGCGGAGATAAAGAGTTTGCTCCGTAAGAGCATTACTGTTATATGTATAATGTCTTTGACGATGTTTGTTCTGGCGGAGGTTTTTGCATACAATCTTGCAGATTTGTTTGTGGGTTACGATGCAGACCTTATGAAGATTACATTAAGGGGCTTTTACATTGGATCTTTCTCATACCTCTTTGTGGGATTTTCAATATTTGGCTCGGCGCTATTTACTGCACTTAATGACGGTGTAACATCTGCTGTAATATCGTTTCTCCGTTCTCTGGTGTTTCAAATAGCGACAATTATGATATTCCCGCTTATATGGGGTGTTGACGGTATATGGCTTTCACTGGTTACTGCAGAGATAATGGCAGATATAATAACCGTAATTTTTCTTATCCGTAAAAAGAAATATTTTAATTAAACAAAAATCCGACAGATAATTAACTGTCGGATTTTCTGTTTTTGTGTCAAAAACGGGTTTTATACTCAAATGTTATCGTAAAACCAAAAAATACACAGGGAATAGCGCTATTATAAGGTTGATTTTATGAAAGTTTTATGGTACAATTACTCTGTATGATTATATAAAATGGGTACGTATGAGGTGCTGATATATGGGTATTTCATTATATAACATAAAAAAATGGACAAGGATGCTTAGCGGCAACAGTATATACCATGTTAATCAGGGAGTAGGCAAAAATTTTGATATAAATGAAATACGCGGTTATTATAACGACCTTACAGAAAAGGTTACGAAAACTCCCGAACTTATGGAAAACCACGGATTTCCTGTTCTGGAAACACCTGACGGAAAGAAAGTAGAATTTGCCATTGGGATATTTCAATACGGTCTTGGGGCGTACGACCTTTATTTGCAAACAAATGAGGAAAAATACCTTGTCAGATTCAGAGAGTGTATTGATTGGGCAATGGAGCATCAGCAGGAAAACGGCTCCTGGGATAGTTTCTCGCACAAGCATCCGGATTATCCGTACAGTGCTATGGCGCAGGGCGAGGGCGCATCTTTGCTTATAAGAGGGCATAAGGCATTTGGCGAAGAAAAATACCTGAAGGCAGCGATAGCTGCTGTGGATTTCATGCTTCTTCCCGTAGAAGAAGGCGGTACGGCGATTTATAAAGACGGCTCGGTTTTTCTTGCAGAGGTTGTTTGTATGCCTGTTGTTCTGAATGGCTGGATTTTCGCTTTGTGGGGACTTCTTGATTGCGTGATAGCTACGGGAAATGAAAGGTACAGTGAGCTTCTTGAACTTTCGTATAAATCTCTGGAAGAATATCTGCCGAAATTTTCCCGTAAATATTGGTCTATGTATTCTCTTGACCATATGATTGCAAGTCCTTTTTATCACAATCTGCATGTTGCACAGCTGGAAGCCATGTATAAGATAACCGGCAATCCGCTTTTTAAGGAATATTCGGCAAAGTGGCACGAATTTTCAAATAATAAACTGTATAAAACCAAGGCATTTATCAAGAAAGCATTTCAGAAGATAATGGAGTGAGAATAGATGGCAGTTAAGAGACTTTTGTGTATCGTCGGCAGTATGGATGCCGGTGGTGCAGAAACTTTCTTGATGAAAGTGTATCGCGGACTGGACAAAACAAAATACCAGATGGATTTTGCCGTAGCAAAGGAAGAAAAAGGTTGCTATGACGATGAGATTTTGTCTATGGGAGGAAAAATATTTCATATCGTTCCCAAGAGCAAGGGGCTCATCAAAAATTTTAATGATATAAGAAAACTTGTGAAGAGGGAAAAGTATAAATATGTTTTGCGTACCTCTCAAAATTCTTTATCAGCACTCGAACTTTTTGCAGCAAAGTTGGGCGGTGCGAAAGTGCGTGTTTACAGATCAAGTAATTCATCTATTAATACAGCGAAAGAAAATATATTCCATAAACTGTTTGGATTTATGACAAGAATATTTCCAAACGTAAGAATTGCGCCATCAACAGAAGCGGCGGAGTTTATGTTCGGAAAAAAATGTGTAAAGCGCGGTAAGGCGCATCTTTTACATAACGGTCTGGACGTTTCGCAATTTCGATTTGATCCCGAAACAAGGGATGCTGTGAAAGAGCAGTTTGATCTGGAGGGCAAACTTGTTGTCGGTCATGTAGGAAGGTTCAATGTGCAGAAAAACCACGGTTTCTTGATTGACGTTTTCAAGGAAGTTTCTCTCAAATGCGAAAACGCTGTGCTGATGCTTGTGGGCGTTGGAGAACTTGAGCAGGAAATCAGAAAAAAGGTATCTGCCCTCGGTCTTGATGACAAAGTGATTTTTATGGGAAGACGTTCCGATGTTCCCCGATTGCTTTCGGCGTTTGATTTGATGCTTATGCCTTCTCTTTACGAGGGGATGCCGAATGTTGTTATAGAAGCTCAGGCGACAGGTCTTCCCTGTGTAATTTCCGACACCATCACACCTGAAGCGGACATTACCGGATTGGTAAGCTATATGCCGCTTTCCGCTGCAACTGATACATGGGCAGATAAAGTTCTTGAAACAGTTGAGAAAACAGCCCGGAAAGATACATCTGAACAATTTGAGAAAGAGGGTTATGAACTTTCTGCTGTAACAAGAAAATTTGTGGATTTGATTTTTGAGGGAGAAACAGAGTAATATGATGTATGAAAAAGAGTTAAAACGGGATATTCCGAAGGATTCGCGACTTGCCAATATCCTTATAATTACATATATGTGTACAGTATTACTTTTCACGGCACACGATTCGCTTAATATTATTTCTCTTGCTTCGTTTGTTATTGCCTTTGGATACTGCGGTTTTTATATGTTGATGCACGGCAGAATTATTGGATTCAACAAGTTTACGGTATTGTTTGCTGCCTTTATAGTATTTTGCTTTTTCAGTTTGCTGTGGTCGAAGGATTTCGATACAAGCGTTACCAGTTTGATAACACTTGTTCAATTGTTTGTATTGAGTTTAGTCCTGTGTTCGTACATATCGCATTATGAAAATATGGACGTATTTGTTTTTGGACTTTTGATTTCGGGACTTGTGTGTTCATATGTTGTTATTGGCTATTACGGAGTTAGTGAATATTTTGAACTCATGATGCAGGGCGTGCGTCTTGGCGGTCCTATTGCCAACGAAAATACAATCGGTCTTTATGCAGGAACCACTGTTATTGTCGGTTTTTATTATGGCTTTATAAAAAATAAGAAACTCGGGTATCTGGCTATGATTCTTCCTTTGATTGTTGCATTCGGTACCGGTTCGAGAAAAGCGCTCATTATGATTATCGTAGGTATATTGCTTCTTATATTCATGCGATACAGAGAAAATATCAGTTTGGCAAGTTTTGCAAAGTTACTGGCATGTGTTATAGTGATTTTGATAGTTGTAAAATGGTTGTCTACCGTTCCTGCATTCCGCACTACGTTTATCCGTCTTGAAAGTGCATTCAGTGAAGACGTCAAGGACGCTTCCGCTTCTGTCCGTGAAACAATGATAGACGTGGGGATGAGGTATTTCAAGAAAAACCCCTATACAGGTGTTGGCCTTGGAAATACTAATATTATTACGTGGCAGTACCTTGGATGGGAAACCTACCTTCACAACAACTATGTAGAACTTCTGGCAAGTGTTGGTATATTCGGATTTTTGTTATATTATTCGATGTATGCATATTTGCTTAAAAACCTGTATCAGATATCCGCAAATACGAAAGACAGTATTTCCGCGTTGATGTTCGTAATTGTTCTTACCAACCTGATACTTGAGTACGGATTTGTATCGTATTACAACAAGATGACTCATATATATCTTGCTATGGCGGCTGCGACGGTTGTCATGGGCAAGAAGAAAATGAAAGAAATGGAGTCCATGATTTATGAAGATGATGAAGAAGGTTTTGAAGGCAGTGAAGAACCCCGGATTGCTCTTGAGGATGGTTATAGATAAACCTTTTGTAAGCCGGTTTTTTTCAGATAAATGCTACATTAACATAATGTATCGTCTGCATCTTGGTAAGAAACCCAATATAGAGAATCCCCGTACATATAATGAGAAACTACAGTGGTTAAAACTCTATGACCGCAGGGATGAGCATACCGTTATGGTGGATAAGTATGAAGTCCGCAAATACGTAGCGGATAAGATAGGCGAAGAGTATCTTATTCCGTTGCTCGGCGTGTGGGATAGGGCGGAGGACATAGATTTTGATAAACTTCCTGATAAGTTCGTCCTTAAATGCAATCACAACAGCGGCAAGGGAATGTGCATCTGCAAGGATAAATCAAAACTTGATATTGCGAAGGTTTGCAAAGAGTTAAATGAAGGACTTAAAGAGAATTATTTTTATAAAGGCAGAGAATGGCCCTATAAAAATATCAAGCCCAGAATTGTCTGCGAGAAGTATATGGAATGTTCAAGCGGGGACCTGAAAGATTATAAATTTATGTGTTATAACGGTGAGGTAAAACATTGCTTTGTATTTTCTGACAGATTCAGCGACAGCGGAGCGTACCTGACTGTATTCGATACAAATTGGGAAAGGGTTGCCTTGAGCAGACCGAAGTTTGATGTCAGAAATATTGAGATTTCAAAACCTGTCAACTATGAGAAGATGATAGAATTTGCCCGGATATTTGCAGAGGGGATACCTTTTTCAAGGATAGATTTTTACGAAGTTGACGGAAAGATATATTTTGGTGAGATAACATTTTTCCCCAGTTCGGGATTTCAGGCATTTGAGCCGGAAAACTGGGACGATATAATGGGAAGCTGGATTACATTGCCTGAGAAAAAATCATAATTTGATATTAACGGTAAAGGAAGATTGCTATGCGTATTTTGATCGGTGCGGATTTGGTGCCCACAGAGAGCAATTTTGAATATTTCAAATCGGGAGATACCGACACTTTGCTGGGCAAGGAATTGAAAAGCATACTCGACGGTGGAGATCTCCGTATATTCAATCTGGAAGTTCCCCTTACAGACACCTTTTCTCCTATAGCAAAATGCGGCCCGAATCTTATAGCACCGACTGATACTGTTGCAGGATATAAATCTGTTGGTGCTGACCTGCTTACCATGGCAAACAATCATATTATGGACCAGGGAGAGCAGGGGCTTGTCTCTACCGTAAAACTTTTGGAGGATAACGGTATAGCATATCTTGGTGCAGGAGCAAACCTTTCCGAAGCACGAAAACCCTATATAATAAACGACGGGGACAGAAAGATTGGCATCTATGCCTGTGCAGAACACGAATTTTCCATTGCAACTGAAAACAAGGCAGGGGCAAATCCATTTGACGCATTGGAAAGTCCCGACCATATAGCAAACCTTAAATCAGAATGTGATTATGTAATTGTTCTCTATCACGGCGGTAAGGAGCATTACAGATACCCGTCTCCGAACCTGCAGAAAATATGCAGAAAACTCTGCGAAAAAGGTGCTGACCTTGTAGTTTGTCAGCACAGCCACTGCATCGGCTGTGAGGAGAAAGTGGGAGATGCCACCGTTGTTTACGGTCAGGGAAACTTTCTCTTTGATCATAGCAAAAGTGAATTCTGGCAGACATCCCTGCTTATAGAGGTTGATACTGATAATAATGAAATTAAATACATTCCCTTGCGAAAGGATGGATTCAAAGTCCGTGTGGCAGAGGATGGGGAAGAAATACTTAAACAGTTTGAAAAGCGTACAAGTGAGATAAAGGATGCTTCATTTGTAGAGGGCGAATATAGGAAATTCGCATCCCGCATGAAGAAGAATTATCTTATGACTGTATGCGGAACAAATATATTTTACAGGGTACTCAATAAACTTTCGGGATACAAATTGAAGTACAACATTCCGAAAAAGAGAGAACTTGCTATTAAGAATTATCTTGATTGCGAGGCACATAACGAACTTTTTTCAAAATCGTTAGAGGATAATTAAGGAGTATGCCATGACAGAAGCATTTGAAAATATGCTGTATCTTCTTGGTGCAGGTGCACGTGGATATGAGATAGACGCCACCGGTATGGATATGACGAAGATTCGCGAAGTTGCCATACTTCAGGGGGTGTGGCCAATAGTATATAAAGCGGCGGAATCCACCGTTAACGTAAATCCGTGGAGAAGCGAATTTATATTTACTATGGCAAATTCTATTTCCCGCAAGGAATTTACTCTTTCCACTATAAGAAAACTTGAAGAAAATGGTGTTCGGTATTGCATTATGAAAGGTGCTGCAATTGCGGGACTTTATGCTCTTCCGGAATGTCGTATTTCGGGAGATGCTGATATATACATCAATCCTGATGACGAGGATAAAGCGATACGGATACTTAAAGAAAACGGCTACAGGGTAGAGGAGAGAACAAAGAATAACCACCACGTAAGGGCGGTTCATCCTGTTGGCGGTTTGCTGGAAGTTCATGTACGTATGTATTCAAAAACAGCGGAAGAGATGGTTTTTGACAATAAGGTCAAGTACACTGACAGTTATGTAAAGACTACCATTGACGGCCATGAATATAATGTGATGAATCCCGACGACGAGATTCTTTATCTCACGGCACACTATATCAAGCACCTTGTAAACGGCGGTTGCGGTATAAGACAGATTCTCGACTTACTTCTTTATATTGATAAAAATAAAGATAAGTTTGATACAGAGAAGTATTATAAACTTATGGAAGAACTCCGTTACGGAAAACTTCTGGATATAATCAAATCGGTTGGCGGCAAGTATTTTGGTTTTGATTATCCTGTTACGGATGAGGAACTGGTTGAAAGTTTCCTTACTGATACGGAAAACGGAGGGACATTCGGTGCCTTTGCCGATGACAGAAAGAATTTTCACTCGCTGTACTGCAAACGTCGCGGTGTAGGTTCCCGTATGAAGAACTCCGTAAAATTGGCGTTAAAGAGAGAAAAAAATATATTTTATAAACTTTTCCCCCCAAGACATGAATTGCTCAAGGGCGGATATGGATATGCAAAATTTATCCTGCTTGTTCCCTTTGCATGGGTGCATAGATTTTTCAATATTGCGTTCCACCGCACGAGAAACAGGGCAGAAGACCGGCTTTCAAGTGAGAAGGCACTTAAAAGATTAGAACTTATGAAAAATCTTGGAATGATAGATTAATCGAAAGAGAATATCCAAAACCTGTTACATTTTGATGAAGCCAACTATGCAAGATGCGATAGGAAAGGAAAAACGTATGATCAACGAATTTGTTAAACTGTATCCCGATGTAACGGACGTCCGCACGTCGTTCTGTCCTTACAGAGTGTGCCCCGTAGGTGCTCATGTGGACCATCAGTTCGGTATGGTTACGGGTTTTGCCATCGATAAAGGAATAGAGGTTATATTTTCTCCTACAGATAACGGTGTAGTGGAATTACAGAGCATGAATTTTCCAGGTAAAATTCAGTTCCATGTGAGCAAAGTGCCCAATAAGGTATATGACTGGGCGGATTATCTCCGTGGCGCTACAATGGCTCTGGGAGAGAAACGTGAACTCAATCGTGGCATATACGCTCTTATCTGCGGAAGTCTTCCCGTTGGCGGACTTTCATCCTCTGCTGCTGTGATACTTGCATACCTTAAAGCGCTCTGTACAGCAAACGATATAGAACTTTCCCAGAGGGAACTTATAGAGGTTGCCTTAAGTGCCGAGAAAGATTATGTTGGCGTAAGTGTAGGTAAACTTGATCAGTCCTGCGAAGTATACAGTAAGAAAGACCATCTTCTCTTCCTTGATACTTTAGATGACAGTATAGAACTTATCCCCAAAAATATTAAGATGAAAGATTTCGAAGTCGCAATATTCTTCTCGGGGCTTGAAAGGAGTCTTGGTTCGTCCGCATTCAATATGAGAGTTGACGAACTGAAAGCGGCGGCTTATGCAATTAAAGCTCATGCGGGTATGGATTATAATAAATTCAAAGATACATATTTACGCGATGTTCCTTTTGAAGTGTTTGAACAGTATAAAGACCGTCTCCCCGAAAATTGGCGCAAACGTGCCACACACTATTACGGCGAGATGGACAGAGTAAAACGCGGTGTTGAAGCGTGGCGCGCAGGAGATATCGAGGCGTTTGGCGCAATATCTACCGAAAGCGGTATGAGCAGTATAAACAACTACGAAACCGGTTCCGAAGAACTCAAAGCAATCTGCGAGATAATGTATGAGACCGACGGTATCTACGGTGGCAGATTCAGCGGTGCGGGTTTCAAGGGATTCTGTATGGCTCTCATTGATCCCTCTTTCAAAGAGATAATAGAGAGAGAAGTTACTGCAAAGTATCTTAAAATGTTCCCCCAATACAAAGGAAAGTTTGCAGTTCATTTTTGTAAATCAGCAGACGGATGTACTGTGAAATAAGAGGAGATATTTTATGGATTGTATTATATTGGCCGCAGGGTACGCCACACGACTTTACCCTCTTACAGAAAATACGCCAAAGCCACTTCTTCCTGTTTGTGATAAAACCATAATAGACCACCTTATCAGCGACCTTGTAACGGGCGGAGATATAGACAGATTCGTAATTGTGTCTAACCACAAGTTTGCGGATAATTTCAAAGAATGGGCAAACAGATCCGATTATCCTGCAGAGATTGTGGTGCTTGATGACGGAACAGAGAGTAATGAAACACGTCTCGGTGCAGTTGCGGATATTAAGTTTGCAGTGGACAATCTCGGCATAGAGGGAGACCTTATGGTTATAGCAGGAGATAATGTACTGGATTTCTCTTTGTGTAAATTTGTGCAATACTTCAAAGAAAAAGGCGCATCCTGTATAATGCGTTACTTTGAACCGGATACAGAGAGATGTAAATCATCAGGCGTTATCTGCACAGATGATTCGGATAAAGTAATATCTATGGAAGAAAAACCCGAAAATCCCAAATCAAACTGGTTGGCGCCTCCGTTTTATATTTATACGGCAGAGGATGCCAAACGTGTTGGTGAAGCACTTGACAGCGGTTGCGGCAAGGATGCGCCGGGAAGTTTTGCGGCATGGCTTTCTGTAAACAGCAAAGTTTATGCCATGGAGATGCCCGGCAGCAGATACGATATAGGTAACCTTGCAAGTTATAAGTCGGTGCAGAAAAATTATAAAGGTATTATAAGATAAAAGAGGTTAAAAAGTATGAATATAGCTATCGCCGGTACAGGTTATGTTGGTTTATCCAATGCAGTTCTTCTTGCTCAGCACAACAAGGTTTATGCAGTGGACATTCTTCCTGAAAAGGTGGAAATGATAAATAATCGGATATCTCCCATAAAAGATGCGGAGATAGAGGAGTATCTTGCAGAAAAGCCACTTGATCTTGTTGCAACGACTGATGGTCAAAGTGCATACAAAGTTGCAGATTTTGTAATAATCTCAACTCCCACCAATTATGATCCTAAACTTAATTATTTTGATACAAGTTCTGTAGAAAAAGTAATAGATGATGTTCTTCGTGTCAACAAAGACGCAATAATAGTTATAAAATCCACTGTGCCCGTAGGATATACGGAGGGCATCAGGAAAAAATACAACGTTGATAACATACTCTTTTCGCCTGAATTTCTGCGTGAGGGAAAGGCACTTTATGATAATTTGTATCCCTCAAGAATTGTTGTGGGCTATCCTGACTGCAACGAAAAATTGAAAGATAAAGCAACAGAGTTTGCAAACCTGCTTATGGCAGGTGCGATTAAGAAAGACGTTCCTGCGGTTTTCACAAATCTTACTGAAGCAGAAGCAATAAAACTCTTTGCAAATACATATCTTGCTATGCGTGTTTCGTTTTTTAACGAATTGGATACTTACGCTCAGGTGCGAAACCTTGATGCGAAACAGATAATTGAGGGAGTATGTCTTGATCCGAGAATTGGTTCGCATTATAATAATCCGTCTTTTGGATACGGCGGATACTGTTTGCCTAAAGATACAAAGCAGTTACTTGCCAATTACAAAGATGTTCCGCAAAATATAATGTCTGCAATTGTTGATGCCAACAGAACCAGAAAAGATTTTATAGCAGACAGTATTATTGAAATGAATCCTGAAAATGTTGGAATATATCGCCTTACAATGAAATCAGATTCTGATAATTTCAGGCAGTCATCTGTTCAGGGCATTATGAAACGACTTAAGGCAAAGGGAATAAATGTAGTTGTTTATGAACCTGCGATGAAGGAAGAAACATTCTTTAATTCACAGGTAATAAAAGATTTGGATAAATTTAAGAATATGTGTGATGTGATTGTTGCAAACAGATTCAATTCTGATCTGGAAGATGTTGCAGATAAAGTTTACACAAGGGATTTATATTTTAGAGATTGAGGCGACGATATGAAAAAAGCAAAAATTCTCGTTACGGGCGGTGCCGGATTTATCGGCTTCCACCTTTCAAAGCGACTTTTAGAAGAGGGTTATGAGATCGTAGGTTATGATAATATCAACGATTATTATGATCCGCAATTAAAGTACGATCGACTTTCCATACTCAAAGGTTATGACAAGTACTCGTTTGTAAAGGGCGACCTTGCAGATAAACACGCTGTGAATACTCTTTTTGAAGAGAACGGCTTTGATATAGTTGTAAACCTTGCCGCACAGGCGGGTGTCCGCTATTCTATTGATAATCCACAGGCGTATATTGATTCCAATATCGTTGGCTTTTTCAATATCCTTGAGGCGTGTCGCCATAATCCTGTTAAGCATCTGCTTTATGCATCAAGTTCATCAGTATACGGCAATCAGGAGAAAACGCCGTTCTCCACAGACGATAATGTTGACTCCCCCATAAGCTTGTATGCCGCAACAAAAAAGAGCAACGAGCTTATGGCGTTTACATACAGCCACCTTTACGGAATCCCTGCAACGGGACTTCGATTCTTCACAGTGTACGGTCCTTACGGAAGACCTGATATGGCATATTTTGGTTTCACCAATAAGATAATGAAAGGCGAAACCATCAAGGTTTTCAACAATGGCGATATGTACAGAGATTTTACATATGTGGACGATATAGTTCAGGGAATATTCAATATGCTTGAATGTCCTCCGAAACCCGATAAGAACGGAGATAAACATAAGGTATATAATATCGGTAATAACAAACCTGAAAAACTTATGTATTTCATAGAAACACTTGAGAAGTGTATCGGCAAGGTTGCAGAGAAAGAATACCTCCCCATGCAGGCAGGAGATGTTTACCAGACATATGCTGATGTAAGCGAACTGATGAGAGATTTTGATTTCAAACCCTCAACCACTATTGAGGAAGGGCTTTCAAGATTTGCAAAGTGGTATAAGGAATACTATAAGATAGAAGATTAACTCTTCCCCTTGACTTTTTATGGCAAAAGCGCTATAATTATAATATTGGAATTTTAATCATTTAGGAGGATTACAAATGAAAGCAAAAAGTATTGCAAAGCTTTCGCTTGCAGTAATTATTATCGCTTTTCTCGCGTACATTGCTGCATTCGGACTTACTATCGGTAAGTTCTCTATACCGAAAGCACTCGATCCCTCGCCCGATAAGGGTATCAGAAAAGGTCTTGACCTTGCAGGTGGCTCCGTTATAGTGTTTGAAGCAGACACCGAAGGAGAAGTAACTGCTGAAGATATGGACGCTGTTGTAGCGGTTATGACAAGCCGTCTCACAACAATGGGTTACACAGAAGCACCTGTTGTTAAACAGGGCGACAGACGTGTACGTATAGAAATTCCCGAAGTTAATGATCCTGAGAAGGCAATAGCACTTCTCGGTGCCACAGCGAAACTCACATTCGTTGATGCTGAGGGTGAGACTGTTCTCGAAGGTGTTACAGATGTTAAAAGTGCAAAAGCCGTGTATGGTCCTATTGATAATGCAGGTAACCAGGGCCATTACGTACAGCTCGAACTCACATCATCCGGACAGACCAAATTTGCTGATGCAACAGCACGTATTTCCCAGAGACTTGATGGCGGAAATTTCATTGCTATCTGCCTTGATGATACTGTGATATCTGCTCCAAGAGTAGCACAGACAATCAATGATACAACATGTGTTATAACAGGTGATTTTACTGCTGAAGAAGCAAAAGAACTTGCTGCACAGATTCAGTCAGGTCAGCTTCCCTTTGGTCTTAAACAGGTGAATAAACAGACAGTCAGCGCTCAGCTTGGTGCTGATGCACTTAACAAGAGCTTGATGGCAGGTGGTATCGGTTTACTCCTCGTAATGATCTTTATGATATTCAGATACCGTTTGTGCGGTTTCGTTGCAGATGTTTCCCTTGTTGGTTATATTGCAATTGTGGCACTTGTTCTCACATTCACCAGAGCAAATCTTACACTCCCCGGTATCGCAGGTATTATCATTACCATTGGTACTGCGGTAGATGCTAACGTTATTATCTTCGAGAGAATTAAAGAAGAACTGGGTGTTGGTAAGACAATCCGAGCATCTGTTGAAGCAGGTTTCAAACGTGCTTTCACAGCGATTATCGACTCCAATATCACAACACTTATTGCGGCCGGCGTTCTTTACTACTTCGGCACAGGAACAATTCAGGGATTTGCAATCACACTTTTCATCGGTACAATCGTAAGTATGTTCACAGCAATCTTCGTTACAAAGTTCCTTTTGAAGCAGACTGTTGGTCTCAATATCAGAAATCCCAAAGTTTACTGTCCTGTGAAAGGAGGCAACAAGAATGTTTAATATTATAAATAAGAGAATAATATTCTTTGCCATTTCACTGGTGGTAATTGCGGCAGGTATTGTTTGCCTTTGCATAAATGGTCTTAATACAGATATCGACTTTACAGGCGGTACATCTATTACTGTTGATCTTGGTGTTGCAAGTGATGAGAATGCAGTGAGATCAGCTCTCAGCAGTGTGGAGGGTCTTGCAATTTCTTCTGTTCAGTTTGATGGCACCACAGCTATCATCAAGGCGGCTGCCATTACAAATGAGACAGACATTATGGTAAAAGATGCTATCAAAGCGGCATACCCCAATTCAGGACTTCCGTCAACAGAAAGTATAAGTCCTACAGTTGGTAAAGAACTCTGGGGCAACGCTGCTCTGTCAATCGGTATTGCGGCAGTATTGATGCTTATCTATATCACAATCCGTTTCGAGTTTCTTTCAGGTATTTCTGCAGTTCTTGCACTTATCCACGATATGCTCATTATGATTGCTATTTACGCAATCTTCCGCTTCCCCGTAAACTCCTCTTTCATTGCTGCTATTCTTACAATTCTCGGTTATTCGATTAACGCTACAATCGTTATCTTCGACAGAATAAGAGAGAATTCACGTGTTATGAAACAGGCAAAATTCGGCGAAGTTGTAAACACAAGTATCTGGCAGTCAATGGGCCGTTCAATCAACACATCACTCACAACACTTCTTACAACCGTGATGGTGTATATCCTGGGCGTTCCCTCAATTAAATCTTTCGCACTGCCCCTTATAATCGGTCTTATAGCAGGTACTTACTCTTCAATCTTCATCGCAGGTCAGTTCTGGGTACTCTTTAAGGGTAAGGAAGCAAAAGCAGGTAGATAATTAAATTATCAATTAACTAAATCCCCCACTCTCTAAAAAGAGTGGGGGATTTTTTATTAGCATAAACTATGTATACTCATAGGGACGATCATCGACTGTCTGATAATGTTCGCACCACATTATCCTACAAAAAATCCCCTACTCAAGATTGAGTAGGGGATGATAATTATCAGTTGCTTGTACTGTAGTTGGGAGCTTCCTTGGTGATTGAAATATCGTGAGGATGGCTCTCTCTTAAACCTGCGGCAGTAATTCTGACGAACTTGCCTCTTTCTTTCAGTTCTGGGATTGTGGGAGTACCGCAATAGCCCATGCTGGAACGGAGACCGCCGATAAGCTGGAATATTGTATCAGCCAGGGGACCCTTGAAAGGTACGCGGCCTTCAACGCCTTCGGGAACAAGTTTCTTGCTTCCTGTCTGGAAGTATCTGTCTTTGGAGCCCTTTTCCATAGCGGCAAGTGAACCCATACCGCGGTATACTTTGAAGCGTCTGCCCTGATAGATTTCTTCTTCGCCGGGGCTTTCCTCACAACCTGCGAGAAGCGAACCAACCATGATAACGTCAGCACCTGCAGCGATTGCTTTGGGAATATCGCCGCTAAATTTAACGCCGCCGTCGCCGATAACGGGGATGCCGTATTCTTTGGCAACCTGTGCCGCTTCGTAAATAGCGCTTATCTGGGGAACACCCACACCTGCTACAACTCGTGTAGTACAGATAGAACCGGGGCCGATACCAACCTTAATAGCATCTGCACCTGCTTCGATAAGTTCTTTTGCGGCCTCTGCAGTAGCAATGTTACCTGCGATAACATCAACATCGGGGAATGCCGCCTTAACTTTCTTTAAGCAGTTGATGATGTTCTGTGAATGTCCGTGAGCACTGTCAAGAACGAGAACGTCAACTTTTGCATCAACCAGTGCTTTTGCACGGTCAAGCACGTCTGCAGTAACACCGATAGCTGCACCGCAGAGTAATCTGCCGTTAGTATCTTTTGCAGCGTTGGGGTATTTAACAGTCTTTTCAATATCTTTTATAGTGATAAGACCTTTGAGCTTGAAATCCTTGTCAACGATGGGGAGTTTCTCAATCTTATATTTTCTTAAGATTTCCTGTGCTTCCTCCATAGTTGTGCCTTCGGGGGCTGTGATAAGATTTTCCTTTGTCATAACCTCGCCGATAGGTTTGGAATAGTCAGTTTCAAATCTGAGGTCGCGGTTTGTGATAATACCGATAAGTTTACCGTCTTCTACAATCGGCACACCTGAGATTTTGTATTTTCCCATAAGTGCATCTGCCTCACGCAGATTGTGGTTGGGAGAAAGATGAAAGGGATCAGCTATAACTCCGTGTTCAGAGCGTTTAACCTTGTCTACCTCAATTGCCTGTTGTTCGATAGTCATATTTTTGTGAATGATACCGATACCGCCTTCTCTTGCAATAGCGATAGCCATGGCAGATTCTGTTACTGTGTCCATAGCAGAACTCATAAGGGGAACATTGAGTTTGATATTCTTGGTAAGATGTGTGCCAAGGTCAACCATATCGGGTGTAATGTCCGATTTCTGGGGAACGAGAAGCACGTCATCAAAAGTAATACCTTCGTAAGCAAATTTATCGTGAGTAATGATAAACACACCCTTTCTTAAAAAGTTTGTTACCATATATTATATAAAAAAAACGCCGATTAGTCAATAGCGAAAATTGTAACAAACATTAGCAAAAAAACGGCGAATAGTAGGCAAAAACAACAAGTCCCTGCGTCGGGGGTAAACGCAAGGACCTGTTGTTCTAAAAAAATATTTTAAGAATGCACCACAAGATGAGCGAAAAAGCTATTGTTGAAAGGGATACCGCTATGAAAGACAGTTTTTTTATACGCCGGTGCCGTTGTCTTTCCCGAATGGATGTAATCCCGGTGTAGTCGTCAATGATCTTCTCGGCATATTCTACGATATCCGTTTGCTTCTTTTGTCTGAATGCAAAGAACAATTTTTTTATAATTGTTTTTTTCTTGTGTGTTTCAACTGCCACTCATATTCTCTCCGTTCTGTTTTTAATTGGATGGATATTACTTATTATGCCGATAGTATTGACAATATTTTCATAATGTATACATTAGTTTTCTTCCCATACACGGGTCGCGATAACCGTCATATCGTCCTTTGCTTTGCCACCGTTGAAGTAGAGGGCGAGTTCGAGTATTTTGTCAGCCACTACGTGAGGGTTGATGGTATCCATGGCAGACAACCGTTTCTCAAGCCACGTATCGTCGGGGGACGCGCTTTCTATACCGTCGGAAACCATTATGATAAGGCATTCCTCCTCGATTTTTCTGGAAAATCGTTTGGGGTTTATCTCCTCAAGTATACCTGCGGGTAGGGAAGATGAGGTAAGCTTTTCCACATTGGAGCCGCATTTGATATATGTGGATGCGCCTCCGATTTTTATAAAATCCGCAACACCCGTGTGCATGTTGATACTGCAAAGGTCAACTGTTGAGAATATTTCTTCAGTCCCCGTCATCATCAGGGACGAATTTATAAGCCGTAGGGCGTGAATCACATCAAATCCGCAATGGAGAAATGTTTTAAGGAGTTCAATTGTATTTCTGCTTTCACTTGCGGCGTTTATGCCGCTTCCCATTCCGTCAGAAATAGCCGCCACATACTGACCGTCGGGGAGATTAACGGTTGTGAAACTGTCTCCGCAGACAGACTCCCCGTGCTTTTTCATACTTGCCGCACCTGTAGTACGGCAGAATCTTTCGCACATGCTGTAAGTAATAGTAACTGTATTAGTATCCCTCAGTACATCATTGAATCGAATCTTCACACCAAGTGCTTCTGTCAGGCAGGGGGCAATGATATGCTTCATGTCGTCTTTGTATTTCTCTACAGGGAATTTCAATTCTATCAGCAGATTTCCGTCCTCCCTGAAATATGCGAGTATATTCCTCGGAACGAATCCCGCACCATCAAGAGCCGTGCGAATAAGCGATTTCGTTGCATCGTCTGCGATGGTATGCTTTTCTTTTGACATTTCATTCAATAGATTTGCGATGCTTCCCATCTGCACACAAGCCAATGTTTTACTGTCTGAAAGGCGCTTCTGCCACATGAGATTCGTTCTGTACATCTCGTATGAATCGTTGAATGAACGTAGGAGATTTTCTGTGCGGATGCATCTGTTTTTCAATTCATCCGAAACGTCATTGGTGGTGGCCTTTCCGCGGTGTTGTGCTGCAGAAAGGAGTTGCATAACGGCTTTCCTTGTCTCGGGTGCTTTTTTCTTCCAACAGCAAAACCGCAGACTGCAATCGCTACACGCTCTCTGTGCCGTGTTTGTTATAAGAGAGGCCACTTCCTTTCGAACTATATCGTCGTGGGATTTTACGGACGCATTTTTAGATAAAATAGAAAGTGATTCCGATATTCTTGATAACTTGTCCTGATATATTGAGCGCATCTTACCGCTGTCGGATTTAACGGAATTTGCAGTGCTTATTGCGGAAATGTGTGCAATGGTATCCGTTACGTTCTGTGGCTGGACAAAGAGAATTACCGATGCTGCAAGTATTTCGTATGTGCTTATAAACACCTCTCCCATACCACTTAAGAATACTGTTATAACAGAATTCGCCAGTATGAATCCGAGAACAACGCCTATTTTTCCGTATGTCTTAAATAGGGAAGATATAAGGGCAGAGAATGCATAAGCACCGATTACTCCGCCGGGATTGTCGACAGTTGTGCAGCATACTGCCCCCACAACCGTACCGATAACTGCACCTGTAGGTGTTGTACAGTTGAGATTAAGAATAAGTACGAGGGCGATGCTGAGTATGTTTGCAATGTTCATCCCGAAGATGTCAGGCAAACCGTTAAGAGGAAGTATTGCTGCTGCGAGAAGAACAACTACGCTTATAGATTCCTCTGCACTGAGTACAGTACGTTTCTTTGCGGATTCCATTACGGGGATTGCCTTGTCCGCTGCTATAACCACAAGGGATGCAACAGACGCTTCAATAAAGTTTAATATGAAATCATACGGCACAGTCGTACCTGTTGCAAATGTTTTCAGTATAAACAGAACCGAACCTGTCAACACGGATTTGAGACCTGTTTTTAAGGGTTCGCCACGTATGATTGTCAGTGATGCTATGAGGGCTGCTACAAGCACATAGCATAGTGCTGTTGCCGAAACATGAGCAAACAAACTTCCCAACGCCATTGCCGTCATAGCAGGTACCAGGTTTTTTGCCGTGCATACCGATGCGAAAAACGCCGTACCGAATGGGGTGAGATTCCCCAGTATCTTTGCAGAAGACAGGGCAAACGACATAATGCTGTATAATGCGGTTTTCCTGTCAATCTTTAATAAAATTCTTTTTAGTATATGTACCTTCGATCCGACTTTCCTCAATCCAATCCGTATCTGTGGCAATATGTCTGCCTTTACCATAAGTATCACTCCTTAATAAGATGCCTATGAAAAGTTTAACATATACTATATGTAAAAAAATGTAAATATATGAACACATCAGAAAAAATCTTTTCGACAAATTAGTGCATTTGACTTTGAAGTGATAAAGAGGTATAATTAGATTAAAATTAAATTTGGTTATATCTTGTAGGGACCGGCGTCCCCGACGGTCCGTTATGAAGAGTTCATACCTTATGTTCATCTGAAGGTGATATTTATGAAAAAGAAAAGAAAAAGTTTAACTTTGCTTCGTAGGGTTATGCCCTATTTCTGGAAATATAAAATGACGATGTTCAAGGATTTGTCATGCGCAACGCTTACGACTATCTGTGAACTCATATTGCCACTTATAGTCCGCTTTATTACAGACAGGGCGCAGAACGACGTGTCTTCACTTACAGTATCTGCAATTCTTATCGTTGGTGTGGCATACCTTATACTCCGCGTGATAGATACTGCCGCCAATTACTATATGGCGTCAGTAGGTCATATCATGGGTTCACGTATCGAAACGGATATGCGCAGGGATTTGTTCGCACATCTTCAGCGGTTGCCGTATTCCTATTATGACAATACAAAGATAGGACAGATAATGTCGAGAATCACATCGGATTTGTTTGACGTTACGGAATTTGCTCATCACGGTCCCGAAGAAATCTTCATCACAACAATCAAGATTGTTGTTTCCTTTGCGATACTTTCAACATTCAATATCTACCTTACTCTCATAATTTTCTCAATCCTACCCATAATGATTTTCTTCTCTCGCAAGTTCAATAAAAGAATGCGCACTGCTTTCAAAGAATCCCGCGTTCAGGTTGGTGAGATAAATTCACAGGTAGAGGATTCTCTCCTCGGTGTCCGCGTAGTAAAATCCTTTGCCAACGAAGAAGTTGAGAAAGATAAATTCGAAAGCGGAAATATACGCTTCCTTGATATAAAAAGAAATATGTATCACTGCATGGCGAGTTTTCATAGTACTACACGGCTTTTTGACGGAGTTATGTATATAGCCGTTGTTGTGGCAGGTGCGCTTTTCCTGAGAGAAAACCTCATCACAGCCGCAGACTTTATGGCGTATCTCCTTTATGTAACAACACTCCTTACCTCAATCCGCAGGATTGTTGAATTTATGGAGCAGTTCCAGAGGGGTATGACAGGTATAGAGCGCTTCACAGAGGTAATGGATACTCCCGTTGATATTGAAGATTCTCCCGATGCGGTGGAACTTACCGATGTTAAGGGTAATATAGAGTTTAAGGATGTTACTTTCAGTTACGAAACAGAAAAAGGCGATGTCCTCGAAAATATCAACCTGACCATCCCCAACGGCTCAAACACTGCCATTGTGGGACCGTCGGGAGGAGGTAAAACCACTCTTTGCTGCCTCATACCGAGATTTTATGATGTTAAAAAGGGCGGTATATTTATAGACGGCAGGGATATAAGGGAATACACACAGGAATCCCTCCGCAGACAGATAGGTGTTGTTCAGCAGGATGTATATATGTTCTCGGGTACTGTTGCCGAGAACATTGAATACGGCAAACCCGGAGCAACAAGAGATGAGATTATATCTGCCGCAAGGAAAGCAGGAGCCCATGAATTTATCTCTTCTTTGCCTGACGGCTATGACACATATGTGGGAGAGAGGGGCGTAAAGCTTTCAGGCGGTCAGAAGCAGAGATTGAGCATCGCAAGAGTATTTCTTAAGAATCCTCCTATACTAATTCTCGACGAAGCCACAAGCGCTCTTGATAACGAGAGCGAACGCCTTGTACAGAAATCTCTGGAAGAACTTGCCCAGGGCAGAACTACTCTTACAATTGCCCACCGACTTTCCACTATCCGTAAGGCGGACAGGATTGTTGTCTTAACGGATGAGGGAATAGCAGAACAGGGTAATCATAAGGAACTTATGGAAAAGAAAGGCATATACCACGACCTGTATATGCTTACAACAACAGATTAAGGAGATACGGTAATGGAATGGATTCAGGTAAGTATATCAACTACAACCGAGGGTATTGATATGGTTTGCGATACGCTTACGAATATTGGTATCAGCGGATTTGAGATAGAGGATGAAAAGGATTTTAACGATTTTCTTGAGAATAACACAAAATACTGGGATTTTGTTGACGAAGAACTTATGAAAGCAAAGCAGGGCGTTACGAGAGTCAAGGTGTATATTGAGGCAGAAACTGCAGCAGATAATCTTGCAAGTATTGTGGATGCCGTATCTCTGCTCAAAAGCAACGATGCTGACGGCGTTTACGGCGAACTGAAGATTGAAACTGCATCAATGCAGGAGGAAGATTGGGCGAATAACTGGAAGCAGTATTTCAAGCCCATCTGCGTAGGAGAGAAAATGCTTATCTGTCCCGAATGGGAGGATGCCGGGGATTTTGGCGACCGTAAGGTTTTCAAAGTAAACCCAGGTATGACTTTCGGAACGGGAACACATCACAGTACACAGATGTGTATCGCCCATCTTGAAAATGCAGTTAACGGCGGAGAGCAGGTTTTAGATCTTGGATGCGGAAGCGGAATACTGTCTATAATCTCCCTTATTCTCGGTGCTGAACACGCCACAGCAGTTGATATTGATGAAAACTGCGTTCACGTGGCTTACGAAAACCTTGATATGAACGGTATCTCCCGTGATAAATATACCGTTTACAGCGGAGATATCTTAACCGATACAGACCTATTTGATAAGATGAATGTGCGAAAGTACCACGTTGTTGTTGCAAATATTGTGGCTGATGTTATTATTGCGCTTCTTCCCACAGCAGAGAAACTTATACGTGATGGAGGCACATTTATCTGTTCTGGTATTATAGACGAACGCCTGAACGACGTGGTTTCCGCAATAGAAAAGAGCCATTTCACTATAGAGAAAATCATTCATAGCGGTGGATGGGCATCAATTGTTTGTAAATTGGACTAATATCCTGTCGAAAATCCTTGACTTATACCATATAAATTGTGTATAATGGAATAGTCGAATTGAGGTGAAGTCAATGCACAGATTTTTTGCCGATAAGAGTGCTTTCTCCGATGGGGTTGCACGTATCAGCGGCGAAGATGTTGCACATATCACTAAGGTTTTGCGGCTTAAAGTCGGAGACAGCGTTGTGCTGTGCGACGGGTGTGAAACCGATTACACCTGCACCATAAGTAGCATGGATAAGTCGGAGATAATTCTTGATATAGAAAGCATTGCTCCCAATGAAGCGGAGAGTGATGTGAGCATAACCCTTTATCAGGGACTCCCCAAATCGGACAAGATGGACTTTATCATTCAGAAATGTGTTGAACTCGGTGTTGACAGGATTGTTCCTGTGGAGTCTGCACGTTGCGTTGCGAAGATTAAGGATGATGAGAAGAAACGTCAGAGATGGCAGAGGATTGCTGAGGAGGCCGCCAAGCAATGCGGAAGAGGTAAGGTGCCCGAAGTTGGCAATGCCATAAGCTTTGACAAAGCCATCGCTGAGGAGCACGATTTTAAGATAATGCCTTATGAGTGTGAACAGCAGAGCAATCTGTCAAATGCACTTGAATGTGCAAAAGTTCCCGGAACACTTGCCATATACATAGGTCCCGAAGGCGGATTTGAACAGGCAGAGGCGGATAAAGCGTGTGAATCGGGTATTAAGACGGTTACATTAGGTAAGAGAATTCTCCGTTGCGAGACTGCGGGTATAGCAACCGTATCGGCTGTTATGTATGCGCTCGGACAATGGAATATATAATACTTTAAGGAGATAAATGTATTATGAAAAAAGCTGATATTAAAAAGATTGAAGATATGCACACAAACCGATTGCTTGTGGCAACAGCTGTATCATTTGTGCTTATAGTTGCGCTTATTATCATCTATAAGGTATGGACTGGTGGCGGTTATATAGAGGCGAGGAACATTAAACTCGCTGTTTCGATTGCAGCACTTGTATCAATGGTTGTAAACCTTGTTGTTATGTTCTGGAAGAAGAAATGGCACCTTGTAGAGTTTGCAGGTCTTTCAGCAGTTATGGCGGTTCTTTTCTACGGAATGTACGGATCAAGAATATTCGTTAATCTCGGCCTCACATCACAGATTATGGAAACTGTAACATACTGGGCAGTTGGTTTTTACCTTGCAGGTACGATTATCTTCCATAGCGTTGCACCCAAGATTATCGCAAAGAAAAAATAATCCAATAAAAAACGGAGATGATAATTCATCTCCGTTTTCGTTTATATTGATGTTTACTGTTTGCGTTTTCTTATATCAACAAGACGTGAAATCACAGGACTTAAGATGATGTTTGCCGCAAGTTCTATAATGAAGTTTATGGTTACATATGCTGTAATAATATGCACAAGTACATTAGTTCCACCTGCTTCAGCAGATAAATCATTAAAAAGAAAAATTAAACAACCAAGTATGAATACGCCGGTGTTTACTACCGGACAAACGATTGCAGCCACAACTACAGCAATGTAACGACCATTTTTCAGTGAAATCTTATTGCAAAAGCCAAGAACTGCCTCATATGCTACAGATGATAATAAACCGCATAACAGACCTTTTGCAAGTACAGTAATGTTTGTGCCCCAGAGGTTTAGTGCTTGGAAACCTGCAGCATCACCGTTTAGAAGGACGGCGGCCCCGAAGACAAAACCAAGCCATGCTCCGATCCATTTGCCGCAGGTTGCTGCGCCTATTACTATAGGTATGAGAACCAATGAGATTGAGAAAGGTCCGAATTTAACGAAACTCCCCATGTACTGCAACATGAAGACCAATGCCGTGAGTACTGCACCGAGCACCATGTTTCTTGTAGACATCTTTCGTGTCTGTGCCATAAAAAATTCCTCCTTGCTGTCGTTCGATTAGCCGAAAGAGAATAATCCAAACCCGCCTTAAACGGCGTAATTTTGGTATATTTCGGATTATCATCCTTGCAAGGCGTCAGCCTTGCGGCGTCTTCTGCACCAAAATCTCCTCAAAATTCCATCCGTTTAAGGTCATGGAATTTTCAAAGTGAGGATTTTTGGTTGCACGAGGCAAAAACGCAGGTAATCCCCTGACGGATTACCGAGTATTTTAACAAAGTGAAAGCGAAAATCCACCTTCGAAAATCGTGGCTTGGATTGTTCTCTTTCGGCTAAATGTCGATACAACGCATTTTTATTTATTAAATTCCTTTCGGAATATAATACGGATTATTTTACGTTCTTTTTGTATATTATATTAAGTCCTTTTAATACAAGGTTGTCGTCAATTTTTATATCGTGTTTGCAATGGGGGATGACTATGTTTGACAGACCGCCTGTTGCATATACGGGGAGTTCTTCTCCGAATTCTTCGATAAATCTGTCTATCATACCGTCAATAAGTGATGCATTGCCAAACACAACGCCTGATTTAATGCAGTCAACGGTGTTTTTGCCGGAAGCATATTTGGGTGCCTCAAGCCCAACCAGCGGTAACTGCGCCGTACCTGCGGACAGGGTTTTAAGCCCCATAAGAACACCGGGTATAATGGATGCCCCTGTGAATGCTCCGCTTTTGTCCATAAGCAAAATCTTTGTAGCCGTCCCCATATCAATCACAAGTGATGGACTGCCGTATATGTGGTGAGCCGCAACACATGCACAAATGAGGTCAGCACCTACGGATGATGGGTCATCGCATTTTAAGTTGATGCCCGTTTTGATTCCGGGGGCGATAAGCATAGGAGTTACATTGTATATGAGTCCAATCGCTTTTACAAATACTGCATTGAGTGGAGGTACAACAGAAGAAATAATTGCACCTGAAACCGTTTTTGCAGTAACGTCGTGGAGGGAGAGAACGCTGCGGATTTTACTTGCATACTCGTCCTCGGTATATTTGATATCCGTGGCAATTCTTGATACAAACTGTATCTCATCGTTTAAGAAACCGCCGATTACGATATTGGTATTGCCAATGTCAATAGTGAGAATCATATACAAAACGCCTCCTTTAGCAACATCATTATACTACTGATTTCAAAGGATTTCAAGTATTTTTTACATTAACAAAAACCCTTCTCTCGGAGAAGGGTTTTAAAGTTATTACTGATTGTTTTCTTCTGTTGCCGCATTTTCTTCAAATGTGGGAACAGGTTTGATTTCTTCAACATTTGCAGTTTCCTCTGCAATATTGTTGACGGGAGCATTTTCGCCGCCGAGGGGGGCAAGTGTGCCACCTGCGAAGAGAATTTCAAATTCCTCGCCGGAGAGCTTTTCTCTCTCCATAAGAGCAGCGGCAACTACTTCGAGTTTGTCGATATTGTCAGTCAGGAGTTTTATGCTGTCTTCGTATTTGCTTTCGATAATGTGCATAATCTCTTCGTCAATGTCGGACGCAACTCTTTCACTGATGCTTCTTGACTGAACGAAGTCCTTACCAAGGAATACTTCGTTGCTGTCGTTACCGAATGATATAGGACCGATCTTGTCGCTCATACCATACTTTGTAACCATCTGACGTGCAATCTTTGAGGCACGTTCTATATCGTTTGAAGCACCTGTGCTGATGTCATTGAGGATAATCTTCTCTGCGGCTCTACCACCGAGGAGAACGATAATCTCCTCCAGCATAGTCTGCTTTGTCATATAGTATCTGTCTTCTTCAGGTAAGCTCATTGTGTAGCCACCGGCTCTTCCCCTGGGAATGATAGAAATCTGATGAACAGGGTCCTGAGTGGGGAGGAGTTTTGTTACAACTGCATGACCTGCTTCGTGATAAGCGGTTATGCGCTTTTCTTTCTCGCTCATGTTGCGGGTTTTCTTCTCTGTACCCACAACAACTTTAATCATTGCATCTTCAATCTCTTCCATGTTAATTTCTGTCTTGTGCTTTCTTGCAGCAAGGAGAGCCGCTTCATTTAAGAGATTTGCAAGATCAGCACCTGTAAAACCTGCAGTTGTCTTTGCAATTGTGCCGAGGTTAACATCCTGACCAAGGGGTTTTTTACGTGAATGAACTTTCAGGATCTCTTCTCTTCCGATGATGTCGGGAGTATCTACAACAACCTGTCTGTCAAAACGTCCGGGACGGAGGAGAGCACCGTCGAGGATGTCGGGACGGTTTGTAGCGGCGATAACTATAACGCCGATGTTTGCGGCAAAGCCGTCCATTTCAACGAGTAACTGGTTAAGAGTCTGCTCTCTTTCGTCGTGTCCGCCACCGAGACCTGCGCCTCTTTGACGGCCAACGGCATCGATTTCATCAATGAAAATAATACTTGGTGCAGTTTTCTTCGCCTGTTCGAAAAGGTCGCGTACACGCGAAGCACCTACACCGACGAACATTTCTACGAAGTCGGAACCTGAAATGGAGTAGAAAGGAACACCTGCTTCACCTGCAACCGCCTTTGCGAGGAGAGTCTTACCTGTTCCGGGAGGGCCTACAAGGAGAACGCCCTTGGGAATTTTCGCACCGAGTTTTTCGAACTCTGCGGGGTTTTTGAGGAATTCCACAACTTCTTCTAGTTCTGCTTTTTCAATATCGGCACCTGCCACATCGTCAAATGTAACAGGGTTTTTGTCGCTTGTTGTAACTCTTGCTTTGCTCTTGCCAAAGTTCATTGCGCCTTTTCCGCCGCCGCTGCCCTGTCTGAAAAATATTATCCAGAATACTACAAACACGAGCATCAGGAGAATTGACGGGAGCATGGAGAGCCACCATGGGGGAGAATCAGGAGTAGGTGTAGAAAGTTTGAGTGAATTGTCTGCAACCTGTACTTTCAACTGTTCTCCTGCAAATTCATAAAGCACATCGATAGATGTTATTTCCGCAGAAACCTCTTCGCCGCCTTTGAGTTTGGCGGAAGCAATATCCTGGGAAACTACGAGTTCTTTAACATTACCGCTGTTGATGTGGTTAACCAACTCGGAGAACGAAATCATCTTCGGTCCGGGCTGATAGTTGAGTAAAAAGTATATTAAAAATATGACACCGAGAAGTAATATATAAAAGCTGGCGCCTTTTATGTATTTCTTCAATTGCATCTCCTCCTTTTCTTAAAAACAATTAAATAATATTTTAACACAAAATTTTTTTATTTGCAATATCAAACTATATTAATATTATGAACATTATGTAAATAATAATTCATCAAGAGTAGATTTTCGGTTTGAGGACTGCCACATAGGGGAGATTTCTGTATTTCTGTGCATAGTCAAGACCGTAGCCAACAAGGAATAAATCCTCGTCAAATCTGAATCCGTAATAATCCGCCTGTATATTTTCTGTGCGCCTTGCTGGTTTGTCAATGAATGTGCATATCTTCATACTTGCGGGGTTTTTGCTTCTGAGATAATTTGTAAGATTGTGGAGAGTGTATCCTGTATCTAAAATATCTTCCAATATAATAACGTGTTTGCCGGTAATATCTCCGGATATATCGCGTTTTATCTTGAGTGTACCGGAAGAAGATGTGCTGTCTCCGTAAGTGGAAACCTGCATAAAGTCGATTGTGCAGTCCACGTCAACACGGCGCATAACGTCTGCAGTAAAGGGGTAAGCGCCGTTTAAGATGGATATGAATGCGATCTCTTTGCCTTCATAATCTTTGGTGATTTGCCTACCGATTCTTTTTGTTGCTTCGGCAATTTCCTCTTCTGATATAACGATTCTTTCGCAGTCCTTGTTTATCATAATACCACCTCGTAAATCTTAAGTAGTCTTTTTGTATTGAGTGTTACTTTATACGCCTCATCTGCTCTTAAGCAGAGTATAGCCGCTATTTTTCCATCTGACAGAAGAATTGGTAATGTCTGCCGTATATGGATTGGAATTTTAAGGTCAATAAGGAAATCTTTAACCTTCTTTGTGCCGCCAAGCCCTAAAGGAGAGAATGTATCTCCGTTTTGTCTACTTCGGAGAGTAAGTTTGCCCAGTTTGTCAGCATCTAAATAAATGTTTCCTTTTTCATAACCTGTAAAATCCTCTGTGTTTATGATTTCAAATCTGTATGTTTTCTCTGTTTCTCCAATTGTTATTGTACCGTCAATGGGAGCGTTATATGAAAATGTTGTATCTTCAAATGGCGTTTTTGAAAAAATAAAGCAATCGTAATTTTTGCATACATATATACCGTGAAAGGATGTTATTCCTCCTGTTGGGAGAGAAAGAACGCCTTCGATATTTGCAGAAGACATTCCCTGCCTGTTGCCTTTTAATATTTCACAGGCCTTTATAATAAGCCGCCTTTTTGCGGCGATGTGCATATAGGGGACTTTAGCGAAATCCACCTCTACACTTTCGGGAGAGGGGATGATGCATTCCCTTGCATATTCGTCGCATACAGAGTTTATAAAATCTTCATCGTCTCCGAGAAGACGTGAATTTTCAAAAAGTGTAGATATGATGTTGGGATTAATCTCCGCCATGGACGGAATTATTTTGTTTCGGACAGCATTTCGCGTGTATATATCCATGGAATTGGTGCTGTCTGTCATATATTCTATGCCTTGACTTTGCAGAAACTCAACAATCTTAATCCTTTCGCACTCAATAAGGGGACGGATGATATTGCCGTTTACGGGGGAGATACCTTTGAGCCCGTTTAGTGCACTGCCCCGGATCATATTAATAAGTGTTGTTTCTGCACTGTCGCATTTGTGGTGGGCAACTGCAATCTTTGCTTTTTCTCCACCTATACTACCGAAAAATTCATACCGTACTTTTCTACCTGCCATCTCCTCGGAAATGCCGAGTTCTGATGCAAGGTGTGGTATATCGCATTCAAGTAAATGAAATTCTACGCCGAATTTCTCCGCAATCGACCTGGAATACTCCGCATCGCGGTTTGCTTCGTCTCCGCGGATCATATGGTTGATGTGAGCGGCGTGGAGGTTGAGTTTATATTTTTCTTTGATTGCACAGAGTGAGCATAAAAGCGCAACAGAATCTGCACCGCCGGAGAGACCGATAACAACGGTGTCGCCAACTGTGAGCATAGAATACTTTTCTATTGTCTTATCTACTGTCTGTACAAAATCCATATCAGTCTATCTGCTCTTTTCTAAATTCATAAACCTTGTGAATTCGCCTCTCCATCCGAGTTCCACAGTACCTGTGGAGCCGTTACGGAATTTTGAAACGATGCACTCGGCAACATTTTTCTTCTCTGTGTTTTCGTTGTAAACTTCATCTCTGTAGAGGAACATTACGATGTCTGCATCCTGCTCGATAGAGCCGGATTCTCGGAGGTCGCTGAGCATTGGGCGGTGGTCAGAACGCTGCTCCGGAGCACGGCTTAACTGTGAAAGTGTAACAACGGGTACGTCAAGTTCCTTTGCAAGGATCTTGAGCATACGGCTGTTGTCGGCAACATCCTGCTGACGGCTTTCTCTGCCGCTGCCAAGCATAAGCTGGAGGTAATCGACGATAACGAGACCGAGTTGACCTTTGAGTTTAAGTCGTCTGCATTTGGAACGGATTTCGCTCATGGTGATACCGGGAGTATCGTCTATGTAAATAGGCGCTTTTGAGAGCATCTCTACTGTCTGCGCAAGTTTGGGCATTTCCTCGGGACCAAGATCACCCACGCGCATCTTCTCACTTGAAATATAACTTTCGGAACAGAGTATTCTTGTAGCCAACTGTTCTTTACTCATTTCCAGAGAGAATATTGCAACGGGTACATTGTGGCGAATAGCCGCATTTGCCGCTATGTTGAGGACAAAACTTGTCTTACCCATGGCAGGACGTGCCGCAATAAGCACAAGATCAGAATTCTGAAGTCCCGACATCTTTTTGTCAAGTTCCGTAAATCCCGTGGGGACGCCTGTGATTTTGTTTTTGTTTTTGATGAGTTCCTCAATGCGCTCAAGGTTTGTTTTGAGAACTTCCTTGATGGGAGAGAGGTCGCTCGTTGTCCTTGTCTGCAAAACGTCAAACATCTTTGCTTCAGCACTGTTGATAACAATGCCAAGTTCCTGTTCGCCGCTGTAAGCCATGTCGTTTATGTCTGTTGCGGCCTTTATAAGACGACGGAGAACAGCTTTGTCTTTAATAATTTTAATGTGATGTTTAAGGTTTGCGGTAGTGGAAACCATTAAACTCATCTGAGTGAGATATTCCAGACCGCCAACACTGTCAAAAACGCTGCCGAGTTCTGCCTTAAGAGTTATGAGGTCGACGGGCTTACCGGAATTGCTTAAATTTATAACCGCCTCAAAAATCTTTTTGTGGGGTTCCAGATAAAAATCTTCTATGCGGAGATTTTCGAGGAGTTCGGATATGCATTCGTTGTCAAATATAACCGAACCGAGAACATACTGCTCCGCTTCTACGTTGCACGGCATACTCCGTGCGAGATTCTCTGCCATATAGTATACAGCCCTTTCCGTTTATTTCTGATTCAATTACTGCGCAGTAATGCTTACCTTTACTTTACCTACAATCTGGGGATAGAGTTTTGCATCAACTGTAAATTCGCCTGTTGTCTTGATATCGCCATTAAGTACGATTTTGCGTTTGTCAATGTCAATGCCGTGCTGTGATTTCAGTGCATCTGCAATGTCCTTTGCAGTAACAGAACCGAAAAGTTTACCGTTTTCTCCTGCTTTCGCTTTAACGTTTGCCACAACACCCTCAAGTTTTGCCTTGATTTCTTCTGCTGCTTTGATTTCCTGTTCTTTCTTGTATGCTTCGGATTCTTTTTGTCCTTTTAAGTTGTTGAGATTTGTTTTGTTTGCCTCAACAGCAAGGCCTCTGGGGATAAGGAAATTACGTGCATATCCGTCGGCAATGTTTTTTTCTTCGCCTTTTTTACCCTGACCTTTGACGTCTTGAATAAAGATAACTTTCATTGTTATATCAATCCTTTCAACCGTAAATTATAAATTAGCTTTGTATTCATTTATTGCTGTAAGCAGGTCGTTGTATACATCTGCTTTTGATTTGCCGCGTATCTGTGCACCTGCGATGTTCATATGACCGCCGCCACCAAGTTTTTCAAGTATAAACTGAACATTTACATCGCCGAATGAACGGGCACTTATCGCAACGTGATCGCCCATATCGCAGACAACGAATGATGCCGTAACACTTGTTATGTTGAGCATATCGTCTGCCGCCTGTGCGACAATGGTCTGCATATCATCGTCAGATTTGTCGCAAACGGATATGATGTATGAGCCCTCAACGATGTGTGCATTGCCCATGATGGCCATCTTCTTCATAACGCCGTCATAATTCATACTGAACAGTTTCTTGATATCGGCGGTGTTCACACCGGCCCTGCGCAGGTAAGAAACTGCCTCGAATGTTCTTACGCCGGTTTTGAATGTGAAATTCTTTGTATCAAGATAGATACCGGCATAAAGTGCTTGTGCTTCAAGTTTCGAAAGTTTCGGATCTGCATCCATGTACTGTATAACTTCTGTTATAAGTTCGCATGTAGATGAAGCATATGGTTCGTGATACACAATAACTGCATTGTCTATAAAGTCGGCACTTCGTCTGTGGTGGTCGATAAGTACAATCTTTTCCGAAACTCTCACGAGATTTTCTTCTTCAACGAGAGAGAACTTGTGAGTATCCACTACGAATACGAGAGTGTTCTTGTCTACAATTTCGTTGGCAGCCCCTCTCTTTATAAATACGTCAGAATAATCAGGTCCCAACTTTGAAATCATACGGGCAACAGTTTCGTTGTATGTCTCCATAAGGATTTTTGACTGTTTACCGCAATTTGTTATGGCACGGTGTAAACCTATAGCCGCACCGAGAACATCGATGTCGGCATTTCTGTGTCCCATTATAATGATATCGTCGGAGTTTGCGATGAGTTCTCTTATTGCAAAGGCAACTACACGGGATTTTACTTTAGTACGCTTTTCAACCTCAACACTCTTACCGCCGTAGAAATAATACTGTTCCTCGTCTTTGATAATCGCCTGGTCTCCGCCGCGGCCCAATGCCATATCAAGTGCGGATAAACTGAGGGCTTCGTTTTTGTCAAGAGTCTCACCGCCTATACCGATGCCGATACTCAATGTGGGAGCCATCTTGTTTCCGAGACTAATTTCGCGTACGGAATTGAGGATGTCGAAATTCTTGTCGATCATCTTGTCGATATACTGTTTCTGTACAAACATGATGTATCTGTCTTTTTCGTACTTACGGACGATAGCATTGTTTTCTCTGCCGAATGCTTCGAGTTTTTCTTCAATGGCGGCAGCTACTTTTGGTTTGTCTGCATTGGAAGTATCCTGCATAACGTCTTCGTAGTTATCTATGATAATGGCAGCACATGCAGGTTTTTCACGGAAATACCGTCTTTTTATCTGCTCATAACTTGTGCGATCATCCCAGTAAAGAGCGATAAGATGTTCTCCGGGGACATGCCTTACCTTCGCTATATTGCCAAATATGTGATAATATCTTCCGTTGTGTTCCAGATCGTAAGAAACCTTTGTGTCATCTTTTGAGAAAAGGTCAATGTCAAAGTCGGGGACAAAATCACTTATAGGCACTTCCGACAGATGCTTCTCACCAATCATATTGTTAAATAGTGAGTTGCACCATACAATTGTTCCGTCGGTTTGCATTACCACAACAGGCAGAGGAAAATTCTCCATGGTGTCAGATTTTCCGAGGACAGCAGAATGTCCGAGGGACTTCACATAATCGGCAATGGCGCTCCGTCTTGTGATGTGAACTTTCAGGTATGCCACAGTCAGAGCAATGGCAATAGCGAATTCTGCCAATGCAATTCTGTAATCATAGAGAAGGGTAACTGCCGCAAATGTGTATATTACCCAGATATAGTAGCTTACGTTGAGGATTATGGATTTGAACGTGCTTCTTTTTTTCATATTTCAGTCTTCCTTCTCCGCAAACGTCTGAAGTCAAACATACTGTCTATGATACCTGCTATAACAGGAATAGTAGGATCGATCATGAGGATTATCGGGAAAGCGATCAAGTAAGTCAGAGCACGAAGGGACCAGTGTACCCTTATTTTTGCGAA
This sequence comes from Clostridia bacterium, assembly GCA_017502845.1. Lineage (GTDB taxonomy): Bacteria > Bacillota > Clostridia > UMGS1810 > UMGS1810 > SIG455. Next base: position 73,010 of record JAFVUE010000008.1, on the reverse strand, counting down.
AAGGAAATCTATGACAGAAACAGCGCATATTGCATAAAGTGCGCAAATGATAATAACTATGTTTTTAATTGCTCCCGACAAGGGGGAAGCTCCCATAAACATTGTTGCAACATAAAGTATTGTGAGCAACCATGATGTGGATCGGGGTAGCTGTAATTCACGGAAGTGAGGGTATTCATGCATTACTGTGCGATATCTGCAGAAGACGAATTTTCTGCAGAATAAAAATGTGAGGAATGCACAGAGTGAGCATATTATGATAAGAAAAGCGGGGAATATGGAAGCCATCTGCTGTATAAGAGGCCACTTCATATTTTCAAGTTCTGCAAATAAGAGAAGTGCACTTTCTGCTCCTGCATCAATAAGGTCCTGTTTGGGTATGGAAGCTATGGCCGCAAACATCGCATCCAGCGGCTCTGCTATCATAACCTGAATCAGGTCAACGCCGTAATATATTCTCAATCTTGCAAATTCTATCAGGAATGGCAAAAGGAATACAAATGCGCCGCCGGATAAAACAGTTCTGTAACTGCATTTGTTCCTCATCATAAGACCGATTGCTCCGCCGCTTAACGCTATAAGGCAAAAACTTGAAGCTGCTCCGCATATTGTGTCGACGGTTATACCAAACAGGAAGTATATTGTAAAGGTTACAGCCAAAGCCACAGCCAGCGCCGCAAAACTCTTTCCTGCAGTATTTTTATATGTGAATACGGCAAAGAATCCTACAGATGCCAATGTGAATATCAATGATGCATAGGGAATGAGTATGGCACATGCACAGAGGGTTGCCACTATAAGGAGATTTATGATAAAAATTAAATTTTCGCGTTTCATATGCTTACCTCGTAGAATTTTAAGATAGTAAAAAATATTATACCACTAATTTTATATATTTACAAGTTTTTTTTACATTATATAATATAAAAAACGACATATTTGTTTTTTCTCCGCATAAAACCCCTTTCAACGGAAAAAATAACACCAACAGATTATTTTTGGGGGAGGAATATTTGTGTCGTCATTTTTTATGGGAGTACAATTGGTTTTCACAGTTATAACCGGCTTGTATTTCTTGTCTCTTTTAAGAAACCAGCGAGGAAGCAGGAATGCTGTGAATTCCGATTCACAGAAAGAACTTGATAAACTAAAAAGGATGGAACTTGTGGGCTTGTCAGTACCGCTATGCGAAAAGACACGTCCTGCGAATATGAACGATATCATCGGACAGGAAGAGGGGATAAAGGCGCTTAAAGCCGCCCTATGCGGACCAAATCCCCAGCACGTTATTATCTACGGGCCTCCGGGAGTAGGTAAAACCGCGGCGGCGAGGATTATACTTCAATGTGCCAAGGAAAGCCCTCTGTCGCCATTTAACGGGAGTGCAAAGTTCATAGAAACAGATGCTACCACAATGCGGTTTGATGAGAGGAGTATTGCTGATCCACTGATCGGCTCGGTTCATGATCCCATATATCAGGGCGCAGGTGCATACGGCAATGCAGGAGTGCCTCAGCCGAAACCCGGCGCTGTTACCAAGGCACACGGCGGAGTACTCTTTATAGATGAGATAGGGGAACTTCATCCAATACAGATGAACCGTTTGCTTAAGGTGTTAGAGGACAGACGTGTGTTTTTTGAGAGTGCATACTATACAAGTTCAGATTCCAATATTCCCCCTCATATCCACAAAATATTTCAGAAAGGTCTTCCGGCAGATTTTCGACTTGTTGGTGCAACAACGCGTTCCCCTGAGGAAATCCCCGAGGCAATCCGTTCAAGATGTGTAGAGATTTTCTTCCGTCCTCTTTCGGGAACAGAAGTAGAGCAGATTTCAAAGGGCGCAGCCGCAAAGGGTGGTTTCGACCTGCCTCCCGAATGTTCTTCCCTCATCGCCAGATATGCATCCAACGGCAGAGATGCGGTTAATATAGTGCAGACTGCCGGAAGTTCCGCATTGGTTGAGGGGAGGAATAATATAGAGGTCAAGGATGTGGAGTGGGTACTTGAATTCGGAAGATACAGCCCTGTCATGGAAAGGAAAATAGCCAGAGACGATGAGGTTGGAGTTGTAAACGGACTTGCCGTAGCGGGGAGAGACCATGGTACAGTTATGGAGGTTGAAGCGACCGCGGCAAAGAGTATAAACGGAAAAGGAAACCTCATTACCACAGGTATCGTAGATGAAGAAGAATTTGAGGGCAGAGGGCAAAAACTGAAAAGAATCAGTTCTTCCAAATCCGCGGTATCCAATGTCATGACGGTTCTTTCAAACAAATTTTCCATCAACTGTTTGAATTATGATATTCATCTTAACTTCCCCGGAGGTATACCTGTTGACGGACCATCGGCAGGAATAGCGATGTTTTGTGCGGTGTATTCCGCAATATCTGGCAAACCAATTCCCGGGGAACTTGCCATGACGGGTGAGCTCTCCATTATGGGTAAAGTCAAACCCGTCGGCGGTGTTGCTGCAAAACTCGATGCAGCGCGGCGTTCGGGAATAAAGAAGGTAATAATACCGTGGGACAACTATCAGGAGATGTTTGAAGACTATGGACTTGAGATAGTCCGTGTAAATACAATAGACGAGGTAATAGAATCATGTTTCGGAAAAGCGGTGTAGCAACCGCTTTTTTCGTGCAAAAAATTTTTTTGAAAATTTAAGAAAATAATGCTTGACATATTGACAAGGGTGTGTTATCATAATAAACTGCAATCATATCCTATTTTAATGCGTGGAGTTTGTCTGTTTTTACAGAAATTCCAGGTACTTTTCGTGTTGTTTTTGGTTATTTTTCCGAGCAATAACGGGAGAAAACGGATATTTTGCGCTGCACGGCTTAAAAATTTTTACGAGGTGATTAAATTTATGGTACATCCTATCAAGCTTGGCAAGAATGAGAGAATGAGCTATGCAAAGTCATCCGAAGTTCTTGAAATGCCAAACTTAATCGAAATACAGAAGAACTCTTATCAGTGGTTCGTTGATAAGGGATTAAAAGAAGTATTGGAAGATGTGTCCCCGATATGTGATTACTCGGGTAATCTTGTGCTGGAATTCAGCGACTACTATCTTGAGGACGATCCCAAATACTCTATTGAAGAGTGTAAGGCACGTGATGCCACATATTCAAAACCTCTTAAGATTAAAGTGCGGCTTATTAATAAGGAAACCGGCGAAGTAAAAGAGCAGGAAATCTTTATGGGCGAACTGCCTCTTATGACAGACCAGGGTACATTCATTATAAATGGTGCTGAGCGTGTAATTGTCAGCCAGGTTGTAAGAAGCCCCGGTATTTACTACGCTATGGATCATGATAAAACAGGTAAGGAACTTTTCACATCACAGGTTATCCCCAACCGTGGTGCATGGCTTGAGTATGAGAATGATTCCAATGATATACTCTCTGTTCGTATTGACAGAACACGTAAGATTCCTGTAACTGTACTTATCCGTGCGTTGGGTCTTTCTTCCAATGCGCAGATTCTTGAACTCTTCGGCGAGGAAGAGAAACTCCTTGTTACACTTGAGAAGGATTCTACTCAGGATACAGAGGAAGCATTGCTTGAAATCTACAAGAAACTTCGTCCCGGTGAGCCCCCCACAGTAGACAGTTCAACATCACTTATCAACTCACTGTTCTTTGATGCAAAGAGATATGACCTTTCAAGAGTAGGCCGTTTCAAGTTTAACCAGAAACTTGCTATGGCTAACCGCGTAAGAAACGGTCAGGCAGCACGTGATATCGTTGACGAAGAAACAGGCGAGATTATAGTTAAAGCAGGAGACCTTATCAGCCGTGAACAGGCAGAGGCAATTGAAACTGCAGGTATCAACACTGTTTACCTTACAGTAGACGGCAGAGAAGTTAAAGTATTCTCTAATGATATGGTTCGCATAGAAAACCACGTTCCTTTCGATATTTCCGATATGGAAATTGCCGAGAAGGTTAAATTCAGTGTGCTCAAAGAAATTCTTGAGCAGTTCACTGCAGAGGACGAAATCAGAGCAGAAATCCGCAGAAGAATGGATGAGCTTGTTCCCAAGCATATCATCATTGCTGATATCTATGCTTCTATTAACTATCAGTTGAACCTCCAGTATGGCATCGGTACAACAGACGATATTGACCACCTTGGTAACCGTCGTCTCCGTGCAGTTGGCGAACTTTTGCAGAACCAGTTCAGAATTGGTCTTGCACGTCTTGAGAGAATCGTTCGTGAAAGAATGACTATTCAGGATGTTGATGCACTCACACCCCAGAGTTTGATTAACTCACGTCCCGTAGTTTCTGCTATTAAGGAATTCTTCGGTTCATCACAGCTTTCACAGTTCATGGATCAGACAAACCCCCTTGCAGAACTTACACATAAGAGACGTCTTTCAGCCCTCGGTCCTGGCGGTCTGAGTCGTGAGAGAGCAGGTTTCGAAGTTCGAGACGTTCACCATTCACACTATGGCCGTATGTGTCCTATCGAGACTCCTGAAGGTCCCAACATCGGTCTTATCAACTCACTTGCATCCTATGCGAGAATCAACGAATTCGGTTTCATTGAGGCACCTTACCGCAAATTTGATAAGAAGACACTCAAGGTTACTGATGAAGTTGTTTATATGACAGCGGATATAGAAGATAACTACACTGTAGCACCTGCCAGTGAAAAGATTAAAGAAGACGGCAGCTTTGAAAACAGCAAAGTTATCGTAAGATACAGAGATGAGTTCATCGAAGTGGAACCCGAAAAGGTTGACTTCGTTGACGTATCTCCCAGACAGATCGTATCAGTTGCTACCGCTATGATTCCCTTCCTTGAGAACGATGACGCGGTTCGTGCGCTGATGGGTTCAAACATGCAGCGTCAGGCAGTTCCGCTTCTCACAACCGAATCACCTATCGTAGGTACAGGTATGGAGTACAAAGCGGCAAAGGATTCAGGTACAGTTGTTCTTGCAAAAGAAGCAGGTACAGTAACCTACGTTGACGCTAATAAAGTTGTTATTAAGGAAAAAGGCAATAAATTAAGAGAATACAGATTCACAAAGTTCCTGCGTTCTAACCAGAGCACCTGTATCAACCAGAAGCCAATCGTAGAAGTAGGAGAGAAGGTTGCAAAAGGCGATGTTATTGCTGACGGTCCTTCAACTGCAAACGGTGAGATCGCACTCGGTAAGAATATCCTTATCGGTTTCATGACCTGGGAAGGTTATAACTACGAGGATGCTATCCTTATCAATGAAAAACTTGTTAAAGACGACGTATTCACATCAATCCATATTGAAGAATACGAGTCAGAATCAAGAGATACAAAACTCGGTCCGGAGGAAATAACAAGAGATATTCCAAACGTTGGCGAAGATGCTCTTAAAGATCTGGACGAACGCGGTATCGTAAGAATCGGTGCTGAAGTCCGCACAGGCGATATCCTTGTTGGTAAAGTAACGCCCAAGGGAGAAACAGAACTTTCCGCAGAGGAAAGATTGCTCCGTGCTATCTTCGGTGAGAAAGCACGTGATGTTCGCGATACTTCACTCCGTGTACCCCACGGTGAATCCGGTATCGTTGTAGACGTTAAAGTGTTTACAAGGGAAAACGGCGACGAGTTGCCCCCCGGAGTAAACCAGATTGTAAGATGTTATATTGCACAGAAACGTAAGATTTCTGTTGGTGATAAGATGGCGGGTCGTCATGGTAACAAAGGTGTTATTTCCAGAATCCTCCCCGAAGAGGATATGCCTTTCCTCCCTGATGGTACACCTCTCCAGATTGTACTCAACCCTCTGGGCGTACCTTCACGTATGAATATCGGTCAGGTACTTGAAGTACATCTCGGTTATGCAGCAAAAGCTCTCGGCTGGAAGATTGCCACACCTGTATTTGACGGTGCAACAGAGAGCGAAATCAGAGAAACTCTCAAAATGGCAGGTTTCTCCGAAGACGGTAAGACAGTTCTTTATGACGGTAGAACCGGTGAACCCTTTGATAACCCGGTAACCGTTGGTTATATGCACTACCTGAAACTTGCTCACTTGGTTGACGACAAGATTCACGCCCGTTCCACAGGTCCTTACTCACTTGTTACTCAGCAGCCCCTGGGTGGTAAAGCTCAGTTCGGTGGACAGAGATTCGGTGAGATGGAGGTTTGGGCACTTGAAGCATACGGTGCTGCATATACACTTCAGGAAATCCTTACTGTTAAGTCCGATGACGTTGTTGGTCGTGTTAAGACATATGAAAGCATCGTTAAAGGCGATAACGTACCCAAGCCGGGAGTTCCCGAATCATTCAAGGTTCTTATCAAGGAATTGCAGAGCTTGGCACTCGACGTAACTGTTCTTGACGAAGAGGGTGCAGAAATCATCATCAAGGAGGACGAAGAGGATGATAACGTAGGTTCACTCCGTCTCAACCTTGAGGGCGACGAGCTCGACTTCGGCAGCGATGGCGAGGAAGAAGACATCATTGAAGATGATGAATTCATGGATGATGACTACGAAGATGTAGAAGAAGATGAACCCGAACTCGACAGCGAGATGGATGATATGCCTTTCATTAAGGAAGCTGATGAAGACGAATACATCGACCTGCTGGATTTTGAAGACCTTGATGATGTAGTAGATATCGAAAACGCAGAGGATCTTGATTCCTTTGAAGACGACGAATTTTAAGAGAGGAGATAAGCCATGTTAGAATACAATAATTTTGATGCTATAAAGATTGCCCTGGCTTCTCCTGAAAAAATCAGAGAATGGTCCAGAGGCGAAGTAAAAAAGCCCGAAACCATCAACTACCGTACACTCAAACCCGAACGCGACGGACTTTTCTGTGAGCGTATCTTTGGTCCTACAAAGGACTGGGAGTGCTACTGCGGTAAGTATAAGAGAATCAGATATAAGGGTATTGTCTGCGACCGATGCGGCGTAGAAGTTACCCGTTCAAAGGTACGTCGTGAGCGTATGGGACATATTGAACTTGCAGCTCCCGTATCACATATCTGGTATTTCAAAGGTATCCCCAGCCGTATGGGACTTATGCTTGACGTATCTCCCAGAGCACTTGAAAAAGTTCTCTATTTTGCGGCATATATCGTAATTGATCCCGGTAAGACTGACCTTACCAAAAAGCAGATTCTCGCCGAGAAAGAATACCGCGACAATCTTGAAAAATACGGCGAAGGCAAATTCCGTGTAGGAATGGGTGCCGAAGCAATTAAAGAACTCCTTGCTGAAATCGACCTTGAAAAGACATCTGCGGAGCTCAAGAAAGAACTTGAATCTGCACAGGGCCAGAAGAAAGTAAGAATCGTTAAACGTCTTGAGGTAGTGGAAGCATTCCGTCTTTCAGGCAATAAACCCGAATGGATGGTAATGGATGTAGTTCCTGTAATTCCTCCGGAAATCCGTCCTATGGTACAGCTTGACGGTGGCAGATTTGCTACTTCCGACTTGAATGACCTTTACAGACGTGTTATCAACAGAAATAATCGTCTCAGAAGATTGCTCGAACTTGAAGCACCCGATATCATCGTTAGAAACGAGAAGAGAATGCTTCAGGAAGCAGTTGATGCTCTTATTGATAACGGCAGACGCGGCAGACCTGTTACCGGCTCATCCAACCGTCCGCTGAAATCACTTTCCGATATGCTTAAAGGTAAGCAGGGACGTTTCAGACAGAACCTGCTCGGTAAGCGTGTTGACTATTCAGGCCGTTCCGTTATCGTTGTAGGTCCTGAACTTAAGATTTATCAGTGCGGTCTTCCTAAGGAAATGGCACTTGAACTCTTCAAACCATTCGTAATGAAGAGATTGGTCAGCGATGGATTCTGCCATAATATCAAGAGTGCAAAACGTATGGTTGAGCGTGTTCGTCCCGAAGTTTGGGATATGCTCGAAGATGTTATCAAAGAACATCCCGTACTCCTCAACCGTGCTCCTACACTTCACCGCCTTGGTATTCAGGCGTTTGAGCCCATCCTCGTTGAGGGTAGAGCACTCAAGCTCCATCCGCTCGTATGTACAGCATACAACGCCGACTTCGACGGCGACCAGATGGCTGTTCACGTACCCCTTTCTCCTGAGGCACAGGCAGAGGCAAGATTCCTTATGCTTTCTGCAAATAACGTGCTTAAGCCCCAGGACGGTAAAGCCGTAACTGTTCCTACACAGGATATGGTTCTCGGTAGTTACTATCTTACAATACAGAAACCCGGTGAACCCGGTGAGGGCAAATATTTCTCATCTTATGATGAAGCAATCTTTGCTTATAATACAGGCGCAGTTGGTCTCCACGCACCTATTAAAGTGCTGAGAGAGAAAGTTGATAAGGACGGCAACCGCAAGTCCAAGATTATCGACGCAACAGTTGGCCGCCTTATCTTCAATGCAAACATTCCCCAGGACCTCGGTTTTGTTGACAGAACAAATCCCGATAACGAATTTGAACTTGAAGTAAACTTCGTTGTTGATAAGAAAGTCCTCGGTAAGATTGTTGATAACTGTATCCGTGTTCATAACACAACAGAAACTGCAGAAGTTCTTGATAAGATTAAATCTCTCGGCTTCAAATTCTCCACACGTGGCGCGATCACTATCAGCGTATCTGATATGGAAATTCCTGAAGTTAAGAACGAAATTCTTGTTGAGGCAGAGAAAGCAGTTGATAAGATTACAATGCAGTATAAACGCGGTCGTATTTCCGACGAAGAGCGTTATAACAGCGTAATCAAGACATGGAACGAAACAGTTGACAAGATTTCTAACGCACTTATGGATAACCTTGATGAATTCAACCCCATCTACATGATGGCAACATCCGGTGCGCGTGGTAGTAAAGACCAGATCAAACAGCTTGCCGGTATGCGTGGTCTTATGGCTGATACATCCGGTAGAGCCATTGAGATTCCTATCAAGGCGAACTTCCGTGAAGGTCTGAACGTACTTGAGTACTTCATTTCAACTCACGGTGCCCGTAAAGGTCTTGCGGATACAGCGCTCCGTACAGCGGACTCAGGTTACCTTACAAGACGTCTTGTTGACGTATCACAGGATGTTATTATCCGTGAACACGATTGCGGTACTCACGAGGGTATCATTGCAACCGATATTATGGACGGTAACGAACTCATCGAATCCTTGCATGACCGCCTTGTTGGCAGAGTTGCAATGGAGGATGTTGTTCATCCCGAAACAGGCGAAGTTATCGTTGCAGCAGATCAGCTCATGACAGAAAATGATGCGAAGAGAGTTGTTGCGGCAGGTATCAAAGCTGTTAAAATCAGAAGTATCCTTACTTGCCACTCCAGAGTGGGTGTGTGTGCTAAATGTTACGGTTCCAACCTTTCAAACGGCAAACTTGTTAATGCCGGTGAAGCAGTTGGTATCATAGCAGCTCAGTCAATCGGTGAGCCCGGTACACAGCTTACAATGAGAACATTCCACACCGGTGGTGTTGCGGGTGAAGATATCACACAGGGTCTCCCCCGTGTCGAGGAACTTTTCGAAGCACGTAAGCCAAAGGGCCTTGCAGTTGTTACAGACAATGCAGGTGTCGCAGAGCTTGTTGAGACCAATAAGAAACGTGAAGTTGTTGTTACAAATAACGAAACAGGAGAGAAGAATACCTACCTCATTCCTTACGGTTCAAGAATCAAGGTTACAGACGGTCAGGTTCTCGAAGCCGGTGATGAACTTACAGAAGGTTCTATTTATCCCCATGACCTGCTCCGTATCAAGGGCGTTACTTCTGTACAGAACTACCTTATTCAGGAAGTACAGAGAGTTTACCGCCTCCAGGGTATCGATATCAACGATAAACATATTGAGGTTATCGTTCGACAGATGCTCCGTAAGGTACGCGTAGAGGATCAGGGTGATACAAACCTGCTCGTTGGCTCGATGGTTGATAAGACAGAGTTCGATGCAGTGTATGAAGAGGCAGTTGCTGAAGGCAAGACACCTCCCACATGCAAACCTGTACTCCTTGGTATCACCAAGACAGCTCTTGCTACAGAATCCTTCCTGTCAGCCGCATCATTCCAGGAAACAACACGTGTTCTTACAGATGCAGCAACAAAGGGTAAAGTCGATCCCCTTATCGGTCTTAAGGAAAACGTTATCATTGGTAAACTCATCCCTGCAGGTACAGGTATGCAGATTTATTCAGACGTTGATGTTGTTACACCTATCGTTCACACAGACGATAAGTTCGACATCCCAGCCGATATGTAATCATCATAAAACTTAAAAATCCCTGAGGATTTTTCCTCGGGGATTTTTGTGTTTTCCTGTTAAAAAGGAGTATGTGTGATTGGATGATTACAGGAAACCAAAATCTCCAATAAATGTATTGACACAGGTTTGTAATCGGGTTATTATAAAGTTGGGAAGCGACATAATTTTACAATAGGAGATAAAATATGAATAAGAAAAAACTTATAATCTGTGTTTTGGCAATTGTAGTTATAATAGCTGCTATTATCATTGTCCTCATCAGTTGCGGTAACGACGATGCTGCCAACTACAGGCCTAAAGGTAATCTTGAGAAGGCGTACAAGCTTATCGAACAGGGCGAATTTGAAAAGGCAGAAGATGAAATATGCAAGTACCAGGAAAAGATAAGTGAACGCGATGAGGATGAATCATATATTACAAAAGAAGAGTTTGATGGGTTTTATGCATATATGATTCTGAAAATAGAAGCGGGAAAAACGGATGATGAATTCTATGATAATTATCATAACAATGTTGCCCACGATATATATGAATTGACCAAATCGGTATTTAACGATGAGATTGAACTCGATCCTGCAGTAATTCCCGAACTCAAAAAACTTGTGGAATGGTATTTGGTTGAGTATATTGAAGAGGATGATATTTCGTGGGATTTAGGTATGTTTACGGAGCGTATTCCCGAACTGGCACAGTACTTTAGTGTAGTGAAAAAATATGATGCCACAGAGCCACACAGCGAATACGAAGAACTTTACATAGACGGCAAACCTACGGGAAGAAAAGATTATATTGGCACCACAGCATATGTAAGATGGCAAGTCGAGGGCTTTGAGGATGTTGCCCCCTACAAAGAGCTTGAGAGAAAATACATAAACAACGAACCCACCGACGAGATAAGATACACAGGCAAGACAAAATCCGGTTCATCGGGTAAGAAATACCCTTATCCAAAATGCCCTGATTGTGGCTATAGTGCAGCGTCTGACCCGTCAGGTCATCCGGGACACGGCCTTGAAGGTGTTACCAGATTTGAACGTGGACAGAATAGCGACGGTTCATGGGGATTTATTTACGAATAAATCTTTTGTAACTCACCACCTTTCTCAATCATAAAATGTATAATTGAGAAAGGTGGGTTTTTTATGTCATTCAAAGGTTCTGAAAAGCATTTCTTTTTAGGCGGAAACACGCCGAAGGGGTTTTACTCCTATTATGATTATCTGCTTCCGCAGGAGAGCGCACGAAAGATTTACTGTATCAAAGGCGGTCCCGGTACTGGCAAATCAACTCTTATGAAAAAGGTAGCCGAGGCGGCAAAGAAAAAAGGTGCGGATGTGGAATTTGCCCACTGCTCGTCTGATCCCGATTCCCTTGACGGAGTAATAATCAGACCTGCTAATATCGCCCTTGTTGACGGCACCTCTCCCCACATAGTTGATCCTAAAACCCCCGGTGCAGTTGATACGCTATTAAATCTCGGCTCGTTTTGGGACGAAGATGCACTTCGACGCCACAAAGACGGGATTATGAAGGCGAACGAGAGAATAAGAGAACATTTTGGCAGAGCGTATGTGTATCTTGCTGCAGCACGGATTCTCCATGATGATGCAGAAAAAATCTGCAGAGAAAGTATAAAGAATAACGCCCATTCTGCTTTTGAGGAGAATATTCTGTACCGTGAATTTGCGGAGATTCCCATATCCGATGCAAAGGGCAATGTCCGAAAACTTTTCGCAAGTGGCATTACTCCCAAGGGTATGGTAGATTACAGCCAAACTCTGTTTGAGGGTTATAAGACATATACACTGAAAGGTTATGTGGGGGATACTCTTCACAGAATATGCGACATTGCTATAAACCGCGGCTTTAATGTTGAGGCATATTACTGTCCTTTTGCGCCCGATAAAAGGATAGACCATCTTCTCATCCCGAAACTCAACCTTGCATTCACCGTGTCAAACAAGTTTCACTCTTACGAAAACGGAGAGGTTGTGGACTTTACTGATTCATCAAGCAAATACATCCTCGAAACCCATAAAGCGGAACGTGAATTTGCTTTAGCGGAAACGGACCGCCTTATAAATCAGGCAATCTCGGCTATCACACAAGCAAAGCAATATCACGATGAACTTGAGAAATATTACATCCCCGCAATGGATTTTGGAAAAATAGATGAAATATGTGAAAAAACTGTTAAGGAAGTACTTGAATTTATTTGATTTTGCTGATACAATTATAGTAGTATACTTGTTCAGGAGGACAAAATCAAATGAGAAATGTTTATGATGTGTTGAGTGAGAGAGGACTTATTGCTCAGGTAACACACGAAGACGAGATAAGAGAATTACTGGGTAAGGAAAAGGTTACCTTTTATATAGGATTCGACCCCACTGCAGACAGCTTACACGTAGGTCATTTTCTGCAGATGGTAGTTATGCGCCATATGCAGATGCACGGCCACAGACCGATTGCATTGGTTGGTGGCGGAACAGGTCATATCGGTGATCCCTCGGGCAGAACCGATATGCGCCAGATGATGACTAAAGAGATCATCGACTACAACTGCGAGAGATTCAAGGAGCAACTTTCAAGCGTTATTGATTTCTCAGACGATAAGGCAATTATGGTTAATAATGCTGATTGGCTTTTAGATCTTAACTATGTAGAATTTTTGAGAGATATCGGTTCATGTTTCTCTGTTAATAAGATGCTTGCGGCAGAATGTTTCAAGCAGAGATTGGAAAAAGGTTTGTCATTCTTAGAATTTAACTATATGCTTATGCAGAGTTACGACTTCCTTATGCTCAGCCGTAAGTATGACTGTAAGATTGAACTTGGCGGCGATGACCAGTGGTCAAATATCTTAGGCGGTATTGACCTCTGCCGAAGAAAAGACCAGAAGCAGGTTTACGGGATGACATTTACTCTGCTCACAAACAGCGAGGGTAAGAAAATGGGTAAAACACAGAGCGGTGCGCTTTGGCTTGATCCCAAGAAAACAACACCTTACGAATTCTATCAGTACTGGCGCAATGTTGACGATGCCGATGTTATCAAGTGCTTAAAACTCCTCACATTTATTCCTATGGAGGAGATTCATGAACTTGAAAAACTTCAGGGTGCAGAACTAAACGAAGCAAAGAAAATCCTTGCTTACGAGGTTACAAAACTCGTTCACGGCGAAGAGGAAGCATCAAAGTCCAAGAGTGCGGCTGAGGCAGCATTCGGCGGAGCAAGTTCTGCCAATATGCCGAGCACAGAAATATCTGCTGACGAATTGGGCGAGGGTATCAATATCCTTGACCTGTTGCTCTCTTGCGGCCTTATCCCCTCAAAGGGCGAGGGCAGACGTCTTGTTCAGCAGGGTGGCGTAAGCGTTGACAATGAGAAAGTTACTGCTATTGATAAGATGATTACAGCATCTGATTTCAATGACGGTGAGATTATCATCAAAAAAGGTAAGAAAGTATTCCACAGAGTGGTACTTAAATAAAACACAAATTAAGGCACTTTGCCGTAGGTACTATATCTGCGGAGGAGTGCCTTTGAGTTTTTTTCGAGAGGAATGGAGAAAAAATATGAAACTCAGAGAGATTATGGATGTAATTGATGCAAAGGTTCTTTGCGGAGAAGATTTACTTGACACAGAGGTGCTTTCTGCTTATGGATGCGACCTTATGAGCGATGTTCTGGCTTTCGTTGAGCATCAGTGTATGCTTATCACAGGTCTTATCAATCCGCAGGTTGTACGTACTGCGGAGATGATGGATATGAAAGCAATTGTATTCGTCCGTGGCAAAGAGCCGGAAGCAGAAGTTATCGAACTTGCGAAGGAGTCAGGTATAGCCGTTCTGTCTACACAGTTGCCTATGTATATTTCCTGTGGCAAACTGTATGAGGCAGGACTTAAATGGTAACGGAGGTGCGCTGATGTCGGATAATTCTTACAAATTGCATTTTGACATAGACGGCGAAGATTTTTCCGTTGCGGGAGAGGCATCAAGCAATATCAAGAAAGTTCTGGGTAAACTCGGTGTTCCCCCTGCTGTTGTGCGCAAAGTTGCCGTTGCAACTTATGAGGGCGAGATAAATATGGTTATCCACGCCGACGGCGGAACTATTGATGTTGAGATAACACCCGAGTGTGTGAAGATTCTGCTTAAGGATAAGGGCCCCGGTATCGCAAGTATAGAACAGGCAATGCAGGAGGGCTATTCCACCGCAACCGAAGAAGTCAGAAACCTCGGTTTCGGAGCAGGTATGGGCTTGCCCAATATGCAGAAATATACTGATTATATGAATGTTGATTCTGTCCTCGGAGTAGGTACTACTATAGAGATGCACGTTAATATAAAATAAACAGATATATGCCGGAGGAATTTATAATGAAGAATTTAGTTAAGACAATTATATTTTTAGTACTCACATTTGCTATGATTTTTATGTTTTCAACTGTGGCATTTGCCAATGAAACTCCCGTAACAGTTTTCATTGACGATGTGCAGATAGATTTTGATGTTGAACCGATTATTGAAAGCGGAAGAACACTTGTACCAATGCGCCGTATTTTTGAAGCACTTGGTGCCAAAGTGGATTGGGTAGATGAAACAAAAACGGCAGTTGCCGTTAAAGATGATTTAAAAATCGAAATAACAATAGACAGCAATCAAATGTTCAAAAATCAGGAGATAGTTGAACTGGATGTTCCGGCCAAACTCATTGATGGCAGAACATTAGTTCCTGCCCGTGCAGTATCCGAGGGGTTGGGATGTAAGGTTGAATGGAATGGCGATTTGCGAAGAGTTGATATTACAACTACGGATGCAGAAACAGACAGAGAATATACATATAAAGAACTCAGTCATGCCGATACAGAAAAACTTCTTTCGATGAAAAATGAATTCAGATACACTTTTGAACAAATGATCTTGCCTCAGAATTTTTATGAATCTTCCGAAGTAATTTTGACGGAATTGAAGAAAAAGAATCCTAAAGTTATTCAATATGTAGAAGCACTGTGGGACGGTTTCGGAATAGAACTTGTTTTGCAGATTCAGATAGATTCGGAAACCGTTTATGTTTTTGACGAGGGAGAAGAAATCACAGAAGAGTTGCTTCTGGATTCTCATACAAATATTCTGAAACAAAACGGAATGGATGCGGAAAACACATTTGATGTTACATATGAAACCACCAAAGACGGTAATAATGTTTTACTAGTGACATTCAGGGACGCCAATAGCAAAGATGCGTTGTATTCTATTCAGTGTAAGTATATAGCTATTGTTCTGACGGATGATGGTATCAGATATATAACTGCAGAAACAGATGCCTATGCAAAAGAAATTTTGGGCAAAGAATGTTATATGCTATGTGAGGTCGCTGAATCAGATAGGAAAAGTTATGGGATTATCGGCACAACCAAAGAAGATTTTCTTTCAGCATTAGATGAATTGTTAGCTGTAAAATAAAATGACTGCGGTAAACCGTATCATTGATAAATGAAGGAGTGATAACTGATGAGTGATATATTTCATTCGGTAACTCTGGATAAAGAGAAATGCCACGGCTGTACGAACTGTATCAAGCGTTGCCCCACACAGGCAATACGTGTTCGCGACGGCAAGGCGAAGATTATAAAAGAACGCTGTATAGATTGCGGAGAGTGTATAAGGGTTTGTCCTTATCACGCGAAAAAGGCAATAACAGATAAAATTGATATATTAAAAAATTATAAATACAATATAGCACTTCCTGCACCGACTTTTTACGGTCAGTTTCCGAAACTAACTGATATCAATTCGCTTCTCAATGCGTTGAAGAAAGTGGGTTTTGACGATGTGTTTGAAGTGGCGTATGCAGCGCAGATTATAACAAACGAAACCAGAAAAATGCTGGATAATATGCAAATCGAAAAGCCCGTTATAAGTTCTGCGTGTCCTACTGTTGTAAAACTTATCTGCGCAAGATTCCCAAGCTTGATTGACCATATACTTCCCGTAATATCGCCTATGAATCTTGCGGCACGACTTGCAAGAAAGGTTGCCGCAGAGCATACAGGACTTCCTGATTCTGATATAGGTGTATTTTTCATAACACCCTGTGCAGCAAAGGCAACCTGTGCAAAGATTCCCATCGGTGCGGCAAAATCCTATATCAACGGAACATTTTCCATTAAAGATATGTATCTTAAAGTGCTGCCGTACTTAAACAGCAAGGAATCCTGTGAAGAACTTGCCAGAGCCGATTTTGACGGAGTTTGCTGGGCAGTCAGCGGCGGCGAAGCAAGGGGACTTGCTACAGAGAATTATATAGCCGTTGACGG
Source organism: Clostridia bacterium (assembly GCA_017502845.1). GTDB lineage: Bacteria > Bacillota > Clostridia > UMGS1810 > UMGS1810 > SIG455. Next base: position 56,454 of record JAFVUE010000008.1, on the reverse strand, counting down.
CATACATAATGTAATAGAGGTTATGGAAGCCATAGAGGACGGGAAGATGGAGGATATTGATTTCGTTGAAGGACTTGCCTGTGTTGGCGGTTGTGTAGGTGGCCCCCTTAATGTGGAGAATAACTTTGTTGCCAAGGGCAGGATAAAGAAACTGTCCTCCACATTTACGAAGAAAGCCACTATTCCCGACAGTGTGGATGTTTCGTGGGATATTCCCCTTGAGCATAATACTGCAATGAACCTTGACGATGATATGATCGTCGCAATGCAGAAGATGGAGCAGATGTCAAAGATTCACGACTCTCTGCCGAAACTTGATTGCGGTTCATGCGGTTCTCCGTCGTGCAAAACACTTTCCGAAGATATTGTCCGTGGATTTGCCAAGGAGACAGACTGCATATTCAAATTAAGAGAGAAGATTTCCGAACTTGCACAGGAAATGATGAATATGGATAAACATTAGGAGAAATGTTATGACAATAAAAGATATTATAACCGCCGTAGGCGGAGAGATGCTTACCACCACACCCATTGACGGCGTTGATGCAAAGGGCTGTTACGTGTGCGATCTTCTGAGTTTGGCTATGTCAAAGGTCAGCGCAGGGGATGTGTGGATTACAGTTCAGGCAAATGTCAATATAGCCGCAGTTGCCGTTCTTACAGAGGCGGCGTGTGTGCTTATTGCAGAGGGTATGAATATAGAGGACAGCGTTATTGCAAAGGCAAATAACGAGGGCGTGATTATTATCCGCACAGAAAAAAACGCCTTTGAATGTGCTATGGCAATCGGTAAATCATTATGAGGATTGCCTACGATTTTCATATACATACTGCACTTTCTCCCTGTGGCGACGGGGATATGACACCCAATAACATAGTTAATATGGCAACTCTTAAAGGTTTGGACGTTATCGCTATTACTGACCATAACACCTGCGGCAATGCGGAAGCGTGTATGAAATGTGCCGAGGGTGGGGAACTTCTTGTTCTCCCCGGTATGGAAGTGGAAACGGCAGAGGAATGTCATATTGTATGCCTTTTTCCCAATCTTAAAAGTGCACGTGAAATGGAAGAAAAAGTCCGTGATGCGCTTCCGAAGATTAGAAACAGAACTGATATATTCGGCGAACAGGTATACCTTGATGAAAATGATGAAATCATCGGCTATGAGGAGAATATGCTTGTAACGGCAACATCTCTTTCGGTTGATAAGGTTTCGTCCCTTGCAAGGTCCTTTGGCGGTGTAGCAATTCCTGCACATATAGATAAATCCTCATACAGCGTTATTTCCAACCTTGGTATCATAGATGATGCGTGGGGATTTACAACCGTTGAAATCAAAGACCTTTCAAAAGAAAAATCACTACAGGAGAATAATGGGACAGACCGTTTTAGAGTGATTCACTCCTCTGATGCTCATTACCTGTGGGATATTTCGGAGAGGGAATATTTTTTGGATGTGGAATCATTAACACCCGAGGCAATAATTAATACTCTTTTGCGATAAAATTGTACATAATGTATAAAAAATAATTTAAGCAGTAAAAAAATAAAAAATTAGTGGAAATACCGCGAAATATGTGTTATAATTAATATGTTTGAAATATTGTTAAAAAAGTAACAATCAAAATAAATTAGGAGGATGACAAATGAGCGAAAAAGCAACTCCTGCTTTTGTAATGACAAAAGAGCAGGAAGAAAAGGTACAGCAGGTCATTGCAAAGTACAAAGGTACTGACGGCGCATTGATACCTGTTCTCCACGAAGTACAGGAGATTATCGGCTATCTGCCCATCGAAGTGCAGAAAGTTATTTCAGAGGGCATTGATGTTCCTATGTCTGAAATCTACGGTGTAGTTACATTCTACACACAGTTTTCTATCAATCCCAAGGGTAAGTATAAGATCGGTGTGTGCTTAGGTACAGCTTGTTATGTTAAGGGCTCCGGCGATATCCTTGAGAAGATTAAGCAGATTCTCGGCATTGATGTAGGCGAGTGCACAGAGGACGGTAAGTTCTCACTTGAGGCAACACGTTGTATCGGTGCTTGCGGTCTCGCTCCCGTATTTACAGTAAATGACGATGTTTACGGCCGTCTGGTTGTAGACGACGTTGAGGGCATACTTGCCAAGTATATGGACTGATATGACAGAATTATCCCTGCACATTTTAGATATTGTCAATAACTCCACCAAAGCAGGAGCAACTCTTGTTCAGGTGGATATAGACGAGAGTGTTATCCGCAACGAACTTAAAATAACCATCACCGATAACGGTTGCGGTATGGATGAGGATTTTTTAAGTAAGGTTACAGATCCTTTCAAAACCACCCGCACAACCCGTAAGGTTGGTATGGGGCTTTCACTTTTTAAGAATGCGGCGGAACTTACCGGCGGAAGTTTTGGTATAACTTCCGAACTGGGTAAAGGAACGCAGGTTACGGCAACATTCGTTCACGACAGTATTGACCGTCAGCCCCTGGGCGATATGGCGTCCACCATGGTAACCCTTATAGGCGGCAGCGAGAGTACGGATTTTGTGTACAGGCATAATTTTGACGGAAAAGAGTTTGAGTTTTCTACCGTAGAGGTTAAGAAGATTTTGGATGGTGTTTCCGTAGTATCGCCCGAGATACTTTCCTGGATAAACGGATATATCAGCGAAGGTCTCGGAGAATTATATGAATAATTTGGAGGAATTGATATGAAAAGCTTAGCAGAACTTGAACAGATCAGAAACAAAATGGCTGCGAAGATAAATGTCAGAAGCGAAACAGATGGCGATATCAGAATCGTGGTAGGTATGGCTACTTGCGGTATTGCAGCAGGTGCACGTCCCGTTCTCGCCGCTATGATGGAAGAGATTGAAAAACGTGGCCTTACAAATGCATACGTTACACAGACCGGATGTGTAGGTATGTGCAAATACGAACCCATCGTAGAGGTTTATGATGCAGACGGCACAAAAACCACATACATCAAGATGGATGCTGCAAAGGCAGTTCGTGTTATCAATGAACATGTAGTAAACGGTAATGTTGTGTCAGAGTTTACAATTGGCGCTGCTAACTAATATAAGGAGGATTACGAAATGGAATTAGCAAGAGCACATGTGCTTGTCTGCGGCGGTACCGGATGTACTTCCTCCGGCAGTGAGAAGATCATCAATGCGCTTGAGTCAGCACTTAAAGAAAAAAATCTTGAAAATGAAATCAAAGTAGTTAAAACAGGTTGTTTCGGTCTGTGTGCTTTGGGACCGATTATGATCGTATACCCCGAGGGCGTATTCTACAGTATGGTAACTCCCGAGGATATCCCCGAGATCGTTGAGGAGTACTTCCTTAAGGGTAGAGTTGTAAAACGCCTTGTTTATAAAGAAACTCTTACAGAGGGCGACAGCGTTAAATCACTTAATGAAGTTGACTTCTATAAGAACCAGATGCGTATAGCACTCCGTAACTGCGGTGTTATCAACCCTGAAGATATTGATGAATATATCGCATACGACGGTTACAAGGCATTAGGTAAAGTTCTCACAGAGATGAAACCTCAGGAAGTAATCGACGAGATTAAGAAGTCAGGTCTCCGTGGCCGTGGTGGTGCAGGTTTCTCAACAGGTATGAAATGGCAGTTCACAGCTGACGCTCCCGGCGATAAGAAATTTGTTGCATGTAATGCGGACGAGGGCGACCCCGGTGCATTCATGGACAGATCAGTTCTCGAGGGCGATCCCCACTCACTTATTGAAGCAATGGCAATCGCAGCTTACGCTGTAGGTGCTGACCGCGGTTTCGTATATATCCGTGCAGAGTACCCCATCGCTGTTAAACGTCTTAATATCGCTATCGAACAGGCAAGAGAATACGGACTCCTCGGCAATAACATTTTCGGAACAGATTTCTGCTTCGACATGGAACTTCGTCTTGGTGCCGGTGCATTCGTTTGCGGTGAGGAAACAGCTCTTATGACAAGTATCGAAGGACACCGTGGCGAACCCCGTCCCCGTCCTCCGTTCCCTGCTATCAAAGGTCTCTGGCAGAAACCTACACTTCTCAATAACGTTGAAACATATGCTAATATCACAGCAATCATTAATAAAGGTGCTGACTGGTTCAATACAATCGGTACAGAGAAGAGCAAAGGTACAAAGGTATTCGCAGTTGGTGGTAAGATCAACAACACAGGTCTTGTGGAAGTACCTATGGGTACAACACTCCGTGAAGTTGTTTATGATATCGGTGGCGGTATCCCCAACGGTAAGAAGTTCAAGGCAGCACAGACAGGTGGCCCTTCAGGCGGATGTATCCCTGCTCACCTTATTGACACTCCCATTGACTACGATAACCTTACAGCAATCGGTTCAATGATGGGTTCAGGCGGTCTTATCGTTATGGACGAAGACACCTGTATGGTAGATATCGCAAAATTCTTCCTGGAATTCACAGTAGATGAATCCTGCGGTAAATGTACACCCTGCCGTGTAGGTACAAAGAGATTGCTCGAAATCCTTACAAAGATCACAGAGGGTAAAGGTACTCTGGAAGATATCGACAAGCTGGAAGAACTTTGCTATGCAATTAAAGATTCTGCATTCTGCGGTCTCGGACAGACAGCTCCTAACCCCATCCTCAGCACACTCAAATACTTCAGAGACGAGTATATTGCTCACGTTGTAGACAAGAAATGTCCCGCTGGCGTATGTAAAGCACTTGTTTCTTATAAGATTGATCCCGAGAAATGTAAGGGATGTAGCTTATGTGCAAGAAATTGTCCTGTTGGCGCTATTTCCGGTAAGATTAAAGAGCCATATGTAATCGACACAGATAAATGTATCAAGTGTGGCGTATGTGCTAGTGCATGTAAGTTCAATGCAATTTCTAAATAAGTAGGGAGGAGATAAAAATGAATACTGTAAATATTAAAATTAACGGTAATGCATACAGCGTACCGTCAACATATACAGTTCTTGATGCTGCAAGAGATGCGAATATTCATATCCCTACTCTTTGCTACCTCAAGGATGTAAACGAAATCGGTGCCTGCAGAATGTGTCTCGTTGAGATCAAAGGTGCAAGAGCACTTCAGGCGGCTTGTGTATACCCTGTATCCGAGGGTATGGAAGTTTTCACAAACTCTCCCAAAGTTCGCAAAGCAAGAAAGGCAAACCTGGAGCTTATCCTTTCAAATCACGACCGTAAGTGTCTCACTTGCGTAAGAAACAGAAACTGTGAACTTCAGACAATGTGTGAAGAACTCGGTGTAGACGAGATCCGTTATGACGGTGAGAACAAAGTTTATGCTATTGATAGTTTCTCACCCTCAATCGTTCGTGATAATAATAAATGTATACTCTGCAGACGTTGTACAGCAGTTTGCTCAAAGGTGCAGACAGTTAATGCTATCGGCGCTATTGACAGAGGTATCAATACCCACATCGGCAGTATCTTCGAGAAATCTCTCAATGAAGTATCCTGCGTAATGTGCGGTCAGTGTATCGCGGCTTGTCCCGTTGGTGCACTCAGCGAAAAAGATTCTACAAAAGACGTTTGGAATGCTATCCATGACGAAACCAAACACGTTGTTATCCAGGTTGCTCCTGCAGTAAGAGCAGCAATCGGCGAAGAGTTCGGTATGGAAATCGGCACACGTGCAACAGGTAAGATGGTTGCAGCAATCAAGAGATTGGGTGCTGATAAAGTGTTTGATACAGATACAGCGGCTGACCTTACAATTATGGAAGAGGGCACAGAGTTTATCGATAGAATCAAAAATGGCGGTAAACTCCCAATGATTACATCATGTAGCCCCGGCTGGATTAAGTTCTGCGAACACAACTACCCTGATTTCCTTGATAATCTTTCAACTTGCAAATCTCCCCATGAGATGTTTGGTGCAATTATTAAGTCTTACTACGCAGAGAAGATGGGTATTAACCCCGCTGATATCTATGTAGTATCTGTAATGCCCTGTACTGCTAAGAAGTTCGAGGCACAGAGAGACGAGCTTAAAGGCACCGGCTATGCTGATGTTGATGCAGTTATCACAACAAGAGAACTTGCAAAGATGATCAAAGAATGCGGTATCGACTTTGCAAAACTTGCTGACGAAGAGTTTGATAATCCCTTCGGTCCTGCAACAGGTGCAGGTGTTATCTTCGGTGCTACAGGCGGTGTTATGGAAGCAGCCCTCAGAACAGTTTATGAAATTCTCGAAGGCAAACCCATGGCAAACATCGAATTCGATGCAGTTCGTGGTACAGAAGGCATTAAAGAAGCAGAAGTTGAAGTTGCAGGTAAGAAAGTTCGTGTTGCAGTTGCACACGGCCTTGGCAATGCACGTAAACTTCTTGACAGCATCAAATCAGGCGAGAAGAACTATGAATTCATCGAGATTATGGGATGCCCCGGCGGTTGCGTAACAGGTGGCGGACAGCCCATCGTATCTGCAAGAGTTCAGGCACAGGTAGATGTTAAAGCACTCCGTGCAAAGGCACTCTATGATGAAGACAGAGCTTCAACATTCCGTAAATCTCACGAGAACCCTGCAATCAAAGAACTCTATGCCCAGTACCTCGGCGAACCCTGCGGACATAAATCACATGACCTGCTCCACACACACTATGTAGACAGATCAGACGTGTAATTATAACTGATACTAAGCCCTCATTCCTTTTCAGGAATGAGGGTTTTTACTTAATATTTCAGTAATGTTACTGCGAGATTACAAATTGTCGCAAAAAAGTGCTTATACAATTATTTCTATTGACTAAAATATCGTTAAATGATAAAATTATACTATGCAAGTATACTAATTTTTAGGAGGATACATACATGAAAGCATTTAAGAAATTTTCTGCTATCGTGATTGCTTTGGCAATGGTAATGTCATGTGCGGTTTGCAATGTGGCATTTGCTGCTGATAACTTCAATGATGTTAACGCAGACAACATTTACTACAAAGCAATTGGCGATCTGGTAGACAAAGGCATTATTAATGGTTATGATAACGGAGATGGCACATTCAGCTTCAAGCCCGACGGCAATATTACAAGAGCTGAGTTCTGTGCTATTATCGCAAGAGCGGATGCTCCTGACGGTTACGTTTTCACATCCGCAACTTCAAGTTTTACAGACGTTGCAACTACAGACTGGTCTTGTGGTTATATTGAGTACGCTGTAAGACGCGGTATCGTTAACGGTATGGGCGACGGAAGATTTGCTCCCAACGACCCCGTTACATATGCACAGGCAATCAAGATGATTGTTTGCACACTTAACTACGGTTTTGCTGCAGAGAGCACAACACCCTGGTACCAGACATATATCAATATTGCAGGTCAGCTTAACCTCACCAAGAACGCTATGGGTTCACCCGATGCACCTGCAATCCGCGGTCTTGTAGCACAGCTCGTTTATAACATGAACAACACTGCTCCTGCAGTACAGACAGGTACTGACAAAAACGGTAACCCCATCTACGAAGCAGGTAAGGGAACATTCGAAGAAGATTCCAAAGGAACAAAGACTGTAGAAGGTCAGCTCCTCGGCGTGTTTGATAAGACAATCACAGGTCAGAGTGAAGGTCTTAATAAGAGAGAAGCACTCGTTCAGGTTAAGAATGACGAGGAAGTATTCCTTATTGGAAGCTACTCTGTAGAGGAAATTGCAGAACTTCTCGGTTACGAAGTTAAGATTTCTTATTCAGAGGATAATTCAGGCGACTACACAATCGAGAGAATTACAAAAACAGATTCCAACGAAGTATATGAAATCAGCGATATTGATATCAGCGATATCACAGCTGACTATCTCGAATACTACGATGAAGATTCAAGAACAGGTCTTGAAGAGATTAAGTTTTCATCCGATATGGTTGTTATGGTAAATGGCGGCTATGTGGATGGAGATATCGAAGAGGCAATGGATATCGATTGCGGTTCAATTACATTCATCGATTATGACGGCAACGGCAGAATGGATGTAGCATTTGTTAAGAGCTACGAAACAATGTTCGTAGGTCGTGTTACAAACAATGATGGCGTTTACAAAGTATATGACAAATTCGATCCTTCAAGAAAATTTGAACTCGATGACAACAACGACGAAATCACAGTAAAAGTTGCTGCAAACGGTTCTAACTCACTTACAAAGGGCACACTTTCAAATATTACACAGTCAAGTGTTGTTTCACTTGCAGTATCTGTAGAAGATCCCTCTGTAAAAGAAATTATCGTTTCCAAGAAAACTGCATCGGGCAGTTCTTCATCTGTTGAAGTTAAGTCAATCAGCAATGACTACACAAAGATTAAACTTGGTAACAACACATTTGAGCCCAGCAACTACTATCTTGGCAACCTTGATTCAGAGGCATATCCCCAGGAACTTTCTGTAGGCGACACATGCGCGGTATATCTTGACTTCACGGGTAAGATTGCAGCAGTTGATAAGAAAGAAACATCATCTTCTTACGGTTATATCACTCTTGTTGGCGGTGCAACATCCGGTGGTTTTGAGGAAGACCAGACTATATACGTTCGTATGTACGATGCAAACGGCAAACTGTACTCCAAACTCGAAGTTGATGAAAAAATAAAAATCAACGGTACAAGATCTGAACCTGCTGACCTTATTGATGTAATTGAAGATTCAGCTGATTATGTAAACCAGGATAAAGACGAAACCAAGATTGTAAATGCTGAAAATGCAGTTCTTGTTAAGTATGAAATCAGCAGCAATAAACTTAAATCAGTTTATACTGTAGATGAGAGCGATGACGATGCTATCCAGCCGGAATTCATTTCCGAGGGCACACAGGCGCTCACATACAAATCAAGTTCTAACTCATTCACCCTGGGCGGAGAAAAACAGTTCACTATCTCTTCCAGCACAAAAGTATTCGTTGTTCCGCTCAACCGTGATCAGACAGATTACAGAGTATCTACAGGTACAGGTTACTTCACAAACGGTAACACTTACATGATCGACGCATTCGACGTAAGTGGTAACAGTGTCAAAGCAGTTGTAGTTTATGGTGTAACCAAAGTTATTAAAGCAAATGCAGAGACATTTATTGTTGACGAAGTGTTTGATACAGAAGATAAATCCGGCGAACCGATTCAGGGTATGACATACTATAAATTGGGTAATACTGAAGTGGAGGACGAGCCCCTTTACAGTATGGAAAGTGATACATTCGATGGCATTGCCGCAGGTGATGTTGTAAGAGTACTTATGAATGGTTCTGTTGTTGATGAAGTACATCACGTTTATTCTGTAGAAGATGGATTGATTACAGGTTCTTCCGATATTCTTGGTGGCGAAGAAAACTATGGTTATAATGAAGAAACAGGAATATTCGAGCAGTCCACAGGCAGCCAGACATACGAAGCGATGTACGGTACAGTTACAATGCGCCCCGGAGAGGGTTATGGCGATGACAAGATCTATGTATCTGTTGATGGCGATCCTGAAAATGAACAGGCATTTAAGGTAAATAATAACACCATTGTTATTAAGTATACCGGCGAAGGAAGAGAACTGTTTGATTTCAGTGTAACAACAGGAGATATCCACGATATCGCACTTGATGATCCATCTAAAGTTCTCGTTATCCGTTATAATGAAACTACTGCAAAAGTTATCATTATATATGATATAGAATACTAATAATTAATAATCCCACCTGTTTCCCGACAGGTGGGATTTTCTATATGCAATAAAATTAAAAAGCCGAGTGGATTTGTCCACTCGGCTTTGATGCTTTGTATCAATTATTATTTAGCAAACAATGATAATACAATTGATGTAATGATAAAAAGTACTGCAACAACGCTTGTTGCCTTTGATAACATACCGTCTAAAGTTCTTGCTTTGTTCTTGCCGAAGAATGTTTCAGCACCGCCGCCGATGCTACCGGAAAGACCTGCGTTTTTACCAGACTGAAGCAGAACAACTGCGATCAGAATAATAGCAAGAATAACATGAACAATTGTTAATGGCATAACCCACCACATATTAAGCACCTCCAATACTAATCTATATCATATCATATATATTTCCATTTTGCAAGATGTAATTTCAAATATTTTTAATATTCTCTTCTCTTGATTTTTTTGCAAGATGAATAAAGAGAACATCAATATCCGCCGGGGACACACCTGATATTCTTGATGCCTGACCGAGAGTTAATGGCTTAATGGCATCAAGTTTCTGCCTTGCCTCAAGGCGCAAACCGTCAATTGCGAGGAAATCCATTCCTTCAGGAATCTTTATCTTCTCGGTTTTTTCGGCTTTCTTTGCCTGTGCTTCCTGCTTTTGAATATATCCCTCGTACTTTATCTGAATATTAACCTGCTCCGCAACATCTCTCGGAAGTGGCTCTCGTTGGCTGTCGATTTCTTCAAGTGCGAAATAGTCAAGTTCAGGACGGCGGATAAGGTCTGCAAACTTAACTCCTGTTGTAATCGGTGTAGTACCGTTTCTTGTAAGGAGTTCATTGACCTTTTCGCTTGGACCTACATTAATTGAATTTACACGTTCGATTTCGTTCTCGATAAGTGATTTCTTGGTTAAGAAATCAGCATATCTCTCATCGCTTATAAGACCAATATCATGTCCAATCTCCGTAAGTCGCAGGTCAGCATTGTCCTGACGGAGGAGAAGTCGGTATTCACTTCTTGATGTCATCATTCTGTATGGTTCGTTAGTTCCCTTTGATGTAAGGTCATCAATAAGTGTGCCGATGTAACCTTGTGAACGGTCAAGTATTACCGGATCTTTCCCCTGAATCTTACGGGCGGCGTTTATACCTGCCATAAGGCCCTGACCTGCCGCTTCCTCATAACCGGAACTTCCGTTGAACTGACCTGCTCCGTAGAGTCCGCTGTGGTCTTTGAATTCCAATGTTGGGTAGAGCATGGTGCTGTCGCAACAATCGTATTCAATAGCATATGCAGTTCTTGTTATAATAGCGTTTTCAAGTCCGGGGAGAGAGTGTATCATCTTAACCTGAACATCCTCGGGGAGTGATGTGGAAAATCCCTGAATGTACATCTCGTCTGTGTTAAGTCCCAACGGCTCGATGAATAACTGATGCCGTTCTTTGTCGGGGAAACGTCTGATCTTGTCCTCAATAGACGGACAGTATCTGGGACCGATGCCCTCAATCAAACCATTGAAGAGAGGAGAACGATGGATATTTTCCTGAATGATCCTGTGTGTTTCTTCGTTTGTATATGTTATATAGCAATCTGCCGCATTGGGGTTGGGGTTTTTCGTTTCAAAGGAAAATGGCGTAACAACCTCGTCGCCTTTCTGCACTTCCATTTTAGAAAAATCAAGACTGCTCTTCGCAACTCGTGCAGGAGTTCCTGTCTTGAATCGCATAAGCTTGATGCCGTTTTCTTTAAGGCATGATGAAAGCGTGTTTGCAGGAAATACCCCGTCAGGGCCGCTTTCGTATGCTACATCGCCGACGATTATCTTCCCTTTAAGGAATGTTCCTGTTGCGATTATAACGGCTTTCACGTCAAATTTCGCACCAAGATGGGTGGTTACGGAACAAACACTGCCGTTTTCGTCAAAACCGATATTCACAACCTCTGCCTGTTTCAGTTCAAGGTTTGGCTGACGCTCGATGCGTTTTTTCATTTCATCGGTGTAGGCACGTCTGTCTGCCTGTGCACGTGGAGAATATACGGCAGGACCTTTGCCACGGTTTAATATTCTTGACTGTATCGCCGCAAAGTCCGCCACCTTTCCCATTTCTCCGCCGAGGGCGTCAATCTCTCTTACAAGTTGACCTTTTGCAGTGCCGCCTATACAGGGGTTACAAGCCATATTGGCGATGAAGTCAAGATTTGTGGCAAACATTATTGTACTGCAACCGAGACGTGCGGATGCAAATGCTGCCTCGCAACCTGCATGACCGCCGCCGATTACGGCTACATCGTATGTTCCCATGTGAAATTCTCTCATCAGTTGGTGTTCCTTCTTTCTTACTTACCTACGCAGTATGTTTCAAAAATAGTTTCTATTATATCTTCTGTTATTTCCGCACCGTCAATTAAGTTTAAGCACTTTGCCGCTTCCATTATGTCGTCCATTGCAAGGTCGGGAGTGAGTGCTCTTGCGGTATTGAGTGCACTTGCCGTAAGTTCTCTTGCCCTTTTAACGGCGTTTTTCTCTCTTTCTCCTGAAAGCAGAGTGTCAGACTCTGTAAATTCTTCAATGCCGCTTATATATATTTCTTCGATTTTCTCTGTTAATTTTTCAAGACCGTCTCCCGTTTTTGCACAGAAAGGAATTGCATCAAAGGGAAGTTTGGTAGTACCTTTGTCGTTCTTGTTTGCGAGGATAACGACATTCTTGTCCTTAACCATTTCATATATCTGCATATCCGACTGGTCAAGAGGGGATGATGCATCAACAACAAATATTACAAGTTCAGCCGCTTCAGCGAGATGTTTTGCTCTCTCAACGCCTATGCTCTCTACAGTATCTCCTGTTTCACGAATACCTGCTGTATCGGTAAGTTTGAGCATAAGATTACCGACTGTGATCACTTCCTCAATGCTGTCCCTCGTAGTTCCGGGAATATCCGTAACAATTGCCCTTTCGCATTGTGCAAGTAAATTCATAAGTGAGGATTTTCCTACATTCGGTTTGCCCACTATAACAGTGGGGATTCCCTCTTTTGCAACAATGCCCTTGTCAGCATTTTCAAGGAGTTTGTCCATCATATTTATGGCTTTTGTAAGTGAAACCTCAATAACTCCGTCATCAGTTTCTTCAATTTCTTCAGGGAAGTCAAGTGATGCCTGAATGTATGCAGAAACTTCAGTAATTGCTTCTCTTATTTCTCTTATTCGTTTAGCAAGGTTGCCGTTTAAGTGGTTGAGTGCCATCTTGTGCTGTAACTTTGTTTTGGCGTTTATCATATCCATAACAGAACTTGCGTAAGTCAAGTCAACTCTGCCGTTTAAGAATGCTCTTTTTGTAAATTCTCCCGCTTCTGCAGGATAAGCCCCTGCATCGTAAACTGCACGGAGAACCGCTTTTGTAACATAAAGACCGCCGTGGCAATTGATTTCCACAACATCTTCTGCTGTGAATGTGTGAGGACCTCTCATAACGCTTACGAGTACCTCGTCAATAACCTCGTTATTTGCCACAATGTGTCCGTAGTTTATGGTGCGGTTTTGCGCATCAGCAAGAGATCTGCCGCTTTTGGAACGGAAGACCTTGTCTGCAATATTAATGGCATCTTCGCCGCTTATACGGATAATTGAAATACCGCCTCTGCCGTATGGAGTAGAAACGGCGGCTATTGTATGGAAACTCATAATAAACCTCACAAAAAATCGTTGCATAAAAACGTTACATTATATTATAACATCAAATTCTCTATAAATCAATAATGTATTTTTTCTACCATTATGGCAAGAATAATCATATATGATAGGGGGATTTTCATGATTCGCGATTTGTTTTTGTATAAAGAACCCAATGAGAGTTACAGTTTTGATATTAAAACCGAAAGAGCAGAGAACGGCACTTTGCCTTCTATGACAGAAGTAAGTACAAAAATTGATGAGAACCTCGCCTATGCAAAGGCACTTTTGTCCTATCCTAAAAACGGAGATATTGTTATCCGTGAATTTAACGTGGTGGTGGAAGAGGATACACTCCGGGGCTTTGTGGTTTGCGCTGATGGACTTTCGGGAAGCGCAATGATCAACGACAATGTTCTTATGCCCCTTATGTGCTTGTCTGATTTGGAACGAAACCATGGGGAGAGCACAGAGGATTATATCTGCCGCCGCCTTATTCCCCATGTTCGTCTTAACAAAAAAACGGATATAAATGCACTGCTTGAAGCGGTTAACTTTGGAGATTGTGCAGTTTTTATAGACACACTTTCTGTGGGATTTGGAATGGATGTAAAAGCATGGGCGCATCGAAGTATCGGAGAACCACAGAACGAAACTGTTATTCAGGGGCCACATGAGGGTTTTAATGAGATGATTCGTAATAATACCGCCCTTATCCGTAAAACGCTCAATACATCCAATCTCGTTATGGAAAATGTTACACTAGGCAAGACAAGTAAGACGTACAGCGCAGTTTGTTATCTTAAAAACGTGGCAAATTCTTCTCTTGTGGATGAGGTTATGTATCGCCTTAAAAATATAGATGTGGAGTATATGCTCTCATCCCTTAACCTTATGCAGTATATTGAGGAATCCACATACCTTTCGATTCCTCAGATGGTGGCAACGGAACGTCCCGACCGTGTGTGTAATGCTCTTGTAGAGGGTAGAGTTGCAATCGTTGTAAACGGTAGTCCGCAGGTGCTTATAGTACCCACTACAATATTTGATATGGCAACATCCCCTGAGGATATGTATTTAAGGTTTCCCTATTCACTTCTTGTGAGGATAGTACGTATAGCGGCGATAATTTTGTCGCTTCTTGCACCTGCCGTATTTATCGCAATAATGAATTTTCATCAGGAACTTATCCTTACGGATATTCTTTTTGCTCTGTCAAAAGCCCGTTCCGCAGTACCTTTTTCGTCGCTTGTGGAGTTGCTTTTAATGGAACTGTCATTTGAACTTATAAAAGAGGCAGGAATCCGTGTTCCAGGGCCCGTGGGTTCAACTCTTGGTATTGTGGGCGGTCTTATTCTCGGACAGGCGGCGGTGTCTGCCAATATTGTAAGTCCCATCATGATAATCGTAGTGGCTATCACAGGCATCGCGTCCTTTGCCATCCCCAGTTATCAACTGTCATTCTCTTTCAGATTTATGAGGTTTGTGTATACCTTTGCCGCAGCTCTTGCGGGGTTCTTCGGAATATTTGCCGTGATGTTCGTAGATACACTTCTTATAGTGAATACAAAATCCTTCGGTGCTCCCTACGCAGTTCCTCTTGCACCGCGGACAAGGAGCCGAATATCCAATATATTCTTCACAGAACCAATCTGGAAAGGCGGCAAACGCCCTGATTACCTTGAGCCAAAAGATGACAGGGACAGCCCCCGTATTAGCCGTAAGTGGAAATACAAAAAGAGGTGATAATATTTGTCCTACACAAATGTCCGTAAGATCGGCAATAAAGAGGCGATCTGGTTTCTCGTTATACTTTTCGTGTCAAAGATACTCTTTGCCGATATCAACCGTTATGTTGGCCAATCGGGTACAGCCGCCTATATTCAGACGATATGGTGCGCTTTTCTTGCTGCTGTGATTTTTATTGTTACGGCAACTCTTTCGGGAGAACATGATATATTTCAGGCATCGTATTTAGCTTTGGGTAATGTTGGTATGAAGATTGTCGGAATTATCATATCGCTTATGTTGCTTCTCAATGCGGGTGTTATGATGAGGGTATATGCAGAGATAATATCTTCAATTGCTCTTCCCGATGCCTCGGAATTTTTTATACTTGTTGCACTTGTTATCGCAGCCGCATTTGCCGCCTTTTCGGGTATAGGAACACTTGGTGCATATTCATTTGCGGCAGGAATAGTCCTTGTGGCAACCCTTAGTGCAATACTGATATTGAATATTCCCAACTACGATTTATCCAATATCTATCCTGTACTTGGCAACGGTATCGGGAGCATTCTTTCGGGAGTTGACGGGTTAAGTGTGTACGCGGATGTGTTTCTTGTTTTCCTTATGGCTACTCATTTTTCAAAAGGAACTTCTGCAAAAAAAGCGGGTCTTCGTGCCATTATTATTTCAGGTGTTGTTATAACCGCCACCACATTTCTTTATATACTTACGGTGCCGTACCCTGCGGCAACGGAATTTTCTCTCCCGATTCTTGAAATTGCCTTTGACGTAAATCTTGATGTAATCTTTCAGAGAGCAGAGGGGTTGTTCCTTTTCCTATGGATATTTTCAGGTTTTATAGTAATCGGCGCATATATATGCTTTTCGATTCTTTCGTTTGAGAGGTCGTTCAATCTGTCCGATAGACGCGGAGTCATAGGTGTATTTCTACTGATAGGTCTTGGCGTTGCAATGAGTATGGAATCCGTTTCTCTGCAGAGGGATTTGTATGCAGCGTTCTATATGGCATTTACCGCTGTTTCATACGGTTTGCCGTTGGCGGTGTTCGGTATAAGGAAATTACGAGGCAGGTGATGATGATGCGAAAATTCATGTTGCTTTTATCGGTTTTGGGTATACTAATGCTTTGCGGTTGCGGTGGGAGAGAGATAGACGATGTGGCTTATGTTGTGGCAATTGGTATTGATAGGATGGACGGAAATTACGAATTTACTTTTGCAATAGGCAATCCCGACAGTATAAACGGCGAAGGTGAAGATCCACTTGTTTTTGAAAGTGCCGTATCGGGAGATATATTTACCGCCGGGGATGAAATCAGTGCCCGTGTCGGCCAGGAAGTGAATTTCTCCCATGCGGAATTGCTTGTGTTTTCTAAAGAGATTGCTTTAGGTGGCGTGAATACATTTCTCGATGAACTTACGAGAAATCTCGATCAACGTCCCAAGCTTATTCCTGCCGTAGCATCAGGTTCTGCAAAAGAAACGCTTCAGGGCGTGAATTCGCAGTTCGAGGGAAATCCCGAAAAGTATCTTAAGAAAATTTTTGAATATTCTGCATCACCCGTTTCTACAGGGATTGACAGTCGCGATTTTTTATGTAGGACAAAAAATATTAATACAGGAACAGCACTTCCCAAGATAACTTCAGATGACGGTACAACAGCAACATCTATGGCAGTCTTTTATGGGGATCGAATGATTGGCGAATTTAAGGACTTGTCATCTTATAAACTTCTTTCAGGCATGGGGGAGCAGATGAATTGTGATGTAAATGGTTTGGGATCGATGCATCTTAATCAGCGTGTTCCACCTAATATCCGTGTCAGGTGCGAAGATGTTCCAAAGATAGATATTACCGTTATTCTCGATGCCTCTGTCAACACTCGTAATCCCGATATCTCAAAAGATGATCTGTATCTGACGGCGGAGAATGTGCTCAGGGCGAGAATGCTTGAATTACTTGAATTTACGAGTATAGATGCTGGTGTAGACATACTTGGGTTTGAACGATATGCAAGGAAAAATTTCTATACGTGGGATGATTGGAAAGAATACGAATGGTGTAACCGTTATGGCATAGCACAGTTTAATCTTGAAGTAAAACTTATCCCGCAAAAAACCGGACTTGTGAAAGGAGAATCGTAATGTGGTATCTTGTTCTTGCAGTATCAATTTATATGTGTATTTATACAGTTTCCTACGGCGTGTGGGAATGGAAACGGAAGAATAAACCTGCCTGTATTGCGGCTTGTGCATTTTCTCTGGTGGCGGTGCTTATTCCCGCTATAAATATACTCATGTAAAAAAAGGACTTGATTTTGATAATCAAGTCCTTTTGTTTTTTATCTTTTCAGGTAATTATAGAGAATCATTATACATTCAGCTCTTGTCATAAGATCGTTTGAACGGAGAGTATCTGTACCTGTATTTACAAGCCCGAAACCACCTGCAATTGCAGCATACCCTTTCATATTTTCTTCAACATCTGTAAAAGAACAGTTGAAGATGCCGTCCAGCCCGGAAACGTCTTTATAACCCATAGCGTTTACTGTAAATCTTATCGCATCCATTCTTGTGATATCCTCTGCAATCTCATCTTCTGTGAGGATACCATCGAGTATCAGTGCTTTGTATACATTGTCGTTGCGCCAACCGTAAATTGCTATGTACATAAGGGTAAGGAATTCTTCCTGCGTTACAACTTTGTCGGGCATAAGATTTTCGCCCTGGAAGTAGATGTCGAGCTTTCCGAGTGCTGATGCCGCGTCGTGGCAGTAATGACCTTCTGTGTCGGCGTAACCTGTAAACGCTTCTGCAACGGGTTTGCCGCTGTAATCAATTTCGCGGAGCACGTCTGTAGCAAATAACGGAGAATCTATAACTGCATAAACGGGATGTACTGTAGTTGTTCTGCTCTCTTTTCCTGTTTTGGTGTCATAAATATAATCTGTTATTACATTGTATTGCAATCTGTAATTGTCTTCGGTAAGTATACGGGTGTAAATATCCTCTTTTGCAACCTTGATATCGGGTTCGGGGAATTCCGTATCAGCCCAGGTACAACTTACATTGATTATCTCGCCTGTATATTGGTTTACACGAACGCTGATCGCATTTCCTTTGACTCTAATACCGTTTTCATATCTGTCAAATGTAAATGAATAACCGTCGTTATTGCCGATTGAAAATTGCGGCTTTGTTTTTGCAAATTTTTCGCCATAGTACTTTTCTATGAATGCTATTGCCTTTTTTTCTGCTTTCTCAGCATCGTATTTTGCATCATTGGGATCGTAATTCTGTGATTTGCCGAATGTGATGATTTCTTTTGTTTTGGCGTTAATGCCGAGATTAACAGAGTAATAACCGTCCTTTACTTCAGCACGGAAAGTGATGTGCGCAATGTACTCGCCGTATTGATTTTTAGATATACTGAAATTCTCAACAACTGCATCCTTGCGGATGTCAAATTCAGGAATACCACGTGCAAGTTTTTCTGCATCTTCTTTGGAAATCATCTGCTTGATTTCTTCAAGCATCTGTATTTCTTCGGGGGATAATCTTGCCATAGACTCTTCTGTGGCTTTGTCGTTTACAGCACCCATTGAGTGTACTGCGTATATGAGTTCTGCATGTGCTGTTGCTTTTCCTGTGAAAGGATCGATGAATGCATTTGGCGCTTTGGGGATATAAGATGTGTATATTTCTCTTATCTTGTTGCCCTCTGTGGATATGTTGTATACAACTTCGTAGCCAAGATTGTCGGCATAGGCCTTTATTGCATCTTCTCTGTTTATGGCACTTTCAAGGGATGGGAATTCTACTTCCGACCAGTTGGCACTATAGGATACAAGTTCCAACGTTTCGGGATTCAAATCTATTGATATTCCGTTGCCGTGTACGGGGATTCCGTTTTCGATTCTTTCAAATTCCACCATATACTGTGAACCTTCATACAACTTGCCGTCGTTTACGCAAAGAGCTCTGTCAGGTGCGATTGATTCAATATAACCTTTTGCTTTTGCAATTACTTCACCTTCTGTGAATTTCGGAAGAGAGGGTGTCTGATATGATGTGTAACCTTTGCGATAATAAGTAACATCGCCATCTGCTTCAACTTCTATTGAGATATAGGGTTTTCTTTCATAAGTATCGTCGGCTCTGCTTTTCCAGTTGAGGGAGTATGAAACATTGCCGCTGTAATCGTTTTTACTGAAATTTTCAAATACAAATTCTTCGTCGCTGATAGCAAAAATGTTCTTCATCTTGAGTATCAACGCCGAAACAGTACTGCTGTCGTCAGCGAATACGGGTGTCAGCGATGTAACACAGATAATTGCTATTAGTAGGATGGAAATAATTTTTTTCATAATGGATCATCCTTTCGTAAAAACTTTTATACTTTTTAGACGTATGAGATTTCAAAAAGTTCCCAAAAATATAAAAAATCGGAAAATTTCTGATTGCTATAATCAAATTATAAAATATTTTGCATCCAATGTCAAAATAAAAAGGCAAAACACTTGAAAAATCTGCCTTTTAGTGGTAAAATATTTAATAATTATTTTATTTTAGGAAGTGAACATATTGAGCGAGAAATTTTATATCACAACCGCCATAGCTTACACATCGCGTAAGCCCCATATCGGCAACACTTATGAGATAGTTCTTACTGATGCTATTGCAAGGTTCAAACGCCAGATGGGATACGACGTATTCTTCTTGACCGGTACAGATGAACACGGTCAGAAGATAGAGGATATCGCAAAGGAACAGGGCGTTACACCTAAGGCGTACGTTGACGGCGTAGCAGGTGAGATTAAAGATATCTGGGATCTTATGAATTCCAGTTATAATAAATTCATCCGCACCACTGATAAAGAGCACGTTGAAACTGTACAGAAGATTTTCAAGAAACTCTATGATCAGGGGGATATTTATAAAGGCGAGTACGAGGGATGGTACTGCGTTCCCTGTGAATCTTTCTTTACAGATACACAGATAGAGGGCGGAGTATGTCCTGATTGCGGCAGACCTGTTAAGAAGACAAACGAAGAAGCATATTTCTTCAAGATGAGCAAATATCAGGATGCCCTTATGAAACATATCGAGGAGAATCCCGATTTCATTCAGCCCGAATCCCGTAAAAAGGAAATGGTTAATAACTTCTTAAAACCAGGACTTCAGGATCTTTGTGTATCACGTTCTTCGTTCAAATGGGGTATCCCCGTAACATTTGACGATAAACACGTTATCTATGTGTGGATTGATGCACTTTCAAACTATATAACAGCACTTGGCTATTCTCCCGACGGTTCGGGCGAACTCTATAATAAATACTGGCCTGCTGATGTTCATATCATCGGAAAGGATATCTTAAGATTCCACACTATTTACTGGCCAATTATGCTTATGGCTCTGGGAGAACCCCTTCCCAAGAAAGTGTTCGGTCATCCCTGGCTCCTCTTTGGTGCAGATAAGATGAGTAAATCCAAGGGTAACGTCATTTATGCCGATGACCTTGTACGCCATTTCGGTGTGGATGCAGTCCGTTATTATGTTCTCCGTGAGATGCCTTTTGCACAGGACGGAACTATCACATACGAAACAATTATCGCAAGATTCAATGCAGACCTTGCCAACACTCTCGGAAACCTTGTAAACCGTACCGTTGCAATGGCTGATAAATATTTTGGCGGAACAGTTGCACATAAAGGTGCTGTTGAACCTGTTGATGCTGAGCTTATCGATGCAGCAATCAAAACACGTGATGCAGTTGCCGCAAAGATGGAAGAATACCGTGTGGCAGATGCACTTGAGGAGATTATCGCTCTTGCGCGTCGCAGTAATAAATATATTGACGAAACAGAGCCATGGGCACTTGCAAAGGATGAATCAAAGTCCGACAGATTGCAGACAGTCCTCTTCAATCTTTTGGAGGCAATCCGCTTTATCGGTGTGCTTATCACTCCTTTCCTGCCCGATACAGCCGAGAAGATTATTGCACAGTGCGGTGCAAAGGCAAGTGATGTTGCATCTCTTGAATCTTTTGCAGATAACGGCAGCATCACAGTAGGCAAAGCAGAGATGCTCTTTGCAAGAATAGACGAGAAGAAAAAACTCGCTGAACTTGCTGCAGAGATGGAAGCATCAATGGCAGCAGCCGCTGCTGCAAATAAGGCAGAGGAGAAGAAAGAAGAACCCGAAACAAACGAGATTTCAATAGACGATTTTGCCAAGGTTGAACTCAAGATCGGTAAAGTACTTGAATGCGACAGAGTAGAGGGCGCTGATAAACTTCTCGTTTCCAAGATTAAGATCGGCGATGAAGTGCGCCAGATAGTATCAGGTATTGCAAAATACTATACACCTGAAGAATTCGTTGGCAAAAAGGTTGCAGTTGTAACTAACCTCAAACCTGTAAAACTCCGTGGCGTTCTTTCCGAGGGAATGATTCTTGCCGCATCCAAGGGCGGAAAACTTGCCGCACTCACAGTTGACGATGAGATTCCCGACGGTGCAATAGTTAAATAAGATATGAATATATATTTTGATAACAGCGCAACCACCGCACCAAATCCACTTGTTTGTGATGCGGTGGCAGATGCAATGAGCAATGTCTACGGCAATCCCTCTTCCCTGCACAGGATGGGTAAGACGGCAGAGGATTTTATGACAGATTGCCGTGCCCGTGTGGCTAAAAGTATTGGCGCAACTGCCGAGGAGATAATCTTCACATCAGGCGGAACAGAGAGCGATAATACTGCCATAATCGGCTATTGCACGGCAAATAAGCGCAAAGGTAATAAGATTATCACATCAAAGGTGGAGCATCCTGCAGTGCTTGAAGCATTCAAGTTTTTAGAACATTCGGGTTTTGAAGCGGTTTACCTTGATGTTGATGAGAACGGCAGAGTTGATATGGATCATCTTGCAAGAGAACTTACAGATGATACTCTGCTCGTCAGTGTTATGCACGTTAATAATGAAACGGGCACAATACAGCCCATAGAGGATATTGCTTCCGCAGTTCATGCTGTGGGGGCGATTTTCCATGTAGATGCGGTTCAGTCCTACGGTAAGATAAAGATTGATGTCAAGAAACTTGGTGCAGATATGATTACGGTTTCTGCTCATAAAGCCCACGGTCCCAAGGGGGTTGGTGCACTTTATATCCGAAAGGGTGTCCGTATATCTCCCATTATCCATGGCGGCGGTCAGGAGAGAGGGCTTCGTTCCTCTACGGAGAATCTTCCTGCAATTGCGGGTTTTGCCAAAGCGGCGGATATTATGACGGAGAATTTTGATAAGAGTGTTTCCGCTATGTGTGGAGTGAAGAATTATCTTAAGGATAAACTCACTTCAACCCTCCCGAATATAACCGTAAATACGCCTGAAGACAGCGTTTGCTCTGTGTTGAATGTGTCGTTCACAGGCATCCGATCCGAGGTTTTGCTCCACGTCCTTGAGGATAAGGGGATTTATGTTTCATCGGGTTCGGCGTGTTCTTCCCATAAGAAAGGCAGAAGCCATGTGCTTACCGCTATGGGAAAGAGAGATAATATTATAGACAGTTCACTCCGTTTCAGTTTTTGCGGAGCCAACACTTTGGAAGAAGCATCATATGCAGTTGATGTACTTTCGGAGCAGGTGCCGATTTTAAGAAGAATTATGAGGTAATTATAATGGAAAGAGTTTTACTTGTCCGCTACGGTGAGATAATACTTAAAGGTCTTAACCGTCCTATATTTGAGGATGCGCTTATGCGCAATATCCGCCACCGTCTGCGTAACGAAGGAAAGTATAAGATTTATAAATCACAGGCGACTATCTATATAGAACCTGCCGAGGGCGATGACCAGACAGACCGTATCCACGAGAAACTGAAAAAGATTTTCGGTATAGTGTCAATCGTTGTTGCTTATAAAACCGAAAAGAGTATGGAGGGGATATATAATATAATCCCGGACTCAATCGGCGATGTATTGAAGAATGCGAAAACATTCAAGGTAGAGGCAAAGCGTTCCGATAAGAAATTCCCCTTGAAATCCCCACAGATCTGTGAGGAAGTTGGCGGATTCATCCTTGATAATTACCCGAACCTTACTGTTGATGTTCATAATCCCGAAGTTGTTGTCCACGCCGAAATCCGTGATGATAACGCTTTCGTTCATACAGGCAGGGAAAAAGGTATCGGCGGTATGCCCGTAGGTACAGGCGGTAAGGCAGCACTTCTTCTTTCGGGCGGTATCGACAGTCCCGTTGCAGGGTATATGATTGCCAAACGCGGTGTTGCATTAGAGGCAGTCCACTTTTTCAGTTATCCCTACACAAGCGACCGTGCAAAAGACAAAGTATTGAAACTTGCAGGGATTGTTTCCGAATATGTGGGTAAAATTAAAGTACACGTAGTTCCTTTTACGGAGATACAGGTGCAGATACGCGATAAGTGCCCCGAGGAATATTTAACTCTTATTATGCGAAGATTTATGATGGCAATATCGGAACGTATCGCAAGAGAAAACGGTTGTGATGCGTTAGTTACCGGGGAAAACCTTGGTCAGGTTGCAAGTCAGACAATGCTTGCATTAGGTGTTACAAACGATGCGGTTGATATGCCCGTTTTCCGTCCTCTGATAGGACTTGATAAGAACGATATTGTTGAGATGGCAAGGGATATCGGAACATTTGATACATCAATTCTTCCCTATGAAGATTGCTGCACTGTGTTCACCCCTAAACGTCCCGCAACGAAACCACGCCTCGAAAAGGTAGTTAAATATCAGCAACTTCTTGATTGCGAAAAACTTATTGAAGAAGCAGTTGCAGGAGTGGAAACAATCATAGTGTGAGGAAAATTTTATGAATGCAGAATTACTTTCCGTAGGAACAGAACTGTTGCTTGGCGAAATACTCAATACCAATGCACAGTATTTGTCTACAGAACTTGCCAAACTTGGAATAAGCGTATATTATCAGACTACAGTAGGGGATAACCCAACCCGTCTTACAGAGGCGGTAAGGATAGCCCTTGACCGTAGTGATATGGTAATACTCACAGGCGGACTTGGTCCTACGGCGGATGACCTTACAAAGGAAACCGTTGCGGAATATTTCGGTTTGAAACTTGTACGCGATGAACGAAGTGAACAGCGTATAAACGATTATTTTGCCCGTATTCAGGCAAAGACCGTGCCCTCCAACTACAAACAGGCAGATATGCCTGAGGGTTGCATTATCCTTGATAATAATAACGGAACTGCGCCCGGCGGTATTATAGAAAAAGACGGTAAGATTGCTGTATTTCTCCCCGGGCCTCCCTTTGAAATGAAAGCAATGTATGAGGAAAGCGTTTATCCTTTCTTACGTGCACGTTGCGACGGTCAGCTTTATTCAAGAGAGATACAGACATTCGGTATAGGCGAATCACGACTTGAAGATATGCTTATGCCGATTATGAAGAATCAGACAGATCCTACCATCGCACCCTATGCCAAGGAGTCGGGCGTTATGCTCCGCCTTACAACTATGGCACATACCAAGGAAGAGGCAGACGAAAAGTTCAATCCCGTTGAGGAGAAGATTAAGGAACTTGCGGGAGATATTATCTTCGGATACGGAGAGGAACAACTTCAGGATGCAGTTTATAAACTGCTGAAAGAGAAGAATCTCAAAATTGCCACTGCAGAATCCTGCACAGGCGGTATGCTTGGGGAATTTCTTACCTCTGTTCCCGGTATATCCGATTATTATGAGATGGGCGCAGTTACTTACAGTAACGATGTAAAGGAGAAACTTCTTGGTGTTTCTCATGATACACTCGTAAAGTACGGTGCAGTAAGTGAATTTACTGCAAAGGAAATGGCAAAGGGAATACTTGAAAATTCAGGTGCAGATATAGGTATCGGTATCACAGGTATCGCAGGTCCCGGTGGCGGAACTCAAGAGAAACCTGTAGGCCTTGTGTACGTGGGCCTTGCAGACAGTAAGGGCAATGTGATTCATAAGGAACTCCACCTTGCAGGAAGCAGAGAGAGAATCCGCAGAATCACCGTAAAACACGCTCTTAATACGGCGCGACTCCATATTAAAGAAAATTACTGAAAAATTTTTCTTTTCAAACAACACAAATTATGATATAATATTTGATTGGGTAAGAAATTTACCCGCAACTCGATTTCCGTAGAATATACACGGGGGTGTAGTTTTGGAAAAATTGATAATCAAAGGCGGACAACCTCTCCACGGCGAAGTGGTTATCAGCGGTGCCAAGAATGCAGTAGTTGCGATTCTTTGTGCGGCTCTTTTGGTGGACGGAGAAGTTACATTGGAGAACATTCCCGACATCAGCGATGTCCGTGTTCTTATAGATATGATAGAATCCCTCGGTGCTAAGACAGAGCGTCTTGACGTAGGCACTTATAAGATTGACTGCTCAGGCATATCTACATATATTGCAGATGTGGAGAAGAGTAAGAAGATGCGTGCATCATACTATCTTATCGGTGCGCTTTTGGGCAGAATGGGCAAGGCACACGTGCCCCCACCGGGTGGCTGTAATTTCGGCACACGTCCTATTGACCAGCATATCAAGGGTTTTGAATCTTTAGGCTGCGACATTAATATCAGAAACGGTATCATTGAAGCAGACGGTGGAAATCTCAAAGGTGGGCACGTATACCTTGACGTTGTCAGTGTAGGTGCAACTATCAATATTATGTTGGCTGCAGCACTCGCTCCCGGTAATACTGTTATGGAGAACGCTGCGAAAGAACCCCACGTAGTTGACGTGGCAAACTTCTTAAACTCAATGGGTGCCAATATCCGTGGTGCGGGTACAGATGTTATTAAAATCAAGGGTGTGGAAAAACTCCACGGCGGTGTGTATACCGTAATCCCCGACCAGATAGAAGCAGGAACATATATGTTCGCTGCAGCAGCAACACGAGGCGATGTTCTTATCAAGAACGTTATCCCCAAGCATATGGAAGCCGTTTCATCAAAATTCGTTGAAATGGGCATCGAAGTATGGGAGGGCGATGATGAGATAAGAGTCGTTGCCAATAAGCCCCTTAATAAGGTAAATGTTAAAACATTGCCTTACCCCGGTTTCCCCACAGACCTTCAGCCGCCAATGGTTGCACTCCTTGCAACGGTCGACGGGACAAGCATTGTTACAGAAGGCGTTTGGGATAACCGTTATCAGTATACTGCAGAACTTGATAAGATGGGTTGCCGTATTACCGTTGATGGCAGAGTTGCGGTAATAGAGGGTGGCAGACAATTACAGGGCGCGCAGGTTAAAGCCACTGACCTTCGTGCAGGTGCATGTATGGTAATTGCGGCACTTGCGGCAAGTGGTATTACAGAAATAACAGAACTCCGTCATATAGACAGGGGATATGAAAGAATAGTAGAAAAACTTTCTGCACTTGGTGCGGATATTAAGAGAGTAGACGAATAAATGCCAAAGTTTTGCACACTTTTCAGCGGCAGCAGCGGAAACTGTACATTTATCTCCGACGGCAGAACCAATCTTCTGGTTGATGCGGGAGTGAGTGCAACAAGGATTTGTGCGGCACTTGCTGAGATAGGTTATACACCTTATGATATTGACGGCATACTGCTCACTCACGAACACCGGGACCATGTTTCGGGCGTGAATGTTATGAGCAGGAATTTTTCCATCCCCGTTTATGCGAATTCAGGCACAATGGAGAAAACTCTTTCAACCATCGGTTGGATATTTGATGATTATATCCATACATTCCGTACGAATGAAAAATTCTCTATCGGCGATATTGAAGTTTTCCCTTTTTCTATTCCCCACGATACAGTTGATCCTGTAGGGTATACATTCCGGTTTGACGGGGAATACTACTCCGTAGCGACAGATATCGGATATATTACTGATAATATATTGAAGCACCTTTGCAAAAGTAAGGCAGTGCTTATAGAATCAAATCACGATGTTGATATGCTAAAATGCGGTCCTTATCCTTATCCGCTTAAGAAAAGGATATTGAGCGACAGAGGACACCTGAGCAATGAGAATGCGGCACATCTTGCGGCACAGCTTGTGAAGTGGGGGACAAAGAGTATTGCTCTCGGTCATTTAAGCGAGAAGAATAATACCGAAGAGGTCGCATATAAAGCAACTGCAGAATGCTTTGCAAATAACGATATATGTATAGGTACAGATGTTAATCTTCAGGTTGCCCCGAAAGACGGCATCTGCGAAATATGCTGATAAAAAAGTTCAAAAAAATCAAAAAAACTTCAAAAAAAGTATTGACAACCAAAGATTTCTATATTATAATGTCTATTGTTTGTGTATGGCGGCATAGCTCAGTTGGCTAGAGCATACGGTTCATACCCGTAGTGTCGATGGTTCAAATCCGTCTGCCGCTACTTTCGTAAAATAACCGGTGAGAGCCAACTATAGTTCAAGCCGGATAATATATATGGCCCGTTGGTCAAGTGGTTAAGACACCGCCCTTTCACGGCGATAACAGGGGTTCGACTCCCCTACGGGTCATTTTGGGAGCATAGCTCAGCTGGGAGAGCATCTGCCTTACAAGCAGAGGGTCACAGGTTCGAGCCCTGTTGCTCCCATAAAAGTATCCACCGTATTAGCGGTGGATATTTTAATATATAGGAATGTCCAGGGCTCGAACCTGAGAAGGCACGAGCGAAAGGACAAAACAATCGGTGGATTGTTTTGAAGCGAGTGTGCGCAGACGGGTACTGTGCTTTTAAGCACGGTCGTCAAGCGAATCGGATGCGAAGCATACGAGAAGCCCTGTTGCTCCCATAAAAATATCCACCGTATTAGCGGTGGATATTTTAGTATACAAAGGAAAGGAAAATATTATGTTTAATGATAAAATTAAAGGAAATCTCGGATTTGGTTGTATGCGTCTTTCTATGATTGACAATGAAGTTGACAAAGCAGAATTCAATCGTATGATAGATGCATTTATTGAGGCGGGATTCAATTATTTTGATACTGCTCACGGCTATATTGGGGGTAAAAGCGAGAAAGCAATCCGTGATTGTCTTTCTGCAAGATATGACAGAGAGGATTTTGTTCTTACAAATAAACTTTCTTTCTGGTGCTTTGATAAGGAAGAGGATGTGCTTCCATTCTTTGAAAACCAACTTAAGCTCTGCGGAGTAGAGTATTTTGATTATTACCTTTTCCACGCTCTTAACAGTAAAGGATACGAAAAGCATATAAGATGCAATTCTTTTGAAATTGTGAAAAACCTGAAAGAACAGGGCAAGATAAAGCATATAGGAATATCATTCCACGATTCTCCTGCTATGCTTGATAAGATACTTACAGAACAACCTTATATAGAAGTGGTTCAGTTGCAGATCAATTATCTTGACTATGACGATCCCACGGTGCAGAGCAAAGCGTGTTATGATGTTGCCGTAAAACACGGTAAAAAAGTCATCGTAATGGAGCCCGTCAAAGGCGGTGCTCTTGCGGATGTACCTGAAGAAGCTGCAAAAGTTCTTGAATGTTTGGGTGAAGGAAGCCAGGCATCTCATGCTCTCCGTTTTGCCGCAAGTTTTCCGGAGGTGTTTATGACACTTTCGGGTATGGGTAATATGGATATGATGAACGATAATATAAATACATTCAAAAATCTCACTCCCGTAACCGATGAAGAAATAAAAATATACGATAAAGTCCGTGAAATAATCCGAAAGGTAAAGCAGATCCCCTGCACAAAGTGTAATTACTGTGCCGATGTTTGCCCTGAAAATATCCCAATATCCGAACTTTTTGACATATATAATAAATTCATTGGAGCCAAGTCATCTTATGACGACACAAAGGAAAAACTTTTGCCATACAGCGAAAAGGTTGATAGCTGCATTAAATGCGGAAAATGTGAATCCAACTGTCCGCAGGGAATAAAAATCAGAGATGAACTTGAAAGAATCAAAAAGATGATTAACGACTAATTCCGCCCTGTTATGAGGTGATTTCTATAAAATCAATTATACGAAAAACGCTCATCTCAATGGGCGAAGAGAAGTACAGAGAGTTCAGCTCAAAACTTATGCCTACGGTTAGTAAGGACAAGGTTATAGGCATACGTACTCCCATTTTGCGCAAATATGCAAAAGACCTTGAGAACTATGATGAGTTTTTAACGGATTTGCCCCATAAATATTTTGAGGAAGATAATCTCCACGCATTTCTTATTGAACGGGAACGGGATTTTGAAAAGTGTATCGAAATGCTTGATACATTTCTCCCCTTTGTAGATAACTGGGCGACCTGCGACAGTATGAAACCGAAAGTTCTGAAAAAAGAACCCGAAAAACTTTTAGTGCATATTAAAAGGTGGATAAAATCAAAAGATGTCTATACCGTAAGATATGCAATCAATCTGTTTATGAGTTTTTATCTTGATGAAAATTTTGATTCGGATTATCTTGATCTCGTTGCAGACGTGAAGATCGAAGAGTATTATATCAATATGATGCGTGCCTGGTATTTTGCAACTGCACTTGCAAAGCAGTATAATGCCACAGTACCTTATATGGAAAATAATGTTCTTGATGAATGGACCCATAATAAAACAATACAGAAATCAATCGAGAGTTTCAGAATTACAGAAGAACACAAGAACTATCTTAAAAAACTTAAAAGGTAATTATGATATTTGTTAACAAAATATCTATTGAAATGCCAGGTTGCTTGTGTTATACTTTATAATAGAAAAATTTGCGACTTTTGTAGAATCGAGGTAAGACAATTGTTCAAAAGATTAAACTCCCCGATAGATATGACACAGGGGACACCGTGGAAAGGCATAGTGGCGTTTACTTTGCCTATGCTTATCGGAAATATTGCACAGCAGCTTTACAGTACTGTTGACAGTATTGTTGTTGGAAGATATATAGGAGATAATGCTCTTACTGCCGTAGGCAGTTCAATGCCTATCCTGAACCTGCTTCTTGTACTGTTTATCGGTATATCCGCAGGTGCGAGTATAATGGTTGCACAGTATTTCGGTGCGAAAAACCGTGAGGCACTTTCTGCAACTATTGGCAACTGTATTACAGTAACAGCCATAGTATGTGTCGGAATGATAATCGTTGCCGCACCGTTTATACGACCAATTCTGAAGATGCTTAACACTCCCGAGGTTCCAATAACAGAGGGCTCAACCAAAACAATTCTTGATGCTTGTGCGGAGTATCTGCTTATATCTCTCGTTGGTATGGCGGGTATGGGTTATTATAATATTTTGAGCGGTATTATCCGTGGTTTGGGTGATTCTTTCTCTGCCCTTGTGTATCTGATTGTTGCTACCGTTGTAAATATCTTTCTGGATATATTCTTTGTGGCGTATGTGAAGATGGGCGTTGCAGGTGTTGCACTTGCTACTGTTATAGCACAGGTTATTTCATCAATTCTCTGTCTGATAAAACTTTCAAAGATGCGTGAATTCTTTGATTTCCGACTGAAAGATCTCAAGCCTAAGTCCTCTTATGTAAAGACTGTTATCAAGCTTGGTCTTCCCTCGGGGCTTACTCAGGCGATAATGTCATCAGCTATGATAGTTGTGCAGTCTCTTACAAACTGCTTCGGTCCTCAGTTTATTGCAGCTAACGTAATTATTATGCGAGTAGACGGCTTTGCTATGATGCCTAACTT
This sequence comes from Clostridia bacterium, assembly GCA_017502845.1. GTDB lineage: Bacteria > Bacillota > Clostridia > UMGS1810 > UMGS1810 > SIG455. The sequence continues at coordinate 25,695 of JAFVUE010000008.1, read as the reverse complement.
CTCATTCGGTATGGCTCTTACCACCTATGCAGGTCAGAATGTTGGTGCAGGTCTTTACGACAGAGTATCAAAAGGTGCAAAGCAGGGTACACTCCTTGCAGTCGGCTGTTCTGCGGCAATTACTGTTGTAATCCTGATATTCGGTAAATGGCTTATGGGAATATTTACAAAAACACCTGAACTTGTTGATATGAGTTATCAACTTATGCTTTATCTTGCAGTGGGTTATATCGCAATGGCGGTAACCCAGTCCCTTTCGGGTATAATGCGCGGTGCAGGAGATACAATGACTCCTATGTGGATTTCGCTTATAACTACCGTGGCAGTCCGTGTTCCTCTTGCATATGGAATATCGTTCCTCACAAGAACACCCGAACTTCCTTACGGTATAAAAGAATGTATCCAGATATCACTTGTTTCTTCGTGGGTTATAGGTGCGGTACTCACCGCTTTGTTCTATGCCCGTGGCAAGTGGAAGACAAAGGCAATAAAACAGTAAAATTTAACGGCAATATTCGTAATCGGATGTTGCCGTTTGTTGTATATACGAAAAAGTTTCGTCAGTGGTGTGGTTGACAGTGAATGTGCAGTGGTTTATAATTCAAGTGGAGATTATAAATAGAAAGAATTGGTGTATTTAATATGAAAGATTTTAACTCACCTGAATATAAGCGTTCCCGCAAAGCTTATATAACACAGTGCACGGTGGAGTATTTTATAAGTTTGCTCGTAACTGACGCATTCCTTGCAAAACTCCTTACATCTGTGGGATTCAGCGATAGTTTGTCGGGTATAATTGCCTCTTTCACATCACTTGCATTTATCATCCAACTTATGGCGATTCCCCTTGTCCGCACAAAATTCAATGCCAAAACACTTGTACTTGTGTTTGATACTTTGAGCATTTGCTTCTTTATGATGCTTTATTTTGTGCCGTTTATACCAATATCGACGGAGTGGCGGATCCGTCTTATAGTTCTTGGGATAATCGGTGCCTACTTTGGCAAATACCTTGTAATCTCAATTTACTTCAAATGGGCAAATTCCTATGTCGAGCCGAAACACCGTGCACAGTATTCAGCCACCAAGGAAATGATATCTCTCTTTACTGGCATGGGTTTCACAACCGTTATTGGCTACATAATTGACAAGTATGAGAGCATCGGTAATCTAAAAGGTGCATTCCTATTCCTTGCGATTGCTCTTCTTATACTCAATATTTCAAACTTTATCTGCATTTCGATGATAAAGAAAGAAGATGAAAAAACTGCTGAAGACACACCTGCATTTTCTGATGTGTGGAAAAACACCGTTAAAAATAAGGGCTTCCGCAATGTTATCATCCTTACTGTTCTCTGGGATATGGCAAGATATTTTACCATAGGTTTTCTCGGTGTGTTCAAAACCAACGACCTTCTGCTTTCTGTTCTTACTATACAGGTTGTAAATGTGGCGGCAAATTTTGCCCGTATGATCGTATCGAAACCGTTCGGAAGATATTCTGATAAACATTCCTTTGCCAAGGGTTTCCGTGTAGCATTGTGCCTTGCATCGGGCGGTTTTTTCATAAATATGTTTACAAGTCGTTCTACGTGGTTCTTTATTATAATCTATACTGTTTTGTATAACTGTTCTATGGCAGGTACTAATCAGAATTCATATAATATTGCCTACAGTTATGTGGACGAGAAATACATATCACAGGCAATGGCTATAAAGAACAGTATCGGAGGAATATGCGGATTCGGAACATCCCTCATAGCAGGTAAAATACTTTCAATCGTTCAGGCAAACGGGAATATGATATTTGGAATTCATATATACGGTCAGCAATTACTCAGCGGTATTTCATTTGTTCTTACGGTAGTTGCTATCCTGTTTCTTAAGAATGTAATCGAAAAGCAGAAAGTTATGGTTCAGTAGCCGAAAGAGAATAACCCGAACCCGCCTTAAACGGCGTAATTTCGGTATATTTCGGCTAGGAGGTTTTCCTTATGAATATGTCAAAACTCGCCCGACTTGTGGGCGTGTCTGTTGCAACTGTTTCCAAGGCCTTTTCGGGAAGTAAGGAAATCAGTGATATAACCCGTGAAAAGATTTTTTCTGTAGCACGTGAAGAGGGGTGTTATGATAAATATTGCAAAGCGCTCTATACAGCGCCTGTTATAGCAATCATATGCCCTGAATTCAAGAGCAGATATTATTCGGAGCAACTATCCCTGCTTGAATCAGAAATCAGAAACCACGGTGGTACGGCTATAGTGGCGTGTACTGATTTTGATAAAGACAGACAGGAAGAACTCCTTACGTTTTTTACAGAATATTCCAAAGTGGATGGGATTATAATGTATTCTCCCGTAACTGATAAAAAATATTCTGTTCCCATAGTTTCTATAGGCGAACACGATGTTTACAGTTGTGTAACTCTATCGAACAAGAAAGCTACATACGAGGCGATACAGCATTTTAAGGAATACGGCCACAGGGATATTGCCTTTATAAGTGAACCCCATACTTCAGGGTCTCTGGAACGTTTTGCGGAGATTATGAAAGAGTGTAACTTGCCTATAAAAGAAGAGTATATGACAAGCAGTAAACACAGATTTGAACTTGCCGGTTATGAGGCAATGGAGAGATTGCTTTCACTCCCGAAACCTCCAACTGCGGTAATTGCGGCATATGATGATATTGCCATAGGTGCAATGAAATGTATACGCGACCGCGGAAAGAAAGTTCCTGACGACATTTCCCTTATTGGTTATAATGATATTAAGGAAACGCCTTACCTCGATGTGCCACTTACGACTGTTACATCCTATAACGAAGATTTTTGTCAGGTGGTAGTTGATCTTGTGTTTGAGCAGATTAGCTCCCCTGCAGGTAATATACATAAGAAGATAAATATTTCCACAGAACTTGTGAAACGTGGTTCCGTAGGTCCTGTGAAAGGGGAATGATAAATGAATAATAAACTCCATCTTTATTCCATAATGCCCTTGGATACGGAGCATATAGACGAGATATGCGAAGATATCCGCAATCAATACGAAACCGGTGTTTCAACCTGTGCCCTTTTCAGTATGACGCTTGTTCCCGAGGGGAATCCGCCATCTGATAAAGCGGGTATTATGTGCAATAAATATAAACTCTTCAAAGAAAAACTGGATGCAATGAATGTCCCCAGCGGTATACTCGTTCAGGCAAGTATCGGCCACGGCTGGAAATTGGGGGAGATGTTCCCTTATCAGCAGTATGTAAGTGTTAAAACGGGAGAACCCCAAAATGTTGCCTGCCCCTTTGATGATGGGTTCAGGGATTATATATACGATGTAATGCAAAAGATTACCAAGGCGGAACCCGATTGTATAATGGTAGATGACGATTTCCGCCTTATTACAAGGAGTACTCTTGGTTGTGCCTGCCCATTGCATCTTAAAAAGTATAAAGAACTCACAGGCAAAGAAATTACCCGTGAAAAGCTCTGGGAAGCACTTGCCGCAGATGATGAGGAGATAAAGTCTGCATTTGTTGAAACCCAGAGAATATCACTTGTTGAAACTGCAAAGGTTATGAGAAATGCCATTGACAGCGTTAACCCCAAAATGCCCGTTTCATTCTGTTGTGTAGGTACTAATGTGGAGTTTGCCCACGAAATTTCCTCAATCCTTGCAGGGGAGGGTAATCCCGTTGTTATCCGTATAAATAACGGTAACTATACTGCCCCGGGTGCAAGGTATTTCAGTATTGCATTTTCCCGTGCCGCATCGCAGATAGCTAAGATTGGCGACAGAGCAGATGTTATCCTGGCTGAAACGGATACCTGCCCGCAGAACAGATACAGCACAGGCGCAATGTCCTTGCATACACATTTTACAGGTACAATTTTAGAGGGTGCCTCGGGTGCTAAGCATTGGATTACCCGACTTGGCGCATATGAGCCGGAAAGCGGTAAGGCATACAGAAAAATTTTAGGTAAGCATAGCCGTTTTTACGAAGAACTTGCCAATATTGTGCCGCACCTTAAATGGCACGGCTTTAGAATTCCTATGCAGAAGAATCCGAGATTTGATTTTAACGGCAGATTCGCCGGTGCTCAGTCGGATAGCGATAATGCGTGGTGTACATGTGTTCTTGAGCGATTCGGACTTCCTGTGTATTTTTCTGCGGAAGATGGCGGTATAACCTGCCTTGAGGGAGATATGGATACATGGTATACCGATGACGAGATTATGAGAATTCTCGGTGGAGATGTGTTTATCGCATCGGATACAGCACAGAATCTTGTGAAACGCGGATTCGGTAAATATTTAGGCGTTGATGTCCGTGAATGGAACGGTAAACAGCCAATGGGCGAGAAATTGTTTGTCAACGGTAACAGAACGAATGTCCAGGTAAATATTAAAGAACTAGTTCCTGCGGAAGGGACAATCTGCGACTCAATGGTTTATAATACGGTGGATAAGGTTAATTTTGAAGACCTTTTCCCCGGAACTACTGTTTATAATAATGAACTTGGCGGTAGAGTGTGTACTTTCTGCGGTACGCCGAGAGCAGAGTATACGCTTACACAGGCGTTTGCGTTTCTCAATTACTCAAGAAAACAACAACTTATCCGCCTTGCAAATCAGACGGAGGAGATGCCCCTTTACTATCCCGACGATGAGGAAGTTTATCTCCGTGTGGCAGAAATGGGAGATGGCGGACTTTTCTGCGCAATGTTCAATTTAGGACTTGATCCGATTGATAAGGTGCATCTTGTGTGCTCAAGGGATATTAAATCAATCACAAAACTTATGCCCGACGGCACAAGAGAAGAAATTGATTTTACAAAGAACGACAATGAATATGTTCTTGAAACGCCCTGTTATACCCTTAATCCCATAATACTCTTTATAAAATGAAAAAAGACGGAAACTTCGGTTTCCGTCTTTCGCTTATCTCAAAATATTTCCTGTTACATAATCTTCCCCGACATCGTCAATCTTAACAGTAATAAACTGCTTTGACACATCCGTATCCGATGGGAAGTGTACTTTGATGTAGTTCGAGGTATAACCCTCATAAACGCCATTTCCGATTTCACGTTCTGCAAGGACTTCGATTTCCCTGCCGATAAATCCTTTGAGGAATTTCTGTCTGCATTCTTCCGCCGCCTGAGCCATAATCGTTGCTCGTCGGCTTTTCTCGGCACGACGAACCTGATTCGGGAATTTATCCGCCTTTGTGCCTTTTCTGTTTGAATATGCAAATACGTGAGATTCTGCAAAGCAGATTTCTTTTAAGAATGAAACTGACTTTTCAAATTCCTCTTCTGTTTCCCCTGCAAATCCGACCATAATGTCGGTAGTTATTGCGCAATCGGGGATGTATTTTCTTAAATTATTAACTACTTCTCTATACTCTGCAGTATTGTATTTTCTGTTCATACGTTTGAGTGTTTCGTCGCAACCGCTTTGAAGTGATATGTGGTAGTGATTGCACACTTTTGGCATTTCGGAAAGTCGTTTCACAAAATCTTCTGTGAGAATCCTCGGCTCAATGGAACCGAGACGGATTCTGCGGATACCGTCAATTTCGTGTATTGCGGCAATTACATCACCGAGAGTTATGTCTTTGTCTTTGATGTCTAGCCCGTATGATGCAATGTGTATTCCTGTAAGCACCACTTCGGAAAAACCGTTTTCCGCAAGTCCTTTTACTTCGGAAATAATGTCATCTAAATCACGACTACGGACAGGTCCTCTTGCATAGGGGATGATGCAATATGTGCAGAACGAATTGCAACCGTCTTCGATTTTAACAAATGCCCTTGTCTTTTCGCTGAATGAAGAAATCTTCATATCCTCAAAAACACGGCTTTTCATAATGTCGCTGACGGCGTTTACTTTCTTTCCCTCGATTGCATCGGAAACCAACTCCGTAATTTTTGATTTGTCCTTTGAACCGAGGATAACGTCAACACCCATAGCAGATATTTCTTCAGGTGCCACCTGACTGTAACAACCAGTTACCGCAATCACGCCATTGGGATTAAGTGCCTGTGCCCTGCGGATCATCTGACGTGATTTTTTGTCCCCTGTACCTGTAACGGTGCAGGTGTTTATCACATACACATCACAAACCTCTTCGAAATCGCCTATCACATAGCCGTCATTTTTGAAAAGTTCTGCCATGGCTTCTGTTTCATATTGATTCACCTTGCAACCCAAGGTGTGAAAAGCAACAGTTTTTTTCATCTGAAACTCCTAGGCCGAAAGAGAATAATCCGAACCACGATTTTTGAGTGGCGGATTTTCGCTTTCGGATAATGGAATAATTTTTGTTGTTTTAGAAATTCATATATATTGTATAACAATTACAAAAATATTTCAATAGAAAAAACGAATTGACTTTTTGTATAAAAAGATGTAAAATATAGGTAATAACTATTTAGGTAGTAACTATTAAGGAGGAAATTTGATATGGTAGCAGTAAATGTATTACTCAGTTCAATCAATGATGTAAAGAATTTCGTTAATATCGTGAGCAAGTACGATTTTGACATTGATCTGGCATCAGGCAGATATGTTGTAGATGCTAAATCCATTATGGGTATATTCAGTCTTGATCTTGCAAAACCTATCAAGGTTGAAATCCACACAGACGATACTGATAAGATTATGGGCGAACTCGCACCGTACATCACAGAATAATATGTGAATAAAGCGTGGGTTAACCACGCTTTTGTTTTTTAAGGAGATATAAATGGAACCTTTGAAATACAGACCTGCGGAAAATGATGAAGATATAAAACTCATGGTGCTTTTCGCTGTGGCGCGTCTTAAGGTGAGTGCCACATACACACGGATATTCCATGTGTTAAGTGCGGCAGCGGATGTGAGTTACTGTCTTTTGACCGTGCCAATATCCGACCTTATACGAAGCGGAAATATTGAAGAACTGCATTATGAGGATCAGCCCGTGTTCTCACTTACGAAACGCGGAAGTGAAACGCTTATGTTCTTTGAGGACAGAATTCTCCGCAGTGTGCGCCTCCGTATGCAGGATGAGATTGATAAGATCAATAAGGAAGTTTTAGGCGGCAATAAACTCGACGCGTCGATAGTTCCGATTAACGAATCGGAATATCTTGTGAGTGCAGAGATAACTGAAGATAAGGTTCCTGTTCTCAAATTTGAAATGTACGTGGGCGATAAGGAACGTGCCAAGAAGATTGTCCGCAATTTCAAAGAGCACACATCCCTGATGTATCTTCAGGTCGTTAAAGCCATTGACTTTGATTACGATAAACTTGATCTGGAAAATATGGAAGAATTAGGCGATATCGAAGATTGACTTTGGTGCATAAAACAACATAAATAATCAAAAATAACCGTATGAGATATTATCTCGTACGGTTTTTTATTTACATTGAAAGGAGAAAAAATATGAGAAAGATGTTAAAAGTTTTCTCGGTGTGCCTTGTTGCGGTAATGCTGTCAGCAATGCTTTCAGGTTGCGGCAATATGATGAGCACCGGGTATGACCTCTATATTTTCAACGGAAAAGGAGAGAGTGCACAGGCACTCAAGGATGCCGCAGAAGCATATAGTAGGGAAACGGGCAAGAAAGTTAAAACCTTCTCTCTGGGTAGCGGTACAAGCAGTATAGATACCCTTCGGGCAGAAATGAATTCAAAAAATATGCCCACTATATTTTCTATTGTGAATATTCAGGAATTAAAGGAATGGGAAGAGGGCGGATTCGTAATGGATCTGACAACTGCACCTGATGGCGCGTTCAAACAACTTGCAGATGAAATTCCTGAAAATATGCGCCTTACTTCAAATGGCACAAACAGTTATGGTATACCCTATAACGTAGAGGGTTACGGCTATATAGTAGATACCCGTATGGTTGATGCTCTTTTTGGGAACGGTGCATCACAGACCTTCGTTACTGATGCGAAGAATGCGACTTATGCAGAGTTCGTATCATTGGTTACTGCTGTAGACAGTTATATAAAAAGCGGAACAGTAGCCACGGTAACTCTTGGAGGCAAACCGTATACGTTTCAGAGTGCAAAGACAGACCTTTCCTCAAAACTCACAGGCGTTTTTGCAGTTGCAGGTTCAGAGAAATGGACATATGGCGACCATCTTGTAAACGTTGCCCTCAATGCCGTTTTTGATAATCCTGCTGATGCGGCAGCAGCTACCGACGGACAGATTTCTGCACTCAAAGGACCCTTGAGAGCATACGCCCGTGTGCTTGATATGAAAACATCCTACGCCGCGGGTAGAGACGGTAAAGTGTCAAGAGGTGCGGATTTTATCAATACAACTACGGCAAACTACGACTCCGCTGTTCAGATTTTTGCCGAGAGTAAAGCCCTCTTTATCAAGCAGGGTAACTGGGCGTATACCAATATACAGAAATTTAACGGTGAGATTGTAAAAACGCTTGAGTTCATTCCTGTGAAATTACCTTTGGAAGATGGGGACGTTGTATCCGATGTTAAAACAGCAGATAAACTCAACCGTTCTATATCTGTATACGTGCCCAACTATTATGCTATAAATGCCAAAGCCACCGATGAACAGAAACAGGCGGCAATGGATTTTCTTGTGTGGCTTAACACTTCGGAAAGCGGACAGAAATTTGTTACGGAAGATATGGCTTTCGTACCCTATAATGCTGATCATACAAATATAATTACAGATAATTCCTTAAGTAATTCCATTATAAGATATATGAAAGAGGGAGACGTTCTTTCCAATCCTTATGGTGGCGCACCGGTGGGATGGTCAGGCGATACCCTCGGACTTGAGATTATGGAAAAATATTTAACTAAATCTGAATGGACGGCAGATGACTATAATGCCATTGCCGATTACGGTATTGCCAAGTGGAAAGAGATGAAATAAGGATAGGTGTGGCTTAATGGATAAGTATTATAAGCGGTGGTTGATTCCAATGTCAATTCCTGCACTTATACTGTTCTTTGCTGTGATTGTGCTGCCTTTTATCACAGGAGTAATATATTCATTTACTTCGTGGAGAGGCACATATTTTGCAGGTGGAGAAGGGGTGCTTGACTCTTTTGTAGGTTTTGATAATTATATCAACGCTTTCAAAAACGAAAAATTCTTAAATGCATTTGGCTACACCATAAAGTTTACTGTTGTAGCCGTCGTCGCCATCAATATTGTTGCCTTGGGACTTGCAATGATGATAACCTCCTTAAAACGCGGAGGAGGGATATTCAGGACAATTTTCTTTTTGCCAAATCTTCTGGGCGGTCTTGCACTGGGATTTATATGGCAGTTTATATTCCAGAATGTTTTTTCTGAGGTGCTTTTCGGTGCAAATGGGCTGATTCATATACCGTTCCTTACAAATATGCTTCAGGATAATACAAAGGCGCTCTTTGCTCTTGTGATACTCGTAACGTGGCAGATGGCTGGGTATATGATGATAATCTATATCACGGGACTTAATAATATTCCTCAGGATTTGTACGAGGCGGCGCAGATAGACGGAGCAAGTAGTTTTCAGCAATTCAGGGTTATAACAATCCCAATGCTTATGCCCGCCATAACGATTGTGTTTTTCTTAACTTTGGCGAATTGCTTCAAATTGCTTGATCAGAATATTGCACTTACTGACGGTAATTTCAATACGCGACTCCTTGCCACACAGATACTTCGTACAACCCGGGATACTGCGCCCCCCGATTACGGACTTGCACAGGCACAGGCGGTAATATTCTTTGTGCTTATTGCAGCCGTAACACTAATCCAACTATCTCTCACAAAACGTCGGGAGGTGGAACTCCATTGAGGAAACGGCTTTTTCGTGTACTGATTTTCATAGTGTTGACGGTACTGGCTGTTATAACACTTTCTCCCGTAGGATTTCTTGTTATCAATTCATTCAAATCCCAGTCAGAGATTGTTGCATCGCCCATTGCTCTTCCGACGGAATGGAATTCCGGGTATGTGTTAACTGCCGCAGAGCAGATTAATTTCTTTGGTTCTCTTGCCATAACTTTTATTATTACACTACTTTCTGTTGTGCTTATAGTTCTGGCATCATCACTTGCAGGTTGGATGATAGCAAGGGCGAAGAACCGTCTTGCATCTGTGATGCTCTATATGTTTACCGCCGCCATGCTCATACCTTTTCAGGCGGTAATGTACCCGTTGCTCAGCTTGTTTGAGGGCGTGGGCCTTAAGAATATACCGGGACTTATTATTATGTATGGCGGTTTTGGATTGAGCTTGTCGGTGTTTCTCTATCATGGCTTTGTAAAAAGCATTCCCGCTTCAATTGAAGAGGCGGCACTAATCGACGGAGCTGGAATGCTTAAAACATTCTTCTCCGTGGTGTTTCCACTTATGAAATCCACCACTGCAACAGTTGTAATCTTAAATGCTCTGTGGATATGGAACGACTATCTCTTGCCATTTCTTGTAATTGGTAATGCACCGGCGAGAACGCTGACGCTGGAACTTTATTTTGCCAAGATGACATCGGGACAGTTTGGTAATCCCTGGGAACTTATTTTCCCTGCGGTGTTCGTATCAATAATCCCCATAATAATAGTATTCCTTATATTACAGAAGCATATTGTCCGCGGTATATCCGACGGTGCTGTAAAGGGCTAAAAAAAGAAACCGAGAATTTTCTCGGTTTCTTTTTTTAGTAATTCAACTTCATTATTTCTTCTGCTGTCTTCTTAAATATAGGTCCGCAGGATGCATTTCCCTGTCTGCCGTTTTCGGTCATAACAACTAATGCATATTTTGGCTTTTCATAAGGGAAATAACCTACATACCACCCTTGCACCATATATCCGTTTCCTGTCTGCCAACCTGTTTCTGCACTTCCTGTTTTTCCTGCTATTGCTACTACATCACTTTCTGCGCCTGTACCTGTTCCGCTTTCTGTAGTCATTCTCATCATTGCACCGATTTTGTTGGCTGTTGATTCGGATAAGATTTTTGTTTCTCCGTTTTTCCTGGCAGAATGAATTATATTACCGTTTTCGTCGGCGATTCCCTCTATAATATTAACGTCCCGTTTCTTCCCTCCGGATGCGATTATGCAAACCGCCTGTGCCGCCTGAACAGGAGTTATGAGTATTTCTCCCTGACCAATTGATATATTGGCGGTTTCCGATGCCGTACCTTTTGTGTCTGTGGGAATGTTGCCTTTGCTTTCGGAAATAACTTTGTCAAGCACAACTTCGCCCAAACCGAATTTTCTTGCATATGAGCATATCTTATCGCATCCGACACCTGCACCGATATTGTAAAAACTGCAATTGCACGAGGATGCAAAAGCATCTTCCAATGTTAAAAATCCATGTCCCTGCCGATGGTGGCATATAAAGTCTATTCCGTCTATCGGAGTACTCCCGCCACAGAAGAATAATGTATCGTTGTACACGGATTCTTCTTCCAGTGCGGCAGATGCGGTTATTATTTTGAATATGCTTCCTGCGTTGTAGGGAGCAACTGCCCTGTTCATAAGTTCCGTTCCCCCTTGCTCGATATATTCTCCAACCTTGTTTCTGTCAAAACCGGGACGGCTCACCATGGCGAGTATATCGCCGCTTTCAACATCCATTACTACAAGCGCTCCCGTAATACCTGATTCGTCAAGCACATTTTCCCCGATCTTCTGAATATGATAATCAAGAGTGAGTTTTACATATCTCTTTTTGTTTTCTTCGTTTGTGTTGGGTATGTGGTTGCCTTTTGCATCTTTTAATCCGGCACTTTTTGTATATAGCAGGTGTGTCATGTTTTCATCAATATATGCTTCTATACCGCTTACACCTTTCCCCGTACCGTCTGTGTATCCGATAAGGTGCTCCGCAGGATGTGAAACACCGTAACGTTCATCAGTTCCCGTAAGCGGTATAAGGTTTCTGTCAGTAATAATGATTCTTTCTTTATCGTTTTTGCCTGTTCTCTGCGTTACTGCCATTTTAGTGTATGTGTCCCCTTTGAAAACTGCGATATTCAGTACCGAACAGCTCATAGTAAGGAGCAGTAACACCGTGATGAACAGAAATATTTTGTATCTATTTATAATAATCACCCCTTTGTAGTATGATTTGCAAAATCAAGAAAAATTATGTTTTCTAAAGGAGTGCCATTATGAGAAAAAAATTCGGAAATATGAAATTTGGCAGACCATACAGAGCGTATATCCGAAGAAAAGACAGGCGGCGGTACAGCCGTATAGCACTTGTTATACTTATAGTATCAGCAGTAACGTACTGTATCTTTTCTGCGATGAGTAAGGTATATCCTGTTATAGAGGATGTTTCCGGTGAACTTCTCCGTTCCAACTCCACAGAAATAATAAATACTTCTGTTCTCCGCAGTATAGAGGATAAAGATATATATAATGACCTTGTAAATATCACTTATGACGAATCAGGAAATATAACATCTCTTACCACAAACAGCACCGAAATAAATAAACTTAAATCCACCGTTGCTCTCGATATATTAAACGGCATCGAGCAATTTGGAATTGACGGTTTCGCAGTTCCTCTCGGCAACCTTACGGATCTTGTGCTTCTTTCGGGAGTAGGCCCCCGAATACCCTTCCGTGTAATCCCATACGGAAGTGTAAAGGTGGATTTTCGGAGTGAGTTTACAGATGCGGGAATTAACCAGACGCTTCATCGCATCTATATAGATGTAAATATGAACCTTCATGCCGTTTCTGTTGTGTCGCAGATAAAGACCAATGTCAGCACATCGATTCTAGCCGCGGAAACAGTTATAGTAGGGGATGTTCCGCAGGTTGTTGCACAGAGATAAAATGGAGAAAAACCAAAAAATCCATTCAAAAGGTTGCATTTTTGTAATTATTGTGATATAATTTCTTCTGTATTGCGATTTAATAGTTACAAAATTGTTAAGAAACTATTACGAATGTTACATATTTTAAGATTATGAGATATAGAATATAACGAAAGAAGAGGTGAGAGGATGCGATTTGTCAGAATCAACCGTAATGGCGGAAAAAGTAAAGATTGTAAACGAAATTCCATTGCCACCGCAAAACCGGAGATTGACAGATGTGAAAAGACAGATAATAAGCTATCACTTAATAAATTCAGATTCTCATTTGAGAAGATTGTTGAATACGTAAAGAATAAAGTATCATCATTTACCGAAGGTATGGATAAGAAAAGAGCCACCCTTTCAGCGACTGTTGTTGCAGCACTTGTGGCGCTTCTTATTTTCAATGTGAATTTTACATTCGCATATACTGCGTTTGTTGACGGTGTAGAGGTTGGCTCTGTTCCCAATAAAGCATACGTGCAGAGCACTGTTGACAGCGTTAATTCCGAATTTTCACAATACGTCAGCGGACAGAATGTTGTTCTTGGCGATGTTGTATGTGTTCCAACGGTTATCCGCCGGGGGGCATATACCGATGCTGCGCAACTTGCAGAGAATATCAAAGCCACTTCTCCCATAATGATTCAGGCATATGCCGTTGAGGTAAACGGAACTGTGCAGACAGCACTTTCCGATGAGGAATCTGCGAAATCGGTTCTTGCGAGGGTTTTGTCGTCGTATAAATATTCTGAAACAACCGAAGTGTATTTTCAAGAAGATGTCAATATAGTATACGAATTCGTTCCAATGGCAGTTCTTACAGACAGCGACGGCGCATTCACACGCCTTATGGGTTATACCACATTGCATCATACAGTTACTGTGGATGCAGTAGTTTCTGCAGAAGAATTTGCTGCAAATAATGGTATGGATGTGGATTACTTTTCATATCTCAATCCTGATGTAGGGGAAGAGATCGACCCTGATGAAGAGGTGTTCGTTCCCCAGAGTAAACCTGTGGTAACGGTTATGACTTGTGATACAGTTACTTATGATATGTCTGTTCCTTATGAGGAGCAGGTAACAGATGATGCTATGATGTATGAAGGTACAGAACGTGTGATACAGCGTGGTGTAGACGGTGTTAATACTGTTACGGAGAAGATAGTCCGTTCCAATGGCGATATTGTGAATCAGACAATAATTCATACCGAGGTAGTCAGTCAACCTGTTATGCAACTTCGTGCAGTAGGAACCAAACCACGCCCCAACGATATGGGTACAGGTTCATTTATCCGTCCTTATTACGGTCAGGTAAGTTCGCGTTTCGGTTCAAGGTCGTCGGATTATCATTCCGGTGTTGATTTGTGCGGAAGCACAGGAGATCCTATCAAAGCCGCAGACAGCGGAAAGGTTGTATTTTCCGGATGGAGTGGTGGTTATGGTAAGATTGTTAAGGTAGACCATGGCAACGGTTATGTAACATACTATGCTCATTGCAGTGAACTTAAAGTCAATGTTGGCGATACGGTAACAAGAGGTCAGGTGATTGCGGCTGTGGGAAGCACCGGAAACAGTTCCGGTCCGCACCTGCATTTCGAGATTCGTTATAATGACGAACCTCTCAATCCAATGAATTATATTAATTAAATATACAAAAGAAAGGTGATAAAAGATGCAAAAGAGTTTGATTGCAGAAAACAGCAAGAAAGCTAAAGCTAAAGCAAAGGGATTTATTGGTGAATTCAAAGAGTTCGTTTCCAGAGGAAACGTAGTCGACATGGCAGTCGGTGTTGTTGTAGGTACTGCGTTTACCGCAATCGTAAATTCACTTGTAAAAGAAATTATTATGCCATTCGTAGGTTGGCTTATTGGTGGTATGGATTTCTCTAACTTCAAATTAGTGCTCAAAGCTGCTGAAGGCGAAACTCCCGAGGTTGCAATTCTTTACGGAAACTTCATCAACAATGTGATTAACTTCTTCATTCTTGCATTTGTAGTGTTTACAGTCGTTAAGATTCTCAATTCTTTCAAACGTAAGAAGGTAGAAGAAGTTGCAGAGGAACCTGTAGAAGAACCTGCTCCTTCCGAGGAAGTAGTACTCCTTACAGAAATCCGTGATTTGCTCAAGAAATAATTACATAACAAATCCCCTATGCCAACGGCATAGGGGATTTATCTTATCTCAATATAAGTGCTTTTACATCTTCTTCGCACATTTCGATGTTGAGACCTGCCATAGAATCGTCAACCTGACCTTCAGTCATACAACCGATGATCGGTATAGTATTGAAGTATGGATTCGATGACAGCGCAGAAACTATTACCGCACCAACGGAACAGGAATATTTCTTGCTCATTTCTTTTACTTTGTAGAACATTTCACGGCTCTTTTTGTTGTCATAGAATGGATTGTTCTTTGGAGAACCGTCTTCGTTCTGCATAAAGAAATATCCGCCTGACTGTGATGAGAACGAAAGCAGATTAAGACCTGCACTCTTGTAATATTCAAAAGCATCCTTGCTCATAAATTCCGTTGTAGGGTCGATCTTGTCAGGGTTTGGATGTGCAATTCCGAACTGTATCTGGCTGGATGTTATGGGGGTAATGCCCTTTGATTTGCAGTATTCGTTTGCTTGGGCAATTCTTTCTGTGCACCAGTTGGATAATCCGATGCTACGTGCCTTGCCTGAAGAAACAATCTTGTGGAGAACATCCATTATGTCCCCGACAGGAATACTTTTATCATCTCTGTGAAGAAAATATATATCAATATAATCTGTCTGCAGATTAGCAAGACTCTTTTGGATATCGCTCATGATATCTGCTTCAGAAAGGCGTGAAATCTCCATCTTGTCCCATTGGGGATGACCGCCCTTTGTGGAAATGATTACATCTTTGCGGTTTCCTCTTGATTTCATCCATTTGCCGATAGTTTTTTCGCTTGAACTTTTTTCTCCGGGAAGCCAGTCCGCATACATAACGGCTGTGTCAATCAGATTGCCGCCATTGGCTAAAAATCTGTCCATAACGGCAAAACTTGTTGCCTCGTCAGCATCTTTGCCAAATGTGGCTGTGCCGAGAGCAACCTTGCTTACTTTCATGTCTGTTCCGTTAAGAGTTATGTAATCCATATTAATTCCTCCGAATAATGCTATGCATATATTGTACATTGATTTCAAAAAAATATCAATGCAGAATTGGGCATTTGTTTCTTGCAGAAACATTCTTATTTGACAATTAAGGATGTATGTTGTAAAATGAAAAATGAGGTGTTACTTATGAAGAAAACTGTTTATACTGTAATAGTGGCACTACTGTGCCTTTGTGTTATAATATACGGAATCAATGTGTACGGCGATTTCAATGGCGGTGCAGGTACCGATGTGGAGATAACTATTCCTGAAGGTGCCAATGGAGCAGAGATTCTCGATATTTTAGAATCCAACGGTATTGTTGATCACCCTCTTGTTTTCAGACTGTATGCATCTTCAACAGGGCTTACTTCTAAATACAGAAGTGGTAGCTTTACTGTTAATACAGGATATTCATATAAGCAGATTTTAGAAACTTTGACAGGAGACCCCAACAGTAATTCGGATGAGATTAAGATTACCATCCCCGAGGGTTTTGAAGTGGAGCAGATTGCCGCTGCTATGGAAAAAGCGGGAGTTTGCAGTAAGGCGGATTTCCTTGCGGCCGCATCCAGAACCGATTATGATTTTGAATTTCTGAAAGATGTTGACTTTTCATCCCGCAAATATGCTCTTGAGGGTTATCTTTTTCCCGAGACGTATACTTTCAAAAAAGGTGTTACTGCCAAGGAAGTTGTCGTTACAATGCTTTCTACCTTTGAAAAAGTCATTTCAAAATATGATGTAGCCCATATTGATAAGACGGTTATACTCGCTTCGATTATTGAGAGAGAGGCGCTGGGCGATGAAGACAGACATCTTGTTTCGTCAGTTTTCCATAACCGACTTAACGGCAAAGGCGGACTTACAAAATTGCAGTCATGCGCAACGGTGCAGTATATTCTGGGCGAGAGAAAAGACGTTCTCTCCGAAGCAGATACAAGGATAGACTCTCCCTATAACACATATATGTACGAGGGACTTCCCATAGGCCCTATAGCAAACCCGGGCGAGGCATCAATAGAGGCGGCACTAAATCCCGATGAAACAGATTATCTGTATTTTGGTGTTAATAAAGAGGGTAAACACACATTTTCAAAAACATACGAAGAACATCTTACAGCGACGAGATAAGGAGAAATAATATGACACTCAATGAAATAGGAATCAAAGCAAAAAGTGCATCAAGAATTCTTGCGACAATAAGTTCTGCTGATAAGAATAAGGCACTCACATACATTGCGGATGACCTTGAAAAATATGCTGATAAGATACTTGAGGCAAACGCTATTGACCTTGCAAATGCCGAAGCAAACGGTATGAAAGCATCAATGGTTGACCGACTCCGCCTGACTAAAGAGCGTATATCAGGTGTTGCCGAGGGTGTACGTCAGGTAAGGGATTTGCCGGATCCTGTGGGAGAAGTCCTTGGTGCGGTTAAACGTCCTAACGGATTGCAGATAGCAAAACGCCGTGTTCCCCTTGGCGTTATTGGTATTATATACGAATCACGCCCCAATGTAACTGCAGATACTGCCGTTCTTTGCTTGAAGTCATCGAATGCATGTATTCTCCGTGGCGGTAAAGAAGCAATAAACTCCAATTCTGCCATAGCGGATATTATGATAGATGCAGTAAAGAGGGCAGGACTTCCTGATGGAACTGTTGAACTTATCCGTGATACATCCCGTGAAACTGCATCGGAGATGATGAAACTCAATGAATATATAGATGTTCTCATTCCCCGTGGAGGTGCAGGACTTATCAATGCGGTTGTGAATACTGCAACTGTTCCTGTTATACAGACAGGCGTGGGAAACTGCCATATCTATGCCGATAAGGATTGTAATCCCAAAATGGCTGTGGATATTCTTGTAAATGCAAAGACCAGCAGACCGTCTGTGTGCAACGCCGCAGAAACTCTGCTTATCCATAAAGATGTTGCTGATGAATTTTATGCACTTGCATCGGAGGCCCTTAAAGAGAAAAATGTTGAAATTCGCGGTTGTGAGAGAACACTTGAAAAAATTCCAAATGCAGTTCCTGCAACTGAAGAAGATTACGCTACAGAGTTTGGCGATCTGATTCTTGCAGTTAAAGTAGTGGATAGCACAGATGAAGCAATTGCACATATCACAAAGTACGGCACAGGCCATTCCGAATGTATCGTAACAGAAAACTATACAACTGCAAACGAATTTCTCGATAAGGTGGATGCAGCCGCTGTGTACGTGAATGCATCAACACGTTTTACCGATGGATTTGAATTCGGATTCGGTGCGGAGATTGGCATCAGCACCCAGAAGATGCACGCCCGTGGCCCTATGGGACTTGCAGAACTGACGTCAGTTAAATATATTGTTACAGGTAATGGTCAGGTGAGATAACCTATTAAAAAGGAGGTTAAACTGTGGATTATATGTTTTGGACAGTAATATTTGCCGTTCTGTGTATCATTGAAGCGAACACGTCAAATCTTGTTACAATATGGTTTGCTATTGGTTCACTTATTACATTGATACCGGCAGCACTGGGAGCAACATTGTATACGCAGATAGTTGTATTTGTCTTATCATCAACTGTTTTGCTTGCATTAACCAGACCTCTTGTGAAAAAGAAACTCTCTGCTAATATAGAAAAAACCAATGCCGACAGGGTAATAGGAAAAACAGCAATTGTGAAAGAAAGCATTACAGCAGATAAATTTGCCGGAACAGTAACTGTTCAGGGAAAAATATGGTCAGCCGTGTCCTCAGACGGTTCTCCCATTGAAGAGGGAGAAGAGGTAACCGTGGAGTCAATTGAGGGAGTAAAACTTGTTGTTAAGAGTAAAAATAAAGTAAATATTTAAGGAGGAAAAATTATGGGAATTGAAGTTGTTGGTATTATAATCGTTATTGCGGTTATTGCAATCATCGTTATTTCAAACATCAAAATTGTTCCCCAGTCTTATGCTGTTATACTGGAAAGATTGGGAGCATATCAGGCAACATGGGATGTTGGTTTGCATTTCAAAATCCCGTTTATTGAGAAAACAGGCAGACAAATAAGTTTGAAAGAGCAGGTGGTTGATTTTGCACCACAGCCCGTTATTACTAAGGATAATGTTACTATGCAGATTGATACGGTTGTGTATTTTCAGATAACAGATCCCAAACTGTATGCATACGGTGTTGAAAGACCTCTTATGGCTATTGAAAATCTTACTGCGACAACACTGAGAAATATTATTGGTGATCTGGAACTTGACGAAACTCTTACAAGTCGTGATACTGTTAATACTAAGATGCGTGCAATTCTTGATGAAGCAACTGATCCTTGGGGAATTAAGGTAAATCGAGTAGAACTCAAAAACATTCTGCCCCCCTCAGAAATTCAGGATGCGATGGAACGGCAGATGAAAGCAGAACGTGAACGCCGTGAACTCATTCTCCGTGCGGAGGGCGAGAAAAAATCAGCGGTACTTGTTGCAGAGGGAGAAAAAGAAGCAGCAATTCTTCGTGCAGAAGCAAAGAAAGAAGCGCATATAAGAGAAGCCGAAGGTGAAGCACAGGCGATTTTGGATGTGCAGAGAGCCATTGCTGAAGGCCTTAAACTTCTCAATGAAGCAAATCCGTCTCAGGCAGTTGTCGCACTTAAAGGCCTTGAAGCATTTGAAAAGGTGGCAGACGGCAAAGCCACCAAAATAATTATTCCCAGTGAGATTCAGGGACTTGCGGGTCTTGCCACATCAATAAAAGAACTTATGGCAGAAGATAAGAAAGAGTAAGAATTAAAACTGCAGTTCGCAATTGCGAACTGCAGTTTTTTCTTAAACAGATTACTCTTATTTGTTTTTCTTTCTGTATTCTCCGGGGGACATACCGATGTCTCTCTTAAACACGTTTGCAAAATAATTGGAACTTGAAAATCCCACTGCAAATGCAACTTCCGTAACAGACAGATCAGAATTTGCAAGTAACACTTTTGCATCTTCCAGACGGAGGGACGTTATGTATTCTCTCAAACTCATGCCTGTCTTATCTTTGAACTGATGGCTTATGAGAGATCTGCTGCAGCCGATGTGTTTGCATATGTGTTCCGATGTAATGGTTGAATTACGGTTTATATTTATATAATTTTTAACTCTGTCAATCAGGTCGCCGCTTTCGTTTTCTTTGCCACCTGCAATATTGAGTCCGAGAGAATTGCGGAGCAGAGTAATAAGTGCCTTTGCTTTTTCTGATGAGATGTTTCCCTCATCTATGCTGAAAGATACAGACAGGTTGTGTTCCTTTTTAAGCATATCAATATAATCTTTTAATTCTGACAAATCGCTCATAGTATACGACTCCTGTAAAATATGATTTCAATGTCTTTTTGTTTGTTAAAGCTTATACCCAATTACGATTATATCATTGACGAAAATAGGGTTTCAATGATATAATATGAGTATTATATGTCATTTTGTTGTTTTTGGAGGAGAGGATATGCAACACGATATACTTGTTCCTGATGAGAACTGTTACGGAATTCATCCTATTATATTTGGTTGGGATGAATGTGCGAAAAATGAAATGGGGGTGCACTCCAGGAATTTCTGGCTTCTTCATTATGTTGTGTCAGGGCATGGCGGTTTCAAAATTCACGGAAATGAATACTCAATCGGACCGGGCGATTTGTTCGTCATACCTCCTGATGTGCCTATGCAGTATTATGATGACAAGAATGACAGCTGGGGGTATATGTGGATTGGCTTTTCTTGCAATGGTGTGCTGCCACTTAAACTTGACGATGTTATTTACTGTCCCGAGGCAAGGAAAGTGTTTGATGATATGCGAAAGTGTGAGCATATGACTTCGGAACTGGGTACATACTTAACTGCCCGTATATGGGATTTGTTTGCTGTTCTTATGCGGAGAGGAATCCACGATAAGGGTTTTGTGGAAAGAGCAGTTGATATTATACATTCAGAATATATGAATGAAATCAGCGTAGATGATATTTCCAACCGTATCGGCCTTGAACGCAGTTATTTTTCCGTTATGTTCAAAAAACAAATGGGTATATCGCCCAAACAGTATATAGTCGACTACCGTATGCGCCTTGCGGCATCTTTAATGGCAAACCACGGTCAAAACGTTGGAAATGCCGCATATTCTGTGGGGTATACTGATGTTTTTACTTTCTCCAAGATGTTCAAAAAACGGTTTGGAGTATCCCCGTCAGAGTATATCAGACAAAGCAAAATCTCTGTAACAAAATTGTAAAAAACAAATTGAAAAAAACGTATTGACTTTTTATTTCTTTGTGTTATTATGACCTCAAAGCAACTCTTACGAGGGGGCGTTTCGTATGGGGATTATATCAAAGTACTTTGCCAACAAAAACGAGATGAGTGAGAGGGAATACACTTATGCAAGATTCGGTTTTATTGCCGATGTTGCATTTATTAACGGTGCCGGATGTTTCCTTGCCGGTGCGTATCTCACAGGGTTACTTTCGATGCTCGGTGCTACGGAAGCGCAGAGTAACTTTATACTTTCTCTTGTGTTGCCATCATCATTTGTTCAACTTCTGGTTCCGATTATCAACCGTTGCCTTACGCATAAGAAGGCATTTGTTTACTTTACAAGGATTTTAGAGATTTTTCTTCCTGCGGTGGCGTTTTTGCTTCCGATGTTTTTTGATAACTGGCAATCCCTTGTGTGGGTTGTGGGTATTTTGTTTTTTATAAAATACTCAATCGGGTGGATAGGTTCTCCTGCCAATCAGGATATGCTGATGAACTGTCTGTCAGAAGGCGGTGGAATAGGTAAATTCAGCGGCATCCGTTCTTCTGTTTCCAATGTGGTATGCTGTGTGGCGGCATTTGTCGCAGGACAGATTGCCAAGGCGCATACGGGAGACAGGGAAGTTTACGGATATATGTATCTTGCAATTATTGCCCTTGCTTTTTTGGTGTGTGAGGCAGTTGTTTTCTTCTTTGTTAAAGAACCCTATACAGAGGGCAATAAAAAAGCTCCTGAAACCGAAGGGTTCGTAAAAACATTCAAGAAAATGTTTTCAAACAGTAACGTTATGGGGTATATAAGGCAGGGTGTTCTTCATACGTCGGCAAATAATCTTGCAAACCCTATTATAAATATTCTTTGTATCCAACGTCTCGGATTGAGCTTAGAGGTGCTCTCGTACCTGAGTGTTATCAGTTTGCTTGTAAGGATAGTTCTTGCACCGATTGCAGGTAAACTTTCCGATAAGATTGGTTGCCGCAAGGTAATGACATTCGGACTTATGGTTGCAGCGGTTGCATATGTTATCCACGCTAATATGACTGTTGCCAATGTTCTTATTCTCAAAGTTATCTCCGTAGCAATTTCCTGCTTTGGCGATGCGGCTCTGGGTGCACCAAGTTTTGCATATATGTTTGAATCACTTCCCTTGGAAAACCGTGCATCCTATATGTCCTGTATATCTGTTTTTACTCACAGTATAAGTTATGTTGTCAGTCTTGTTGCTACTTTTATTATTGGCGTGTGCAGCGGTATGACATTTAATGTGTTTGGTATAGATTATTCTGTACTCAGTTTGTTGCTCTATGCAGCAGCCGTACTTATAATGCTTTCCGCTTTGACGCTTATTGGAAAACCAAAAAAAGAATAATAAAAAAACCGTAGTGCACAGCACTACGGTTTTTGCTTTTATCGGTTATTGAATTCCATAAGTTTCTTAAATGCAATGTCCTCCCAGCCACGGAGATAAATGTGTCCGTATTCGGGGAAGAAGATAACGTCTTTTTTGCAGTTTAACTTGTTGTAGAATGCAAACTGTGTGGACGGGGGACAGGTGGCATCCATAAGACCTGTTGCCATCAGCACTTCGCAGTTTATCTTGTGTGCAAAGTTCTGCATATCAATGTATCCGAGACGGTTAAAGTATATGTCCTCTTTTAAGTGCATAGGATCACGGTCTTTGAAGAAGTCACGTATTCCGGAGTAAGATTCGGGATGCTCTATGCTCCAGCCCCTTTTGAAATCGCAGAGATACGGATACTGTATCAATGCAAGTTTAACTTCGGGTACGAGAGCGGCGGTAACAATGCTCAGTGCTCCTGCCTGACTTCCACCGATAACAGAGATTTTCTCTTTGTCAATGTAGGGGAGATTCATAATTATTCGCGTGAGCAGAACGGAATCAAGGAACACATCTCTGTAATATAAGTTGTGAGAATTTTCGTCTTCGAGACCACGTGTATAGTAATAATACGTGTTATTTCCCTTGTAGATTCCCGTATCTTCTGAAATACCGCCCTGACCACGGCAGTCAAGACGAGCAATTGCCATACCCTCGGCTGTGAATTTCAGGTTTCTGTTCCACGAACCGCTTTGTGAAGAACCGCCGTGTCCGGCTATAACAGCAGGAATTTTGCCTTCGATGTTTTTTGGCTTGATAAATTTTGCGTGGATTCGTGCACCCTTTGTACCTGTGAAGAACAGATCATAACAGTCGGCACTTTTGCACGAGAAATCCTCCGCAGGGATGAATTCGGGATTTGGATCAAAAGTGTCCAGCTCTGCAAGTGCATCATCCCAGAATTTATCAAAATCATCGGGACATGGACTTATTCCCATATAAGTAAAAAGTTTATCTTTCGGCATATCAAATGCAGCCATATAAAACTCATTCCTCTCTTTATAAACTGTATAATTAAATTATATATTGGCGTTTCTACTATGTCAATCGGTTTTTGTGCAAAATAGTTTAATATGTAAATTATTTCTTCTTTTGGTATTGATTATTGGGAGGGCTTGTGCTATAATGTATTCGTAAAATTTTGATTATTTTGAAAGAAGGTATAAAAATGAGCAATAAGCAACAGATTATCACAAAAATCTGCGATACCGGTATCGTAGCAGTTGTTCGTGCCGAAAGTGCAGATAAAGCAAAACGCATCACAGATGCATGCTTGGAAGGTGGCGTGCCTGCTGTAGAGATCACATTCACAGTACCCGGTGCTCACAGAGTTATTGAGGAACTTGCATCTTACTACAAGAACGGTGAGATCATCCTCGGTGCAGGTACAGTTCTTGATGCAGAAACAGCAAGAATTGCAATCCTTTCAGGTGCACAGTATGTTGTAAGTCCTGCTCTTGATGAAGATACAGTAAAACTCTGTAACCGTTATGCAGTTCCATGTATGCCCGGCGTTATGACACTCAAAGATGTCATTAAAGCACTCGAACTCGGTTGCGATATTATAAAACTCTTCCCCGGTGAAGCATTTGGCCCCGGTATGGTTAAGGCGATTAAAGGCCCCATTCCTCAGGCAAACATTATGCCCACAGGCGGTGTGAATGTAGATAATGTTGATCAGTGGTTCAAAGCCGGAGTAGTTGCAGTTGGTGCAGGCAGTGCGCTCACAGCAGGTGCTAAAACAGGCGATTATAAACTGATTACAGAAACAGCAAAGAAATTTGTTGCTAATATCAAAGCTGCAAGAAATAACTGATTATAATATAATTGGAGGCAATTAAAATGGCAAAAGTTGTTACATTAGGCGAGATTATGCTCCGCCTTCAGACACCCGGATTCAAGAGATATATCCAGGCACAGAGTTTTGATGTAGAGTACGGCGGCGGTGAAGCAAACGTTGCAGTATCTTTGGCTAACTACGGCCACGATGCATACTTCGTATCTGCTATTCCCTCAAACCCCATCGGCGATGCTTGTATCGCAACTCTTAAAAAGCACAGTGTAAATACCGGCTACATATCCAGAAAAGGTGAGCGTCTCGGTATCTACTTTGTAGAGAAAGGTGCTTCACAGAGAGCGTCAAACGTAGTTTATGACCGTGCTCATTCTTCTATTTCAACAGCAGTTCCCACAGACTTTAACTGGGATGAGATTTTTGCAGGAGCCGAGTGGTTCCACTTCACAGGTATCACACCCGCTGTATCTGATGATTGCACAGCAGTATGTGTTGCTGCTTGTAAAGCTGCAAAAGCTGCAGGTGTTAAAGTAAGCTGCGACCTTAACTTCCGCAAAAAACTCTGGACAAGCGAGAAAGCCGGAAAAGTTATGGGCGATCTTATGCAGTATGTAGATGTTCTTATTGCTAACGAAGAAGATGCTGAAAAAGTATTTGGTATCAAAGCAAGTGGCACAGACATCACAGGCGGAACACTTTCTGACGAGGGTTACAAAGATGTTTGCAAACAGCTCGTTGAAAAGTTCGGATTTAAGAATGTTGCTATCACACTCCGTGAGAGCATCTCTGCATCAGTTAATAACTGGGCAGCACTTCTTTACGATGGTAAGGATTTCTATAAATCCAAGAAATACAATATCAATATCGTTGACCGTGTAGGCGGCGGCGACTCTTTCGGCGGCGGTCTTATCTACGCTATGCTCGAGGGTTACTCAATGCAGGATACAATCGAATTTGCAGTTGCTGCATCCTGCCTGAAGCACTCAATCGAAGGCGACTTCAACCTGGTTACAGTTGACGAAGTTAAGAACCTTATGAAGGGCGATGGCTCCGGCCGTGTTCAGAGATAATTCTCTGCCTGATGAAATTAAAAGCGATGCCTAAAGGCGGTGCTTCATAGGGAGAAACCGGTTTTGAAAGGCAATTTACCGCAAATAGTTCATAAAAAATCCCGAAATACGTCAGTATTACGGGATTTTTTCTTTTTCCTATTTACGACAAAATTTCTCTTTCAAAACTGCTT
>JAFVUE010000007.1 GCA_017502845.1 Clostridia bacterium | reverse complement strand
TTTGCCTCGTGCAACCAAAAATCCGCACTTTGAAAATTCCTTGACCTTAAACGGATGGAATTTTGAGGAGATTTTGGCGCAGAAGACGCCGCAAGGCTGACGCCTTGCAAGGATGATAAGCCGAAATATACCGAAATTACGCCGTTTAAGGCGGGTTCGGGTTATACTCTTTCGGCTACACACAGATATTATCTATATTACTTATTTGAAAGGACGGTTGATACCATGTTGGCTGATACCGCTGTGATTACAATCGAAGCAGGTAACGGAGGAAACGGTCTTGTTTCTTTCCACAGAGAGAAATATGTTGCCGCAGGTGGCCCTGACGGTGGCGACGGAGGTAACGGCGGAAGCGTTATCATTGTTGCTGATCCCAAGATGAGCACTCTGGCGGATTTCCGTTACAAAAGAAAATACAAAGCACAAAACGGCGGCGACGGTAAAGCCGCAAGAGGCAGCGGAAAAAACGGTGCCGATCTTACTGTGTCTGTTCCCGTCGGTACAATTGTCAAAGACGCCGAAACAGGCAGAATTATTGCAGACATCAAACGTCCTGACCAGCAATTTGTAGTGGCAAAAGGCGGTAGCGGCGGTTGGGGAAACTCCCACTTTGCTACTGCTACAAGACAGATACCGAGATTTGCAAAAGGCGGAACTGACGGCGAAAAGAGAGAGATCATCCTTGAACTAAAACTCCTCGCAGATGTTGGTCTTGTCGGATTCCCAAACGTAGGCAAGTCTACCCTGCTCTCTGTTGCAAGTGATGCAAAGCCAAAGATTGCAAACTATCACTTTACCACATTGGAGCCGAATCTGGGCGTAGTTGACCTGGGTGCAGGAAACAGTTTCGTTATGGCAGACATCCCCGGCATAATCGAGGGCGCTCACGAGGGAATCGGTCTCGGACACGAATTCCTCCGCCACGTTGAACGTACACGACTTCTTCTCCATGTAGTTGATGCTTCAGGTATTGAAGGCAGAAACCCCATTGAGGATTTTGACAGCATAAATTACGAAATAGAAATGTACAACCCCACTCTCGCAGAAAAACAGCAGATTGTGGTTGCCAATAAAACTGATATTATAACAGACGAAAAGGTATACGAAGATTTCTGCAAAGAGATTGAAAATCGCGGATACAAGTTATTTAAGATTTCTGCCGCAACAAAAGCAGGTGTCAACGAACTGATGCTCTACGTAAGCAGTATCTTGGACAGCATCCCCGTTCCTGTTCTCTATGACGAAAGTGAAGACGATGTAACAGTTATCACATTCGAGGAGGAGGATCCATTCACAATTCGCAGAGACAACGAGGCATACGTTGTAGAGGGCGAATGGCTCAAACGTCTTATCAATTCAACAAACTTTGAAGACAACGAGTCATTGCAGTATTTCCAGAATGCCCTCCGCAAGAAAGGTGTCATCAAAGCACTTATTGAAAAAGGTGCAGGTGAAGGCGACCTTATAAGGATTTACGAACTTGAATTTGAATATATAGAATAGCCGAAGCAACATAATCCAAACCACGATTTTCAGTGGCGGATTTCCGCTTTTGCTTCGTTAAAATACTCGGTAATCCTGACGCCTGTCAATGACAACAATCCGAAAGATGACGAAATTCCGTGGTTTTAGGCGGGTTCAGATTATTTTGTTTCGGCTAAGTTGACAACTCCCCCTAAAAATTGTATAATAAAAGGTAGTTCTGAAAGGAATATAATCATATGTTAAACAGCAGACAACGAGCACAGTTAAGAGGTCTTGCCAACCCCATCAATGCAACATTTCAAATAGGCAAATCTGGCATAGTTCCAAATATGGTAAAACAGATAAGCGATGCTCTTGAAATGCACGAGCTTGTTAAAGTTCACGTGCTTGAAAACTGCCCTCTGGAAGTTCGGGAAGCTTGTGGCGAAATGGCTGAGGCAACCGGTGCTGATCCCGTACAGGTTATCGGCAGAAAATTCATTATATATCGCAGATCGGAAGAAAATCCACAGATAGTTCTGGTGAAATAATTATGAAGATTGCAATCCTCGGAGGTACATTTAACCCTATTCACCTGGGACACATCGCCATGGCAGAGTGTGTACTTGAGCAGACTGATGCAGAGAAGATTTGTTTCCTGCCAAACGGTCAGCCGCCACACAAAAAAGGCGACATCATCACAGACAAAGTTCACCGCCTTAAGATGGTTGAACTTGCAATAGCGAATAATCCTGCTTTTTTTGTGTCAACCTATGAAATATTACAGGAGAAGCATTGCTACACCATTAACACTATAAAGTATTTTAATTCGTTGGATGACGAGTACAGTTTTATAATCGGTGCAGATTCGCTTTTTCAGTTATCAAGGTGGAAAGATGCGGACGAACTTAAAAAGATTTGTTCTTTCATCGTTTGCGACAGAGCCAATCAGGGAAACACCGCAAAAGAGGTTGAACGTCTTAAAAATGAGGGTTGCCGTATAACTATGGTGAATATGCCACTCGTAGAAATCGATTCTACCTCAATCCGTGAAAGAGTGAAGAACGGACTTGACATAAGCGGATATACCACTCCCGACGTGATTGATTATATTAAAAACAACGGACTCTATTTATAAAAGAGGATTATCAACATGACCATTGAGCAAATGACCGAAAAACTTCGCAATACTTTAGAAGAAAAACGGTTTAACCATTCCCTGAATGTGATGGAAGAAGCCGTAAGAATAGCAAATCACTATGGTGCTGATGTGGAAAAAGCACGTATCGCAGGACTTCTGCACGATTGCGCCAAGAACTACCCAAAAGAGGAATTGTACGCAATGTGCGACAAATTTGGCATCTGCTTAAACGAAACCGCAAAGAAAGAGGCGGGATTGATTCATGGGTTTGTTGGTGCCTACTTACTCAAAGAAGAATACGGAATTGACGACGAAGAAATATTTGATGCGGTATACTACCACACAATAGGCAAACCTGATATGCCGCTACTTACGAAGATTATATTCATCGCCGACTGCACAGAGCCATCGAGAAAAGCCGAGTGGGTTGACGAAATACGAAACACTGTCTGCGAAGACATTGACAAAGCACTTATTATCCAACTTGACAATACTATAAGATCAGTGCTGAAAAAAGGAACTTTACTTCACACCAACACGGTGGATACGAGGAATTTTTATATAGAACAAAAGAGGTGATTTAATTGTCACGCAAAGCAAGAGTATACATATCGTTCACGCTTCTTTTTACATTAATATTTTCGCTGATTGCCGCTATATTTATAGGTATCACATGGGTTAACCGTGTGCTATACGGCGACCTTGCCGACCTGCAGAATACAACCATGCAAAAATCATACGTTAACACATTACTTTGCGGCGTTGACAAAGAAGGTTACCGTACAGACGTACTGATACTTGCTCATCTTAACCTGATAGACAATTCTCTCACTCTTGTACAGATACCGAGAGACACTTACGTAGAAAACAACGGAAGATCCGATAAAAAAATCAACTCTGCATACGGCTACAATAAAGAAACACAGTTATTCAAAGAAGTACATCAGATACTCCCCGGTGTGGAAGTCGATAAGTTTATACTGGTAGATTTACAGGGGTTCCGCGACATTATAGACGCTATCGGCGGTGTTGAATACAACGTGCCGATTGATATGGATTATGACGACCCCGAGCAGGATCTGCACATCCATCTCAAACAAGGTCCGCAAAAACTTGACGGCAACAAAGCGGAACAACTTGTTAGATTCCGCAAAGACAATAATGAAGTTGACATACAGACTCTCACAAACGGCAAGTATTCGAGAACAGGTATACAGAGAGAATTTATCAGCACTACCATCGACCAGATACTTGACCTTAAAAATGTGATGAAAGCACCGGAATTTGTTTCCATCGCTACAGACAACGTAACCACGAATTTTGAATATGATGACTTCCTCACTTATGCGCCGATTATACTGAGCATAAATCCCGATTCAATCAGGATTATGGAACTCCCCGGCGAAGACACAAATGCGCTGGGACCCTGGTACTTTATAAACGACAAGGCAGCTACTGCACAAATGATACAGGAGTATCTCACTCCCGAACGTGCCGAAATAAGCACACAGGAACTCGCCATCCGCAATCAGCTTATCGGTAACAACAGTCAGATGCTTACAGTACCTGCAAACCTTGAACTCAAGAAAAACTTTGGAAACGGATTTTTATCCGTTGATGTTATAGACGGTTCCGGCGGAACTGCCAATATAGATAAAATAGTCGCTGACATTGAAGCATACGGATTTAACGTTAAAAGCGTTGACAAAGCCGCAACTGTAAGGTTCGAGCAAACCGTGGTAGTTGCCAAGAAAGACAACGGCGACGGTGCCAAGATTGCCAAAGCAATAGGCCTCAGCAATTATCTGGTCAATGCTGAAAAACGCACGGGAACTTCTGTTACCATTATTGTGGGCAGCGACATGAAATGATATTATCCAAGGAGCAAAATATGAATTCTTACGAACTGATGAAAACTGCGGCACTCGCCGCTGACGGCAGAAAAGCCATTAATATACAGATACTCCATGTTGAAGAACTGACTACCTTATGCGATTATTTTATAATCTGCTCGGGTACATCTACTCCCCACATGAATGCAATATACGAAGAAATTGATATGAAACTCTCTGAACAGGGTATAAAACCTGCCGCAAGAGAGGGACTCGGAAATCCCGGTTGGGTGCTTCTTGATTACGGCGACGTGATCGTGCACATATTCAACGAAAACTCAAGAGAATTTTACTCCATTGAGCGTCTGTGGTCAGATGCACAGGAGATCAGTATTGAAAATTTATAATCTATTAAAGAGGTAATAGCTATGAACTACAACTTTTCCGAAATCGAAAAGAAATGGCAGAAAGTATGGGATGATTCCAAAACTTTCAAAACAGAAATCAACGACAAGCCCAAGTATTACACTCTGGAGATGTTTCCCTACCCCTCAGGTAAACTCCACATGGGACACGTTCGTAACTACTCCATAGGCGATGTGGTTGCACGTTATAAAAAGATGAACGGCTTCAACGTTCTCCACCCTATGGGTTGGGATTCATTCGGTCTCCCCGCAGAGAATGCCGCTATCAAAAACGGTGTTGCTCCCAACAACTGGACCTGGGCAAACATTGACAATATGCGTGAGCAGCTTAAAGCCATGGGTATCAGCTACGACTGGGACAGAGAAGTTGCCACATGCCACAGGGATTACTACAAATGGACCCAGTGGATGTTCTTGCAACTTTTCAAAAACAATCTGGCTTACAAGAAAAAATCTTATGTAAACTGGTGTCCATCTTGCCAGACTGTACTTGCTAACGAGCAGGTTGTCGGCAGACACTGTGAAAGATGTAAAGCAGAAGTTGGTAAGAAAGACCTTGAACAGTGGTTCTTCAAGATTACTGACTATGCTGACCGACTCCTTACAGACATTGACCGTCTTAAAGGATGGCCCGAAAAAGTTCGTACAATGCAGACCAACTGGATTGGCAAGAGCATTGGTGCTGAAGTTAAATTCAAAGTTGACGGTTCAGGCGAAGAACTCACAGTATTCACAACACGTCCTGATACCATCTATGGCGTTACATACATGGTAATCGCTCCCGAACACCCCATTGTTCCCGAACTCATCGCAGGAAGTGAAACAGAGGCGGAGTGCAAGGAATTTATCAAGAGGATGCAGTTCCTCAACGAAATTGCACGTACATCTACCGATACTGAAAAAGAGGGTGTATTCACAGGCAAGTATGTGATTAACCCCTTAACAGGTAAGAAGATTCCTCTCTACCTTGCAAACTACGTTCTCCTCGACTACGGCACAGGCGTTGTTATGGCTGTTCCCGCTCACGACCAGAGAGACTTTGATTTCGCAAAAAAATACAATCTCCCCATCGAGGCGGTTATCTCCCCCGACGGCAACAACATCGACGGTTCTACTCTTGAAGCAGCATTTGAAGCCGAGGGTATAATGATTAATTCCGATAAATTCAACGGTCTCACAAACAAAGAGGCAATGCCCAAGATTATCGAATTTATCAACGAAAACAAAATGGGCGAACAGAAAGTTAATTTCCGTCTCCGCGACTGGCTCATCTCACGTCAGAGATACTGGGGTGCTCCTATCCCGATTATCTACTGTGAAGAACACGGTGCAGTTCCCGTTCCCGAGAGCGATCTCCCCGTTCTTCTCCCCGAAGATGTTAAGTTTACAGGTCAGGGCGAATCTCCCCTTAAATCATCCGAAAGTTTCGTAAATGCCCCCTGCCCCATCTGTGGCAAAATGGGGCACAGAGAAACTGACACAATGGACACATTCGTTTGCTCATCCTGGTATTTCCTCCGTTATTGCGATCCTAAAAACGCTGACGAAGCATTCTCTAAAGAAGCGGCTGACTACTGGATGAACGTTGACCAGTACATCGGCGGTGTTGAACACGCTATTCTCCACTTGCTCTATGCAAGATTCTTTACAAAGGTAATGCACGACCTCGGTCATCTTTCCTGCGACGAGCCCTTTGAAAACCTGCTCACACAGGGTATGGTATTAAAAGACGGCGCAAAGATGAGTAAATCTATCGGCAACGTAGTAAGCCCTGACGAAATCATTGACAAGTATGGCGCTGACACAGCACGACTTTTCATTCTCTTTGCAGCTCCACCTGAAAGAGACCTTGAATGGAGCGATACTGCAGTTGAGGGTTCACACAGATTTATTAACCGTGTATTCAGATTTATCGACGACAGAAAAGATACATTCAGATTCGGCGATAAATATGATGTATCGGCTCTCACATCTGCCGACAAGGATCTCCGTTTTGTACTCAACAACACAGTTAAACGTGCAACTGACGACATCGGAACACGTTTCAACTTCAACACAGCAATTTCAAGCATTATGGAGCTTGTAAACGCTATGTACGCTTACACAGGCGACAACACTGCACTTGTAAACGAGTGTATGGAAAAGGTTGTTATTATGCTTGCGCCTTTTATCCCCCACGTTACAGAAGAACTCTGGGCTATGCTTGGCGGTAAGGAAAGCGTTCACAATCAGGATTGGGTAAAATACGACGAAGATGCATTGGTTAAAGACGAAATCGAAATCGTACTCCAGATCAACGGTAAAGTTAAGGATAAGATCAATGTTGCCGCTTCTGCTACAGAAGATGACATCAAGGCGATTGCTCTCGCAAATGAGAACATCTTAAAGTTCACAGAGGGTAAGGAAATCCTTAAAACTATCCTTGTTAAAGGACGCCTCTTAAATATTGTTGTAAAATAATAATTACAAAAGTAAACCCCCGTGATTTTGAAAATCACGGGGGTTTTTATCTTAATTGAATATATCTGCTCCGTCAAATTTATCGAACATATGTGTTATCCTCTCTTTAAGCCGTTCACAGTCGGGGCCGTAAAGATGGGGGTTCTCTTGCAGAAGTTCTTCGCATTGTGTCTGTGCATCCTTTAAGATATCAATATCTGTAAAGAGATTGGCTACTTTAAGTTCGGGAAGTCCGTGCTGACGTGTGCCGAAAAATTCACCGCATCCACGGAGTTCAAGGTCTTTTTGGGAAATCTTGAATCCGTCATTGGTTGAGGTCATAACCTGCATACGCTGTTTTGTAGCATCGTTCTGACTATTGGTAATAAGCACACAGTAGGATTTGAAATTGCCTCTGCCGACTCTTCCCCTTAACTGATGAAGTTGTGAAAGTCCGAAGCGTTCGGCGTTTTCTATAACCATAATATTGGCATTTGGCACATCCACACCTACTTCAATAACAGTAGTGGAAACGAGAAGATTTATCTCGCCGTTTTTGAACCTCGTCATAACCTCGTCTTTTTCCTTTGGTTTCATCTTACCGTGAAGAAGTCCCACAGTGTATTCGGGGAAAACATCCTTTTGCAGTTTCTCGGCGTACTGAACACTGGCAACTGCATCAAGGGATTCGGATTCCTCAACCAAAGGACACACCACATACGCCTGTCTGCCCTCTTCAAGTTGTTTGCGGACAAATCCGTATGCCCTGCCACGTACAGAATCGTTGACGCAGAATGTGTCAATATCCTGTCTGCCTGCAGGTTTACTATCGATAATTGTAATATCAAGGTCGCCGTAAAGGATAAGGGCAAGTGTTCTCGGAATTGGGGTTGCACTCATAACGAGAACGTGGCAGAATTCTGCTTTACTGCTGAGTTTTGAACGTTGACTTACACCGAATCGGTGCTGTTCGTCAGTTACGCAGAAGCCAAGATTTTTGAATTCTACATTATCCTCTATTATGGCGTGAGTGCCGATAACTATATCATATTCTCCGTTAGCAATGCCATCAAGAAGTTTCTTCTTACCTGAAACCGAGCCGGTAAGGAGTGCTATCTTAAACTTATCGCCGAAGAATTTTTGGAACGTATTATAATGCTGTGCCGCAAGGATTTCCGTAGGCGCCATAAGCGCTGCCTGATAACCGTTACGGACCGCAATATGCATAGCACATGCAGCGACAACTGTCTTACCGCTACCTACATCGCCCTGAACAAGGCGGTTCATTGGCTTTCCACTCTGGAAATCATCGCATATCTCACGGATAGCACGTTTCTGTGCGGAAGTCAGTTCATACGGCAGGGAGTCAACAAATTCTCTGCCGCAGGAAATATCGGGAAAGATTATACCATCTGCATCGGCACGGATATCTTTCATATAGTTAAGAGACAGTTGGAGAATGAAAAGTTCTTCGAATACGAATCTCCGTCTTGCTGCCTCAAAATCGTCCATATCATCAGGAAAATGTATGCAGCGAAGTGCCTTATCATAATCCATAAGATTATTCTTGGCAAGTACAGACGGGGGAAGAACATCCTCAAAACGGTCAATGCTATCCATAACAGACGCCATCATAGAACGGAGGTTGGTCTGATTGATACCCTTGGTGAGAGGGTACACAGGGAGTATCTTACCTGTCTTTGCATTCTTATTGGCAACCTCTGCCTCTATAAGTTCAAACTGAAGCCAACCGTTTCGGCTCACAACTTTGCCGTAGAAAATATATTCTGTGCCACGTTCAAATTTTCGTTTATATTTAGGGGAAGAAAACCAGAAAACATTTATGCTTCCCGTTCCGTCATCAATAGCAAGGGAGAAAACAGAAAGATTGTACTTGAAACGGCGTTCTGCCGCCATAGTGAGCACAGGTGCTTTGATACAGCAAGTCATACCCTCTGCAAGGGCAGAAATACTGAATATATGCCGTCTGTCCTCGTATTCTCTCGGAAAATAGTGTACCAGATCCTCTATATCGAATATGCCGATTTTATTAAAAAGAGCGGCACGTTTCTCGCCCACTCCTTTCACAAAACGGATGGGCGAGTTTATAAGTTTATTCTCACTCATAAACCTTTCCTCTTACTTATCATTTAATATATCAAACACTACATCCGCCGCACGAAGAAGGTCGTTCTTCTCGTCATCGGTAGCGGATGCCATTCTCTCTAAAACATTTCTTGCAAATATCCCGCCGATACTGTAATCAGCAGAAAGTTCCTCAAGGTTATATGCACCACGGGTCTGATCCTTTGTCTTCACAAAGAATGCATCAATCTCATTCTCTATAACATCGGGAGGGATTCTTTCAGGTCTGCAACCCGTGAGAACTATCTTATAAAGGTCATCTGCATTATCAACTGCAGATTTTACTTTCTCTATAATCTCCTGAAGTGTGGCGGTGTCGGTTACATCCACCTCAATGGTACGGTACTTACGCTTACTTATAGGAACGAGTTTAAGGTCGCAGCCGTCCTTTGAAACGGTGCCGAGGATAACGCCTTTTTCATCACACTCGTCAAAGCCGCCACCCTCAAGGGTGCCGCTGTATGCGTAATATGTATTACCTGATTTATTAATACCAAGATGTGTATGAACATGACCAAGTGCCACATAGTCCATACCGCTCAAAGCAATATCTGTTTCGGTTATAGGGTTATAGACGCCACTTGCAACAAGTTCGCCGTGGACAACGGCAATATTAACGGCATTTTCATCCTCTGCTTTAATTTTGCCGAGAAGATGTTCCGTTACCACTTCATTATCAAAACCAACGCCATACACCGCAAAATTCTTGTCAGGGAAAGTTTTAACGGAACATTCACTGCCAAACACCGTAAGATTAGGACAATCCAATGCATTGAGTTCGTTATATGCACTTCCAAGGGGATCGTGGTTACCGGGAGAGACGAAAACAGGGATATGGGATATCTTATTAAACTCCCCTGCGAGGAAATTAAGAGTACTCTTATCTGTATCAGATGTGTCAAACAAATCTCCCGCTATAAGCACCGCATCCACATTCTCATCATTGGCAAGGGAAAGCGCCCTGGAAAATGTTGAACGCACTTCCTGACGGCGGATCTCACGGAGATTTTCAGGCAGCCCTGTAGCAGGTCTGCCAAAATGAATATCTGCCATATGTAATATTTTTATGGGAGCCATAACAATCTCCTCCTACATAAATATCTGATCTTTTCGTTTGAGCATTTCGTCGTGGCGTGTGATATATTCGTACACGTCTTTCACATTGAATACACGGTTTATCTCACTACCCTTAACTATCTTGGACGATGCACCTGTTCCAAGAGCAACAATGGACTGTACCTCTTCCATAATATAGATATTATAAAGGTTTTCAAAGCCCTCATCACAGTAGCCAACATTCTCAAGATTACCGAGCATATTCTTCTGTCTGTACATATAATAGGGAATCTTGCCCATTGATTTCATTCTGTCATAAGATGCATCAAGCATACTGTTGACCGCCTCTGCACTTGTAACGGAATATGCATCGTATTCCTGTGCAAGGAAAGAACTGCGCTTGATACTCATTGTGTGAACGGTTACGTTGGTGGGGTTAAGACGTTCTATGCAATCAAGCGTATTCATAAAATCATCTACACTCTCGCCGGGTAAACCTGCAATGATATCTGTATTTATATTAGTAAGTCCGCAATCCATCGCAAGAGCGTAACTCTCTTCAAACTCTTTTACTGTATGGTTTCTGCCGATAACCTTAAGAGTTTTATCATTTGCTGTCTGTGGGTTGATGCTTATCCTTGATATATTATTTTCGCGAAGAACCTGAAGTTTCTCACGGGTAATAGTATCAGGTCTGCCTGCCTCAACAGAAAACTCCTTAATACGCCTCAAATCAAACTCAGCGTACATTTTCTTTATAAGTCCGTCAAGTTGAGTATGAGTAAGGGATGTTGGCGTTCCGCCGCCTATGTATATTGTTTCAATATGATATGGAGTTTCACGGAGTTTTGCGGCGGTGTATTCAATTTCTTTATAAAGCGCCTCAAGATATGGTTCTACAAACTTTGAAGTAAATTTTATTGATTGCGATGTAAATGAAC
The DNA here is from genome assembly GCA_017502845.1 of Clostridia bacterium. Lineage (GTDB taxonomy): Bacteria > Bacillota > Clostridia > UMGS1810 > UMGS1810 > SIG455. The sequence goes on along the minus strand of JAFVUE010000007.1, from coordinate 53,553 downwards.
AATACAGGCATCTTGTGGGGCAAAAGGGAATTCCCACATACAAACTGACTGCGTCTTTATCAATATTGGAAAGAGTTTGCATCTCGTTTTTGGCAACTTCTATGGCAAGTTCCGCTTTTTTCGGAGTAGTGAGATAAAAATCAAGGAACTTGTCCTTTACCTGACTTTCGCTCATACCCTGCTCCATAAGTTCACGGGCAATCTTACCGGGGCGTATCCCCGTAAGCACTCCCCAGGGAAGAAAACCGCCGATAAGTTCCTTTGCAATGGTGTGGAAAGATTGCTTGAAATATGTTTTATTATATTCTTTCGAGGTTACGGTATTCGTACGGACTTCGCCGTTATAGGAAAGGATTGTGATATAACTGTATATACTGCCGTCATATGCAAGTTCGCTGACAACATAGTCGCCACATTCAGGAACGGTATCCGCATCCTCAAATTTTGTGCGCGGAAAATATGCCATGGCAATCTCGCACACGGCATACCGTTCGTTATGGTTTACAAGGCATATTTTCATAAGCGCTCCAAATAGGGATTGTTTTCCCTCTCGTATCCTATGGTTGTGGATGGACCGTGTCCCGGATAAACATTGATATCATCATCTAAAACCATAAGTTTATCTTTGATTGAATCTATAAGTTTCTTATGGTCGCCACCGGGAAAATCTGTTCTTCCCACAGAACCGGCAAAAAGCGTATCTCCCGATATAAGCGTATCTCCGCAGAGAATACACATTCCCCCAAGAGTATGACCGGGTGTGTGAATGAATCTGAATTCAAGGTTTCCGATAGTTAAAGTATCTCCGTCCTCTGCAACAACATCTGCTTTTGATTGAGGTGCAGATGTGAAAAAAAGACCGGACAAGGTGTAGCCGTTGTCATTTAACATTTCCGCATCGCATCTGTGTGCAACTATATCTGCACCCGTCAGGCGTTTCACTTTATCAAGTGCCATAACGTGATCTGCGTGAACATGAGTTAAGATAATATATTTTACATCAAAACCGTTTTCTTCCACAACAGACATGATCCTGTCCGCCTCCGCAGAGGGATCGAAAATCGCACACTCTTTTGTGTCTTCATCCGCAAGTATATAACAATTTGTCTGCATACTGCCAAGAGGCAATCTCTTTAAGAACATAGCATACTCCTTACTGTCTGCTTCTGGCAACATCTATAACGCCGCTTACGGCAGAAAGTTTATTTATAATTTTTTCGAGCTGGTCTATGTTGGTAATCTCAAGTGTAATTTCAACAATGGCAAGGCCGTCTCTTGTTGTACGGGCATTCATACCTTTAAGGGGAACTTTCGCATCGCCGATAATATTGGCAATATCCAAAAGCATACCGTTTCTGTCGTTGGCAACGATTTTGAGGTTGGAAAGATATGCAACCTCTTTATTGATTTCCCATGAAACGTCTATCAGCCGTGCCTTTTCTTCCTCATCCGTATAAGCATTGGCAATATTTGCGCAATCCTGACGGTGGATAGAAACGCCTCTGCCACGTGTGATATAACCGATAATCTTATCCCCCGGAACAGGATTACAGCAATGGGCGTATCTGATAAGGCAGGAATCTATACCCTCAATAACGATACCGCTGTTACCCGAAGATTTCTTCGCTTTAGGCGATGCATCGACAATCTCTGCAGGTGTGATAATATCAGGTGTTGCTGAATCTTTTCTGTATTCTTCCTTAAGTCGGGAAATAACCTTATTAACAGGCATTCCACCAAAGCCGATTGCAGAATACATATCGTCGTGGGAACGGAAACCGTAGCGTTTGATAAGAGGATCCATATACTCTGTGCGCATAAGGTTAAGGGAAGTGAGTGTCTGTCGCTTAATCTCTTTTTCAAGCATTTCCTTACCCTTAAGGATATTCTCTTCCCTGTTTTCTTTCTTGAACCACTGATTTATCTTATTTCGTGCCTGACTTGTCTTAACGATTTTCAGCCAGTCAAGGTTTGGTCCGTGGATTGCGGAAGATGTGATAATCTCTATGATATCGCCGTTTTGCATAGCGTAATCAAGAGGTACAATCTTTCCATTTACTTTGGCACCCTGCATCTTACAACCAACGGCACTATGAACCGCAAAGGCAAAATCTATGGGCGTTGCACCTGCAGGGAAACTCATAACATCTCCCTTTGGTGTAAACACAAACACCTGATCGGTAAAGAGGTCTATCTTAAGAGCAGAAATGAATTCTTCCTCATCTGTTGCATCCTGCTGAATTTCAAGTAATTGTTTTACCCATGCAAGAGATTGCTCAAGTTCGGCATCTCCGCCTGATGTTCCCTCTTTATATTTCCAATGCGCCGCGATACCGTTCTCTGCAATGGCGTGCATTTCTTTTGTTCTGATCTGTATCTCAAAAGGTATACCCTCGGGACCGATAACCGTTGTATGCAAAGACTGATACATATTGGGCTTGGGCATAGCAATATAGTCCTTGAATCTTCCGGGCATAGGGATATAGAGTTCGTGTGCCGCACCAAGTGCCGCATAACAATCCCCTACACTGTCGGTTATAATTCGCACTGCAAAAAGGTCATATATCTGGTCGAGAGTCTTATTTTGTGTAAACATCTTACGGTATATACTGTAAAAATGTTTTGCTCTGCCATCAATTGTACAATCTATATGGATACTGTTAAGTTTATCCATAAGGTCAGATTTTACATGGGCAATAAAAGCTTCCCTCTCCTGACGTTTCTGGGATATACCCTCTACGATCTCATAATACGCTATGGGATCGATATATTTAAGAGAAAGATCTTCAAGTTCCCATTTAATCTTATACATACCAAGGCGATGTGCTAGAGGTGCGAAGATATTAAGAGTTTCTCTCGCTTTTTCCCTCTGTTTCTCCTCGGTCATACTGATTAAAGTTGTCATATTATGAAGTCGGTCCGCAAACTTGATGATAATAACACGGATATCCTTTGCCATAGCAAGGAACATCTTACGGAGATTTTCCATCTCACGTTCTTCCTTGGATGTGTACTGAATTTTATCAAGTTTTGTTACACCGTCAACGAGTTCTGCAACTTGTGTGCCGAACATCTCCTGAATATCCTCTGCGGTATAGTCCGTATCTTCTACAACATCATGAAGAAGTGCCGCACATATTGCGTGCCAATCAAGTTCCATCTCCGCAACCGTAACAGCAACACTCAAAGGATGCAGTACATAAGGCATTCCCGAATGACGTTTCTGATCCTTATGGGCATCAAGTGCTATCTCGTATGCTTTCTGTATCATATCAAAATTAGTATTCGGCGCATATTTCTTAATTGTTTCTATTAATCTGGAATAAAGTTTTTCGTATGATTCTGCCATATTTACCGCCTCCTTTCTTCACTTCTGTACTGTCTGTACAAAGGCGAATCTTCAAGTTCTGTTTTACCCTTAAAATTTACACCACGTTCAAATGTTATACATTCGCCGTTTGTTTTTGCGTTCTTTATAATTTCCAGTTCTTCCATTATATTCAGGCATATATAGAATTTGTGAAGACTTATGCCGTCAAGCGCCGCCTTGACAAAATCTTTCTCAACCGTATTTTCTACTGCAGAAAGAATTCTGTAACTTGCGGCAACATCTTCCCTCTTCACACAAAAATTATCGGAATAACGCCAGTCGTTTAATATCATCTGGGCAGTTACTGCGCCATTATATTCATTTATATTAAGCGTTCCGGCTACATCTATCATATCTCCGCTTCCTGCAGATTCGAAAAGTTCTGCCTTATTGAAAGCAGGAACAGTGAACATTATACCGTCTTTTTCAAGATTAACAAATGCGTGTGTCTTTGATATACGTATACTGCGGATGACTGCACCTTTTATACAAAACACAGGTGTTTTATTACCAATGCCGTATGGTTCGAAAATCCTTAATTTTTCGATATTTTCGGGAGTGAACTCATCCATATCGAGTTCACAGTCAATATGGAGTTTTGGTGTGAGAACATCCTCTGTAAGAAGTTCCTTTGCATATTCATTTATATGATTACGGAAATCTTCTATCTTACCCTGCTCCAACGTAAGTCCTGCCGCCATCTTATGACCGCCGTACTTTACAAGATCATTGCTACATGCACCGATTGCCTCAAAAAGATTAAAGCCCTCAACACTTCGGCATGATGCCTTACCGAATTCTCCGTCGGTGGATATAACAACAGAGGGCTTATAATATCGCTCTGTTATTCTCGAAGCAACTATTCCTATAACCCCATGATGCCAACCCTCGCCACTTACAACTATAACCCCGTCATCAGCAAGTGAAGAATTATCTATAATCTCAAACGCCTGATCGGCAATTGTTTTCTCTTCATTTTTACGTTTATTATTCTCATCACAAAGACGCTGTGCCATTTCAAATGCCTCCGCAGGGTTGTCCGAAAGCAAAAGATCCATTGACATATAAGCAGAGGCAACTCTACCTGCGGCATTGAGCATAGGGCCTATAGAAAAACCGATAGTCGATGCCGAAATTGCGGTATGGTCGATATTTGCTACTTTGAAAAGGGATTTAAGTCCGATATTTCTGGTACAACGGAGCATATCAAGACCACGCTGAACTATATATCTGTTCTCTCCCGTGAGTTCTGCAAGGTCGGCAACCGTTCCGATTGCTGCTATATGGCAGTATTTTTCAAAAATACTCTCATCACAATCCGAAAGAGCATAGGCAAGTTTTAATGCAACGCCAACACCCGCAAGTTCTTTATAAGGATAACGGCAATCTGTCTGCTTATGGTCGATTACCGCAACCGCATCGGGTATCTCATCAAGCGGTGTATGGTGGTCGGTGATGATTACATCTATTCCTTTTGACTTTGCGTATTCAACCTGTTCACAGGCGGTAATGCCTGTATCAACCGTTATGATAAGGTCAGTATCGGTAAGAGCGTCTATTGCACTTTCACTCAATCCATATCCCTCATCAAGGCGGTCTGGAATATAATAATCGACATTGTCGGTTTTAGTTTTAAGATATGTATAGAGTATATAGGACGCAGTAATGCCATCGGCATCATAATCTCCGTAAACCGTAATCTTCTCATCATTATCAATTGCTTCGTCAATACGCTCCACCGCTTTATCCATATCTTTAAGCAAGTAAGGGTTATGAAATGACGATGCATCTTTGCGGGTAAGCCGCTCTATATCTTCCCTGTCGGTAATACCTTTGGAAAGTAATGTGGCGGCTACAAATTTCGGCACACCATAAAGTCGGGCAAGTTCTTCCGTATGCTCTGCTGTGAATTCTGATATTATCCATTTTTTCTGTCTCATTGGAATCGCCCTCCTTTGCATAGTTTAATAATTCATTATACCATTTGATGCGAAAAATTTCAACTGTTATCGCAAATCACTACACAATTGTAACATAAAAATTTTGTTGCACTTTTTTAGGTTTTGTGTTATATTGTTATAGCATGAAAACATCAGGGAAAGGTATGAATTATCTTATGTTAGCGACTTTTATAAACGTCGTGCTTGTCTTAATTGGCGGAGCATTGGGATTGATTTTCAAAAATAAGATAAACGAGAACTTCTCAAAAGCGATAGTTACAGCACTTGCGCTGTGTGTATTGGTTATCGGTGTTCAGAGCGCAATTACTACAACCAATATGACACTTGCCATAATCAGCATGGTAATTGGCACTGCTATCGGCGAAGCACTTAAAATCGAAGACCGTATATACGGTTGCGGTGAAAAACTAAAGCAAAAATTCGGCAGCAAAGATTCATCTACGTTCACAGACGGCTTCCTGTCAGCTTCTCTCCTTTTCTGCGTGGGAAGTATGGCTGTGATGGGATCTATGGAAGCAGGTATAAACGGGGATTATTCCATAATAATCTCAAAGAGCATCATCGACGGCGTTACTGCAATATCTCTTGCGGCAACACTTGGTGTGGGGGTACTCTTCTCTGCATTATTTGTACTTGTATATCAGGGTGGTATCACATTAATCGCTATGTATGCAGGGAAATTTATGACACCTCTTATGATAAACGAAATGTCTGCAGTCGGCGGAATACTTATCATTGCACTTGCAATCAATATGCTCGGTATCAAAAAAATACGTGCAGGAAATATGCTCCCTGCCATATTCATCCCGCTTATATACTATCCCATATATGACTGGATAATATCAATTATATAACTAAAAAGAGTCTGCTTATGCAGACTCTTTTTCATTTCATATTGGCGTATTTTATCTTTGTGGCAAGACCGCCACGTATATGACGTTGAGATTTATTTTCATCAAGTATCTCTTTCGCTTCTGAAAAGAGCGCCGGATTTATCCTCTGCAATCTCTCGCTTATATCTTTATGTACGGTGGATTTTGATATTCCGAATTTTTTTGCTGTGGCACGAACTGTTGCCTTATGGTCAATCATATAATGTGCAAGTTCGAGTACCCGTTCTGAAATATAATCTCTCATAATTCACCCCAAAACATATAGTTTGTATATCTATATGCAGGAATGAGTGGAAATAGAAATGAAAACAACGCATTACCTTGCTTTTTCAATTCAGAAATGATATACTAAAAAACAACAGATGCCTATCTGTTAATAATTAAAATTTATGTCTTGAAGGTGATATGAATGAAAAAGAAAATTTTATTAGTATTGATAGTTGCAATCGGTATCTCTGTTTTTAGCTTAATTAATGCATCAGCTGCTACCGAAGGAATATATACATATATTGTTTTAGACAACAAAGCGACTATAACAGATTGTGATACTTCTGTAAGTGGTGATATTGTAATTCCTTCCACACTTGGCGGGTATCCTGTAACAAGCATTGGTGATGCCGCATTTTATACTTGCAGTAACCTCACAAATATAACATTAAGAAATGGTATTACAAGCATTGGCAATCAAGCTTTTTGTGATTGTAAAAGTCTTACCAACATATCAATCCCCCAAAGTGTAACAAGTATTGGCGAGTCTGTGTTTTACGGATGTAGCAGCTTAACCAGAATAGATGTGGATCCAGATAATTCAAACTACTATTCCAACACCGATGGCGTTGTTTTTAATAAAGATAAGACAGAATTAATCATTTATCCCGGTGGGAAAACAGACACTAATTATGTAATCCCCGATAGTGTCACAAGCATTGGTAATTTTGCATTTAATGGTTCCGTTAACCTTCAAAGCATAACAATCCCCAATAATGTAACAAGCATTGGACTTTCTGCCTTTTCTGGCTGCAACAGCCTTACCAGCATATCGATCCCCGGCAGTATAAAAAACATTAGCAGTTATGCTTTTGCCACTTGCAGCAACCTTCAAAGTATAACAATTGCCGAGGGTGTGACGGCCATAGGTGAGTACGCATTTAATCTTTGCAGTGATCTTGAAAACATAGCAATCCCCGACAGTGTTACAAGCATCGGCAATTATGCATTTAACTATTGCACAAGCCTTAAAAGCGTAACAATCCCCGATGGCGTTACAAGCATTGGCACTAATATGTTTTACTATTGCACAAGTCTAGAAAGTGTTAAAATCCCCGGTAGCATTACAATTATTGGTGATGGAGCATTTAATAGCTGCAGCAACCTTAAAAGCATAACAATCCCCGATGGCGTTACAAGCATTGGTAGTTTGGCGTTTTACGATTGCTATAAACTTGAAAATATAACAATCCCCCATAATGTAACAAACATCGGTCGTTCTGCGTTTAGTTATTGCCAAAACCTTAAAGATATAACAATCTCCGACAGCGTTACAAGCATTGGTGATAGAGCATTTTATGCTTGCTCTTATCTGAAAGATGTTTATTATACAGGAACAGAAGAGGATTGGGGGGCAATATCTATTGGTTCAGATAACGAACGCCTTACAAATGCAACCATTCATTTTATCAAAAAATATAATATAAACGAAATCACAATAAAAGATATGTCAGGAAACAGTTTGCAAGAAATTCCGATAGGAATGTTCCTCACAACCATTTCATTTACCAATGTAAATTCAGGTAAAGATACTATAATTGCACTTGCGCAATACACAGGTGATAATACTTTTAAGGGAATAATGTATATACAAACAGAAGATGTTCCAACAGGTTCAACAATAAAACTTTCTATACCTGTTGATAATTCATCCGGTGACATTACAACACTAAAAGCATTTTGTTGGGAATCATTTGGTTCCATGATTCCTATGAGCAATTCAGTAAGTTTTCCCGCCCAGCAATAACCCAATCTGTTTTTAACATATCCATCCCGCGCACCTCTCAAATTCATTGTATTACTATTTCATTTTTCAACCTATTATCCGTTTACTATAGCAAAAACCGCAATGCTTAGTGCATTGCGGTTTTTTATCAATTATTTACTTCGATGATTACTTTGAATGTCTTTTCTCTTATCAATCATCTCAACATAATCTGTTGGCTCATACTGTTGATCATTGATCGCAATCAATCTTTGTAAAAACCTTTTACTGTGTTATACAGTTTCTTATATCTTTCAAAACGTTCTTTATAAATCTCGTGTTTTGCCATATCGGGGTAGAATGTTTTTTTGACAGAAACGATATTGGCAACCGCTTCGTTGATATCCTTATAAATACCCATAGCAACTGTTCCCATAATGGCTATACCTACTGTTCCCGTTTCGGAAATCTCAAGTGTCTGAACAGGAATGCCCAAAACATCCGCCTTAATCTGCAAAATCTCCTCACTTTTGGACAGTCCGCCGGATACACGGAGAAGTTTTACTTTGAAACCGGCTTCCTCAAGGCATTTGAGGTTTACGAGCATCTCGTAATTAAGTCCCTCTATAATCCCTCTTGTGATTTCGCCCTTTGTATGACTTACTTTAAGGCCTATCATAGCACCTACAGATTCATCGTCCATATAAGGTGTGGTTGCTCCCATAAAATGAGGAAGCACATAAATATCTGTTGGCTCATCAGGCATAGCAGAAGTGAGAGCAGGATAACCCTCATCGCCCGTTACTTTATTATACCATTTGAATAAGCTCCCTGCAGTTCTGCAGAATGCATATGTAACGAATTTACCCGATACAATATGAGGAACGCAAACGAGGTTTGATCCTTTCATTGTCTTGTTTATCATAGGGTTATCAAATGCAGGTACGATACATTCATTAGAACCCATACCGTCAAGAGCAACACCATCCTCTGCAATACCTGCACCAAGTGCTGCACATGGCTGATCATGACCACCTGCAAGAAGTTTTACATCACGGGGCAGAGAGAGTTCATCGGCAATACTGCTGTCTATCTCCCCTACAATAGTTCCTGTCTGCACAAGTTCTCCGAGAACAGAATCATCAATACCTGCAAAGTCAATTATCTCTTTTGACCAGCATTTACATGCAATATCAAACATCATAGTTCTCGCCGCAAGTGAATAATCAGTATGATGTTTCGCTCCCATCATAAAGAGAACATAGTCTGCAAAAAGATTCATATATCTTACTTTAGCATATATTTCGGGCTGATGCTTCTTAATCCACATAAGTTTCGGCAGAGAATACATAGCATCGCAAGAGGTTGCTGTGATACCATAAAGTTTGTCCTCACCAAAATTATCCCTGATGTATGCCGCCTCATCCTTACCACGGGTATCATCGTATGTGATACTGTCGCAGATAACTTTTTTATCTTTATCCATAAGAACGAACATCTCTCCAAAAGATGTTACGCTGACAGTTTTCACATCGGAAAGGTCATTATTGTCCGAAAGTTCCTTTATCGCTGAAAAAACACTTTTTATTACAAGATTCGGATCGAGGTAAGAACCGGTATCCCCATATACGAAAGAGTATTCCCTTGAAGCAAAGCATACTGAAAGACCTTTTTCGTCTATTACCGATACTTTACATCCGGAACTTCCTACATCAACACCCATAAAATGCATACCATCACCTCACAACAATTTATACTGTTATTGTAGTATATTTCCGAAATTATTTCAATCGACTTTTATGCAAAAAACAAGACATAATCGTCATCAAAAATATAGACAGATTATGCCTCTTTTTATTACTTCAATTTATTTCCCTCGCCATACGCTTTGCCTACCACTTCGCCCATTACACGGTATGTATGGTGGGGAGAAACATAAGTTATGGGACGGAATATATCAAGGTCAACCGTTCCGTCTGCACCGATAATACTCTCGTCTGCGGAGATATTGACAATTTCTCCTATGAGTTTATTGGTTTCGGGATCGTAACTTTTCACCACACATTCAAGAGCAAAGGGCAATTTGTCAAAAAGAGGAGCATCCACGAATTCCGATGCAATGGATTTCCAACCCACTTTTGTCATCTTATCATTATCTCGATTAGCAGAAACGATGCCTACATAATCTGCTTCGGCAACATTATCGCTATCGGCTACGCTGACGGTAAACGCACCGCATCTTATGATGTTTTCTGCAGTTTTATGTGTACCGCTTACACAAACGGAAATTTCCCTCTCTCCGCTAATTCCACCCCAGGCAGCAGTCATTGCATTGGCAGAGCCGTCCGCATTATATGTGCCAACAACGAAAACAGGCATAGGGAACACATATGTTTTAGCACCGAAATTTTTGCGCATAATATCTCTCCTTATAAAAATATACAGGGGCAATCCGAAGATTGCCCCCAAAAAATTAATCAAACATTTTAACTATATCTGCTTTTGAACGGAAGCCAACCATAGTATCTACGGCTTCTCCGTCTTTGAAAAGCATAAGTGTAGGTATACTCATAACACGGAACGCCATAGCAAGTTCGCCCTCTTCGTCCACATTGATCTTGCCTACTTTAATCTTGCCCTCATACTCTGCCGCAATCTCCCCTATAATAGGAGAAAGCATCTGGCATGGTCCACACCATGTCGCCCAGAAATCTACTAAAACGGGAATATCGGATGCAAGAACCTCTGCTTCAAAATTATCTTTTGTAATCTTAATCTCTGCCATAAAAACACCTCAATCTTTCGTTTTATAATAAAGCATACAATGACAGTATCCCTCAAATTCCGGATCGGCTATCTGGGATTTGAACTCTTCGCACATACAGATATTCTCCTCTGTATGCTGAAGTTTACAGGGGCAGTAACCGCCTGTACGCTTAAGTCCTTCTCGAATTGTTTTAACTACATTCTCGTCAGCATTGAGTTTTACCATAGTATTCTCCTCTTACGAATTTTTATATGCTTCAAGGCGTTCGAGTATCATCTTATTGATAATCTGCGGATTGCCCTTGCCTTTGGATTCTTTCATTACCATACCAACAAGGAAACCGAGGGCTCTTGTCTTACCGTTCTTATAATCCTCAAAGGACTGTGGATTCTGATCAAGAACAGCATTTACCATCGCCTCAATAGCACCCTCATCGCTTATCTGCGCAAGACCGAGTTCGTCTACAATCTTGGAGGGTTTATCACTTGTCTCAAACATCTTTGCAAGAACTTTCTTCGCTGCTGTGATACTGATAGTTCCTTTGTCAACAATTGCTGCAAGTTCATTAAGGTCCTCGGGTGTGAAGTTAATATCATCAAAGGTAATATCCTTATCCTTTACAACTTTCATTATATCGCCCTGAAGCCAGTTAGCAACGGCTTTCACATTACCGCCGAGTTCAACGCACCTGTCGAAAAATCTTGCCATACTCTTATTGCCTACAATAATACCTGCTTCATAATCGCCGAGACCGAGTTCCCCTGTGTAACGGGCTTTCTTAACATCAGGCATTTCGGGGAGTGTGGCGCGGATCTCTTCAATCCATTCATCACTTACTACAATCGGCATAAGATCGGGTTCGGGGAAGTAGCGATAGTCATGTGCCTCTTCCTTACTGCGGAGGAGAACATTCTCGCCCTTACCGTCATCCCAGCGGCGTGTTTCCTGATCAATAGTACCGCCATTATCGAGGATAACTGTCTGTCTGCCAATCTCATAATCAATTGCTCTCTGTGTACCGCTTAATGTGGAAACATTCTTCATCTCGGTTCTTGTACCGAATTTATCACTGCCGACGGGACGGAGTGATACGTTGATATCGCAACGGAGTGAACCCTCCTCCATCTTACAGTCGGAAACTTCTATATACTGAAGAACTGATTTTAATGTTTCAAGATAAATCTTTGCTTCCTCGGCACTTCGGAGGTCAGGTTCTGAAACTATCTCAATAAGCGGAACACCGCAACGGTTAAAATCTACATAGGATTCATCGCCCATTACAGAGTGGATGAGTTTACCTGCATCCTCCTCTATATGGATTCTTGTGATACCGATTCTCTTTTTCTCGCCGTTAACCTCTATATCAAGGTAACCGTCTGTGCAAAGAGGAAGATCAAACTGTGAAATCTGATATGCCTTGGGAAGGTCAGGATAGAAATAGTTCTTTCTGTCCTGCTTACCCTCACGGGTAATAGAGCAATTAAGTGCAAGACCCGCCTTGATAGCATACTCCACAACTTTTTTATTAAGAACAGGTAGTGTGCCGGGCATACCTGTACATATAGGACAACAGGAGGTATTAACATCAAGACCAAACTCGTTTCTGCAAGAGCAATATATCTTGGTGTTGGTGGCAAGTTCTGCGTGAACTTCAAGACCGATGACTGATTCGTAATTCATATTTTCCTGCCTCCTCTCTTATAAACTGGGACGGATTGTGTGGAAATCCGTATTCTTCTCAAATGCATATGCTCCGCGGATAAGTGTCATCTCATCAAATGCCTTACCGATAAGCTGAACGCCTACGGGCATATTGTTACTGTCAAATCCGGCAGGAACTACTATGCCGGGAAGTCCTGCAATATTTACTGAAACTGTGCAGATATCACCGAGATACATCTGAACGGCATCGGTTATCTTTCCGCCTATTTCAAATGCCGTATTGGGATATGCAGGAGAAAGTATCATATCATACTTTGCAAACGCATCATTAAATGACTGCTTAACAAGTGTACGAACCTGCTGTGCTTTCTTATAATATGCATCATAGTAGCCAGAACTAAGTGCATAAGTACCGAGCATTATACGGCGCTTAACTTCACTGCCGAATCCCTCTGTACGGGATTTTGCATATATATCGGTAAGGTCCTCAAATTCTTTTGTGCGGTAACCGTATTTGATACCGTCAAAACGTGCAAGATTGGAACTTGCCTCTGCAGAAGAAATAATATAGTAAGCGCTCAAGGCATAGTCTGTCATTGGCAAACTGAACTCTTCAACGATTGCGCCCATCTCTTCGTATTTCTTTGCGGCATTTAAGATGATTGCCTTAACATCGGGAGCAATACCCTCGCCCATATATTCTCTGGGGATACCGATTTTCATTCCCTTGACATCGTCAACCAATGCTGATTTATAATCAGGGAGAGTTATATTTGCAGATGTGGAATCCATCTTATCATGACCTGCGATTGCATTCATAACGATTGCGCAGTCAGTAACATCCTTTGTCATAGGGCCGATCTGGTCAAGTGATGATGCAAACGCCACAAGACCGAATCGGGAAACAAGACCATAGGTGGGTTTCAAACCGACAACAGAGCAGAATGATGCAGGTTGACGGATTGAACCGCCTGTATCACTACCTAATGAGAATATTGCTTCATCTGCCGCAACTACTGCCGCACTACCGCCTGATGAACCGCCGGGAACTTTGGTAAGGTCATAGGGGTTCTTTGTAAGGTGGAAATATGATGTTTCGGTAGATGCACCCATAGCGAACTCGTCCATATTGGTTTTACCGATGATAACGCCGCCGTTTTCTTTCAGTTTGTTTGAAACGAAAGCGTCATAAGGGGGAACGAAATTCTCAAGCATCTTTGATGAACAGGTTGTAGCAATACCCTTGGTGCAGATATTATCCTTAACTGCAACGGGGATACCTGCAATATCTGACAAACTCTCGCCTGATGCGATCAATGCATCAACGGCTTTTGCCATCTCCAGCGCAGATTCTTTTGAAACGGTTACATAACCGCCTACTTTATCCTCTACTGCATCTATTCTCTCAAGGACACTCTCTGTAATCTCAACGCTTGAAACTTCCTTTGCTTTAAGCATATGGGAGAGTTCGTGGATTGTTTTTTCATATAAGCTCATTATACTCTCCTCCTTACTCTACTACCTTGGGCACAAGGACACATCCTCTTGCCTTGGCAGGTGCATTCTTCAAGATATCATCTCTGTCATAAGACGGAACTATCTCATCCTCACGGAAAACATTATATATATCGGAAACATGGTTTGTAGGCGCTATCTGCTCCGCATCAAGTTCGGAGAGTTTATTGGCAAACTCAATAACCGCCTCCATACCCAAAGATTCAATTTCCTCATCAGTCAGTTTAAGACGAGCAAGTTCTGCCACGTGCTTAATCTGTTCTGCACTAACTTTCATCAAAATCATCCTTTCAGTTAGAAATCTATACTATTATACACCATTTTTTGCCGATTTGCAATAATATATATTGTTTCCTGCGGTTTTTTATTAACATAAAATGGACAAGGAGTTCCCTTGCCCATTTCTGATATCTGTTTACTTTTTCATTTCCGACTGCACAAATGACACAACCGATGCAACACTTCCATTAAATTCAACAAAATTACGTTCTTCATCAAATCTGATTGATACAAGAGGCGAACGCAAATTTGCATCTAATCTTGTTTGCTCATAATCCTCCGGGAACATACTTATGTAATATGCTCGTCCCTCTTCTGTCAAAACACTCTCAACAGTATCTTCGCTCACCCAGCCGGCAGGATTGATCGGATTTTCAACTCCGTTTTTATCTAAATATGCGGTTTTTCGTTCACCGTACAATTCTGTTAATTCAGACAACAGAACTTCTTCATCCTCTTCGGAAAACTGAAAAAAGATACTGCTCAATCCGTTTGCCGTTGTTACATTGGCAACATCGAACACCAGTCCTGCCATTTCTGATTTTACACCCAAATATTCCAATCCATCTACCCACACTACCTGTCTGTGTCCGTTTTCAGTTACCTCATATTGAGCATCTTTGAATATATCGCTCTTTTGCACAGTTTCCCAATCAGTTCCCCATTCGAGAGAGCAGAACTTAAAATCGCCTTTTTCTGCCTGTTGGGGTTGTGAAGTGTTGCAACCTGAAAGTATCAACGATAGTACTAACGAAAATAATACAAATAATCTTTTCATATTAACACTCCTCTCCCTGTTTACTACCTAAATTATATCAACAACACAATATGAAGTCAATGTTGATTTTTCACGGCTGATAAAGTATAATAAATACATATTAACCGAAAGGATTTACCCATATGAAAAAGAGTGATATTACAAGAGAAAAAATACTTACCGCCGCAGAGGATATATTTGCAAAGAAAGGTTTTGCAGGAGCGAGAGTTGACGAAATCGCAGAGGTTTCAGGAGTCAACAAGCGCCTTATCTATGCTCATTACGAAAGCAAAGAGAACCTTTACAAAA
This sequence comes from Clostridia bacterium, assembly GCA_017502845.1. Taxonomy (GTDB): domain Bacteria; phylum Bacillota; class Clostridia; order UMGS1810; family UMGS1810; genus SIG455. The sequence continues at coordinate 38,068 of JAFVUE010000007.1, read as the reverse complement.
TTATACTTGGCAACGTCTACGGACGACTTGCCGATATGGAAAACAGTCAGGATATGAATCGTCCTGCTGACGAAGTGTTAAGAGAAACAATTGCAAATTCATTTGAATTTTTAAGCAACAACCCCAACTTCGTTTCTCTCGTTATGCACGAAAACTTAAACGGTGCATCTTATGTGGATTCGGCAGGTATTGTTCCCATTAAAAGCCGTTCTGTTGTTGCCATGCAGAAAGTATTGCAAAGAGGTATTGACGAGGGATTATTCCGAAAAGATATTGATATAAACGAAACTGTGTTTGCAATAAATATGTTCGCATTTGCCTACTTCTCAAACAAATACACTATGCCAAAACTTATTGAAATTGACCTCAAAGACACAGAAGCAACAAAAAAGAGAAGTGAAATGGTTGCGGATATGATAATCGGCTATCTTAAAAAGTAAATATTGACATATGCGTTTTTTAGTGATAGAATAGTATTATCAAAAAGTAACTAATTAGTTCGGAGGCGTATTATGAGCAGAGAAAAAGCAATAGAAATTCTTAAAGGCGGTACTGTTATCCCCGCTATTCCGTTGGCACTCAATGACGACGGAACATTTAACGAACACGGTCAGAGAGTACTTTGCAGATACTATCTTGACGCCGGTGTAGGCGGTATTGCAATCGCAGTACACACAACACAGTTTGAGATAAGAGATCCAAAAGTAAACCTTTTCAAACCCGTACTTGAAATCGCGGCAGACGAGATTTCAAAATACGAAGCAAAGACAGGTAAAACAATAGTTAAGGTTTCAGGTGTTTGCGGTCCTATTGAGCAGGTTTGTGCAGAGGCAGAGATTGCAAAATCACTCGGCTTTGATGCGGTGCTTTTGAGCCCCGGCGGTCTCGCTGATTACGACGACGATTACCTTATCGAAAGGACAAAGAAAGTTGCGGCAATCATGCCCGTAATCGGTTTCTATCTCCAGACAGCTTGTGGCGGCAGAGTTCTTGGCTACGACTACTGGAAACAGATTTGCGAGATTGAAAATGTTGTTGCAATAAAGTGCGCATCATTTAACCGTTACAGCACATGCGATGTCGTAAGAGCACTTGCTTTGTCTTCAAGAAACAACGACATCGGTCTTTACACAGGTAACGACGACAACATCATCGTTGACCTCCTCACCACATATAAATTCAAAGTAGACGGCAAGATTATCGAAAGAGGTTTTGACGGCGGTTTACTTGGTCATTGGTCTGTATGGACAAAGAGCGTTTGCGACCTCTTCAAAAAAGTCAAAGGTGCAAAAGCAGACGACGAATGGCTCACTCTTGCGGCACAGATTACTGATGCAAATGCTGCACTCTTTGATGCGGCAAACGGTTTTGCAGGTGCTATCCCCGGTGTTCACGAAATTCTCTACCGTCAGGGACTTATGAAGTCTGTTCGTTGCATCAACCCCGACGAGAAATTATCAGCAGGACAGGCAGAGGAACTTGACAGAGTTTGTGCTATGTACCCCTACCTGACAGATGACGAATTTGTAAAAGAAAACCTTGCAAAATGGGAGGAAGATTGATTATGTGGACAGAAGATAAACTTAACGAAATGCTGACAACCCCGTCAGCAGCACTGATTGAAGATATTAAAAAGATTGACGGCGACATTATGATTCTCGGTGCAGGTGGCAAGATGGGCCCTACCCTTTCACTCCTTGCACAGAATGCAGTTAAAGCCGCAGGTATTGACAAAAAAGTTATTGCAGTATCAAGATTTACAGACGAATTTGCTACAAAACTTTTAACAGACAACGGTGTTGAGATTATAAAGTGCGATCTGCAGGACAGTGCACAGCTCAACGCTCTGCCTGATGTTAAGAACATTATCTACATGGCAGGTAGAAAATTCGGTACAAACGGAAACGAATGGCAGACATGGGGTATGAACAGCGTTCTCCCCGCACTTGTTTGCGAAAAGTTCAAAAATTCTTCAATAGTTGTTTTCTCATCAGGAAACATCTATCCCCTCGTTCCCCTCAACTGTGGCGGAAGCAAAGAAACCGAACCCACAGGTCCTATCGGCGAGTATGCTACAAGTTGTCTCGCAAGAGAGCGTTCATTCGAATACGCCGCAAAGAAATTCGGCACAAAAGTATTTATGTACCGTTTAAGCTTTGCTGTTGATTTAAGATACGGCGTCCTCTACGACATTGCAGAAAGATTGATGAATGGCGAACCTATTAGTGTTACAACACCTGTATTCAACATTATCTGGCAGGGAAGCGCAAACGAGATTGCTATCCGTGGTCTGCTCTATGCAAGTGAAGATGTTGAGATTATGAATGTAACAGGTCCTGAAGTTCTCTCTGTAAAAGCAGTTGCTGAAGAACTGGGTGCACTCCTTGGCAAAGAACCCATCTACTGTGGCGAAGAAAGCGACATTGCATACTTCTCAAACGCAGGTAAGATGATAGATACATTCGGTTATCCCGATGTACCTGCATCCACACTTATCAAGTGGCAGGCAGAATGGATTAAAGACGGCGGCAGGGCCTTGGGCAAACCTACCCACTTTGAAGAAAGAGGCGGAAAATACTGATGATTCGTATTGGAATAATAGGCATGGGAATAATCGCCTCGGCGCACACCAAGGCAATTAGCAAAATTTCGGATTTTGAACTTGTGGCAATCTCTGAAATTAACGAAGAAAGAGCAAAGGAATATTCTAAAGATTTAGGTGTTCCCTATTACACAGATTACAAAGAAATGTGCGAAAAGGAAAAACCCGATGCGGTTATAATTAACCTTCCTCATTTTCTCCATTGTGAATCTACGGTTTTCTGTCTTGAAAAAGGAATTCACGTACTTTGTGAAAAGCCCATGGCGAACACAGTTGAAGAATGCGACAAGATGATTGCCGCATCGGAGAAAAGCGGTGCAAAGCTTATCATAGGGCACATACAGAGATTTTTTCAGGGCATTGGTGCCATCAAGGAATATATAGACAACGGCACTCTCGGAAAACTCGTTACAATAAGTGAAGTGCGAAACGAATATTATTTCGCTGATGCACGTCCCCGTTGGTTCCTTGATAAGAAACTTGCGGGTGGTGGCATTATTATCAACCACGGTGCTCACGGGATTGACAAAATACTCTATACCGTTGGAGAAGACATAACCAATGTTCACGGAGAATGCGGCAACTTCTACAGAGAGGAGTTTGACGTAGAGGGACACGCAAATATTTCATTCAGAGCCAATGGCATCCCCTGCACCATATCCTTGTGCGGATATGAGACATTCTTCTCGAACCAGATAACGTATACATTCACTCACGGCGCACTCCGTTCGGACAATAGCGGACTTCACATATGCGATGAAAAAGGCGGAACATTCAGAAAACTTGAACTTCCCGAACCCGAATACGGTCCTTTCGAATATCAGTTAATAGAATTTGCAAAGGCAATACGTGGCGAGGAAAGTATTTCTCCTGACGGATATTACGGTAGAAAAGTTATAGAAACAATTGAAAAAGTATATGCGGAGAACTGATATGGAAGAATTTGACTACATCGAAAGCAACAAAGAAAGATACATAAAATTCTGGGAAGATGTATGTAATCTTGAGGGCAACAGCGTTGACACAGATTCTGTCAACAGCGTTGTTGACTTTATCGAGAAATTTGCCATCTCCGAGGGATTTGAAGCACACAGATATTCTTTCGGCGGTGCGGCTGATTATCTTATAGTAGATGCCAATCCCGATGGCGAGAAAGGACACATATACATCGCGCATTCCGATACTGTATTTGACAAAGGTGCTTTCGGAGAACCGCCCGTTAAAATCGACGGAGACAAAATATACGGTCCCGGTGTTATTGACTGCAAAGGCGGTATCGCCGTTGCACTCCTTTCTATGAAAGCACTGTGCGAATGCGGTTACAAAAAACTTTTGCGGCTTATAATCACATCCGACGAAGAAATTGACAATTCACTTGCAAAAGAAGACGGCATCAATCTTATAGAAGATATGAGCCGTGGGTTTGAAAGTGCATTCTGTTGCGAAGTTGGTGTTGAGGGAGAAATTCTTGTGGCACGAAGCGGAATTATCCGTTTAACCGTTGACGTCTGCGGAAAGGCAGCTCACTCGGGAATAGCGTATTTCGAGGGTGTGAATGCCATTGGCGAGGCGGCAGAGAAGATTATCCGAATACAAAAGCAAAGCGAAAGAGGCGGAATCACATACAGTTGCAACCTTATAAGCGGTGGCGAGAGAATCAACATTGTTGCTCCGAAGTGCAGTTTTCAGGTTGATATCCGTGTGAAATGTGCATCCGACAAAGAAAAGGCGATCACAAAAATAAGCGAGATTGTAAACACAGATTACACAGGTGGAAGTAATTCTACATTTACAGTTGACAGCGAAAGAATGCCAATGGAGAAAAACGACGGAAACATAGCATTATTTAAGAAGATTCAAAGCGTCGGCAAAAAGTACGGCATTGAAGATATCGGCGAATACAAAGAAAGCGGCGGAGGTTCTGATGCAGCATATACTGTTATAGCAGGTGTGCCTACTGTTTGCGGAATCGGTACTACAGGAGATTTCTGCCACACGGAAAAGGAATTTTCCTATATTGATTCTTTGGAGAGAAGAACAAAACTTATAACGGCAACAATATTGGAAGATTAAAAAACGGGACGATGTAGGCATCGTCCCCTATGATAAAATTATAAGACATACGAAAAGGCAGAGCCGAATGGCTCTGCCTTTATTCTTTATCAATGTTTTAATATAATCGCTATAATTGCAAGTACAAGTGCTATGTAGTTGTCTCTACTCAGTTTCTCACGGAAAATAAATACGGATAGTACGGCTGTTCCTATAAGTCCCATAGACGAGGTTATGATACTGTTTACGGAAAGAGGAAGTAACTGAAGAAGAATAACAGTTACCACCGTAACAAGGTTTGAGGGAAGTGTGTTTACCGCCATTGTAAGAACAACTTTTGGACGGAAAACTTCTTTTCGCATATTATGGATTTCGTCCTTACCGTATTTAACACGGCAGAAAATGAACAGTATCAGACACCAACCGATTGAAAATGTATTGGTAAAGAAAAACATACTGTTTGTATCGGGAAGATTGGGATCGTTGGAAAAGGTATTCTGGAAAATTGCCCTTGCGCCCCATATAGCAAACCATACGATACAAAGGACAACCGCACTTGCTCCTGACTTTACAGAGAGCATCTTACGGCATGGCAATATTGCCGCTACAAGTAAAAGCACCGCCGCAACAACAAGTTGCCATGTACAGGGTTCGCCCAAAAAAGCAATACCGTAAACAATAGATGTGATAATACTGCCGCAGGTTGAAAGAAGCGTTGTAAGTGCCACGGAAACTTTGGAGTACATCACAAGTTGAAGAATAATACAACTTGAAACAAAAAGTGAGAATATCAGACCGTAACCAAGTATATAACCGTCTACACCAATATGCAACTTACCTATAAAATAAAAGGCAATAGCACCGAATACACTGTTTATAAGATTGACACCCACAACATAAGGAAAAGATTGAGGGATTCCCTGCTGTACCTTTTTCATTATGCCGTTGGTGGACATAAAGAGCAGAGTATATGCCATTACCCAAAGAAAAACAACCATATTGTATTTCCTTCCTGAACAAATGTATAATTAAAACAACCATATTGATTTTAATGGAATATTATTGAAATGTCAATACAATATCGTGCTTTTGTTTGATATTCTATTTTGGTGTCAAGACTAAAAAACAAATTCATACAACAAAGGTGGTGCTTCATAGGGATAAATCGCCTAAAGCGTGTCTATCTATAATCAACTATTAATTATTCAGCAATATCAAACTCTCCATAGTATCTTCTGACACCCAGTCCACTTTGTGTAGCTATCATTTGACCATATTTCCCCTGCATCAACTCTGCAAAAGCATCAACCTTTGGATTATCTTCGCCATCACGAATTACAGCATAGTAGTTGGTTGTATATGGATATGTTCCATCAGAAATTGTTTCTTCAGTTGGCTCTATACCATTAATACTCATAAATTTCAAATCAACGGGTCCAAGTACAGATGAATTAACCAAATAATAGTAGAACAAACTATACCCTATAGCATATTCTCCTTCATTAGTTCGGTTATAATCATCAACATCAGTAAGGATGCTGGACATCATAATAGAAGTACGTTCTCTGGATATATTCTCGTTTATTTCTTTCCCGTCGAGAATAAACTGTTCCATCTGAGCATGGCTGCCACTATCTTCATTTCTGCAATAAGCAGCAAGTGTAGTATCATCTCCGCCAAGATATTTCCAATTGGTTATACCGTTATTTACATAAATATCGTGAAGTTGTTCTGTCGTTATATTATCAACCTTGTTATTTGTTCCCGTAAAGAAAATAAGTGCCTCATTTGCAATCGGTATAAACTTGAGTTTCACATTCTTTTCCTCTGCATACTTTAATACATCTTCCCCTGCATCAGGAACAAATATCATTTCTACTTCCCCATCAATCAGGCGTTTATAAGACGCAACTGTTTTGCTGTGTGATTTGGGGAAATCAGGATGATTTCCGTGATTTTGGTAATACGAACTATATATGTTTTGTGTTATTGCATAGGTTGATGTGGAACCATCCAAAATGGGTATGTCAACTTGCGGAGCATCCTCACGTTTAATTGCCGGTGCGTTATTATTAAAGAATACGCGGATAAACTGATATAAAAATTCACAACATTCATATCTTGTTACAGATTGCTGAGGATGCCAGAATAATTCATCATCAGCAGAATCCATAAAATCGTGTTCCACAAGTTCTTTAGGAAGAATATAGTTTTCCTGGGTTAATGTCTTGTAAGAAACTACAGCATAATCAGACACTTTATTCATATCCTTATATTTGGAAAAATCTGTTTCTTTTTCTTGTGTGTCAATTTCCCCCATATCAGAAAGCATACGAAATGTCATGGCAACAAGTTGTTCACGAGTGATAACCGAATCGGGATTAAAATTTGCATCTTTCATAAACACACCTTTATCCACAAGTGCCATTATATACGCTTTTGCCCAATGGTTTTCGGGAACATCTTCAAAGCAAGACGCTGATTGTGTTTTCGGGATATTAAACATTCTTACAAAAATTGCTGCCATTTCTGCTCTTGTAAGTTTCTTATCAGGTCTGAAACTTCCATCTTCATACCCCGAAACCACTTCTCTTGACGAAATTTCATGTATGTAAAAATCGTATATATATTTCTCGCCCAAATCATTGAATGGAGTATTATATTTTTGTACTTTTTCAACTATAAAATCGCTATCAGCAGGTAGATAAGCATAACTGTATCCATCAAGAGGACCTATTGAAAGAGGTATAATCTGTTTTGTTTCTTTATCCCTTGCAATATACACGGTATTACTACCATAATCATAACCTTCTTCTGCTTTTATATACTTGATAGTATTATCACTTTGTGTATTTGTTTCTTCATCCATCGGTGCACCAAAAATGGATATATTGTTTGACGCGAAAATCAACACACATAAAACAATTGCCAATATTCTTTTTTTCATTTACGATACTCCTTTCCGCAATTTTGCAAATCTTTAGTTCAAAAATACTGAACGGTTATTAAACCCGTTCAGTATTTTTTTCATTTTATCATATCTTCAAATTCTTGTTCGGAAATAACTGCCACACCGAGTTCGGTGGCTTTTTTAAGTTTACTTCCTGCGGCTTCTCCTGCAAGGACATAATCGGTATTTTTGGAAACGCTTCCCGAAACTTTGCCGCCGAATTTTTCGATGATTGCACCCGCTTCTTTTCTGCCGTAGTTTTCAAGTGTGCCTGTAAGAACAAATGTCTTACCCTCAAAGCGGTTATCAGAACCCTCTTCGGCAATATATTCCATGGATACACCTGCGTGGCTAAGTTTATCTATAAATTCTCTCGTATGGGGTTCTGCAAAGAAATCAACTACGCTCTGTGCCATAATACCGCCGATATCGCCGATAGAAGAAAGTTCTTCCACCGTGGCATCAAAGAGTGCATTGATACTGCCGAATCTTTTGGCGATGAGTTTTGATGAACCTGCACCTATATGGCGAATACCCAAAGCATAGAGAAGTCGTACCATTCCGTTTGATTTGGATTTTTCCAATGCAGAGAGAATATTATCGGCACTCTTATCTCCCATTTTATCGAGATTTGCAAGGGATTCCCTGTCCATATAATAAAGGTCTGCACTATTGGAGATAAGTTTATTCTCAACGAGTTTTTCTATAATCTGCGGACCTAATCCCTCTATATCCATTGCATCACGGGAAACGAAATGGATAATATTACGTATTGCCTGTGCAGGGCAATCAACACCTGTGCAACGGTATGCCGCCTCCCCCTCTTCACGATGCACTTTTGCTCCGCAATCGGGACAGGTTTCGGGCATATTGAATTCCACTTCCGAACCTGTTCGCTCATCCGCAACAACCTCTACTACCTCGGGGATAATATCCCCTGCTTTCTGTATAACAACAGTATCGCCGATGCGGATATCCTTTGAACGGATAAAATCAATATTATGGAGTGTTGCACGGCTCACGGTAGAACCTGCAATAAGAACCGGCTCAAGTTCTGCCGCCGGAGTCAGCACACCTGTTCTGCCGACAGCAACTGTAATATCCTTAACTTTCGTTTTCTGCTTCTCGGCAGGGTATTTATAAGCAATCGCCCAACGGGGAGTTTTGGCAGTTGTGCCAAGTTCTTCTCTGTGGGAAAGTTCATTAACTTTAATAACTGCACCGTCTATATCGTAATAGAGATCTCTGCGGATACTTCCGATTCGTTCGATCTCTGCATAGGCATCCTCTATAGTTGAAAAGCCCTTATCGTTTGAAATAACCTTGAATCCGCATTGACGCAAAAATTCCAATCCCTCTAAATGAGAGGAAATCTCTCTGCCCTCTATCTGCTGAATATTGAAAACGAAAATATCAAGATTACGCTTTGCGGCTACTGCAGAATTCAACTGACGAAGTGAACCTGCCGCTGCATTTCGGGGATTGGCAAAGGTTGATTCGCCGTTTTCTTCCCTTGTCGCATTAATCTTTGCAAAGTCGGGTTTTGAGATAAATACCTCGCCACGGACTTCAAGATACGGAACATCCACACGGAGTTTCAAGGGGATGGATTTTACAGTTTTGAGATTTTCAGTAACATCCTCGCCCGTTATACCGTCGCCTCGAGTTGAGCCACGAGTGAAAACGGAATTCACATATTCCAAAGATACGGAAAGTCCGTCTATCTTCTGCTCAACACAGTATTCGCCTCTGTCTCCGAGAACTCCCCTTACACGTGTATCAAAATCCTTGAGTTCATCAAATGAAAATGCATCCTGTAAACTCTGCATGGGAACTGTGTGAGTTACAGTTTCAAATCCGTCAAGCACTACTCCTCCGACTTTCTGGCTTGGAGAATCGGCGGTTACATAATCAGGATTGGCTTTCTCGATATCTGTAAGTTCTCTCATAAGTTTATCGTACTGTTCGTCCGTTATATCAGGATCGTCAAGTACATAATACTTATAACTGTGCTCATTGAGTAAATTTTTAAGTTCTTCGTAGCGTTCACGGGTTGTCATCAGAACACCTCCGTACCGTCATTGAAAAATACTGTCTTTCTGTGGATTCTTAAATCTTCTGTTTTTATGCCCTGAAACTTCTCAAATGCAGACATAACGAGTTCGGGTTTGAGATTTCGGGAACTGCCCACATTTATATGCATTGTAATTGTGTGAGTATTACCGCTGCTCTCGCAATTGAGATTTCGGATATCGGGCATTATATCTTCTTCCTTTTCGCCGCTCTTTGTTTTCTTCAGCATAACCGCCTCGCCCATATCGGCAAACGCCTTACAATCGGGAGCAACATCCGATGTGAATGTAGCGGTATAGATGGCATTATCTATATATTTGAATGCTCTCATATCATCTGCATTGCGGATTTCTATAATGCGGACACCTCTGGGCATCACGGAATTGAGTTTATCGGCAAACATCTTACAGTGAACATCTTCTTTGAATGTTATATCAAGATATTCACATTCGCTTGTGATACCAACTGAAAGAGGAAGGGCAACTGTCATAATTGAATGAGGGTTAAAACCCTGAGTATACTGCAGAGGTGCCTCGGCACGTCGCAACGCTCTGTTCATTGTGCGCATAAGGTCAAGGTGGGATATAAACTTTGCATCTTCGCTGCGTTCATATTTTATCCGGTATTTACTCATAGCATACCCCTCCTTTGAAACAAGCGGCACCGCAAGCAGAACATTTCTCACGGCAATTAGGTGTTACTATACCCTGCTCGGCTCTCTTTGCCTCTTCTATAAGAAAACTTTTCTTAACCCCTACATCTATCATATCCCAGGGGAGAATTTCATCAAATGAGCGCTCACGTGTGTAGAAGAACGGATCTATTCCACATTCTTCAAATACGCCCATCCATTTATCATAATCAAAAACCTCGCTCCAGCCATCAAGACGGATACCTCTCTCAACTGCCTTTAGGAGCACTTTTGAAAGTCGTCTGTCTCCTCGGGCAAACACACCCTCAAGCACACTTACAGGTGCTTCGTGGTAGTTATACTTAATCTTACGGTCTGTTATATTCTCTTTAAGTGCCTGTTGCTTTGCACGAAGCTCGTCCATAGTATTCTGTCTTGCCCACTGGAAAGGAGTAAATGCCTTTGGAACGAATGAAGAAACACTTGTGGTTACACGAAGTCCTTTGCCACGTTTTTCCTTATCTACCTTGAAATAGCAATCAACAACCTTTTTGGAGAGGTCGCCTATTCCACGGACATCGTCAAGAGTTTCATAAGGGAGACCAATCATGAAATACAGTTTTATGCTACTGTAACCGCCCTCAAATGCCATTGTGGATGCATTCATAAGGTCTTCCTCTGTGATACCCTTATTTATAACATCACGCATACGCTGTGTTCCTGCCTCGGGAGCAAAGGTAAGACTGCTCTTGCGGACTTTCTGCACCTTTTGCATAAGGTCCATTGAGAACGAATCAAGGCGGAGTGAGGGAAGAGACAAACTTACACATTCGCTCTCTGTCATATCAATAAGCTTGTCCGTAAGTTCTTTAAGACCTCTGTAGTCGCTTGTGGAAAGTGATGAAAGGGAGATTTCCTCAAAGCCCGTTGATTTAAGGAGATTTTTCGCATTCTCAACCAATGTAGCAGGGCTTTTTTCTCTTACAGGGCGGTAGATCATACCTGCCTGACAGAAACGGCAACCACGGATACAGCCACGGAAAACCTCAAGCATAATACGGTCGTGAACAACCTCCATAAAAGGAACTATAACCTCATCGGGAGCAAACATCTTATCTAAATCCTCCACCACCCTTTTGCGGACAGTTTTGGGAACGGTTTCGTCAATTGTATTTATAGCAGCAACTGTGCCGTCTTCATTATACTCTATCTCATAAAAACTCGGAACATACACGCCCTCTATCTTTGAAACGGCACGAAGATATTCTTCTCTTGGAGCACCGCTTTTCTTCCATTGGGCGTAAGCGTCCATAACTTCCATCATTACTTCTTCGCCCTCGCCGAGCATATAGTAATCAACAAAATCTGCAAGGCACTCGGAACTGTATGCACAGGGACCGCCCATTACGACAAAAGGATCTCCGTCTGTGCGGTCTTTCTGCAATTTAGGGATACCTGCAAGGTCAAGCATATTAAGAATATTGGTATAGCTCATCTCATACTGAAGAGTGAACCCGAGAAAATCGAAATCTTTCAGTTCGTCAAAAGATTCCATTCCGTAAAGAGGAATATTATTCTCCCTCATTTGCTCCTCCATATCCACCCAAGGCGCAAACACTCTTTCGCACCACGTATCCTCGCGGGAGTTTAAGAGATGATAGAGAATCTTCAATCCCAGATGGGACATACCTACCTCATAAAGATCAGGAAAGCAGAATGCAAACCTGATATCCACATCATTAGCGTTTTTGTGGACACTATTATATTCATTACCAATATACCTTGTGGGTTTGGATACTTTCGGCAATATTTTGTAAACTTTATCCTTGACGTTCATTTGTTCCTCCTAATCAAATCTCCCACAGTTACGTCTGAGCCGTAAGCGATTATACTATCGACAATCTCTCCCTGCTCAAGAGTACCGAGAAGATTCATATCCTTGTCATAAACAAAAAAATGACATATAAAATTATATCCGAAATAGTCGGTAAGGGAATTGGCAGGTATTCCGCTTTTTACTGCACGATGCCTGATTTTAACGGATTTACTGCTATAGTCAAAAGATTTTGTATATATCATCTGCTTTAAGAAAATCAGTTGCTTTCTTTCCCTATTTAGATTATACATCAAAAATCCTGATATAACAAGAAGAGAAATGTTATATTTGCTCAATATAAAGAAAATTGTTCCGAATACAGCGAAAACTGCTGAGGTTAAACGGGTTAATTCCAACGATATGCGATATGCTCTGACATATCCGAGTTTATATGTAAGGAGATTCTTTACAAAAACACCACCGTCAAGAGGCAATGCCGGGAACACATTAAGAGTGAACACCGCTATATTTGAAATGCGGAAAAACCACATATTCTCTCCGCCAAATATCCCCGATATCCACGAGATTGCCAAACTGGCTGCAGGACCGGCAAAAGCAATTATCATGGCATGGACAGGGTTTTCAACATAGCCGATACGAAGATTCACCCCGTAAGGCATAAAACGAAGTTCTTCAGGTTTTTCTCCTGCGAATATACAGGCAACCAGATGAGCAAGTTCGTGAAGAAGAACTGCCCCATAAAGTATGAGCAGACGCGAAAGATTACCCGTACAGAATCCAAGAAAACCTATGAGTATTACTGTACTGTCAATATAGATATACCTCGATATTCTGATATGAGACAACTCCTACCTGTGTTCCATCTTAATATATTTTTCCGGATCAGTAGGTTCATCATCAACACGGACACCAAAGTGCAGATGCGGCCCAGTAGTTAATCCTGTTGAACCAACAGTGCCAATTATCGTGTTTTCTCCAACAATATCTCCCTCTGCTACATGAACACTGTCAAGATGAGCGTAGAAAGATTTTATCCGTTCTGTATGTTGTATGAGTATACAGTTTCCATATATATCATGAACTTTTACTTCTATAACTTTTCCGGGTGCCGTGGATATAATGTTATCTCCCCTGTCTCCCGCAATGTCTACACCGTAATGACTTGCATCATCTCCCGTTACAGGGTGCACTCGGATTCCGAACGGTGATGTAACAGGACCATTCAGAGGCATAATCATATTTATATTTTCCGGATATATAAACTCGCCCACGCTCTTATCTGCCGATTCGGCATTTACAACAAGATCGAGAGCGTGTTCTGCAGAGTTCAATGTCTCTACAGGAGCAGGAAGCGTTGCTTTCTCATCACGGATGAGTTCCATAAAACCGCTCCACACGGCATTATTCGAAAGCAATGGATATTTACCGTCAAGACGGCCGCACATATCCTTAAAATGGACTTTTGCCGTTTCTATATCACTGTTTACCGTAAGGGAACGTGAAATATATTTTCTTAAAGGAATTTCGGTCTTTGACACAGGCAGACATATGAGAAACACCATAACGGAAATTGCAGTCTGCCAACATACCTTCCTACCGAATCTGAATGTATCTTTAACCGTAGCGGAAGTTTTTCGTCTGCCGTATCTTACAACCTTGCTGTTCATCATATCCTCCCTTTCAGAATGTTGCTTATATTAAATGTATTCAAATACACGAAATATTATGAAAATTGACACTGATAAAATTGTATGATATATTAAAAGAAAGGAGTGTTTGGAATATGAAAAAATTTATATGCATCATATCAATATTATGTATGCTCCTGTGCACGGTGGGTTGTAAACCACTCAATACAGAACAAGTGGCAATCGACGGAAAACTCCACATATATTATCTGGATGTGGGCAACGCCGATTCTATATTTATAAAATTGCCCGACGGGAAAACAATGCTTATTGATGCAGGTGAAAAAGAAAGTGGCGGAAAGATAGTTAATTATCTTAAAAATGCAGGTGTGCAGAGTATTGATTACCTGGTCGCAACGCACCCTCACGCCGACCATATAGGCGGAATGGTTGATGTAATAAACGCGTTTGAAATCAGGAATGTATATATGACAAACGCCGTAAACAACACAAAAACATTTGAAAACATGCTGATTGCATTAGATGCAGAAGGTTGCCCTGTAACCCAGGCAAAAGCAGGTGTCGAAATATTGTCCGACGATAATTTGAGTGCAGTTTTCGTAGCCCCCAACTCCGACGAATATGAGGATTTGAATAACTATTCTGCTGTTATAAAACTCACATACGGAAACAATTCCTTTGTATTTGCAGGAGATGCTGAAAAGAAAGCAGAGGATGAAATCAGAACAAACATCAAATGCGATGTATTAAAGGTAGGACACCACGGAAGCAACACTTCCACCACAAAGAATTTCCTTAAGAAAACAGAGCCGACTTATGCTATAATATCATGCGCACAGGAAAATGATTACAACCACCCACACGACAAAGTCTTAAAACGTCTCGAAGAAGCAGGTGTTATTGTATACAGAACCGACATAAACGGTACTATAGAAGTTGTATCTGACGGTAATAATATTGAGATTCATACAGAAAGGTAAAGTGGATATGAAGATTATCATTGACAGGTTTGAGGGGGAATACGCCGTAATCGAAGCAGAAGACGGCAACACTTACAATGTACCGAAAGGGCTTTTTCACTGCTGCAGTGAGGGCGATGTCCTCACACTTGAATTTGACGAAGAAGAAACAAAAAAACGCCGTGAAAGTGTAAAAGGGTTAATGGATAAGTTATTTAAGTGAAAACAACGGGCTGTCGGGGACGCCAGCCCCTACGAACATAAATGGGAATACAATACGTAAACGAAATGGTGTACTGCAAAGCCGGAATGCATAAATGCATTCCCTACAAGGTTAAATAAGGCATATAAAACAAGGCATACAAAAAGAGAGTTGTTTATTAAACAACTCTCTTTTGATTTGTGTTTAAGATTAAACTAATTCGATAATAGCCATTTCAGCAGCATCGCCGCGTCTGGGGCCCATCTTCAAAATACGCGTATATCCACCGTTACGATCAGCATACTTAGGTGCGATCTCAGCGAATACCTTGGTCACAACGTCCTCTTTTGTGATAAAAGCGAGCGCCTGACGTCTTGAATGGAGCGTATTATCCTTGCCCAATGTAATCATCTTCTCTGCAAGGGATCTTACTTCCTTTGCCTTTGCAAGAGTTGTTTCGATTTTACCGTTCTCCAGAAGTGAAGTAACGAGGTTACGAAGCATAGCCATTCTATTATCTGTTGCTTTGCCTAATTTTCTTGTTCCGGGCATATCAGTACCTCCTTTTTACAATAAGTTATCTGAAACGCTGATTATCAGCGTTTTTTAATTATTCGTCGTAGTCCTTAGCAAACGAGAAACCGAGGGCTGCAAGTTTGCCAACAACTTCTTCCAGGGACTTTCTGCCCAGATTTCTTACCTTCATCATTTCGCTTTCGGATTTGTTTACCAGATCCTCAACTGTATTGATGCCGGCACGCTTGAGGCAGTTGAATGAACGTACAGAGAGATCGAGCTCTTCTATAGTCATTTCAAGAACCATGTTCTTCTTATTATCCTCTTTTTCAACCATGATATCTGTATTCTTGATCTCATCTGTGAGGTCAATGAACAAGCTCATATGGTCATTGATTACCTTTGCACTGAGTGAAAGAGCTTCCTCAGGAGTAATGGTACCGTTTGATGTAAGTTCGATTGTGAGCTTATCATAATCAGTAACCTGTCCTACACGTGTATCGGTTACGTAGTAGTTTACCTTCTCGATGGGAGAATAGATAGAGTCTACGGGAATAAGACCGATAGCCGCTGCGAGTTTCTCTTTGTTCTTCTCGCTGGTAACATAACCTCTGCCGTTGGAAAGAGTGATTTCCATATACAACTTAGCACCTTCATCCAATGTGGCGATGTGAAGGTCGGGATTATAAATCTCAACCTCGTGGTCGCAACGGATGTCTCTAGCACAAACCTCACCGGGAGTATTTGCTTCGATATAAACGGTCTTAGGTGTATCGGAATGAACTTTGGTTATAAGTTTCTTAACATTAAGAACTATTTCAGTAACGTCTTCTTTAACTCCGGGGATAGTGGAAAACTCATGAAGAACGCCGTCAATCTTGATGCTGGTGGCAGCACTTCCGGGCAAAGACGAAAGAAGAACTCTTCTCAAAGCGTTACCGATTGTGGTACCGTAGCCACGCTCTAAAGGTTCGATTTCGAATTTGGCAAAAGTGTTGTCTTCACTTTTCTCCACACATTCAACCCTTGGCTTTTCCATTTCAATCATGCTATAATCCTCCATTCCGGCTTATTGATAACATACGCAATCGGTATTCTCTGCCTTAGGCGGCAGAGAAGTCCAACCACATTGCTATATTCGAGATAATTATTATTTAGAGTACAACTCAACGATGAGGTGTTCTTTAATATCTAAATCAATATCGTCTCTCTGAGCCAGAGCTACTACCTTACCCTGTAAGGTGTTAGCATCAAGATCAAGCCACTTAGGAATTACCTTTCCGTCATTTGCTTCCAGGATTGCTTTAATCTTGGGAAGTGAACGGCTTGTTTCTTTCAAAGTGATAACATCGCCCTCTTTAATAAGGTATGAGGGGATATCAACCTTGTGTCCATTTACCTGGAAATGTCCGTGTACAACGAGCTGTCTTGCTTCTGCTCTTGACATACCAAATCCAAGTCTGTATATTACGTTATCCAAACGGCTCTCAAGGATCTGGAGAAGGTTTTCACCAGTGATACCCTTTCTCTTTGTAGCCATTTCGAAGTATTTCTCGAACTGACCTTCCAATACGCCGTAGAATCTCTTTGCTTTCTGCTTTTCTCTCAACTGCAGGCCGTATTCAGAAAGTTTCTTTCTGCCCTGACCGTGCTGACCGGGAGCGTAAGCTCTCTTTGCTATACCACATTTGTCGCTGTAGCATCTGTCGCCTTTCAAAAACAACTTCTGACCTTCTCTACGACAAAGACGGCAAACTGCGCCGGTATATCTTGCCATTATACATACACCTCCTTAAATCACACTCTTCTTCTCTTTGGCGGTCTGCAACCGTTATGAGGAATGGGAGTTACATCTTTGATCATGCTTACTTCAAGACCTGCTGTCTGGAGTGCACGGATAGCCGCTTCTCTACCAGCACCGGGGCCTTTTACATAAACCTCTACTGTCTTCAAGCCATGCTCCATAGCAGCTTTTGCAGCTGTTTCTGCAGCCATCTGTGAAGCAAAAGGAGTGCTCTTTCTGGAACCACGGAAGCCGAGACCACCGGAACTTGCCCATGAAAGTGCATTACCTGCTGTATCAGTAATGGTTACGATAGTGTTGTTGAAAGTGGAACGGATATGAGCTGCTCCACGTTCAATATTTTTCTTTTCACGTCTTTTACGTGTTCTTTTTGGTTGAGCCAATTCTTATCCCTCCCTAATTATTTCTTCTTACCAGCGATGGTTCTCTTGGGACCTTTTCTGGTACGAGCATTGTTTTTAGTATTCTGGCCTCTTACGGGCAAACCGCGTCTATGACGTGTACCACGGTAGCAACCGATTTCGATAAGGCGTTTGATATCGAGAGCTGTCTGTCTGCGAAGATCACCCTCAACTGTGTAATCTCTGTCGATGATCTCTCTGAGTTTTGCAACTTCATCATCTGTGAGATCTTTTACTCTTGTATCCGGATTAACACCGGCTTCGCTTAAAATTTTCTTTGAGCTGCTAAGGCCAATTCCGAAAATATAGGTAAGGCCGATCTCAACTCTTTTCTCTTTTGGTAAGTCAACACTTGCTATTCTCGCCATTGAATTTTCACACCTCCTGTGAATGTTTGCTTTCCTTGTTTATTATTTATTATAAATAACTACAAGGTTACAAAGCACTTTACGTGCTTTGTACAGCCGCCCCTGTAAGCTATAAACAATATATTATCCTAAGCAGATAAGGAATTAACCCTGTCTCTGTTTGTGCTTGGGATTTTCACAGATAACCATGATGTTACCTTTTCTTTTGATAATTTTGCATTTCTCGCAAATCGGTTTAACAGATGGTCTTACTTTCATAATTACATTACCTCCATTTAATTTTATCGTGGATTATTTTGCCCTCCAAGTAATGCGGCCTTTTGTAAGGTCATAGGGTGACAGTTCTACTGTCACTTTATCACCGGGCAAAATTCTGATAAAATTCATCCTGAGTTTGCCCGAAATATGAGCAAGAACCCTGTGCCCGTTTTCAAATTCTACCTGAAACATTGCATTGGGCAGTGCCTCTATGACTGTGCCCTCAAGTTCTAATACATCTTCTTTAGCCAAGAGAAAAACCTCCTTTGAAATCTTAATTGCTCTCCGCTGTGATATACCCTTGGAATTCAGATATTGCTCTGCGAACTGCTTTATCAGTCAGTTCGTTTTTCTCAAGTGCCTGACAAACTTTATCATTTGCTCTGTCCTGATACTCAATATGCTTTATCTTCTTTTTCTTCGGTGTATCAACTTTTCTGTTTTTACCGTTACATAAATATACAAATTGGTTTTCAACTGATAAAACCACGAAGCATTTACCCATATCCCTTCCGGATGTGGCAATCACAAAATCACCGGGCTTTATGCTCAATGTTTATCACCTCTGCAAATCAGTAAGCAATTCGGGTTCACCGTCTGTGATTAAGATGGTGTTCTCATAATGCGCTGCAAGGGATCCATCTGCCGTGATGACAGTCCAACCGTCCTTTAACACATTAGTTGCATACCCGCCTTGGTTAACCATTGGCTCTATGGCAAGAGTCATACCCTTGACGAGCCGTATTCCATGTCCCGCTTTTCCGTGATTGGGAATTTCGGGATCCTCATGAAGTTTTTTGCCTATTCCATGCCCACAGTAATTTCTGACAATGCTGTAACCGTTACTTTCAACATATTCCTGAATTGCGGCAGATATTGAGAAAAGTCTTTCTCCATGACGAGCGTACTTAATACCTTCGAAGAAACTCTGCTGTGTAACATCCATCAGCTTTTTCGCTTCATCTGAAATATTACCTACTGCATAAGTTCTTGCTGCATCACCATGATATCCGTCTACTTCAGCACCTATGTCCAAACTAATGATATCGCCATCATTGATCTTGAGATCTCCGGGGATACCATGGATAACCACATTGTTTACAGAAGCACAGATACTTGCGGGGAAGCCATTATAATTAAGGAATGATGGCTTCGCTCCTTGACTTAAAATAAACTCTCTTGCAATCGTGTCAAGTTCTTTAGTAGTAACTCCGGCTTTTATATAGGGTTTGAGTGCTTCAAATGTTCCGTACACGACTTTACCTGCACGACGCATTTTCTCAACTTCTGATGCTGATTTTATATAAACCATAATCTTTGTTCTCCATCACTCAAGCTATTTCTAAACCGATAGCTCTGAACATTTCCACCGTTGTGCTGTGTACATCGCTTGTACCTTCTACAGAAACGAGCTTACCTGATTTCTTATAGTAATCTATAAGAGGTTCGGTCTGCTCGTGGTACACCGCCAATCTCTTAAGGATTGTTTCAGGTGTATCATCTGCTCTGGTAACGAGAGGTTCACCGCATTTTTCACATTTGTCGCCCTTGGCTGAGGGGTTATTGGTTACATGATATGTCGATGCACATTTCGGGCACTCTCTCCTACCGGAAAGACGCTCTACAATAACATCGTCATCCACTTCAAGTGAAATCACATAATCAAGATCAACAACCATCTCGTCAAGTGCAACTGCCTGTGCTATTGTACGGGGAAATCCGTCTAAAATAAATCCGTTTACACAGTCAGGCATAGAAAGGCGTTCGCCCAAAAGACGAATCATCGTATCGTCGGGAACGAGCTGACCGTTATCGATATATGCCTTGGCTTCTATACCTACCTGTGTGCCGTTCTTAATAGCATTTCTTATTATTGCGCCTGTAGAAATCGCAGGTATTGAAAGCTTATCTTTAAGCTCTGCTGCCTGTGTTCCTTTACCCGCACCGGGTGCACCTAACATAATAAGTTTCATTGATTACCACCTACGTTCTAAAAATGATTATTCAAGAAATCCTTTGTAGTGGCGCATTAACATCTGAGACTCAATCTGTTTAACGGTTTCAAGTGCAACACCAACCATGATAAGCATTGATGTACCGCCGATAGAAATCTGGAAGTTCAGGAACATTCCGAGAATCAGGGGCAGTGCAGCAATAAGACCTAAGAACAGAGCGCCTGTAAGAGTAATCTTGGACAGGATTCTGCTGATATAGTCGCTGGTGGGTTTTCCGGGACGAATACCGGGAACGAAACCGCCGTTCTTCTTCATATTGTTTGCAATCTCAATAGGATTGAACTGGATTGCTGTGTAGAAATATGTGAAGAACACGATGAGAAGCACATACATTACAACATAGAACCAGTGAGTGGGTGAAAGCACCTTAAGGAGCCATGCCCAAAATCCGGTGGGTGTTGTATTGATAAAGCTCATAATTGTTGCAGGGAATGACATAATCGACATAGCGAAGATGATCGGGATTACACCTGCCATAGAAACTTTAATCGGAATATGTGTGCTCTGACCGCCGTACATTTTACGGCCAACCATACGCTTAGCGTACTGAACAGGAACACGTCTCTCAGCATCGTTGATGAATACAACGAATGCAACCATTGCAAGTGCGAGTACTGCGATTGCGATAAGAGCCCATATATTGAGTGAACCTGCTTTGAAGTTCTCATACAGACCATATACACCATTGGGAATACCTGAAACGATACCACCAAAGATAATCATTGAAATACCGTTTCCTACACCCTTCTCAGTAATCTTTTCACCAAGCCACATAAGGAATGCTGTACCTGCTGTGAACGATGCAACGATTGTGATATAAGATAACAACCAGTGCTGTGTTGAAACAACCGCACCTTTGATACCAAAGTACAAGCCAGTTGCCTGAATAATCGCCAGGATAATTGTACCATAACGTGTCCATGCTGCAATCTTCTTTCTGCCCTCTTCGCCTTCTTTTGAGATACGTTCAAGAGCAGGGATAGCTACAGTCAACAACTGAAGAATAATAGAGCTGTTGATGTAGGGAGTGATACTCATTGCAAAGATTGTTGCGTTTGCAAAGGCACCACCGGAGAAAGAGTTCATAAGTGCAAACAATGAGTTGGCATTGTCGCCACTAACTAAATTAGCAAGAACTGTTTTATCAAGACCGGGAACAGGAATAAATGTACCAAGTCTGAAAACAACCAACATCATAAGTGTGTAAAGCATTTTCTTTCTCAGATCAGGGATTTTCCAAGCATCTCTAATTATGTGAAACACTTTATATCACCTCTGCCTTTCCACCGGCAGCTTCAATCTTTTCTTTCGCACCGGCGGTGAATTTTGAAGCCTTAACGGTAACCTTTTTCTCAAGTGTACCATTACCTAAAACTTTAATTCCATCGCATACTTTCTTGATAACGCCTGCTTCTTTCAAAGCTGCTGCATCAACTACTGCGCCGTCGTCGAAAATATTAAAATCGGAAACCTTGACTTCCGCATATTCTGTTGCAAAAATGTTTGTAAAACCGCGTTTAGGCAGACGTCTGTAGATAGGCATCTGACCACCTTCAAAGCCCAGTCTTACACCGCCGCCTGAACGAGCGTTCTGACCTTTGTGGCCGCGACCTGCTGTTTTACCATTACCGGAGCCGTGTCCTCTACCTTTTCTCTTAGAGTCTTTTGTAGTACCGGCAGTGGGTGCAAGTTCATATAATTTCATGCAAGGCACCTCCTTTATAATTAGATTTCTTCCACTTTTACCAAGTGATTAACTTTTTTAACCATACCTCTTATTTGAGGTGTGTCGTTATGAATTTTTTCGCTTCTTATTTTAGTCAAACCCAAAGCAGCAACTGTTGCAATCTGATCTTTCTTGCAACCGATTGTGCTCTTGACTAAAGTAACTTTCAAATTAGCCATTTTTTCTTCCTCCTCAAATATTAAAACGCTCAATTAAGATTAACCTAAAATCTCTTCTACTGTCTTGCCGCGAAGTTTTGCAACTTCTTCAGCAACCATGAGATTCTTAAGTCCAACTATTGTCGCATTTACCATATTACGAGGATTGTTGCTGCGCAATGACTTGGTTCTGATATCGCGGATACCGGCAAGTTCCAATACGGCTCTTACACCGCCACCTGCGATAACTCCTGTACCTTCGCCTGCGGGCTTCAGCAATACTCGGCCTGCGCCGAACTCACCGATTACCTCGTGAGGAATTGTTGTATTTACCATGGGAACGGTAATCATATTTTTCTTTGCGTCTTCGATAGCTTTTCTAACAGCATCGGGGATTTCAGCAGCTTTGCCTGTACCGGCACCAACGTGGCCGTTACCGTCTCCGACAACCATCAATACGCTGAAACGCATTGTTCTACCGCCCTTTACAGTTTTAGCAACACGGTTGATGTCGACAATCTTTTCCTGTAAATCTAAAGTACTTGCATCTATTCTTTCCATAAAACTGGCCAAACCTCCTTTTTCTTAGAAATCTAATCCGCCTTCTCTTGCGCCGGCGGCAAGTTCTGCAACTCTACCGTGGTAGATATAACCGCCACGATCGAAAACTACCTTTGTAATACCTTTCTCGATAGCTTTCTTTGCTACTGCGATACCTACTTCTTTTGCAGCTTCTTTATTGCCACCGTTGGCAACCTTTGCCTTTACATCGGCATCGAGTGTTGAAGCTGATACTAAAGTGATACCTGCGGTATCATCAATGATCTGGGCGTATATATTGCTGGAACTTCTGAATACGTTCAGTCTGGGACGTTCAGCAGTACCGCTAACTGTGCTTCTTACGCGGTAATGTCTTTTAATTCTCTGATCGTTACTGCTCTTTTTATTAACCATGACCATACTCCTTTCTTAAAAAGTAAAACTGTATTCCCACATCGTGTGGGATTAACTCTTTCAGAATATGATAAAACAACATGGGTTTCAAGAAATATAGAATTATTTCTTACCGCCTGTTTTACCTTCTTTTCTTCTGATATGCTCATCAGCATATTTGATACCTTTGCCCTTGTAGGGTTCGGGGGGACGTTTCTCACGAATCTGCGCTGCGATCTGTCCTACGATCTGCTTATCGATACCTTTAACGATAATTGTGTTGGCATCGGGTGCCTCCAATGTATAATCGTCAGTATCTTCAAACTCTACGGGATGTGAAAAGCCCAGGTTCAGAGTTAATTTCTTTCCTGCTTTTGCGCAACGATAACCAACACCGTTGATCTCAAGCTTTTTCTCGAAGCCATCTGTAACACCAACAATCATGTTGTTTAAAAGTGTTCTTGTGAGGCCGTGGAAAGATCTGTTTTCTTTTTTATCGTTAGGTCTGGTTACAACGATCTGTGCACCATCCTGTGTGATTGTGATTTCCTTACGGAATTTTTTGGTTAATGTGCCTTTGGGGCCCTTAACTACTACTTCGTTCTCGGGGCTGATTTTAACCTCAACACCTGCAGGAACGTTGATAGGCATATTTCCTATTCTCGACAATTATCTCACCTCCAAGTGATTACCAGATAAACGCTAATACTTCGCCACCAACGTTTTCACTTCTTGCTTTCTTATCTGTCATAATACCTTTGGAAGTGGAAATGATAGCGATACCGAGACCTTTTAATACTCTCGGGAGTTCTTCTTTACTTGCGTAAACTCTCAAACCGGGCTTGGAAATTCTCTTAAGGCCTGTGATAACCTTCTGCTTGTTAGCGCCGTATTTAAGAGTAACTTTAATAACACCTTGCAGTCCGTCTTCTATAATTTCATAACCTGCGATGTAACCTTCTTCAAGCAGGATCTTAGCGATCTCAACTTTGATCTTTGATGAAGGAATGTTCACAGTTTCATGTTTGGAAGAATTCGCATTTCTGATACGTGTAAGCATATCAGCGATAGGATCTGTTATCTGCATTTTGCTACCTCCTTTTTGTAGTCTGTAGTTCTACCTATATTATTTCGTCCGGGATTACCAGCTTGCTTTTCTGATACCGGGAATCTGACCCTTATAAGCCAATTCTCTGAAGCAGATACGGCAAATACCGTATTTTCTCAGGTATGCGTGGGGTCTGCCGCAGATCTTGCATCTGTTATACTCTCTGGTGCTGAACTTCTGCTTCTTCTGCTGTTTTAATACCATTGCTTTTTTAGCCATGTATTGTTACCTCCCCTCAAGCCTTTATAAACGGTGCACCCATCAGTGAAAGAAGCTCTCTTGCTTCCTCGTCTGTGTTTGCTGTTGTAACGAATATAATATCCATACCTCTGATCTTGTCAATCTTATCGTAGTCAATCTCAGGGAAGATGAGCTGCTCTTTGATACCGAGGGCATAGTTGCCGCGGCCATCGAAAGAATTAGCGCTGATACCATGGAAGTCTCTTACACGGGGAAGAGCTACTGAGAACAGTCTGTCCATGAATTCATACATCTTGTCGCTTCTAAGTGTAACTTTACAACCGATATTCATGCCTTCTCTGAGCTTAAAGTTAGCAACAGATTTCTTTGCTTTAGTAATAACGGGTTTCTGGCCTGTTATAGCAGCAAGGTCTGAAACGGCAGCTTCGAGTGCTTTTGCATTATCCTTTGCTTCGCCTACACCGATGTTTACAACGATCTTATCGAACTTAGGAATCTGCATGGGACTTTTGTAACCGAACTTTTCCATCATAGCACTTCTAACTTCGTTTTCATACTTATCTCTAAATCTTGCCATTGCCAAAAATCCTCCTTTCGATCAAAAATTATTTCTCAAATACTTCTGAGCAGTGTTTGCAAATTCTTACTTTGGAACCGTCGTCCAGTAATTTGTAACCGATACGTGTGGCTTTACCACATGAGGGGCATACATGCATAACCTTGCAAGCATAAATTGCTGCTTCCTGGCTGATGATACCACCCTGGTCGCCCTGCTTTCTGGGACGAGTGTGCTTTGTAGCCATGTTTACACCTTCAACGATTACTTTTCTTGAAGCGGCGTCTACTGATAAAACTTTGCCTTTTTTGCCTTTATCTTTACCGGAGATAACTACTACGTTATCACCCTTCTTAATGCTTACTCTGTTTCTCATTTATCGACACCTCCTTAAAGTACTTCCGGTGCGAGAGACAATATCTTCATGTACTCCTTCTCACGAAGTTCTCTGGCGATAGGGCCAAAGATACGAGTACCTGTGGGGTTCTTATCATCTCTAATAATAACAGCTGCGTTCTCATCAAATTTGATGTATGTGCCGTCTGATCTTCTGAGACCTTTAACACTTCTTACTACAACTGCTTTAACTACATCACCTTTTTTAACAACACCGCCGGGTGTTGCTTTTTTAACAGAAGCAACTACTACGTCGCCTATGTTGGCATACTTTCTGCGGCTACCGCCGAGAACTCTGATACACATAAGTTCTTTAGCGCCTGTATTATCGGCAACTTTCAATAAAGTCTGCTGTTGAATCACTTAAACTCTCTCCTTCCATTAAAAGATTACTGAGCTTTCTCGGTAATTTCAACCAATCTCCATCTCTTGTCCTTAGAAAGGGGTCTTGTCTCCATAACCTTTACTCTATCGCCTACTCTTGCCTCCTGATTTTCATCATGAGCTTTCAGCTTGTAAGTTCTTTTCATGATTTTGCCGTAAAGCGGATGCTTAACGTTATATTCAATAGCAACAACGATGGTCTTGTCCATTTTGTCGCTTACAACTTTACCTATACGGGTCTTTCTATAATTGCGTTCCATTTACATTTCCTCCTCTCTTAATGATTAAACTCTCTCGCGAAGGACTGTTTTAACTCTTGCAATTGTACGCTTAACCTCTGTAATTCTCTGAGGGTTATCAAGCTGATTTGTAGCGTGCTGGAATCTGAGATTGAAGAGTTCAGCTTTCAGCTCGTCTAACTTCTGATTAAGCTCTACGTCTGTAAAATCTCTGATTTCATTAACCTTCATTCAAATCACCGTCCATTTCCTGAGCGGCAGAAATAATCTTACATTTAACAGGAAGCTTGTGAATAGCAAGACGCAATGCTTCTCTTGCAACTTCCTCATCAACTCCGCCAATCTCAAATAATACTCTGCCGGGTTTAACAACTGCTACCCAATATTCGGGTGAACCTTTACCGCTACCCATACGAGTTTCAGCAGGTTTCTCTGTAACAGGTTTATCCGGGAAAATTTTGATCCAAACCTGACCGCCACGCTTTGTGTAACGTGTCATAGCGATACGGGCAGCTTCGATCTGGTTGCTTGTAATCCATCCGGGCTCAAGTGCCTGGATACCAAAATCACCATTAGAAACAGTATTGCCGCGGAGTGCCTTACCTTTCATGCGACCGCGCATTACTCTTCTGTATTTAACTCTTTTTGGTAATAACATTGATTATTTACCTCCTTCACCGTTTGCAGGTTTAGCGGCTCTGGGAGCTCTTGCAGGTCTCTGACCCTGTCTGGGTGCTCTGTTTGATCTGGGCGCTCTTTCTTCTTTGCGCTCTCTGCCGAACTGTGCACTTGCATTGAGGATCTCACCTTTATAAATCCAAACCTTAACGCCGATTTTGCCGTATGTTGTGTCGGCTTCATAGAAACCGTAATCGATGTCAGCTCTTAATGTCTGAAGCGGGATTGTACCCTCATGATAGTGCTCACTTCTAGCGATTTCAGCACCGCCAAGACGACCGGATACGCAAGTTTTGATACCTTTAGCACCCATCTTCATTGCACGCTGCATGCACTGCTTCATAGCACGTCTGAATGAAATTCTGCGCTCGAGCTGAGCAGCAATGTTCTCTGCAACCAACTGTGCATTAACATCAGCATTTCTAACTTCGATGATATTGAGAACAACCTTCTTATTGATAAGGTTCTCAACCTTTGCCTGAACTTTTTCTTTCTCTGCACCACTGCGGCCGATAATGATACCGGGTTTAGCGGCGTGAACGTTAACTACTACTCTGTTATTTGCTCTTTCGATCTCAATAACAGCAACGCCGGCAGCAAAAAGTTCTTTCTTCAAGAATTTTCTTATGTTGTAATCTTCTACGAGATTATTACCGAAATCTTTCTTGTTAGCGTACCATTTGGAATCCCAATCTTTGATAACGCCAACTCTTAATCCGTGCGGATTTACTTTCTGACCCAAAATCGTTACCTCCTTTGCTTAGTTCTTTTCCTTCAGCACAACTGTGATGTGTGAAGTTCTTTTTCTAATTCTGAATGCTCTACCCTGAGCTCTAGGTCTGATTCTCTTAAGTGTAGGTCCCTGAGTAGCGTAGATCTCTGCTACGTAAAGCTTCTCAACATCCATACCATGGTTGTTTTCAGCATTTGCAATTGCAGATTTCAAAAGCTTCTCTACTAACTCAGCAGCTGCCTTAGGTGTAAACTTAAGTGCAGCAAGTGCTTCGCCTACGGATTTATTTCTGATAAGGTCTACTACAACCTTAACTTTTCTGGATGAAATACGCGCATAGCTAATCTTAGCTTTTGCAACATTCTGTTCCATAAGTGTTTCCTCCTCTCGTGGAATTTCAATTATCCTTTATGATTGATTATTTGGATGTTTTTGAACCTGCATGACCTTTGAAGGTACGTGTAGGAGCAAATTCTCCCAGTTTGTGTCCTACCATATCCTCTGTTACATATACCGGCACGTGCTTTCTGCCGTCGTGTACAGCGATTGTATGACCAACCATATCGGGGAATATTGTAGATGCACGAGACCAAGTCTTGATAACTCTCTTCTCGCCTGCATTGTTCATATCAATAATTCTTTTCAAAAGACGTTCTTCCACATAAGGTCCTTTTTTAATTGATCTTGACATTAGTGAACCTCCTTCCAAAACTTTTAGGTTTTACGCGGCAGTTTGTGCCGAAGCACAAACCGACCGGCGATTATGTGTTAAGCAATTATCTACCGTTTCTGCGTTTAACGATGAATTTGTTGCTTGCTTTCTTCTTGGAACGTGTCTTATGTCCAAGGGTAGGTTTACCCCAGGGGGTAACAGGTCCGGGTTTACCGATAGGTGATTTACCTTCACCACCACCGTGGGGGTGATCACAGGGGTTCATTACTACACCACGTACGGTAGGTCTCCAACCCATGTGTCTTTTTCTACCTGCTTTACCGATTGACATGTTCTCATGATCGCCGTTACCAACTTCACCGATTGTTGCTTTGCAATCAAGACGGATAAGGCGAACTTCACCGGAAGGAAGTCTTACCTGTGCATAGCCGTTCTCTTTAGCCATGAGCTGCGCTGAATTTCCTGCTGCTCTAACTAACTGACCGCCTCTGTTGGGGAACAACTCGATGTTGTGGATAAGTGTACCAACGGGGATATTCTGGATGAAGAGTGCGTTACCGGGTTTGATATCGCAATCAGCACCTGAGCATACTGTATCGCCAACTTTAAGACCGTTGGGAGCGATGATGTAGCTCTTTACGCCGTCTGTGTACTGGATAAGAGCGATGTTTGCGCTACGGTTGGGATCGTATTCGATTGAAAGAACTGTAGCGTTGATACCGTCTTTATTTCTCTTAAAATCAATTACTCTGTATTTTCTCTTATTGCCGCCGCCTCTATGACGAACAGTGATTCTACCGTATGAGTTTCTGCCTGAATGTTTCTTTAAGGGTTCAAGCAAAGATTTCTCGGGAGCAACCTTGGATAATTCCTCAAAGGTTGATACTGTCATAAATCTGCGAGCGGGTGAGGTAGGATTAAAACTTCTTAATGCCATTCCTTATTCACTCCTTTTGCTTTTTCTGTTTAATTAAGCCATGCCTTCGAAGAATTCAATGGTTTTGCTGTCAGCTGTTAATTTAACTGTAGCTTTCTTCCAATCGGCTCTCTTGCCGATGTGAACACCCATTCTCTTCATTTTTCCGCGAACTCTTGAAGTAGTTACCTTCTCAACTTTAACGCCGAAGATCTGCTCTACAGCTTTTCTGATCTCAATCTTGTTTGCGTTAAGGGCTACCTTAAAGGTGTACTTGCGATCCGCCAACTGATCCATGCTCTTTTCAGAAACGATGGGTTTTATGATGATATCGTGCATAGTCATTATGCATACACCTCCTCAAGTTTTGTAACAGCGTCTTTTGTAATGATGAGTTTGTCGTGACCGAGAATCTCATATACATTAAGACTTCCTGTAAATGCAGCGTCAACTCCGGGGATGTTTCTTGCGGACTTTACTACATTATTATTGTTATCGCATGTAACGATAAGTGCTTTAGAATCTACATTGAAGTTCTTGAGCATAGCTGCGATTGTCTTTGTCTTGATATCTGTCATAGCGATATCGTCAACAACGATAATCTCCTGCTCAGCAACCTTGCTTGAAAGTGCTGATTTGAGAGCGAGTCTCTTAACTTTCTTATTAAGTGTATAGCTATAATCTCTGGGCTTGGGACCAAGTGCGATACCGCCTTTAATCCACTGGGGAGCACGGATTGAACCCTGTCTAGCACGGCCTGTACCCTTCTGTCTCCAGGGTTTAATGCCGCCGCCACGAACTTCAGAACGAGTCTTTGTGCTCTGTGTGCCCTGTCTCTGATTAGCCAGGTAATTTACTACAACCTGATGCAATACAGACTTGTTCACTTCCTGACCGAATACTGCGTCGTTCAGTGTGATTTCACCGATCTGTTTGCCTTCCATGTTATACAATGCTACGTTAGGCATAATAATTGTCCTCCTTTCCAACCGTTATTTATGCTTTTACTGTATCTTTAACAATTAACAAGCCGCCTTTGGCTCCGGGAACTGCACCCTTAACAAGGATGAGGTTCTTCTCGGTATCTACTCTTACAACATCCAGATTCTGGATTGTAACTCTCTCAACACCCATGTGACCGGGGAGCTTCTTGTTCTTCATAACTCTTGAAGGAGTTGAACAAGCACCCAGTGAACCGGGTCTTCTGTGATAACCGGAACCGTGAGTCATAGGACCTCTGTGGCTGCCCCATCTCTTGATGGAACCAGCAAAGCCCTTACCCTTGCTTGTACCTGTAACGTCTACTTTGTCGCCTGCTGCGAAGATTTCAGCTGTGATTTCGTCGCCCACATTATATGAAGCGCAATCTTCCAATCTGAACTCGCGGAGCACCTTCTTAAGTGCTACACCTGCTTTTGCGAAGTGACCTTTCAGGGGTTTTGTTGTGTGCTTATCTTTAGCATTTTCAAAACCAACCTGGATTGCTTCGTAACCGTCGTTCTCAACAGTTTTCTTCTGTACAACGGATACGGGACCGGCTGCGATTACAGTAACGGGGATTACTACGCCGTCTTCTGTGAAAACCTGTGTCATGCCGATCTTTCTGCCTAAAATTGCTTTCTGCATTTTTCTTTCCTCCTATTTAGGTTATTGGTTGAAGCATCTGCTCCAACATGACCGCCATTTTACGATTGGCTATCGGAAACGTTTGCTATCAGATCTGTTTGATCTCGATATCTACGCCGGCAGGCAAAGAAATCTTAAGCAAAGTCTCAATTGTTTTCTGTGTGGGTTCAAGGATGTCGATGAGTCTTTTGTGAGTTCTCATTTCGAACTGCTCACGGGAATCCTTGTACTTATGAACTGCTCGAAGGATTGTAACGATCTCCTTCTTTGTCGGGAGCGGAATGGGACCTGAAACCTTTGCGCCTGTACGCTGTGCTGTTTCTACGATCTTCTGAGCCGACTGGTCGATGAGCTGATGATCATAAGCTTTGAGTTTGATTCTGAGTTTTTGACTATTAGCCACTTTAATACCCTCCTATCATAATAAGTATTTTTGTGCTTGACAGCCAGAAAAACTTCACACCCCGCCGGGTGTGTCGTGATCAGTGCATTAAATATCCCAGTTCACAAGAACTGGGCATAATACACCTATCCTGTGTTCTGACGCCCAAATTCATGATTCGGACATTCTCCGCGGAAATTGTATCCCTTACGATACTTAACCTCCCGCATCATCGTCTGTCATATCACACAGAACTAATTTTACTACAATTTATCAAGGTTTGCAAGGGTTTTTTGAAATTTTTTTCGAAAAATCGGCTTTTTTTGAAAATTCGTGAAAATTGTACAACACATGGGTTATATATGCTTTATAAACTGTGCAGTATTATACATTCTCGTGGGGGTTAGAACAATGTTTTGAAAAGCGTCGGTGCTACAAGGGCATCATACAGGGAAAAAACCGCCATAATACCGTAAACAACAGCAAGAGAAGGTGTAATACCAAGTGCCGCACGGGCGCCAAGGTCCCTTCGTTTCATACGGTCATGGGAAAAGTTGATGCAAACAACAGTTGCAAATACACGGACAAGAATCTGAATAAGTGATGACGGCAATATACCAAGAAGTGTATAGACCAAACCGTGCACACCATAATTCTTTATAAGAAACATTGCTGTAAATCCTGCCGTAAAACCCTTCAGCAACGGAAGTGCATAGCAGAGCCAACAGGTGTACAGCGTAAGGGATAATATAAAGAAGACAACTATAATCTTAAGATTATCCAAAAGGCAACGCTTGTACACAGATACAAATGCAGCGCCTCTTCCCTGTTCTGCCGAGGATGTAAAAAAAGCGGCAAGTGATGATACATCTTCGGTGGGGAGTTTTGACATGGCAATACATCCCCAGACTATACCGGCCACAAACAAAATTATGCCGCAAATATACTTTACACGGTTATCAGCAATATGTTTCCTTAATATACCCGATCTTTTCAGTTAAAAATCCCCCTTGTCCTCAAGTTAATAAAGCATATGAGGAAGGGGGATATTTAATTACTTATTTTTTACTGATATCAGTTTTCATTGCCTCGGCTTTCTTCGTACATGCCTCAACTGCATTTATAACTGCATTTCTGAAACCGTCTGCCTCAAGTGAGCAAACTGCTTCAATAGTTGTACCACCGGGTGAGCAAACCATATCTTTCAGCACACCGGGATGTTTGCCGGAATCAAGCACCATCTTGGCAGAACCGAGAACTGTCTGTGCAGCAAGTTCATAAGCATCCTTTCTCGGAACACCGTTCTTGACCGCACCGTCGGCAAGTGCCTCAATGAACATAAACACATAAGCAGGTGCGCTGCCGTTGATTGCAATACATTTATCAATCATATCTTCATTAGCAGAAACAGCAGTCTTACCTACGCATGAAAAAATCTTGACTGCTGCGGCAAGTTCATTCTCCTCAACCTCATCACTACTGCAGATAACAGACATACCCTCGCCTACGCTCATAGGAAGGTTAGGCATAACGCGCACAATCTTTTTCTTCTTACCAATACCAAGTTTCATATATGCAATATCGATACCTGCAGCTATTGTGATAAACACTTTATCGTCTGTCTGTGTTATCTTGGAAATCTTATCAAGTACATCTCCCATAATATTGGGTTTAACCGCAAGAACGATATAATCAGATTTTCTTACTGTGTCTTCAAGCTCACAAACATTTACACCAAGTGCTTTAATATCATCTGCAACACGGGGATCAGTTACATAAACATCCTCTGCATTTACTCCGCCTCTTATAACCATACCGGAAATGATGGAACCACCCATATTACCGGCACCGATAAAACCTATTGTACTCATAACACATACCTCTTTCCTTATATTGATATAATCTGGTTGATTTTTTTATTAGCGGCACAAGGTCTCTTCTGCCGCTAATAAAAAAACCTTGCTCTGAAATCAAAGCAAGGCCCTTTTATTAAGTTGTGGTTTAATTATTTAACTGCGTTCTTCAAACCCTGGCCTACTTTGAAAGCAGGTACTTTAGCTGCGGGAATGTTGATGATTTCGCCAGTTCTGGGGTTCTTACCCTTTCTAGCTGCACGTTTCTTTGTTTCGAATGTACCGAAGCCAACGAGAGCGATTTTGTCATCAGCTTTGAGTGCTTCTGTAACTGTTTCGATGAAAGCGTTCAAACCTTTCTCAGCGTCTTTCTTTGTCATTCCTGCTTTGTCTGCGATTTTTGCGATCAAATCACTTTTTTTCATTTTAACATTACCTCCTGATAATATAAATACTACGGAATAACTTGATTATATCAAATAAATTCCGATATTTCAATCATTTTTGCAACAAACTTTTCATTTTGTTGCTTTTTCCCAAAAAAACCAGATTTTATTACACAGTTTGCCCAAAACACAGGGCACTTTTTGAGGTTTTTCAAGGGCTTTAATTGATTTTTAGCGTCTCCCACTTACTGTTTATATAGTCAAGCATTTCCGGAGACAAACTGCGATATGCATTTTTCTCGTAATTTTCTGCAAAATTACCCGAATGTCTGTAGAGAATATCCATGACTTCTTCGCCCATATTTTCTATATAGGTTTCGTTCTCATAAACAATGCGGTTAGGCGATGCATAATAAGTATACTCTGCATTTGCAACTGCCGCGTCCTCAGAAAGCATAAAGTTAATGAATATCTCTGCAAGTTCCTTATTCTCACAACAAGATGGGATGCACATAGCATCAACGTAATAGTTAGTGCGTTCAGGATAGTAGAACTGAAGATCAACATCCTCTGCCTGGGCATCAACCATTGTGAAATAGTCTCCCGCATAGTATGCGCCGATTGCCGCTTCACCGGATTCCATCATATTATATATCTCATCCATAACGTAACTCTTTACAAGCGGTCTCTGAATAAGCAGTTCCTGATGGGCTTCATCCCATGTTGCTTTATCGGTGGAATTTACATCAAGACCAAGCTTATACATAGCAACGCCGTAAGCATCGCGGGAGTTATTGAACTGAAGAATGTTATTGGCATACTTCTCGTTCCACATAAGATCCCAATCTTTGGCATCGGCAGGGTCAACGACATTGGCGTTGTATATGATACCGATAACGCCATAAGCATAGGGAACTGTATACTGTCCCTGAGGATCGTAATACAGGTGCTTGAAGTCCTCATCAATATACTGATAGTTGGGGATGTTATCATAATTCAGAGGGAGAAGCATACCTTCATTCGCCATACGCGCAATCATATAGTCGGAAGGGATAATAACATCATAACTTACTGCACCGCTTGATATCTTACTGTACATATCCTCATTGGACGAAAATGTGGTGTAATTTACCCTTACTTTCTTGCCATAGGTTTTCTCATACCATATTTCAAATTCTTTTATGGTATCATAAGTGTCTTCACTGCCGTCGGAGATGTATTCGCCCCAGTTATATACATTGAGGACAAGTTCCTTCTCCCCTATTGTGCAGGTAAGGCACATGCTGACAAGGATCACTACAACTACAAACAGAGCAAAGACTCTCTTTTTAAGTTGTCTGCTTTTAAGCGATGATGTTTTATTGACATTCTTACCGTTCTTACGGATATTATTGTCATCATCACTGTCTGTAAGGTTATTGAGCACCAAAAGTGCAAGTGTAACAAAAAATATAATGGTCGCAAGAGCATACATCTTGGGAGTAACAGTTTTCTTCGTCATAGAATAAATGTGTATGGGAAGAGTCTGCATATCGGGACCGGATGTAAAATAACTGATTACAAAATCATCAAGAGACAGAGTAAACGCCATTATCGCGCCGGTTATAACTCCCGGAAGAATAGTTGGCAAGGTAACCTTGAAAAATGCACGTGTGGCTGTGCAACCCAAATCCTGTGCCGCTTCAATCAACGCACTGTCCATCTGTCGGAGTTTAGGCAACACCTGAAGTATAACATATGGCGTACAGAATGTAACATGGGCTATAAGCAATGTACCAAAATTCAAACTCGTTGCCGCACCAAAAAGACGTCCCACAAATACGAAAACCAACATCATTGAAATACCTGTTATAATATCGGGGTTTACCATAGGAATATTGGTAACTGTATTCATTGCCGCCTTATGCCACTTGTTGCGCAAACGGTTAATACCGATTGCTGCCGCAGTACCCATAACGGTGGATATTGCAGTTGCAGAAATTGCAAGGACAATAGAATTTTTAAGTGCTTCTAAAGTTATTCTGTCGTTAAACAGTTCCTTATACCACTTAAGCGAAAACCCTGAAAAAACAGACAAGCTCTTGGATTCATTAAAAGAAAACACAAGAAGTATAACTATGGGAGCAAACAGAAACGCGAATACAAGTGCAGTATAAATTTTAGAAGAAAGTTTCGTATCACTCACCCCCATAAACAAATTTTGCCGCAAAATATTTAATGAGTCCCATAAACACCAGCAATATTACCATCAGAATAAAGGCAATGGCAGCTGCGAAGTGAAGATTATTTGCAATATACTGGCCCTCTATAGCATCACCTATCAAAAAGAACTTTCCGTTACCGAGTTTTTGTGAGATATAGAAAGTGCTTACTGACGGGATAAGAACCATATTGATGCCGGACAGTACGCCGGGCAAACTCAACGGAAAAATAACGCGCTTCAAAACGCCAAAGCTGTTACAACCCAGGTCTCTGGCAGCTTCGAAGAGTTTTACATCCATTTTCGTCATTATAGAATAGATAGGCAGCACCATATAGGGGAAATAGTCATACACCATTCCTATCACAACTGCTGTCTCCGTTCCGATAATACGTGCAGGACCAAGTCCTACACACGAAAGAATACTGTTGAATATTCCTGTGTCCTGCAAAATTGTCATCCATGCATAAGTGCGGATAAGGAAGTTCATCCACATAGGAATCATAATAAGAGTAACGAGCATCTTTTGTGCTCTGGGCTTTGCCCTTGACATAATATACGCAAGTGGATAGCCCATCACAAGGCATATTACTGTGGAAATGGCCGCAAGTTTTAACGAACGCATAAATATAACCACATACGTTTTCACTTCGCTCACAGTACCGTTATCCCCCTCAACAGCGCTTGTCGCCGTAAAGAAACGGGTAATATTTTCCGTGGTAAAACGAAAATTGTCATCTGTAAAAGCATAATATGCCACAAAAATGAGCGGTACTATAACGAAAAGAAGCGACCATGCAGAATAGGGCATCAGCGAAATGCCGAATCCGCCTTTTCTGCTGATTGGTTCAGTTTTTTTCATTATTATTCTTCCCTCCCCGGATCAGAGAGTTCATCCAGTTCGTTGGAATATGAAGAATAATCGCCGAACATACCTGAATATTCGGATTTTTTCATAATATGAATAGCATCGGGATCAAGTGAGATGCCGATTCTCTCGCCCACATTTACGGAATCTGTTGTCTGTATCATCCATTTGAAGCCACCGATATCTACGATAATCTCATTGTGCACTCCCATAAATGTAACTTGAGTAACATTACCGGAAAGCATACCATTATTAACGGGAACTATATCAACATCCTCGGGACGTACTACAACATCAACAGGTTCGCCCTCTGCAAAACCTTTATCAAGGCACTGGAAGGTATGACCTGAAAACCTCGCCTTATAGTTCTCAAGCATAACACCGTCGATAATATTACTCTCGCCGATAAAGTCTGCAACGAATGCGTTCTTCGGTTCATTATATATATCACAGGGAGCACCTATCTGCTGAATCTTACCTTCGTTCATAACAACAATAGTATCAGACATACTGAGGGCTTCCTCCTGATCGTGTGTTACGTATATGAATGTAACACCAAGTTCCCTCTGCATATTCTTAAGTTCTATCTGCATATCCTTACGAAGTTTAAGGTCAAGTGCCGCAAGAGGTTCATCCAGCAAAAGCACATGGGGTTTATTTACAATAGCCCGTGCAATGGCAATTCTCTGCTGCTGACCGCCTGAAAGAGAGTCAACACTTCGTTTGTCAAAACCTTTAAGGTTAACGAGTTCAAGTACTCTGCCTACCTCGTACTCTATCTCTTTCTCCGTCTTTTTCTGTATTCTCATACCGAATGCAATATTATCATAAACATTCAGGTGGGGGAAAAGCGCATACTTCTGGAAAACAGTATTTACCTTGCGCTTATAAGGGGGAATGACTGTCAGATCCTGTCCTTCAAACAAAAGCTGACCTTCGGTGGGTAATTCAAAACCCGCAATAATACGAAGCAACGTAGATTTGCCACATCCTGACGGGCCCAAAAGAGTTAAAAACTCATTTTCATCTACATACAGATTAATGTTGCTTAATGCCTCCGTGGTGTCAAAAGTTTTACTGACGTTCTTAAACTCAATCAGATGATAATTATGCATTTCGCCTATCCCTCCCTTTATCATAGTAACTCTAATTATATTATTAAAATTATCAAATTTCAATATTTTTTTTGTAATTTTATCGAATTAGGAGGTTTTTCGTATAATTCGCATAATTTTGCAAGGTTTTTGGATAAAAAAAGACGCTTTTAAGCGCCTTTTTTGTCATTTTATTTGTGAATTTATGGGTACGGAATAATTATCCCAGAATCCAACTGCATATACAACTACGGTTGCGGCATCCTCTGCCTTATCCATTGTTACGGTGTAGGCGTCCATCTGCTTAAAACAGGGATAGTCCGAAGCCATACTCTTCTGAGCTATAACATTGCCTTTTGAATCCTCTATACACACGGTGTATTCAAAGACTCTTTCCTCATCGCAAAATGCACGTGGAAACGAAATGGATAATCCGTTTTCTGTTTCGGAAACGGAAACCTCTGCGTCCTCGCCAAAATAAGGTATGGGAGCATTTGCAACTCTCTGCAGAGTGTATTTATATTTTCTCTTATCGGAAACATTTTCTACAAGATATTCTTCTTCGAAAAATTCTCCTGCAACAACGTCCATTATCTTAATATGTACTTTTGATTGGTCATCCACCTCAACTAAAAGCATAT
>JAFVUE010000006.1 GCA_017502845.1 Clostridia bacterium | reverse complement strand
TGCGGCGTCTTCTGCGCCAAAATCTCCTCAAAATTCCATCCGTTTAAGGTCAAGGAATTTTCAAAGTGCGGATTTTTGGTTGCACGAGGCAAAAACGCAGGTAATCCTTGACGGATTACCGAGTATTTTAACAAAGCGAAATCGAAAATCCGCCTTTGAAAATCGTGGTTCGGATTATTCTCTTTCGGCTAAGATATATTGTATGCAAAAATCAAAACTCCCGGACAGGTTAAATCCGGGAGTTTAATAAACAAAATTGATTATTGTACGACTTCGTAAACGCTAACCTGTTTTTTGTCGCGTCCCAGTCTTTCAAATTTAACTTTGCCATCAACAAGGGCGAAGAGAGTATCGTCGCTGCCTCTCTTAACATTCACACCGGGGTGAATTTTTGTACCACGCTGTCTTACCAGGATGTTACCGGCTACTACATACTGACCGTCGCCTTTCTTAGCGCCAAGACGTTTTGACTCACTGTCGCGGCCGTTCTTTGTAGAACCCATACCCTTTTTATGAGCAAAGAGCTGTAAATCTAACTTAAACATTCGTTACACCTCCGTTTTGGTAACCTTGATATTTTCTTTGTACTGATTTTCAAGTTCAATAAGATAGAGATAAAGAGTTTCAAGCATATCGCTTACTTTATCTGCTTTAAGCGGATCTAAATCATCAGGCATTGTGAAGTAGAGGTATCCGTCTCTGGTTTCGTAACCAAAGGGGATATTCAAAACATTTTCTATGCCGTTAAGTATTGCAAATGATACAGCAGATACGGATGCACACACAATGTCGTTTGATTCAGCAAACTCAGCATGTCCCGAGATAGTACCGCTTACAATATTACCGCTTTTTGTTTTAAGTTCAACCTTAATCATAGATTACGCGTTGATCTTTTCGATCTGAACTTTTGTAAAGGGCTGTCTGTGGCCCTGCTTTGACTTGGAACCTTTTTTGGGCTTATACTTGAAAACGATAACTTTCTTGCCCTTGCCCTGAGCCAAAACTTTTGCGTCAACACTGGCACCGTCAACAACAGGTGTACCGATAACGGCTTTCTCACCGCCAACAGCTAAAACCTTGTCAAACTTAACAGCATCACCTTCAGCAACTGCGAGTTTCTCGATGTAAACAACATCACCCTCAGATACTTTGTACTGTTTGCCGCCTGTTTCAATAATAGCGTACATCTTTTGCACCTCCCTAACCAATCTCGCTGAAAATGGGTACTCATTATATGAGATTTCCGAACCCAATCCATGCGGTTACCGTACAAGTATACCACAACAAATACGGTATGTCAAACCTTTTTTTCAAGATTTTTCAAATTATTTCATCAAATCTGG
This sequence comes from Clostridia bacterium, assembly GCA_017502845.1. Lineage (GTDB taxonomy): Bacteria > Bacillota > Clostridia > UMGS1810 > UMGS1810 > SIG455. The sequence goes on along the minus strand of JAFVUE010000006.1, from coordinate 34,105 downwards.
TCGAGTGCCTGTTTGATATCGTCAATGATGTCCTGTGTATCTTCAATCCCGCAGGAGAATCTGATGAGATCGGGGGAAATACCCGCCTCGATAAGTTGCTCGTCAGTCAACTGTCTGTGAGTATGACTTGCAGGGTGGAGGAGACAAGTCTTGGAGTCAGCAACGTGAGTAGCAATAGAGGCAACTTTTAAGCTGTCCATAAACTTGATAGATGCTTCTCTTCCGCCTTTAACACCGAAGCAGAGAACACCGCAGGAACCGTTGGGAAGATATTTCTTTGCAAGTTCGTGGTACTCGTCGTTTTCAAGACCTGAATAGTGTACCCATGCGATCTTGTCGTTTGCGTTGAGAAACTCTGCGACTGCCTGGGCATTGCTGCAATGTCTTGCCATACGGAGTGAAAGTGTTTCAAGACCGAGGTTCAGGTAAAAAGCATTCTGGGGAGACTGAATAGAACCAAAATCTCTCATAAGCTGTGCAGTTGCCTTTGTGATGTATGCACCCTTGCCGAATTTCTCTGCATAAGTGATTCCGTGATATGAATCATCGGGAGTTGTGAGACCGGGATATTTGTCAGCGTGAGCCATCCAGTCAAAGTTGCCACTGTCTACGATGCAGCCACCAACACCTACTGCATGACCGTCCATGTATTTTGTTGTAGAGTGTGTAACGATGTCTGCACCCCATTCAAAGGGACGGCAATTTACAGGAGTTGCAAATGTGTTGTCAACGATGAAAGGAACACCGTGAGAATGTGCAAGACGCGCAAACTTCTCAAGGTCAAGAACTGATACTGTGGGATTTGTAACAGTCTCACCGAACACCGCCTTTGTGTTGGGTTTGAAGTATTTTGCAAGTTCTTCTTCGGGGAGATTCTGGTCAACGAATGTGCACTCGATTCCCATCTTCTTCATAGTAACTCCGAAGAGGTTGTATGTTCCACCGTAGATAGCAGATGAAGCGATAAAGTGGTCGCCTGATTCACAGATGTTGAATATTGCATAGAAGTTAGCCGCCTGACCTGAAGATGTGAGCATAGCGGCAACACCACCTTCAAGTGAGCAGATTCTTGCGGCAACCATATCGTTTGTGGGATTCTGCAGTCGTGTATAGAAATAACCATCTGCCTCAAGGTCAAAGAGTTTGCCCATCTCGTCGCTTGTGTCGTACTTGAATGTGGTGCTCTGGTATACGGGCATCTGTCTGGGATCGCCCTTTGATGGTTTGTAACCTTCGTGCAGAAGTTTTGTATCAATTTTCATTTGTATATCCTCCTTCAAATTACTTGAATATATTGAATAATGCTTTCAGCATATTTATAAACGCTTCCAATACTGAACCTTTTTGTATTATACTTGGTGTTTTGTTAACACTCGGTTTTGTAAGTGCCTCTATTGCGGTAAGTTCCGCTTTTGCATTTTCCGTGGTATCTTCGCTGTATATTGAGGAATAGGTAAATAGCATAAATCCCTTTGCTTTACCCGATTTTCTTATATCCTCAATCTGTCTTGCACAGAGATTGCTGTTTTCAATCCACTCGCCTTTGCCTTCTCCCGCCCATTTGTCTTCTTTACCTGCTTTGTATATAGCAAGGCCTATGTAAAGGTCAGGAACTGTGCATAAACTTTCCCATTTTTCAAGGACACGGTCAAAAGGCATTGTGGAGTTTTTGTATCCGAAATAAATCTGCGGAGTGAGATAATCTACATATCCACCTTCGCTACCCCATCTGCGGACATCTGCATAATAATCCGAATAATTCTTCTCTATGTCTGCGTTGGGGCTTATTCCAAATACTACATTGGGATTTATCTCTTTAATACTATCATAAGTTTTCTTAATTAGCAAGTTGACATTTTCAATTCGCCATTCGTTAAGCGTAAGTGATGTTCCCGATGCCTCGTAAGAATCTTTGTCAAAATTCTCGTCAGTGGTAGGGTAGAAGTAGTCATCAAAGTGTATTCCGTCAACGGGATAATTCTGAACTATCTCACGAACACCCTCGACTATATATTGTCTTACTTCTTCACTTGCAGGGTTGTAATACCATTTTCCGTCAACTTCGCATACTCTTTCGTCGCCGTATTGCATCTTCCAGGCATAGGCAACGGAACTCTCTGTAACGTTTGATGGAGCGCCTATTCGATAGGGATTAATCCAGGCATGGAGTTCCAAACTGTTTTCGTGAGCAATATCGCACATAATGGCTAATGGATCATAACCGGGTGCCACCCCCGCTTCTCCGCAAACATACTTTGAATACGTAAAATACGATGAATTGTAAAAAGCGTCGGAGAATGCCCTTACGTGAAAGATTATTGTGTTAAATCCGCTTGATGCAATATTTTTGCATATCTCGTCAGCTTTTTCTCTGTATTCATTTTCTGTAAGAGAACCGAGTTGCTTTGCGTAATCCTCATATGAGAACCATACACCGCGCATTTCTTTTTCTTCCTCTGCATATGCGGATATGCAAGGTGTTATCATGAGTATTATCAGTATAATAGATAATAATCTTTTCATCTAATCTTCCTTCCTGATAAGCTGAACAGGTAAACCGTTCTTCATAGGAACAATGATTTCTCCCTGAATAAGGGGCAGAGCGTATCTGATAAATTCGTCAGTTATATCGTTGCCCTCTGCATTTATGTATTCATCGGGAACTTTGTTTTCTGCATTTGCTATCCCATTGATGTCAACAGGCACAATTTCTGTAGCGAATGGTTCGTATCCCATGTGCTTGTATGCCATCATAATGCAACTTTTACCGGCTGTTGCGCATTTAACAGCTTCGTTACCTATTTCTACGGAGAGGTCGATGTCTGTCTTTGAGAGCAGGTGAGCCGCACATCTCTGCAGTAAGTTTACTTCTATAGAACGTGCTTTGCATTTGAGAGTATTTTTAACGATGCTCTCCAGTGTTTTTCCTGCACCGCCCAGCTGACCATGACCGAAAGAATCGTTTTTGAATGAGGCAGTCTGTTCTGCAATGTAATTACCTTCCTCGTCTCTTATACCCTCGGATATAGCAACTACTATACTGTGCTTTTCTGCAATCTTGCCCTTAACATCTTCTATAAACTTTTCCACAGAAAATGGTTTTTCGGGAAGATATATAAGATCGGGAGTAGTGTTTCCGTTGCAACGAGCGAGTGCTGATGCTGCTGTGAGCCAACCGGCATTTCTGCCCATTATTTCAATTATCGTTACAGAGTCCAGATCGTAACAGGTGCAATCTCTCGTAACCTCCATAACAGATGTGGCAATGTACTTTGCTGCACTTCCGAAACCTGGGCAATGGTCGGTAGCATATAAATCGTTGTCAATGGTTTTGGGCACACCAATAACCTTAACCCCGTATTCTTCTGCTTTTGCGGAAAGTTTGGAAACAGTATCCATGGAGTCGTTTCCGCCTATGTAGAAGAAGTAACCGATATTGTACTTTTCAAATACACGGAAAACGTCGTCAACCTGTTCTTCTTTCAGTTTATATCTGCAGGAACCAAGATATGATGATGGTGTAACTTTGAGCAGTTCGATATTATCTCTATCTTCAAAGATTTCATTTAAGTTTATAATCTCTTCTTTGAGCAGACCGTCTATACCGTGAACTGCACCGTAAAGAGTGCCGATTTCCTTTGAATTAAGAGCACCCACTATTACACCTGCCAATGTAGCATTTATTGCGGCGGTAGGTCCGCCTGACTGACCGACTATAGCGTTTTTCATGGTTTAAGATTCTCCTTCGTGTATTTTTCTGCCCAACGGAGGTTAATCTCCATCCATTGAACGGTTGTGTTTGTTATTATTTCGTCTTTTAACTCTTTGCGATATGTATGGTAAGCATCTTTGTTTACCCTGTGGGATGAAAGAGGTGTATCATATCCGTCATATACGGTAAATGTCATGGAGTTTTCGTCTATGCCCGTAAGTATGATTTTGTTGTCCCCGGAGTCGGGAACACAATTGTATTTTATAAGTTCTATCACCCTGTCGTCAAGACCGTGTTCGAATATCCTTACTTTTTCTGTAAGGAGTAAGAATTCTCTTACGTATCTGAACCGGAAGTTTTCTTTTCTGAGCAATTGGTATAGTGCGGCTTTTACCGTTGGTGGATTATCTGAAATCTGCGGTAACGATAAAATAACGTAGCCCTTTCCTGCATTTACTATTCTGCAGCAGTGCTCGTGATAAAACTCCTTGCCACACCTGTCGCATGTTATTTTGTTTTCCGTGTTCTTTAGAATCTTTGATACATCGTCTGCGCTGTATACCGAATGAGTGTTTGCTTTGGTAACCGGATCTGCTTTGATGTAATTTCTGCAGAAAGGGCATATTGCGATTATAGTATTCATATGTGTTACCGTTTTTCAGGCATAAGGGATATGGCAAGTTGTTCTACTGTCAGCCACGCCTCTTTTGCACCTGATTTTATGGATTCGTCTGCCTTGTTGCACATAAATATTGCATTGTCAAGTTCTTCGTCTGTAAAACGTTTTGCATTTCCCGATGCTTTTTTGATCACGAACTCTTTCTGCTTTGTTTTTTGCACAATAGTAGAAAACGGCAGCTGCGAATATGCCTTAACTCTTCTCATAAGAGTAAACTGACGTGCAATCAATACAACAATCATTACGGGTTGTTCCCTTAATGTTTTAAGGTCGTTTATTCCGTTTATAACTTTTGCTCTGTCGCCTTTTATTATGTTGTCAATGAGTTCAAATATCTTGCCCTCAAGGGACTTGCATATACACGCTTCAATGTCTTCGTGGGAAATAAGTTCGGGCTTGTTGTACGTGAATGATATAAGCTTATCCGCTTCACTCTTTAATAAATACATATTCCGTCCCACGTTTTCTATGACAAATGCGATGTCGTCTTTTGTCATCATCTTGTTTCCGCTTTTGAGAACCCTTGCAAACCAGTTGATAAGGTCGGCTTCAGAACTTAACGGAAATTCTTCAATGGTATGACTCTTTGCCATTGCTTTGTATATGGCACTTCGCTTGTCCACATTGCTTTCACAGAATACAATCACAAGATAGTCGGGAAGAGTTTCGAGCGTTTCAACCCAGAATTTTTTAACCGCATCGTTTGCCTTTGCAAATATTCCGCTGTTTTTGATAACGAGTATTTTCTTGTCCGCCATAAACGGCGTGGAAACTGTAAATTCTGCAATGCTGTCGAGGTCGATTTTGTCGGTGTTTACTTTCATGCAGTTAAATTCCACAGGTCCTTCTTCGGTGCATAATTCAACTATACGATTCGTATAAAAATCTTTGAGATAATCTTCTTCACCGTATATGAGATATGCACCCTGAACAGACTTATCTTTTATCTGTTGTTTTATGCTCTGCAATGACCTCACTCCTTTAATCTGTGTAAATGTTTCCGTCCGGTTTTATTGTAAATTTCAATGTTCCCTTGATGTTGGTTTCGAATGTAACTATACCTTTTTCCGAGAGCAATTCCAATGTGTTTTCTCTTTGTTTGATGTATTGGTCGTTGTTGCTTGTAAATATATATGCGATTTTCGGATTTGTCGCCGTCAGGAATTCTTCGTCCGCTTTTGAGGATGACCCGTGCCTTGGGATTTTTAATATGTCTGATTCAATATCGGGATTAAACTCCGCGAGAACTCCTCTTGAACGGTTATCAATATCTCCTGTGAACAGTACAGATTTTCCGTAAGCCGATAATTTGAAAACGAGAGAACCGTTATTGGCGTCGTATGTATATCCGTTTTTCGGCGAATGCACAGTTATATTTACTCCCGGGGAAGGGGAGAATGTATTGCCTTCGTCCATCATGTAGAGAGGAATGTCATTTTCTCTGCAGAAATCGAAAATTTTGTTTGCCTGGCTTTCATTTTCGCTGGGGATATACCGTGGAACAATTATGCATCCCACATCAAAATCCTCTGCCATAGACATCATTCCGTCAACATTGTTTGATGTAAATTTTGATATAACGGCATAATCTATCCTGTGTACTCCGTTTTGCAGGAGGTAAGGAATTATAATCCTTTCGGATGATTCGGAAGGAACTGTTTTACCGCTGTCTATAAGCATTGTGCGACCTTTTGGTAATTGTATAAGCGTACAGTCAGCATAACCTGTGTTTATTGCTGTTATTTTAACATCTTTTCCTGTCGGCTGAAAGAGTATGAGTATAACGGAGATGCATGAAACTGCAAGATATAATATATTTCTTTTTGCTGAAACCGTTGAAACTGTTTTTCGTATAAACCATGCGGCACAGAACAGTAATATTATTATATAGCTGAACTTTGCGAATCCGATGCATACCCGCGCAAAGGGTATTGAAGCGGTAAACTCTGATACTTTCAGTATAAAAGATACCCATAACCAAATTCCGTTTGCCAGGAATTGGCATACGGGTATTATGGGACATATCAGAAATAATAGTATGAGCACCATAAGGTATGGCAACATTGGAACTATCAATATGTTTATTATGGCTGAGTACAGGGAAAAGGAATTGAAATATATCACCATTACGGGTAATGTGAAGATTTGTGCTGACAGGGTTACTGCAAGTGTTTCCCGTATAAATCTGAATTTTCTTCCGTGTCCGAGTTTGCTTCTTATTCTTTTACTGAGTAGGATTATGCCGAGAGTTGCTGATGCGGACAGAACAAGCCCTACGTCGTGTACTGCCATGGGGTTTATGAGCAGAATTATAAGCAGCGCAAAAGAAAGGGATTGCAGAGAATCATTTTCTCTTCTCACGAGTGCGGCACTATTTGAAATTATAAGCATAAGAGCCGCCCTTATAACAGAGGGAGAGAACCCTGTGAATGCTGCTATAAACACAGAGCACACTATGTTTATGGCGGGTATTATGTATACGCGCCTTTTTGATTTCAACTTGCTGATCAGCAGATTGATGATGGTTATCATGATAGACAGATGTAATCCCGATACTGCTACTATATGAGAGAGACCTGCATCAGCGAGATTGTTTTTTGTATCCTCAGACATATCGCCTTTGTAACCGAGCACAAATGCTTTTGCAAATGACGCTGCCTCCTTGCTCATATAAGCATCGCATTTTGCAGCAAGATCAGTTCTCAATGAGTTTACACTGTACAGAAGATAATTTACATTCTCGTATTTTCCGTGATTCTTAATGCTGTTGTCTTTGGCGTTACATACGGCAATTATGCCCTTCGAATTAAGGTAGTTTCTGTAATCAAATCCGCCGTCGTTCATTTTGCCATAAGGGAGTTTTATCCTCGTTTCAAATTCCATTAAATCCCCGTATTTTGGAATTGCCACGGACGTGCCTGTGTACACGGATACTTTTCCGTCTAGGAATACCGTTTCTCCGTCAATCTCTGCAGAGACGGCTTTTGCCGTAAAATTAATATACTTACTGTCGATTGACGGCATATCATCCACAACGCATTTGAGCGTGATTTCTTTACCTGCCAATCCGCAGATAGGATTGTGGCTTACATAACAGGTGTTGATACAGTTTAAGTATGCTGCTACGGTAAATACAGTTAATATAACCGAGATTCTGATTCTTTTTCTTCGTAATATGTTTATTGTTGTGAATATCCCGACAGACATCAAGATAAGGTCAGAATAACCCGTGCCGAAAGTCAGGCATACAAGTATATATGGTATGATGGCATATGTGGAAATACGTGCCATATTGTTCCTCCGGTGTCAAGTGATATACAGCACTATTATATAATTTCGGACAGGATATGTCAATAAATACCCTTAATAATAAAATAACACTTGAAAAATGTCTGTTATATGTATATAATAATGTATATAATATGAATTTGAAAGGAATTTTACGAGGATGTACAGTACAGAAGAAATCAGAAAAGCAGATCCCCAGATTGCTGATGCCATAGAGGCGGAGGTTAATCGTCAGCGCAGTAAGATTGAGCTTATTGCAAGTGAAAACTTTGTAAGTAATGCAGTTATAGAGGCAATGGGAACACCTCTTACAAATAAATATGCCGAGGGTTATCCGGGTAAGCGTTATTACGGCGGATGCGAATGTGTAGACGTTGTTGAAACTCTTGCTATTGAGAGAGCGAAACAGATTTTCGGTGCAGAACACGCTAACGTTCAGCCCCACTCAGGTGCACAGGCAAATATGGCAGTATTCTTTGCCTGCCTACAGCCCGGAGATACCGTTATGGGTATGAACCTTTCTCACGGCGGACACCTTTCTCACGGAAGCCCTGTTAATATGTCAGGTAAATACTTCAATATCGTTCCTTACGGCGTTGAGGAAGATACAGAGATGCTCGATTATGATAAAGTACGTGAGATTGCCCTTGAGTGCAAGCCCAAACTTATTGTAGCAGGTGCAAGTGCATATTCCAGAACACTTGATTTTGAAAAATTCTCTGCAATTGCCAAGGAAGTGGGGGCATATCTTATGGTAGATATCGCTCATATTGCAGGTCTTGTTGCTGCAGGACTTCATCCCAATCCCGTTCCTTATGCAGACTTTGTTACAACTACAACACATAAGACACTCCGTGGTCCAAGAGGTGGCATGATCCTCTGTAAGGCAGAACACGCGCAGATGATTAATAAAGCCGTATTCCCCGGTATTCAGGGTGGACCTCTGATGCATATCATCGCGGCAAAGGCAGTTTGCTTCGGCGAAGCACTTACTGATGAATTCAAAGCATACCAGACACAGGTTGTCAAGAACGCCGCTGCACTTGCAAACGGTCTTAAATCAAAGGGTTTCAAGATTGTTTCCGGCGGAACAGATAACCACCTTATGCTTATTGACCTGCGCAATATGAATGTTACAGGTAAAGATGCAGAGAAGATGCTTGACGAAGTTGGTATCACAGCCAATAAGAATACAATTCCTTTTGAAACTGCATCTCCTTTTGTTACAAGCGGTCTCCGTCTCGGTGCACCTGCAGTAACATCAAGAGGTATGAAGGAAGAGGATATGACAGAGATTGCAGACCTTATCTATCTTACAATCAGCGATTTTGAGGGTAATAAGGATGCAGTCCGTGCAAGAGTTGCTGCTCTTTGCGATAAGTACCCCTTATACAGATAATATTGTTTTGATCATTCCAAAAAGAAACCGTCATCGGTTTCTTTTTGTTATTGGAAAGAGGTGAACCCTGATGGCGTCAAATCCACTTGCAGACAGAATTCGTCCTATGACACTTGATGATGTGGTGGGGCAGAAACATATAATAGGCGAGGATAAGATACTTACTAACCTCGTAAGTGTCGGTGAAATTCCCAATATGATATTTTACGGCCCGTCAGGAACGGGAAAGACAACCGTTGCCAATATATGTGCAAAGGCAAGTGGTAAGAGTTTTTATAAACTGAACGCCACCAATGCCTCTACTAAAGATATTAAAGATATCGTTGCAGAACTTGACACTCTCCACGGAGGAAACGGTGTTCTGCTGTATCTTGACGAGATTCAGAATTTCAATAAGAAACAGCAGCAGTCTCTTCTTGAATATATTGAGAATGGCAGTATAACCCTCATTGCAAGTACAACGGAGAATCCGTATTTTTATGTTTATAACGCTATACTTTCCCGAAGCACAGTGGTGGAGTTCAAACCCATAGAGGCGGAGGATATAGAAGACGCAGTACGCAGAGGAATAGAATGTATCAGGGAGGATTATCCCGATAAGCAGATTAACTTTTCCGAGGATGCAATTATCCATATTGCTCATACCGCAGGTGGCGATGTCCGTAAATCCTTAAATGCTGTTGAGATGTGCGTTAAGATGCGCCTCTACAGAGACGATGCTGTGCTCAATGTTGATATTGAAACCGCTTGTGATGCCACACAGAAATCGGCATTTATGTTTGATAAAGACGGGGACAGCCATTACGATGTGGTAAGCGCATTCCAGAAATCAATACGCGGAAGTGATCCTGATGCGGCTGTGCATTATCTTGCAAGATTGCTTGAGGGTGGAGATCTGATATCTGCCTGCAGACGTCTTATGGTTATTGCCGCAGAGGATGTGGGACTTGCTTACCCTAACGCTATTGCAATCACAAAAGCGTGTGTGGACAGTGCATTGCAATTAGGTCTTCCCGAGGCACGAATTCCCCTTGCGGATGCTGTTATAATGCTCTCCTGTATGCCGAAATCCAATGCAGGTATATGCGCTATAGACGATGCTATTGCCGATATTCGTGCGGGAAGGGGCGGAAGCGTTCCACTTCATCTTAAGGATGCTCACTATTCTGGTGCGGCGAAGATGGGCAGAGGAGTAGAGTATAAATACCCCCACGCATATAAAAATGCTTATGTTAAGCAGCAGTATCTTCCTGATACACTTAAGGATAAGCATTATTATGTGCCCCGTCAGAATAAAACCGAGGACGCATATAAAAAATATCTTGAATTTCTCAAAGGAGAATAAAAAATACGGAGTTCATTATTTGAATGAACTCCGTATTTTCATTTAATCAGATATGGAAACATTTCTGAATGTCTTCATAATCGCCAAGTACCAGCATGGTTTTTCCGATGTCTAAAATAGTATCAGGGCTTATGGTAAGACTCATTTCTCCGCCTGATCTGAGTGCCAGGATATTTATATTGTACTTCTTGCGGATGTCGATTTCTGCTATAGTTTTGCCGATCCAATTTTTTGGAATCGCAACTTCAAAAATAGAGTAATCTTCATCTAATTCTATATAATCGAGTATATGATCCGCTGTATAGCGTATTGCAGCCCAGGAAGCAATTTGCTTTTCGGGATATATAACCTCATCAGCACCATTTCTCAGCAGGAATTTTTCCTGAACATCTCTTTCGGCTCTGGCAACTACGAATTTTGCACCAAGTTCTTTGAGAAGTGAAGTGGTTTCTAAAGAACTCTGGAAATCTCCGCCGATAGCAACTATGCACACATCATAATTGCTTACGCCCAATGAACGCAGAAATTCTTCGTTGGTGCTGTCCCCAATTTGGGCGTTGGTAATTAACGGCAGTATTTCATTTACCAGAGTTTCATTTTTATCTGCGCCCATAACTTCGTGACCCAGTTCATTTAATTTTGTGGCAATATGTTTACCAAATCTGCCAAGACCTATAAGTAAGATTGATTTCATAAGTTTTTCTCCTAACCGACAGTTATTTTTTCTAAAGGTTTCTTTGAAACATCAGGAACACGACTGCTGAATGCGGCAAATATAACGGTCAATCCCCCTACACGACCTATGAACATTAATACAATAAGTATCAATCTTGAAACCGTTCCGAGAGAAGGTGTGATTCCGAGAGTAAGACCTACCGTTCCAATGGCTGAAGCAGATTCAAAAAGACAACTCATAAGGGGAAGATTTTCTATACCGCTTATTATAAGCCCCCCTGCTATGAACAACACAATATACAGAAGCATTATTGCGGCCGCATTTTTTATTGCAGAATCATCAATTCGCCTTCCAAAACATTCAGCAGAGTTTTTATGCTTGAAAACTGATGTTGCTGAGAATAAAAGAACAGCAACTGTCGTAGTTTTCATACCTCCGGCAGTAGAACCGGGGGAACCGCCGATAAGCATAAGAATAATTGTTATCGCTATTCCGATAGGCGATAATGCCGTTAAATCTGCTGTGTTAAAGCCGGCTGTTCGCGGTGTTACTGATTGGAATATAGAATTTAATATGCGCTCTTTTAAGGGCATATTCTGAAATTCACAAAGATAAAAATATATCGCTGGTGTTATTATGAGCATAAGTGTTACAGAGAGAACGACTTTGCTTTGCATCCGGTACTTTTTGATATGAAATTTGTGGTCTTTGATGTCATTCCACACCATGAATCCTATACCGCCCGATATAATGAGCAACATTATTGTTGCATTTATTGTGATGTTACTTTCATAAGATGTCAGGGAAGAGAAGGGTGCTTTTGTTCCCATTAGGTCGAATCCGGCATTACAGAAAGCAGATATGGAATGGAATATTGACATCCATATACCGCTTATTCCAAATTCTTTGCAGAATACGGGAGACATAACTGCAGCACCAACCAGTTCGATAATGAATGTTGATTTGAGAACAAACCCTGTTAATTTCACAATCCCTCCAACTTGTGGAGCGGATATTGCTTCCTGCATTGTGCTTCTTTGCATAAGTCCAATCTTTCTGCCAGATATCATAACTGTAGCAACTGCTGTGGTTATAACTCCAAGACCACCGATTTGTATAAGCAGTAATATAACGACCTGCCCGAAGGCGGACCAGTAAGTGGCGGTATCATGTACTATAAGCCCTGTAACGCAAACGGATGAAGTGGCAGTGAATAAAGCATCAAGAAACGGAGTATAGTTTCCTGATGATGAAGAAACGGGAAGCATCAAGAGTATCGTGCCTATAAGAATGGTGGCAGCAAAACCCAAAATAATTATCTGGAAAGATGAAATGTGCTTTTTTCGCGTTTTATTCATAAAAACCTCGCATAATACTTCGTGATGTTTTTATATTATCACTTTTTTCAATAATGCACAAGATAAATTTATTTAATAATTTGTAAATATTTAATTTTATTTGTTGCTTATTTTGAAAAACGAGAGTATAATCATAATTGATGAATCCCTTTTAAGGAGAAATGTTTATGAGTAATAAAGAAAACTGTGCCGTTCATAAGACTAGCATCGGCGGTCAGGCAGTGCTTGAGGGCGTTATGATGAGAGGCCCTCACGAACTTGCTACCGCAGTCCGCAAATCTGACGGTGAGATAATAATAGATAAGAAACCCGTCAAAGTTTCATCTAAAAATATTTTGTCCAAGATTCCCATCGTCCGTGGTGTCATCAATTTTGTGAGTTCCATGGTTGTGGGTGTTAAATGCCTTATGTTCTCTGCAGAATTTTATGATGTAGAGGGTGAGGAGGGATATGAACCCTCTAAATTTGAAAAATGGCTTGACGATAAATTCGGTGATAAGATTAAGGATATTGCAATCTACTTTGCAGTTGTGGTTTCGCTTTTTATGGGTATAGGCCTTTTTATGCTTCTACCGACAGTTATAGTCGGATTTCTTCATTGGTATATCACAAATCCCGTTCTCTTAAATCTTGCAGAGGGCGGTGTGCGAATGCTTATATTCCTTGGCTATCTTGCTCTTGTTTCAAGGATGAAAGATATTCAGAGAGTGTTTGAATACCATGGTGCGGAGCATAAGACTATCGCTGCTTATGAACATGGCGAGGAACTCACTCCCGAGAATGCGGCAAAGTATTCGCGTCTCCATCCCCGATGCGGAACAAGTTTCCTGCTTATAGTAATGGTTATAAGTATCATCTTCTTCTCGTTCCTTAAGTGGGATAACGTGTTTATGCGTATCGGTTTGCGACTTCTTCTTCTCCCTGTTGTAGCAGGTGTATCTTATGAGATAATAAAGTTTGCAGGTCGCAGTAAGAATAAATGCGTTGCTATCCTTACAAAACCCGGTTTGTGGTTGCAGAAACTTACAACAAGAGAACCCGACGAATCACAGCTTGAGGTTGCTATTGCGGCACTTAAAGCAGTTATTCCCGAAAATAAGGAAGACGATAAATGGTAATTCGAGATTGCATCTTAAAAGCATTAGATATTTTAAGGGCATCAGGTGTGGAGAATCCCACACTTGATGCCCGTGTTTTACTGTGCCATGCAATCGGCGAAGATAATGTTTATCTAGCACTCAACCCCGATGCAGAGGTAAGTAAATCCGATGAAGAAACATTCTTCAAAGTCGTCAGCAGACGTGCAAATCACGAGCCGGTAGCGTATATAACGGGTAATAAAGAATTTATGTCTATGGACTTTTATGTAGACAGCAATGTCCTTATACCCCGTCCTGATACGGAGCACCTTGCAGAACTTGCCATAGAACTTATTAAAAAATACGGCTTTAAGGATATCGCAGATTTTTGTACCGGTTCAGGTGCGCTCGCCGTGTCAATCGGTAAATTCTGCCCTGATACATCTGTTACGGGCTACGATATTTCAATACCCGCCCTTGATGTAGCAAATAAAAACAAAGACATGCATAGTGTAGATAATGTTTCTTTTGCCGAACTTGATGTATTAAATGAACTTTCCCATATCAACCGTAAATTTGATATGGTTGTGTCAAATCCTCCGTATATAACAGGAGATGAGATGAAAACCCTTGACAGAACGGTTGACGAATATGAACCCCACCTTGCCCTTTATGGAGGAGAGGACGGACTTGACTTTTACCGAGTTATTACGGATAATGCTCATTTCTACCTGAAAGATGGCGGTGTCCTTGCCTTTGAAGTAGGTCATAAACAGGCAGATGATGTTGCCGAACTTATGAAAGAACATTTTACAGATATAAAAATCAAAACCGATTACGCAGGTATCAAGCGTGTAGTTTACGGAAAAAAAGCAGATAGTTAACTATCTGCTTTTTTCATTAAAATCCGTGATTTAGCGGACCGTTCCCGTGTCCGAGATTTAATTGAGCATTAAGGATATGGGATATGTATTCTTTGGCTTTCAGAACCGCATCTTCCAATTGCAATCCCTTTGCTAGATTTGAAGCGATAGCACTTGACAGAGTGCAACCCGTACCATGTGTATTGTGATTGTCAATCCTTTTACCATTATACCACCTTGTTTTACCATTGCAGTATAAAACATCGTTTGCATCACTTAACCCGTGTCCGCCTTTGACTAAAACCGCAAAATCCCCGCTTTTCCCAAGTGTCTGTGCAGCGTTTTCCATATCTTTTTCGGATTTTATTTCAATTCCCGACAGAACTTTCGCCTCGGGGATATTTGGAGTTATAACTGTTGCGAGTGGAAATAACTTTTCTTTCATAACACCAACTGCAGTTTCTTTTGTAAGAACAGAACCGCTTGTTGCAACCATTACGGGATCTATCACAATATTTTTTGCATTGTAATGATTTAATCTTTCGGCAATAGCCAATATCTGCGGTGTGTCGGGTACCATCCCTATTTTAATACTGTCGGGTACGATGTCGGAAAACACACTGTCTAACTGCATCTTTATAAATTCAGGACTTATCGGCTCAATACCCTGAACACCTAAAGTGTTTTGTGCAGTTAATGCAGTGATTACGCTCATTGCGTATACACCGTTTGAAATCATGGTTTTGATATCTGCCTGAATTCCTGCACCACCTATAGAATCACTTCCTGCTATTGTAAGCGATGTTTTCATAAAAAACTCTCCCTCGCTTTTGTCAGGAGTTTTTCAGTTGCGGCTGTTATGTCTTTTTGGGCAAATATTGCACTTACCACCGCCACTCCGTCAATACCGCTACCGCAGAGCAAATGCATATTGTCATAACATATACCGCCGATTGCCACAACAGGGATTGACACGGCAGAACATATATCTTTAAGAGTATCATAATCAACGCTGTCAGCATCGTCTTTTGTGCTTGTGGGGAAAACCGCACCCACACCAAGATAATCCGCACCGTCGGCTTCGGCTTTTAATGCCTGTTCAACCGTTTGAACGGAAACCCCCATAATCATACTGTTGCCTATGATTTTTCTTACATTTGTGGCGTTCATATCGTGCTGACCTATGTGTATGCCGTCTGCTTTTGATTTTATGGCTATGCTTATATTGTCGTTTACAATAAAAAGCACTCCGTAATTATTACAAAGATCTCTTATTGCATTTGCTTCTTCAAGGAATGATGCTTCATCAAGGTCTTTTTCCCGTAACTGGATACAGGTTGCTCCGCCTTTTAAGGATTCCTCTACTTGCGAGATGAGATTTTTTTCTTGTGTCCATGCTCTGTCTGTAACGGCATATAACATCATTGCATCTTTAACAGATTTCATAACGCGCCCACCTTTCGAGTGTTTCAGAATCAAGATTGTATATGGCGTCGATTATGTAATTTCTGTAAGATGAATTTCCGTCTTGTTCAGTCATTCGTTTCTTTGCAATCTCTCCGCATACTCCCATAGCAATTACAGCCGTGCAACAAGCATCGAAAATATTTTCTGGATTAGCGCAGATATATGCAGTCATCATAGCGGATAACTGACAACCCGTACCTGTGATTTTGCTCATTGCGGCATCGCCGTTGTATACACATACGGCTTTTTCTCCGTCTGTTATTATGTCGGTTGCACCTGTTATCGCAATGATCGAATTTGTTTTACGTGCAAATTCCTTTGCAAATTCAATAACGCTTTTGATGTTGTCTTTCGTTACTGTGTCGGATATGTCAGCATCCACACCACGGGTATTTCCGCTTCCCGAAGCGAGAACTTTTATTTCCGATATATTGCCCCTTATAGCAGTAAACTGCACCTGATTCAACAGATCAAGAGAGGTTTTCGTCCGAATATTGGATGCCCCTGCACCTACGGGGTCAAGGAGTACGGGGTGGGACAGTTCGTTTGCCTTTTTTCCTGCGGCAAACATTGACGGTATTGTGTTGCCGTTCAATGTGCCGATGTTGATGTTTAGTCCCGAACAGATCGAGGTTATGTCCTCCACGTCATTGATGTCATCCGACATAATAGGGGACGCTCCGCATGCCAACAGTATGTTGGCGCAGTCGTTCACGGTAACATAATTTGTTATGTTGTGAACGAGTGGGGTGTTAGTCCTTACATTTTCCATGCATTCTTTGAGGTTGATTTTCATTTTTTTCTCTCCTTTTTTATTTTTTTCTGATCTCAAGGGAGAGAAAAAATGTATTAAAAAACGGATTATCATCAAATGATAATCCGCCGATAAAAGCAATCTCTCACTCCCTACGGCGGCATTACCCGCATCAGGTTATAGGGTCGGAGTTGATTACTCCCTCTCAGCCGGCTGACACCAGCTCCCCTGTTTGAGACAATTATATAACTCTTTCAGTTAAATGTCAATAATTTTTTATCATAACTTGTACCTTGTCCCAATATACATTTATAAACTAATGATATTGGGAGGTAAAACTTATGAAAACAGAAAATTCGGGACTCACATCTGCTGAAGCCCGTAAGAACCAACTGCGTTATGGGTATAACGAACTTGCAAAGGCGAAGAAAACATCGGCTGTATCCTTGTTTTTCGGACAGTTCAGGGACGTGCTTACTCTGACTCTTATTGCGGCAATGTTGCTCTCTGCTGCATTAGGGGAATATTCCGATGCCATAACTGTTATGGTAATAGTCCTCGTAAATGGCGTTCTCGGATTTGTTCAGGAGTATAAGACCGAGAAATCTTTAGAGGCGCTTAACGAATTGTCTTCTCCAAAGGCGGTTGTTATACGGGACGGAGAGGAGATTACCGTTCCCTCGCGGGAAGTAACAGTGGGGGATATTGTAGTTCTTGAATCTGGGGATAGAATATGCGCTGATTGTACTCTTCTTACGTCCTATAGTCTTTGTACTGATGAATCCCCACTTACAGGCGAATCCGTTCCCGTTGAAAAGGATATACATAAAGATACTTCCCTTTATATGGGTACAACTGTTACCTCCGGCAGAGGAACTGCGCGTGTAGATGTTATAGGTATGTCAACGAAGATGGGTTCTATTGCCCATATGCTTGAAAATACCACTTCCGAGGAGACACCGCTTAAAAAGCATCTTAATAAGATAGGCAAGGAACTTGTTATTATCTGTGCGGCTGTTTGTGTACTTATATTCATTGCAGGAATGTTTCATGGAGAGACGGCATTTGATATGTTTATGTCGGCAATCAGTTTAGCCGTTGCCGCAATCCCCGAAGGACTTCCTGCCGTTGTAACCGTTTCCCTTACCATAGGCGTTGCCCGTATGCTTAAGCGCAATGCTCTTATCCGTAAATTACCTGCAGTTGAAACTCTTGGATGTACTAATGTTATATGTACTGATAAGACAGGCACACTCACACAGAATAAGATGACTGTCAGGGAGATTTATTATGACGGTAAGGTTGCAAACATCTCCGATTCAGGAACAATATCGGTAAACGGCAGAGAAGTAAATCCTCATGGGAATGATTCTCTTTCGGGCCTTCTCTCCTGTGGTCATCTCTGTAATAATTCCACTTACCGTAATGGCGAGGTTTCGGGCGATCCTACAGAAGTTGCTATATATAACCTTACAGATAAATCCTTTGCTGATAAAAGCCGACTTTCCTCATATGAACGTATCTCCGAGATTCCTTTTGACTCTGTCCGTAAATGTATGAGCGTAGTGTGCTCTGACGGAAAAGGCGGAAAGATTGCTTTCGTCAAAGGCGCGGCAGATAGGATAATAGATATGTGCAATCGCAAATCCACCGCATCAGGTGTAGTGGACTTTGCAGATAAATCCCGCGTTATGAAAATCAATGATAATATGACAGGTAAGGCACTCCGCGTCCTCGGTTTTGCATATAAACCGATTACGTCCGATGCTGATGATATTGAAAGCAATCTTATCTTCCTGGGACTTCAGGGGATGATCGATCCTCCAAGAGCAGAAGCGTATAAGGCGGTTGCTGATTGTTATGAGGCAGGTATCACACCCGTTATGATAACAGGCGACCATAAAAACACTGCGGAGGCCATTGCAGATGAGCTTGGCTTCCGAGGTAATAATACGCCATTGACGGGAGCAGATATTGAAAACATGAATGATGACGAACTTGCCGATGCAGTGGGTAAGACTAATGTGTTTGCCCGTGTTTCCCCCGAACATAAACTCCGTATAGTCCGTGCATTCAAGCGCCGTAAGAATATAGTTGCTATGACGGGAGACGGTGTGAACGATGCTCCATCACTTAAAGAGGCGGATATAGGAATCGCTATGGGAAAGTGCGGTACTGATGTGGCAAAGCAATCTGCGGATATGGTGCTCCTTGATGACAATTTTTCTACTATAATTTCTGCTGTTGAAGAGGGCAGAGTGATTTACGCCAATATCCGAAAATTCATCCGCTACCTGCTCTCCTGTAACCTCGGCGAGATAATCTTAATGGGTGCGGCAGCATTCTGCGGAATGCCTATGCCACTTGTGCCCATACAGATATTGTGGCTCAATCTTGTTACCGACGGACTTCCTGCATTGGCACTTGGTGTTGATACCCCCGAAAAGGATATAATGAAACGCTCCCCCCGAAAAGACGGAGAGAGCATATTTTCAAAAGGTCTTGGCAGTAATATTGTCCTTTCGGGAATCCTGATGGGTGGCGAAGCATTGCTTTCTTTTGCTCTTGCCCGATATATGTGGGGAGATTTGTCTGTGGCGCGGTCTGTTGCCTTTGCCACTTTGATTTTTGCAGAATTGCTATATTCATTCGAATGCAAAAGTGAACGCGGAAGTATTTTGAATGTGAATATCACAGACAATCTTTATCTTTTGGGTGCTGTTGCGCTTTCTGCATTTCTCACGATGACGGTTATGTATATTCCTCTTTTTGCAGGTATATTCAAAACAGTTCCTCTTACTGCGAGTCAGTGGTGTGTTGTGGCAGCAACCGGTTCCGTAGAACTTCTCCTCGGTGTGTTTTTCAATCAATTAAAAGAATAATAATTATACGTTGTATTTCTTCCTGAATTTGTTGGGGGAGATGCCCTTTATCAGTTTGAACGTTTTTATAAAATAACTCAAATCATTAAAGCCGCAGCCGTAGGCAATGTCAGTAACCGTCAGGTCCGTTGACATAAGTTTCCCTGCGGCTCTTTCTATGCGGTAATTGTTAAGGTAAGCCATAGGGCTTTTCTGTGTCATTTCCTTGAAGAAATAACAAAAATATTTTGGGCTCATATCAGCCACCGCCGATATCTGCTTTAATGTAATCTGGCTTCCGTAATTCTGCCTCATGTAAGAGAACACTTTTTTAAGTTTCGTGTTCTTCCCGATGTTCACGTTCGGGAACGCGGATGATGCCTCGTATAATTTATCTCTTATGATAATACCGAATACCGTGTACAGAGCACCCAACGCCTCAAAATAGCATCCCTCTCTGTCCATCACATCAAAGAGGCGGTTTGTCGCATCAATGATTTCTCCGTCAGTATTTTTGAAGTGGTCTTTTATTACGGCGTTTTTGTCGGTTAATTCGGATATGAAGCCACTGCATATACTGTCCTCTGTGGCAAGTAACTCCTGCGAGAGCACAATACAATCATAAACGCAGTTTTCAGGTGTTGCCCCATGTACCGTTTCGGGGTTTACAAAAACCACATCTCCTGATGTTGCATCGAAACTTCGGTGGTTCAGTTGTATTTTGAGAGTACCGCTTATAATTCTGATTATTTCAAACTCCCCGTGCCAATGGTAAGCCATCTCGTATTTTGGGTGGTTTTCGTCTATTTTGTATAACTCCATAGGGAGTGATGCAGAACCTCTTTCTTTCAGTTCGTTGTATATCATAAATCGCACCTCGAAAATATGAATATTATTATACTTTTTTATAATATAACACAAGTATTGTATAAATTTCAAGTGTATAATGATATTATCAAGTAATATTTTATCATTCCGTTTCGGCGGAATGAAATCAATTATATCTGGAGGTAGAATGATATGGCAGAGAGCAGATTAATCGGTTCTTATCCCGTTATAGGTATAAGACCTACAATCGATGGCAGAAGAGGTGTTCTTAAAGTAAGAGAATCCTTGGAAGACCAGACAATGAATATGGCGAAAGCCGCAAAGAAACTGTTTGAGGAAAACCTCAAATATTCAAACGGTGAGCCCGTAAAAGTTGTTATCGCTGATACAACTATCGGCCGTGTTGCAGAGGCAGCAGCTTGTGCAGATAAGTTCAAGAAAGAGGGGGTAGATATTACCCTTACAGTAACACCTTGCTGGTGCTACGGTTCCGAAACAATGGATATGGATAAGAATACCATTAAGGCAGTTTGGGGCTTTAACGGTACAGAACGTCCCGGTGCAGTTTACCTTGCGGCAGTTTTAGCATCTCATGCACAGAAAGGACTTCCTGCATTCGGTATTTACGGCCACGACGTTCAGGATGTGAACGATTCTGATAAAATTCCTGCAGACGTTGAAGAAAAGCTTTTGAGATTCGGCCGTGCCGCAGTTGCAGCAGCAACAATGCGTGGCAAGTCATACCTGCAGATTGGTTCAATCTGTATGGGTATCGGCGGTTCAATTATCGACGTAAACTTTATCGAAGAATATCTTGGTATGCGTGTTGAGTCTGTTGATGAGGTAGAGATCATCAGACGAATGACAGAGGGTATCTATGACGAAGCCGAATATCAGAAAGCACTCAAATGGGCAAAAGAGAAGTGCAATATGGGCTTTGACAAGAACCCCGAAGAACTTCAGCTTTCAGCAGAGAAGAAAGAAGAACAGTTTGAGTTCGTAGTTAAGATGATGTGCATCATCAAAGACCTTATGAACGGTAACCCCAACCTCCCCGAGGGTTGCGAAGAAGAAAAAGTAGGTCATAATGCTATTGCAGCAGGTTTCCAGGGACAGAGACAGTGGACAGACTTCTATCCAAACTGCGACTTCCCCGAGGCAATGCTCAATACATCCTTTGACTGGAACGGTGCAAGAGAACCGTATATCCTTGCAACAGAGAATGACGTACTTAACAGTATCGGTATGCTCTTTGGTAAACTCCTTACAAACAGACCTCAGATGTTCGCTGACGTAAGAACATACTGGAGTGGCGATGCAGTTAAGAGAGCCGCAGGTTATGATATTGAGGGTAAGGCAAAAGAGGCAGACGGTTTTATCCACCTTATTAACTCAGGCGCTTGTTGCCTTGATGCTTGTGGCGAAGTTAAGGATGAAAACGGTAATGGCGTTATGAAACAGTGGTTTGAAATGACAGAGGCAGATTGCGATACTGTTATGAAAGCAACCACATGGAATATGGCTGACCTCGGTTACTTCAGAGGTGGCGGGTTCTCATCAAGATTCTTGACAAGAGCAGAAATGCCTGCTACAATGATCCGTCTTAACCTTGTTAAAGGTCTTGGCCCCGTTCTTCAGATTGCAGAGGGTTGGACAATCGGACTTCCCGATGATGTTTCCGATACACTCTGGAAGAGAACAGACTACACATGGCCCTGCACATGGTTTGCTCCCAGATGCACAGGCGAGGGAGCATTCAAGACTGCATATGACGTAATGAATAACTGGGGTGCTAACCACGGCGCAATCAGTTATGGTCATATCGGTGCAGACCTTATTACACTCTGTTCAATGCTCCGTATCCCCGTATGTATGCATAACGTACCTGAGGATAAGATTTTCAGACCTGCTGCATGGAATGCATTCGGTATGGATAAAGAGGGACAGGATTACAGAGCATGTGCTTCTTACGGACCTATGTATAAATAATAATTTGAATTTCAAAAAAGCCACTTCGCCTGCGGCGGTGCATCTTAGGGATAAATCGCCTTAAAACTTTATGTTTTTGCACATAACTTCGTTAAAAGTACTTGAAATCCGTCAGGATTCCTTCGCACTTTTGCCTCGTTCTGTACTAAAAACCTCTTGTTTTAAGGTGCCTAGCAGTTTTGAAAGAGAAATTTTGTCGTAAACAGGAACAAGAAAAAATCCCGTAATACTTGACGTATTTCGGGATTTTTTATGAACTGTTTGCGGTTAATTGCCTTTCAAAACCGACTTCTCCCTAAGATGCACCGCCGTGAAGTGGCTTTTTTATTTGACAATCCATGAAAAAAATGCTATAATTTGTATATGTAATATGTTATAAGGAGAAAATTATGTTTAGACACGACAACCTGACAGTTAATGATAGAAATCATCTTGTGATAGGCGGCTGTGATTGTGTTGATTTGGCAGCACAGTACGGCACCCCCTTGTACGTTATGGATGAGGATGTAATCCGCTCCAATGCACGTGCTTATAAGAATGCGATTGATAAGTACTACGGCGGCAACGGTATGGCTCTCTATGCCAGTAAGGCACTTTCCGTAATGTATATGTATAAGATAGTTGCCGAAGAGGGTCTTGGCGTGGATGTTGTGTCGGGTGGCGAACTTTATACTGCATTAAAAGCAGGTTTCAATCCCGAAAACATATATTTTCACGGTAATAATAAAACAACTGACGAACTGAACTTTGCTCTCGATGAGGGCGTCGGCAGAATAGTTGTTGATAATTATGACGAACTTTCAGAACTCAATACACTTTGTATCTCAAAAGGCAAGGTTGCCAAAATCCTTTTCAGAATCAAACCGGGTATTGATGCCCATACTCACGAATTCATCAGCACAGGACAAATAGATTCCAAGTTTGGTGTTACTCTTGAAAACGGCGAAGCACTAGATATTATAAAAACCGCGTCCCAAATGGAGGGTGTAGAGGTTGTTGGTGTTCATTGTCATATCGGCTCACAGATTTTTGAACTTGCTCCCTTTGAAGAGGCGGCAAGAGTTATGCTCGGTTTTGTTGCCGAGGTAAAATCTAAGCTCGGTATCGAGATTTCCGAACTCAACCTTGGCGGTGGTTTCGGTATCAGATATGTAGAGGGAGATGCACCGATTGCATACGATTCTTATATAGAGGCAGTTTCCCGTGTTGTGAAATCCATCTGTGAAGAGAAAGGTCTTAAACTCCCCCGTATCCTTATGGAACCGGGCCGTTCAATAGTCGGTGATGCAGGTATCACACTTTATACAATCGGAATGGTTAAGGATATACCCGGTGTCCGCAAATACGTTTCTGTTGACGGCGGTATGGCTGATAACCCACGTTATATAATGTATGATGCAGAGTATGACGGTGTACTTGCAAACAGAGCAGGGGACAGACCTGAAGAAACAGTTACCCTTTGCGGAAGATGCTGTGAGTCGGGAGACATTTTGATCAAGAATGCCCATCTTCCATCTGCAAAAAAAGGCGATATTATGTGTATAATGAGCACAGGTGCATATAACTATTCCATGGCAAGTAATTATAACCGTATTCCCCGACCAGCCCTTGTTATGGTGTCGGGCGGTAAATCAAAACTTGCCGTAAAACGCGAAACCTATGAGGATATCGTAAGAAACGATATTATTTGAGGTAAATGTAAATGAATACACTGACCAATTTTATAATCAATCTTGTTTTAAGTGTCCCCGGACTTTTACTTGCACTTACCGTGCACGAATTTGCCCACGGCTGGATTGCCGATAAGATGGGGGATCCCACTGCCCGTTATAACGGCAGATTGAGCTTAAACCCTGTGGCTCATATGGATTTGTTCGGTACCATATGCCTTTTGTTCTTCCATTTTGGTTGGGCAAAGCCGGTCCCCATCAACCCTCGTAATTTCCGAAATAAAAGGTTGGGAATTGTTGCCGTATCCCTTGCAGGTCCTGTTTCAAACTTCCTTCTGGCACTTGTTATGGGCTTTGTATTTGGTGCAGTTGCCAGATTTGTACCATTGGGCATGCTTAAGGAATTCCTTATAGAGGTATTGCGCTATGCCATCGTAATGAATGTAGGTCTTATGATATTCAATCTTATCCCCATTCCGCCTCTTGATGGTTCCAAGATTTTAATGGAATTTCTTCCACCTAAGTATAAATTCAAACTGTATTCCATTGAGAGATATTTCAGTATAATTCTTCTTGTGCTTGTATACACAGGTATACTTACACCTGTACTTTCGTTTTTCAGCAGTAAAATTCTTATGTTTATTGATAAAATAGTATGGTTGGTGTTTTAATTGGATTTAACTTTCAAAACCGCAACCTTTGAAGGTCCTCTTGACTTGCTTGAGCACCTTATAAGGAAGAATAAACTTAATATTTGTTCCGTTTCTCTTATTGCCATTACGGATCAGTATATAGAGTACATTGAGGGGCTCAAGGAAAAAGATCTTGATATATCAAGCGAATTTTTAACCGTAGCGTCAAATCTTCTCTATATCAAATCCAAGGCGCTTCTTCCCAAGCACGATGAAGAGGACGATGCGGAGCAGATAGCCCGTGATCTTACAGAAGCACTCCGTAAGCGCCATACTATGAAACTTATTTCCGAACTTTTCAAGAAGCGTCAGTTTGACGGAGCACTCAATTTTTATAAAGAAGCGGAAATGCTTGATCTTGCCCCTGTAAAGCGTGAGGTGGAGCAGGTAGAACTTGACCGTCTTATGGAGGCGTTCTTGACAGTTATTGAAAAAACAGAACGCAAAGCACCACCACCAAAATCAAACTTTGAGGGTGTTGTGGGTAGAGAGCGTGTTTCTGTTAAGGAAAAGGCAAGTAACCTTATGACACGTCTCCGGGCAAGTAAGAAGATGACTTTTGAAAGCGCGTTTGAGGGCATTAAGACAAGAAGTGAAGCGGTTGCTCTTTTCCTTGCAATCCTAGAACTTCTTAAGATGAATTCTCTTGAGGCGTACGACGAGGGCGATAAAGTATATTTCAAATTAGGTAAAGCAAAAAATGACACATTAAGTGGTGAATTTGATGGATAATATGAATTTAGAGGCGGCAATTGAGGGAATACTCTTTGCTGCGGGAGAATCTGTTTCCATAGACCGTCTGTGTGAGGTAACATCCCGCAGTAAGGCGGCAATGCGACAGACTTTAGAGAAAATGCAGAAGAAATACGAGTCCGATGTTACGAGGGGGATAAAACTCGTTCGTTTCGAAGATAAGTATCAACTTTGTACAAAAAGTGAATATTATGACTGTATCCGTGCCCTCAATGAGAAAAAAGGAAGAGTAACCATCTCAAATGCAGGGCTTGAGGTTCTCTCTATCGTGGCATATAATCAACCCGTAACGAGAGCAACTGTAGAATTCATCCGCGGTGTAAACAGCGACGGTGCAATGAACAGATTGGCAGAACTTGGTCTCATAGATGAAGTTGGCAGATTGGATGCACCCGGCAGACCTATTCTCTATGCTACTACGGAAGAATTCCTGAGATGCTTCTCATTGCAGTCCCTGAGCGAATTGCCTGAAGTGGATACGGATATTGACATGGCTGAGGGCGCAGCCCCTTATTCACAGCCCGAAAAACTGACAGACTATATTGATCAGACAGCGGAGATGCCGGAAATCTGACAAAATGGCAGATACATTCTGTATGATAACGGGGTGATGTTTTGACAGCTCTTTATATAGTTCTTGCGGTACTTGCTGTAATTGTGGTTCTTGCGGTCGCAATAATGTGTATCCGTTTAACTGTAGATATATGTATCCGTAAAGATGAGGACGAAGATTTGAAAGAAGAATACATCTTAACCGTGCTTGGGTGTAAGATAGACCTTCTTGAGTTTTCTGAAGATAATAAGGCGTTGCTTGATGAAGCACCGAAAGGGAATAAGCCGGAGATTACCTTAGCGGAGAAACTCAAGAAAATCCGCAACAATATCGAAAGCAGAATACACCCTCGCCATCCAATCAAAAAGCGATTGTGGAAACGGTTCAGGAAACGGATTAAGGTACACAGGTTCGATTTTAATATGACATTCGGGCTTGATGATGCGGCAGATACCGGTATTGCAACAGGTGCTGCCTGGGGTGCAATATATAATATCTTCGGTCTTGTGGCAAATCTTTGTACCGTAAAGGACCATAAGATAACTATAACCCCTGTATTCGACAGAGAATGTTTTTCGCTTGAATTTTGCGGAAAAGTGCGGTGCAAAGTTTTTGATGTGCTTATGCTAGATATTTGCAAGGAAGAGAAATTGTTCAAGGTATAACTAAAAAGATAAATCAAATTCGGAAAGGATGATTTTTAATGTCAACACCTATTGAAGGGCTTATCGGCGTAGCAATGGAAAATATTAAAGGGATGGTGGATGTTAATACCATCGTAGGCGATCCTGTTACTACAGGAGACGGCACAACAATTATTCCTATTTCAAGAGTAAGCTTTGGTTTCGGAGCTGGTGGATGTGAATTTAATGCTTCCCCTGAAACCAAAAGTACTAAGGATTATCTCTTTGGTGGCGGAACAGGTGGCGGCGCCACAGTTAAACCCGTTGCATTTCTTGTGATTCATAATGATAATATAAGAGTTATGCCAATAACCAACACACTCTCTACCCTTGACAGAGTGGTTGAAATGGTTCCTGAGGCGCTCAGTAAATTCAATGACCTTATTGCTGGTGTCTTTGACAAAAAAGAGAAGAAATCCGAAGAAACCATTATCATTTCCGAGGAGTAATATAATGTAATAAATAAATCACCTGCCTACTATATTTTAATAATGGTAGGTGATTTTTTTGAGATTCAGATTTACTTTAATAATCATAACGGTACTCGCTTTTCTACTCCCGGTTGATGGTTTTGCTTTGGGACTTTCCGCCCATAGCGCCGTAGTCATCAACACCGTTACGGGGGATGTAGTGTATGAGAAGAGCGCTTATACCACTATGCCGATGGCGAGTACAACCAAGATAATGACTGCCATCTGTGCTATTGAGAATGGCGATCTTGACGGAATGGTTAAGGTGCATCCATCTGCAGTAGGCGTAGAGGGTTCATCTATGTATCTTGGTCATGGTGAAGAACTGACACTCCGTGATTTGCTTTATGGTTTGATGCTTTCGTCAGGTAATGATGCCGCCGTTGCGATTGCTGTTCATATATCGGGCGGGGTTGATGAATTTGCCAATCTCATGAATGAAACTGCAAAGAAAATCGGCGCGAAAGATACCTGTTTTGCAAATCCCAACGGCCTTGATGATGACAATCATTATACAACTGCCTATGACCTTGCAATGATTACACGCTATGGTATGTCTCTCCCTGAATTTGCTGAAATTGTGTCATCAAAGACTGCAAAAGTGCCGTGGCAGGGCAGGGACTATCCCCGAACCCTTAATAACCATAATAAACTTCTTAATATGTATGAGGGATGCGACGGGGTTAAGACCGGCTTTACAAAGAAATCAGGCAGATGCCTTGTGTCCTCTGCAACGAGGGAGGGTTATCAGGTTATAGCCGTTACCTTGAACGCCCCCAATGACTGGAATGACCATATGGCTATGCTGGACTATGCTTTTGCCAATTATGAGAATAAAACTGTTATTTCTGCAGATGATTACCTCTGCACAGTTCCCGTGGTAAACGGCAATGTTGATTCCGTTCGTCTTTGCGCTGCGGAAGGTTTTTCTCTTCCTGTGCCAAACGGAACAACCCCGAAAATTGAAATGAAGTTTGATATCCCACGTCAACTTGATGCTCCCGTAGGTTTTGATCAGAAGATTGGCAAAGTGGATATTTATTATAACGGCTCTCTTATAAAAACCGTTGATGCGGTTTCTTGTGGAAGTGCATCTTATGTAGAGCCGAAAAACTTTTTTACAAGTATGAAGAAAATTTTAATGGCGCTTGTCGCACTCGGCAGACCCATATGTTAGGATGTGTATACAATGGAAGATAAAATGCGATTGCAGAAATACCTTGCGCTTTGCGGAGTTGCCTCACGCCGCAGTGCGGAGAAACTTATCACAGACGGCAGAGTAGGGGTAAACGGTACAATTATCCGTGAACTCGGCACTAAAGTAGGTCCTTGTGATAAGGTTACATTTGACGGAAAACCTGTGTCATATACAGAGAATAAAATATATATCGCCTTAAACAAACCTACAGGTGTTTTAAGTTCTGCTTCCGATGATCGTGGCAGAAAAACTGTTGTGGACCTTGTTAAGGACGATTTTGATGAGCGTCTCTATCCGGTGGGCAGACTTGATTATGATACAGAGGGACTTATATTTTTAACCAATGACGGCGATTTTACATATGCCGTTACCCATCCCAAGCATAATATTGATAAAACCTATGAGGCGGTTATCCGTGGCATCCTTACAGAGGAGCAGATAGTTGCCCTTTGCCGTGGTGTTGATATTGATGGTTTCATCACATCTCCTGCAAAACTTGATGTAATTGAAGAACGTGAGGGCAGATCTGTCATACAGATTGTTATCCACGAGGGCAAAAATCGTCAGGTCCGCAGAATGTTCGAGGCGGTAGGACATAAGGTTGTGAAACTCAAACGTGTTTCTATCGGTAGAGTAAAACTTGGAAATCTTAAAGTAGGCAGATGGAGAGAACTTACAGAAAGAGAAATAAAAGGATTGAGAGGAAACTGATATGATAACCATACTTCCTGATAACGAATATACAAAATGCCCTCTTATTGACGGTGCTTTTGATAATAATGTGGTGGTATTTACAGCAAAGGACGGAGAAGAATATCTCGGTTACGGTGCAGTTGCAATGTATGATGACTATGCGGAGATAATTGCGGTTGAAACTGCTGAGGGTATGGAATCTCTGGAACACGGCATCTTCAAATCCCTGCTTAACTATATCGAACGCAGAAGTGTTTATGACGTAATTTGCGCTCTGGACAAGCCGGTAATGCTTAAGAGATTGGGCTTTGAGACGGCAAATGAAGAGTGGGAAACCAAAAAAGCAGTAAAAGGATCGTGTTTTTGTATAAATCTCACAGGATATTTCGAAAAACATTGTTAAATATTTCTCAAGAAAAAAAGAGGAAAAAAAGAGTTTATGTCGAACTATTAGAATAAGGCAGAATTTGGATTTGTTTTTGATAATATATCAAAAAACAAATCTTTTCTGCGTGTTAAATTTATGAATGTCCGATTTAGGACGAACACTATTTTATCGAAAGCGTGGTGAAACAACATGCCAGAAAGCACAGTAGAAAATGCATTACAAACAGTAGCAAATCAGCCGGTGGACTGGGCTCGAGCAGTAACTATTTTCATCCTCGGTGTAGGTACAGTATTTGCGGTACTTATAATTCTGTGGGCTATACTTGCTGTTATGAAAGTAATTTTTGCAAGACCTGCCAAGGATGCTCCTGCGGCAGCATCTGCACCCGCACAGAACTCACTTAATAGTAACAATAAGCAGAGTTCACGTAAGATGAGCACTCCCAAGAAGATCGCAAAAAGCGCTCCTCAGGATGAGAATGAGCTCGTAGCACTTTTGAATGGTGCCGTAGCCGGATATACCGGTGTAACAAACTTGAGAGTAAAATCTTATAAGAAAGTTAAGTAATCACGTATTGAATCTTGAAACGAGAAAGGAAAATTATCATGAGAAAGTTTAATATTAATGTGAACGGCACACTCTACGAAGTAGAGGTTGAAGAAGTAGGCGGCGCAGCTCCTGCACCTGCAGTAACACCCGCACCCGCAGCAGTTCCTGCGGCAGCACCTGCTCCCGCGGCAGCACCTGCAGGCGCAACAGTTGTTTCTGCTCCCATGCCCGGCAACATCATGGACGTTAAAGTTAAAGTTGGTGACACAGTAGCAGAAGGTGATGTACTCTGCATTCTCGAAGCAATGAAGATGGAAAATGAAATCATGGCTCCCAAAGCAGGTACTGTTGCTGCAGTAAATACTTCTAAAGGCGCTTCTGTAAACACAGGTGACGCACTTATCTCTATTAACTGATTAGGCGGTGAATAAATAATGACAATGTGGGAAACATTTGTTAAAGGCGTCGGCGATTTTCTCGCATCTACCGGATTTGCTGATATATTCAATGCCAATTTTTTGAATTTTAACGGCGGTATTTCCGGCGGTCTTGGAACAATCATTATGATTGCTATTGCCTGTGTCCTTTTGTATCTTGCGATTGCTAAGAAGTTTGAGCCATTGCTCCTTCTTCCTATCGCGTTTGGTATGCTGATTGCAAATATGCCGTTTGGCGGTTTGTATCACAGCGAATTTTTTGCTAACGGTCAGCTTAATTTTACAGCCGTATCAGCAACCACCGGAGAAAATATGGAATTTTTCAAAGACGGTGGTCTTATTGACTATTTGTACTTAGGTGTTAAGCTTGGTATCTATCCGCCTCTTATTTTCCTTGGCGTAGGTGCTATGACAGACTTTTCACCCCTTATCTCTAACCCCAAGAGTCTTCTTCTCGGTGCAGCAGCGCAGATCGGTGTATTTGTAACATTCTTCGGTGCACTTCTTCTCGGTACTGCATTCCCGGAAATATGCACTTTCGGTCTCAAAGAAGCGGGCTCAATCGGTATTATCGGTGGTGCAGACGGCCCCACAGCTATTTTTGTAACAAAAACCCTTGCTCCTCACTTGCTCTCTGCTATCGCAGTTGCGGCTTACTCATATATGGCGCTGATTCCGATTATTCAGCCCCCGATTATGAAAGCCCTCACAACCAAGAAAGAGCGTATGATTGTTATGGAGCAGCTTCGTCCCGTAAGCAAGACAGAGAAGATTATATTCCCTATTCTGGTTACTATAGTAGTTTCCCTGATTCTTCCCTCTGCAGCAGTCCTTGTTGGTATGCTTATGCTCGGTAACCTTGCAAAAGAATGTGGCGTTGTTGACCGTATCAGCAAAACAGCACAGAACGAGCTTATGAATATTATTACAATTTTCTTGGGCCTTTCTGTTGGCGCTACTGCTACTGCGGCATCGTTCCTCAGATTTGAAACAATTATGATCATCGTTCTTGGTCTTGTAGCATTCTGCATTTCTACTGCAGGCGGTGTGATCTTCGGTAAAATCATGTGCAAACTCACCAAGGGTAAGATCAATCCCCTTATCGGTTCTGCCGGTGTATCAGCCGTTCCTATGGCTGCCCGTGTATCACAGATGGTGGGTCAGAAAGAGAACCCTGCAAACTTCCTGCTCATGCACGCTATGGGTCCCAACGTTGCAGGTGTTATCGGTTCAGCCGTTGCAGCAGGTGTATTCCTGTCAATGTGCTAAGTATAATAGGAGGTATATAATATGGCTAAAGTAGGTATTACAGAAACAGTCCTGCGTGATGCTCATCAGTCGCTTATCGCAACTCGTATGACCACAGCAGAGATGCTTCCCATTATAGAAAAAATGGATAAAGTGGGTTATCATTCATTGGAAGCATGGGGCGGTGCAACATTTGACTCCTGCCTCCGTTTCCTCAATGAAGATCCCTGGGACAGATTAAGACAGATTAAGGACAAAGCAAAGAAAACTCCTTTGCAGATGCTTTTCCGTGGACAGAATATTCTCGGTTACCGTCACTATGCAGATGACGTAGTTGAATATTTCGTACAGAAATCAATCGCAAACGGTATCAATATCATCAGAATTTTCGATGCTCTTAATGATGTCCGCAATTTGCAGACAGCAATCAATGCTACTAAAAAAGAGGGTGGACATGTTCAGGCGGCTATTTCTTATACAATCAGCCCTGTTCATGATATTCCCTTCTTTGTAAAACTTGCAAAAGAATACGAAAACTGCGGTGCAGATTCAATCTGTATCAAAGATATGGCAGGTCTTCTCATTCCTTATGAGGCAGAGAAACTCGTTAAAGAACTTAAGAAAGAAGTTAAAGTTCCGATTCAGCTTCACACACACTACACAAGCGGTGTTGCTTCTATGACATATCTTAAGGCAATTGAAGCAGGTGTTGATGTAGTTGACTGTGCAATGTCTCCTCTGGCAATGGGTACAAGTCAACCCGCAACAGAGCCCCTTGTAAAGGCACTTGAGGGTACAGAGTACGATACAGGCATTGATATTGATGCTCTTACAGAAATCGCAGATTACTTCAGACCCTTGCGTGAGAAATCACTTGAGAGCGGTCTTATGAGTACAAAAGTACTGGGTGTTGATATTAACACACTTAAATATCAGGTTCCCGGCGGTATGCTTTCAAACCTTGTTTCACAGCTCAAACAGCAGAATGCAGAGGATAAATTTGAGGAAGTTCTCAAAGAAATCCCTCGTGTTCGTGAAGACCTCGGTTGGTTGCCTCTCGTTACACCTACAAGCCAGATTGTAGGCACACAGGCAGTTCTCAACGTTCTTATGGGTGAGAGATATAAGATGGTTTCCAAGGAAACAAAAGGTATTGTTCGTGGCGAATACGGCAGAACACCCGTTCCGATTTCTGACGATTTCAGAAAGAAGATTATCGGTGATGAAGAGCCCATTACCTGCCGTCCTGCAGATAATATCGCACCCGAACTTGATAAACTCAAGGAACAGTGCAAAGAATATATGCAGCAGGAAGAAGATGTGCTTTCTTATGCACTCTTTGATCAGGTTGCTACAAAGTTCTTTGAATACAGAAAAGGTCCTCAGGTAAAAGAGGTAGATATCAATTCTGTAACTATTCAGGAAGTTTAATTAAATACTTTACGTATGGCGGAAGATTATCTTCCGCCATACGATTTAAGTAAATATATGAATACCCAAATAATTGGTTGATCATATATATACTTATCGAAAGGAAGATATACATTGAGTAAAGATTATGTAATCCGTGCCGTAACAAAAGACGGCTTTTTCCGTGCTTTTGCAGCTGATACAACAAACCTTGTAAATGAAGCACACCGTATGCATAAAACATACCCCATTGCTTCTGCGGCTCTTGGTCGACTTTTGACTGCCGCATCAATGATGGGTACAATGCTCAAATCCAAAGGGGACAGCATCACTCTCCAACTTACAGGTAACGGTCCTATCGGCAGAGTTATGGCGGTTTCTGATTATGAGGGTAATGTAAAGGGATATGTTGATAACCCTCTCGTAGACCTGCCAAATAACGCTATGGGTAAACTTGATGTTGGCGGTGCTGTGGGCAAGGACGGATATTTAACAGTAATCCGTGATTTCGGTCTTAAAGAACCCTATGTCGGCAGAGTTCACCTTGTAAGCGGCGAAGTAGGGGATGACCTTACATCGTATTTCACTATTTCCGAGCAGACACCATCATCCGTTGGCGTTGGCGTTTTAGTTGATGTTGATTTGTCAATTAAGTGTGCAGGTGGTTTTATTCTTCAGGTTATGCCTGATGCGTTGGATAGCGATATTGATAAACTTGAGCAGAATCTTGCCAATATCACTTCCGTTACAAATCTTATGAGAGAAGGCAAAACTCCCGAGGATATGCTTGAAATCCTCTTTGAGGGAATAGAGTATGAAGTAACTGAAAAGACAGAAGTAGAGTACAGGTGCGATTGCTCAAGAGAAAGAGTCGAAAGAGCAATAGTATCTCTCGGTAAGAAAGAGATAACCAAGATAATCGAGGAAGACGGTAAGGCAGAACTCACCTGCCATTTCTGTGATACGGTTTATAATTTTGATAAAACTGACCTTGAAAATCTTCTTAATGAAGCCACAAGAGAATAATAAAACATATCGGGTACTTTTGTAAAAAAGTATCCGA
>JAFVUE010000002.1 GCA_017502845.1 Clostridia bacterium | reverse complement strand
TTTGCCTCGTGCAACCAAAAATCCGCACTTTGAAAATTCCTTGACCTTAAACGGATGGAATTTTGAGGAGATTTTGGCGCAGAAGACGCCGCAAGGCTGACGCCTTGCAAGGATGATAAGCCGAAATATACCGAAATTACGTCGTTTAAGGCGGGTTCGGGTTATACTCTTTCGGCTAAAATCTTCGTGTCATTATCAATGCATCTTCGCCATTATCACTATAATATTTCTTTCTCTCCCCCTCAACAAGGAATCCGAGAGATTCATAAAGCGAAATAGCGGCTATATTACTCTTCCTTACCTCAAGAGTTATAAGGAAGAAGTTTTTTTCAATACATATATCTATCAGTTTACCAAGCAACGCTTTGCCTATGCCTTGCTGTCTGCAATCAGGGTGTGTGGCAACATTTGTGATATTTGCTTCGTCTGCTATAACGGTCATACCCGCATAGCCCACAACTTGTCCGTCATCCACACCCACGGCATAATAACAGTTGGGATTATCAAGTTCCTGCTCCATAAGATTCTTACTCCACGGATCGGAAAATGAAAGCCGGTTTATACTGTCTATACCGTCGATATACTGTGCTTTAAGATTATCTATAATCATAAATTCTGCTTGATTTTAGCATACACTGCATCAATCGCATCTTTCAGCTGAAGTGCACACTCTCTGTATTCTTCCTCGTCTCCGCCGAAAGGATCGGAAATCTCCTCATCACTTCCGTAAGCGTATTCGTGGAATGTGTATACCTTATCACTATACTGAGGATACAAATCTATAAGAATATTTCTGTGACCTGCCGTCATTACAAGTATCAGGTCTGCCTCTTCAATATCCTCTTTTGTTATCTGCTTTGATTCGTGGTCGGAAATGTCTATATCCATCTCCTCCATAACCTTTACTGCATTCTCACTCGCCGGTCCGGGAACGTATACGTTTATCCCTGCTGTATCAATATTGATACACCCGTCATAGTCATCGTCAATGGCTTTCTCAAACAAGCCACCTGCCATAGCACTTCTGCAAGTATTACCTGTGCATACAAGCAAAATATTCATAATCTTTTTCCTTATTACCTTTCTGTCCCGTAGGGACTAGTAAAATACTTATATTAAATTGTCTGCATCAACTGTCTTATGTCCTGCCGATTTGAAAAGTCGGTTCTTAACTGCAAGACCTATACCGCCCTCGTCAGAAAATTCTGCGTATACAGTATGGACACCGTTCTCATCGAAGAGGCGAAGATTATAGAAAAGGCCGTTGGCGTACTCTTCCATATTATCTCCTGCATTTATAACAAATGCATCCCCGTAAGAGCCACCTTTATAAGTGAGAACCCCTACTCCGTCTGCAATATGACTTTCGATATACTTCCTTACATTTACCTTGCTACCCATAACAACGGTAACATCTGCCTTGGGGGCGTAATGCTTATATTTCATACCGGGACTTTTAGGTTTATCGGTTTCAGCAAGGATACCTTTATTGATAAGGATATTTGGAACAACCTCTTTAAGGTCTTCATATGTAATCTTACCAGGACGGAGTATCTCGGGAACATCGCCACTTACATCAACTACTGTTGATTCAAGGCCTACCTGACTCGATCCACCGTCAATTATATAATCAACTCTGCCGTCCATATCGTCTATAACGTGTCTTGCAACTGTCGGGCTTGGACTACCCGAAAGATTGGCTGACGGTGCTGCTATAAAGCAACCGCTTTTGTCAATGAGTTCATTGGCTATAGGGTTTGACGGCATCCTGATTGCCACAGTATCAAGACCTGCAGTAACTTTACCGCCGACTATATCTGATTTTTTCATTATCAGCGTCAGGGGACCGGGGAAAAACTTATCCATAAGTTTTTTTGCATCTTCGCTTACCTCAGATGCAAGTTTATAAACATCATCCCTATGTGCTATATGCACTATAAGAGGATTATCGGCAGGTCTGCCCTTGGCAGTAAAAATCTTGAGCACCGCATCATCATCAAGTGCATCTGCTCCAAGGCCGTAAACCGTTTCTGTAGGGAATACAACCGTTCCGCCATCAGCGATACATTTAGCGGCTTCATCAATGTTTTCCGCCGTAATGATTTTTGTCATAACTAAACTTCCTTATTTATCTTCACTCATCTTAAGCTTTTCACTTTGATCTGTAGTAATGAGTGCATCAATCAACTCATTAAGGTCGCCGTTTAACACGGCCTCTATCTTATGAAGTGTAAGCCCGATTCTGTGGTCGGTAACTCTGCCCTGTGGATAGTTATAAGTACGAATCCTCTCGGAACGGTCGCCCGTACCCACCTGACTCTTCCGTTCTGCAGAGATTGCATCATTATGTTCCTGCAATGCTTTGTCATAAATCCTTGAGCGGAGAATCTTCATGGCTTTATCTTTATTCTTATGCTGAGATTTCTCATCCTGACAGGAAACCACTATACCCGTGGGGATATGAGTGATACGGACTGCGGAGTCGGTTGTATTTACACACTGACCACCGGGACCACCTGCACGGAAAACATCAATCCTCAAGTCATTGGCATTGATATCTATCTCAACCTCTTCCACCTCAGGCAAAACTGCCACAGTAACTGTGGAAGTATGAATCCTTCCACCTGATTCGGTAGAGGGAATTCGCTGTACTCTGTGAACATCACTTTCAAACTTTAAGCGGCTATATGCGCCCGAACCATTAATAGAGAACGAAATCTCTTTATATCCGCCGAGTTCTGTTTCATTTGAGGAAAGTATCTCTACTCCCCAGCGGTTCATCTCGGCATACATTGAATACATCCTGAAAAGCGTACCTGCAAAGAGTGCCGCTTCATCGCCACCTGCACCGCCACGGATCTCGACGATAACGTTTTTATCATCATTGGGATCTTTGGGGAGAAGAAGGATTTTAAGTTCTTCCTCAACCTTAACAATCTTTTCCTTACACTCGGCAAGATCGGCTTCTATAAGTTCCTTAAAATCCTTATCAACATCACCGGAGAGCATCTCTGCACCATCATCAATATCGGATTTCAATTTACTGTATTCTCTGTATTTATTAACAATTGGAGTAATGTCGGAATGCTCCTTACAAAGTTTACGCCATTGCTCCTGATCGGCTATCACATCGGGATCGCTTATCTTCTTTTCCAGATCGGCAAAACGCTCCTCAAGAAACGATAATTTGTCAAACATTTATCCACCTCAAGTGTTATTACATATAAGCAAAAAGGTTACAATACACCTTTTAGTTTATTGTACCACATCTTCTGCAAAAAATAAAGAGTTTTTTTACGTTTTAACAGCAGTGTAACATTTGTGTTTCATCGATTGACAGATTTTGAGGTATTAAGTAAAATTAAAGAAAAAGGAGGTATCTCACATGAAGAAAATTATGGCTTTATTCCTTTGCTTATTACTGCTTTTCACAACGGCTTATGCTTCATCAACAAGTTACAGGGCAGTACCCACCGACATCAGGGTTTTTCTCCACGGCAAGGAGATTCCATCCTGTGCAGTAAACAATTCTATGTATATCTCTGCAGACGATTTTGCTGAATACGGTTACACCGTTACTTATGTTGACGAGGTTCGCACACTCTTTGTAAACAAAACAGGTAAGCCGTCGGACATTATGCCCGAGCCGTGCAGGGTTTACAAAACATACGAAACTGATATTATGGTTATGCTCAACGGCGAATTCATAGAAAAAAACGACCTCTTTGCTGCAAATGGGAAAATGTATATATGTGCCAACGCTATCACTTATTACGTTTCGGGGCAGAATGTATTTGACACGGGAATACCAAGATACAAATACAATCTTATGCCTGTATGGGACGACGAAAACAGAATTTATTACATAGATGACGCACAAATGCCCACAAAAGAAGAACAAGTTGCTGATTTCCTCTCATACGATGGCAACAGAGAAAACTATTCTTCATTTTTGAGTTTTACGGAAAACTATTACACCGGAGACGGCTTTGAAATTGTTAGTTTGAGAATAGGCGGACTTCCCCACGGTGCTACTACAAGATGGTACTATTTTAGTGATGACGGTAAGAGTTTCAGTATAAACACCGTATGTTCTCCTTTCAGGATGCATTCCGCATGGGGGATTTCCTCTATAACCAACCCCAGAGTTGAGGGCAGAAAATTCTACTTTGACGGAATGCGGACTATGAACCTTGCAGTTCCGTCCGAGGGAATATATGAGGGAAAATATTATCTCGACCTTGATACTACGGTTGTGCATACAATAGAAGAAACACCAGTTCAATAAAGATTTTAATTGAAAAGGACCTCTTTACGAGGTCCTTTTATTATTCTTCCAGAATAGTTCTTAATGTTTCAATTTCGTATCCATTTGTGCCATCCATAACAGCGTATTCTGTATCAGCACCAAAACCCACAACTTTCATAAGAGGAATATCAAGTGCATTGAAGAGCATATAAACTGCATCTTCACGGGTAACAAAACTATCTGTTTTAGCAGAAACGCCATCTGTAACTCCAATATTGATTGCTATCTGCAAATACCCGTTAGGATATCCGCCCATTGATTCTGCCTGTACTTTATATCCCAAAGCGGTTAAAACAAGTTTAACAAACTCCTGATATGTTATATCTTCATCGGGATAGAAAGATGAACCGCTTTCATCAATAATACCAACATTCTTTGCTCCCATTACTTCTTTTACTGCCCAATGATTTTCCAAATCCATAAATTCGGAATTCAGATCTTCTGACAATTCAATGTCAAGCATACGGAAAACCATACACACAACTTCTGCTCTTGTTATGTATCTTTCAAGATGCATATCGCCATCGGGATATCCCTTTACAACATTATATTTTTTGAGTTCGGAAACTTTGTCTGTGTATTTTCCATTTTCAGCATAAACATTTGCAAAAACGAAAATCATGCAGACACACAAAACCATCGACAATACTTTTTTCAATTAAATCATCCTTTCAGCAACTTATTCATATTTGCACCTGTATCGGTGCAAATATATCTTATCACTATTTTATAATGATGTCAAGAACTTTGTTCCGAAACAAGTGCAGGAGTGATGAGATTTGAATAATGAAATTGAAATTAAAATAGGTAAAAACATCAAGTTGCTACGGGAAAAATCAGGGTTGACACAAGAGTTGTTAGCCGCAAAACTTCAAATAAACGGTTGCGACATAACAAGAAGCGGATTGGCAAAAATCGAAGTTGGACAGCGACATTTGTATGTTGATGAAATTGTATTATTGAAAAATATTTTGAATGTGGACTATGAAGATATCTTCAAATTAGATTAAAAAAGGACCTCGATGTGAAGTGTCTTTAAGGACACTTTCCGATAACAGAAAAACCTCTCAAGTGCTTGTATAAACGCCTTTGAGAGGTTTTGTTATATGTTTGCTCCGCAAACTCGATATATTTGTCTTACGACAAATTCGATATATTTTCTACAGAAATTGCGATATGATATAAATCCCTTGAAACTCATCGCGATAGCGATATATCACGCCGTAAGGCATATCGCGTGTAAAACACATATCGCAAATCCCAACGGGATTTATATCGCTGCCGAGTGCCCTTTAACACTCGGCAAAGAGGTCCTTTTATTATTTTATATTATCGCTTATTTTTGCATATTCTTCGATTGAAAGTGTTTCTCCCCTACGGCGCGGATCAATGCCGAGGGAGTCAAGCATTGATGTGAGTTCATCCTTACTCATAGAAAATCCGCCACTATTGGAAAGTGTATTTAGAAGAGTTTTACGGCGCTGGGCAAATGCCGCCTTAATTACCTTAAAAAGCATTTTCTCATCCTTAACCTCAACCTGCGGTTTATCCCTCAAATCAAGACGGATAACCTCGGAGGTTACTTTCGGCGGGGGCATAAATGAATCAGGTGGTGCAATGGCAACGGGAGTGCACTCACATCTGTACTGAACAGAAAGTGTTATAGCACCGTAGTCCTTTCCTCCGGGGGATGCGGCAAGTCGGTCCGCCACTTCTTTCTGTATCATAACAGTTATAGAATCAATAGGGAATCCACCCTCTATAAGAAGCATAAGTATAGGGGTTGTAATATAATACGGGAGATTTGCCACAACTCTGATTCTTTCGCCATCTCCGAATTCGTCGGCAATAAGGGAATTCAAGTCAATCTTGAGTATATCGCCACGGACTATTTTAAGATTATCGCACTCGGCAAGATTTTCGCTTAAAATATCTGCCGCCATATCGTCAATCTCAACTGCAACGACTTTCTTTGCTGCTGCGCAAAGCCGTTGGGTAAGAGTTCCGAATCCGGGACCGATTTCAAGAACATATGTATCCTCATCTATTCCCGAGCCCTCTACGATCCTGTCAAGGACATCCTCATCAATAAGGAAGTTCTGGCCGAGGGATTTGGAAAAACGGAAACCTTTTTCCGCAAGGATTGATTTTATAACTGCAGGGGATGCAAGATTTCGCATAATTAATGCCTTTCTTTATTTTGGTATCTTAATCACATACTCATAATACTCATCGTATTCTGTATGATTTGATTCTGCTTTTATCCCCGACTCTATCATAACCGATACTGCACGGTTTATAGTATTCATAAAGATGCGGACATCTTTGAGCATACTTATCCGTTTAGGCGTATGAGCCGGTGGTTCTTTCGGTTTCAGAAGTTTATCTACATAAGCATCTGTTTCATTTACATTATATGAATTATCACATATCTTTTTAAGTGCCTGAAGTTGCCGTTCTTCATCAGGGATTCGCAATATCGCACGGGCGTGGCGTTCGGTAAGTTTATGTTTGGATATAATATCTTTAACCCTTTCAGGCAATCTCAAAAGACGCAGTTTATTTGCAACGGTGGACTGAGTTTTACCAAGTTTTGATGCAATGTGCTCCTGTGTAAAACCGTGAATCGCTATAAGTGCGCTATACGCCTCTGCCTCTTCCATAAAGGACAAATCCTGCCTTTGCAGATTTTCCACAAGGGCAACTGCCGCACTATCACTATCGCTTAATTCTGTAACTATTGCAGGAATCTTCAAAATACCCGCATATTTACAGGCACGAAGCCGTCTCTCCCCTGCTATAAGTTCATATAGTGTAGGAGAAACTTTACGGACTGTAATAGGTTGCAACACCCCATATTCCCTAATGGATTGCGCCATCTCTTCAAGTGAAGAATCGTCAAAATTTTTTCTCGGCTGAAAAGGATTTGGCAGAATCTTATCCACGGAAATCTGCAAAACACTATCTTTCGGCAAGTATTGTTCCTTAATCATCGACATCATATCCACTGTATGTACCACCTCATTTGTTAGAATTTGGAATATTTTTCCACAAATTCAGTATAGCACACATTTTTTGTATTGGGAAATGAAATCGTTCGTAAAATCTCGACAATAAATGATTAGTTTAACGGCATTTTAGCAGGTTTCGGGGCTTGTCTTGGATATTTATCGGGGGTATTAGCGATTTTCTTTATAATAACAAGATTATGATTGAGATCTGTCGTAGGGATATGGTAATGGATTACCTCTTGAAGTTCGCCGCCCAAAAGTTTAATAGCGTTCTTCGCAGCGGCAATCTCATCCTCTGCACCGGGGCCTTTCATACTCACGAAATATCCGCCAACCTTAACAAAAGGCAGACACAATTCGCTGAGTGTGGAAAGATTGGCAACTGCACGAGAAACAGCAACATCGAACTTCTGTCTCAAATTCTTATCCCTGCCACCGTCTTCTGCTCTGGCGTGAACGGTCGTGATGCCATTGAGTTTTAATTCGCCAACAACCTCGTTTAAGAAATTAAGGCGTTTTGCAAGGGAGTCAAGAAGTGTTACGTTGAGAGTGGGATTGGCAATTTTAAGCGGAATTCCGGGGAATCCTGCGCCTGTGCCCACATCTATCACGGATACTCCGTCTTCTATAACCTTACTGTCAAAACACATAAGACAATCAAGGAAGTGTTTTGTGATGACATCGTATTCCTCGGTAATTGCAGTGAGGTTTATCTTTTCATTCCACTCCACAAGCAATTCAAAATATCTCTCGAACTGCTGTGATTGTGCATCAGTCAAGCCGTGTTCCAATAGAAGTTTTTTATCCATATTTTCTCCTAAAATAACAGGGGCGGAAAAACCGCCCCGTATTTAATTTAATTATTCAGAAATTGCCTCGGCACATCTTGCACAAAGTGTAGGATGATTACTATCCGAGCCAACTGTGTTACTGTACATCCAGCAACGTTCACACTTCTCGCCTTCGGCTGCAGTAACCTTAACATAAAGGTTACCTACTTCCTCTGCCTTATACGCACTTTCGTCAGCGCCTTTCTCTACAGAAACGGCTGATACGATGAAGATTGTAACAAGGTCGTCCTCGCAGGACTTCAGGAAATCATAAGTTGCACCGTCGGCTGTCAATGTTACATGAGCATTGAGTGAATGGCCGATAACTTTATCTGTTCTTGCAAGTTCAAGTGCTTTACTTACATCAGAACGAACTTTTAAGAGCATATCGTATTTCTCATTGAGTTTTGCATCATTGAGAAGATCGCAGCCACACGCCTCAGGCATATCGTTGAATGCAATGCTGAAAAGGTTATCTTCCTCTGTATGAGGCATCTCTTTCCAGATTTCTTCTGATGTGAAGCAGAGAACAGGTGCAAGTAACTTAACAAGTATACCGAGTATCTTATAAATTGCTGTCTGTGCACTTCTACGTTCTGCGCTTGATGCTTTGGATGTGTAGAGACGGTCTTTAATAACATCAAGGTAGAAGTTACTCATATCTACTACACAGAAATTGTGGATTGCATGGTAGAGAATATGGAAATCATATTCGTCATAACCGTTGCGAACCTTGGATATAAGGGCATTTGCCTTGGAAAGTGCCCAACGGTCAATCTCTGCCATATCAGCAATCTCAACCATATCCTTATTGGGATCGAAATCGTAAAGGTTACCCAGAATATAACGGGCAGTATTACGGATCTTACGGTAGCTTTCGGAAAGCTGCTTAAGGATATTCTCACTCATACGCATATCGGTCTTGAAGTCCGCAGTAACTACCCACAGACGGAGAATATCAATACCGTATTTCTTTGCAACCTCAAGGGGATCCACAACGTTACCCTTGGATTTTGACATCTTCTTACCCTCGTCATCAATTGTCATACCGTGAGTAAGAACTTCTTTATAAGGTGCTTTGCCTGCAACGGCAACGCTTGTAAGCATTGATGACTGGAACCAACCCCTGTACTGATCATTACCCTCAAGGTAAAGGTCAGCAGGCCACTGGAGGTCTTCCCTCTGTTCACATACTGCAAAGTGTGATGAACCGGAGTCAAACCAAACGTCCATAATATCGTGTTCTTTTGTGAACTCTGTGCATCCGCACTCGTGGCATTTATAACCCTCGGGGAGGATTTCCTCTGCATCCATTGCATACCACGCAGAGCATCCTTTCTCTCTAAACAGGTCTGCAATAATCTTGATTGTTTCGGGATTGATAATCTCCTTACCGCAATCTTTACAATAGAAAATCGGGATGGGAACGCCCCACAGACGCTGACGGGAAATACACCAGTCGCCACGGTCTTCTATCATCTTGCGGATTCTTTCTTCGCCCCACTTCGGTACCCATTTAACAGAATCAACTGCATCGAGAGCATCTTTCTTGAAAGCGTCAATTGATGCGAACCACTGCTCTGTAGCACGGAAGATGATGGGCTTACCGCATCTCCAGCAGTGTGGATACTGGTGGATGATGGGTTCTACTTTTACAAGTGAATTTGTAGAGAGAAGCTGCTTAATAATCTCCTCATTGGATTTCTCATAGAAAAGTCCTGCAAACTGTCCTGCTTCTTCTGTAAGGTAACCCTTACTGTCAACAGGAACAACGATGGGCAGGTCGTAATCTTTACAAGCAACATAGTCCTCTGCACCGTGTCCGGGAGCTGTGTGTACACAACCTGTACCGGCATCGAGAGTAACGTGGTCGCCAAGGATAACAAGTGAATCACGGTCAAGGAAAGGATGACGGCAGGTAATAAATTCAAGTTCTGCGCCGGAGAATGTTTTTACAATCTCGTAATCCTCTGCCTCGGCAATACCTGCAAATGCAGGTGCAAGGTCCTTAGCCACTACATAGTACTCGCCCTTTGCAGACATAAGGCAATACTCAAAAGACGGATTGAG
This sequence comes from Clostridia bacterium, assembly GCA_017502845.1. Lineage (GTDB taxonomy): Bacteria > Bacillota > Clostridia > UMGS1810 > UMGS1810 > SIG455. The sequence continues at coordinate 13,617 of JAFVUE010000002.1, read as the reverse complement.
TGCAATTGCCACGTTACCGGGGAGTGTCCATGTGGTTGTTGTCCAGATAACAAAGAAAATCTTATCCTTATCAAAGCCGTCAAAAACGCCTTTGTCGTCATTTACCTGGAATTTTACATATATAGAATTTGTCTTATCTTCAGCGTACTCAATCTCTGCTTCTGCAAGTGCAGTTTCGCAGTCTGTACACCAGTAAACGGGTTTCTTACCCTTATAGATAAAGTTCTTTTCAGCCATCTTGCCAAAAACTTCTACCTGTTTCGCCTCAAACTCGGGCTGAAGTGTAATATAAGGGTTATCATAATCGCCGATAGAACCGAGGCGCTTAAACTGCTCCTTCTGGTTATCGATATATTTCATAGCAAATTCATGACAAATCTCTCTGAACTTAACAGGGCTTAATTCCTCTTTGTTAATCTTCAACTTTTTGATTGCCTGAATCTCGATAGGCAAACCGTGTGTATCCCAACCGGGTACAAAAGGTGCCTGATAGCCGGTCATATTCTTATAACGGACAATGATATCCTTAAGAATCTTATTGAGAGCGTGTCCCAAATGAATATCGCCGTTGGCAAATGGAGGGCCATCGTGAAGAACGAACTTGGGTTTGCCTGCATTATGCTCCATAAGTTTATAATACAAACGTTCCTCGTCCCACTTCTTAACCATATCTGGCTCCTTCTGGGGAAGGTTTGCTCTCATAGAAAATTCTGTTTTTGGAAGATTCAATGTCTTACCGTAATCCTGCTGTTCCAATTCGTAACAACTCCTAACTTAGTTTTCTGTCTTTGCTGTGTATTCCGCATCCGATGATTTCAATGATTCTATCTGTGATGTCATCATTCCTATCATCCGTGCCTTGAAAAGTTCCGTAGAACGTTTTATATTTTCTGCTTCCTTTGATGCCTCGGCCGCAGTACGCATAGCATTCTCCACTATCTCCTTTGCCTGGCGTTCGGCATTCTCTATAGTGAGTTTTGCCTTTTCCTCGGAATTTTTGCGGACATCTTCACTCGCACTCTGCGCAACGATAAGTGCGTTTTGCATAGTTTCTTCTATGTTTTTATAGTGCTCAAGAGCATTATTGAGCATATTGATTTTATCATTCAAGTCAATATTGCTCTTATACATACTCTCATAATCACGGAGTACCAGCTCGAGGAATTCCTCAACCTCGTTCTTTTTATACCCCATGGCACTACTTGTGAATTTTTTGTTCTGAATATCTAAAGGAGTAAGCATAAGTATCCCCCTCTTTCACTCTATATTATACGTTAAACAAATCGCTTTATATCAATTCTTATTCTACCCTTACGGGTGGTGGAACTGTCTGTTTCGATTATCATCTTGCCATAACCTCTTGCAGATATGGTATCTCCCGAACTAACACGGGCAGACACCGAATCCGCCACCTCGTAATTGTGCTGAACGAATCCTCTCGTTATAAGCTGACTAATCGATTCGCGGCTCTTGCCGATTGCAGCGGCCAAAACACAATCAAGCCGCATTGATGCAACAGTTGATGACGAAAAATCGAACTTACGATCTACAACAACATCAGTTACTTCACAGGCAGTACAAACGACGCCTCTTGATGCAACTTTATCAAGATTAAGGCAGATAAAATCCGCAACTGTACTGTCGCAAAAAACTATAGCGCAGGTTTCATCCGTAACGATGTCCCCCACTTTTTCTCTCTTAAGTCCGAGAGATAAAAGTGCACCAAGGTAATCCCGGTGTGAAAACACACTGCCATCTTTTGCTGTTATACGTATAGCCGTAATCGGATAATAAGGCACATCATCCTCATACGGGCAGAACGCAATCATCTTTCGTTCCGCACCATCATATCCGCCAAAGCCCTTAACGGAGAAACTTCCTCTTGAGCGGCTTACGGCAAGATCATATTCTCTTGGATTGAGAAAAGGCGAGTACATAACGACACCCGCTTTTTCACATCTCTCCGCCAGATCCATAACGTGGGAAATAAGAATCTTCTCATCGCCGTCAAGTCCTGACAGAAGATTGGATTTATTCATATCAGTCTAAATCGAAAATACCGTTTGATTTAAGTTCGCTGCTGAAATCGCCCATGATACCAACATTGTAAGGAGCAAGAAGAAGGATACCGTTAGCAACTTTCTGCATACTGCCGTCAAGAGCATATACAGCACCGCTTAAGAAATCTACCATCTTACGTGCATCATCTTTCTCAAGACGTTCAAGGTTAACCACAACAGGTTTCTTATTCTTTAAGTGATCTGCAACATCCTGTGCATCATTATAAGATGTGGGCTGAATAACAACCACTTTAAGCTGGGTTGTTGTGTGGATATTAACAACCTTACCTTTTTTGGAGCCGAACATTGAAGAATCGTCTTCGCGTTCGCGGCGCTTTGATTCGAAAACAGGAGTTTCTTCTGCTTTCTCTTCCTCATCACCAAGTCCCATAACATTCATCATCTTATTCATGAAATTTCCCATTACAAATGCCCCCTTAGCATAATTTTATATTAGCCGAAATATACCGAAATTACACGGTTTAAGACGGGTTCGGATTATACTCTTTCGGCTACTGAAAAAGTCCTCTGCCCACACGCACGATATTAGCGCCTTCCTCTATCGCAATATGGAAGTCGCCACTCATGCCCATAGACAAATATTCCATACTAATATTATCGTATTTTTTTGTCGATATGTCAACATATTTTTTGTATAAAGACGAAAAAATCCTGCGGATTTCCGTTTCTTCTGCACCGAGGGGCGCCATGGTCATAAGTCCCCTGACATTTATGCCCTCAATACGGGTGCAATTGTCTATCATTTCATCTACAAAATCAAGAGTCATACCGTATTTACTTTCCTCTCCCGAAACGTTGACTTCAAGGAGAATATCGGTGATTATACCCTTGTTTACGGACTGTCTGCCTATCTCCTCTGCAAGGCGGATAGAATCAACAGAATGTATGAGTTCTGTCTTGCCGATTATACTCTTTACCTTATTGGTCTGCAAATGACCGATTATATGCCATCTGGCATCGGGGAGTTCATCGTATTTGGAAAGAAGTTCCTGAACCCTGTTCTCACCAAGGCATATCACACCAAGGTCCATAATTTCACGTATACGCTCCACGGGAACGGTTTTGGTTACTGCAAGGAGTGTGATCTCATCTGTCTTTCTTCCCGACTTCGCACACGCTTCTTCTATCTTCTTATAAACGTTACTAAGATTTTCTTTTATAGTTGCCATAATAATTCACCGTTTTACCTTACAGAAATATTCTCGCCTACATTTTTTGCATCAATTACAACCTCATCATAAAGGAGAAGATATCCATTCTCTGTAATATCTGCTCTGACAACGGCGTAATTTGCGTCTTTATAGAGAATTTCTACTTTCTTGAATTTCATAAGCCCCTCTGTAACAGTATAAACACCCTGGATACCGTTATTTACGCGGAGCGCCTTGACAGGAATTTTAATACCCGAATACTTGTTTGTAACAAGAGTTACTTTTGTTTTTCTGCTCCTGAGGGCTTCTTCGCTGTATTCTGTGGAAGTTACGCCAATAATACATTTATCCCCTGAAACAGGAGAAATATATGAAACAGTTGCACTGTGTTCCTCTGCACTGCTGCCTATTTTCACATAAACTTTCTGACCGATATACATCTCGGATGCCTTGCCACTGTCGAGTTTTATTGCAACATGCCATTCAACATTATCTACAATCTTACAGATGGGTTGTCCCGCTTCCATAGTAACAGTGGGCTCTGTATCATAAAGTGTATCAAAACTGTCAACTGTCATGGATTTCATGGCGTTACTGTTCAGGACTTGCTCGAATCCGTCTATAACAGTTGAATAAATACCTGCTTTAGGCGCATACAGATTTTTTCTGGATGACGAAAGTGCCGCTTCATATCGTGCTTTCTCGGCTTCCAGACCGTCAAGTATTGCCACTACACTTCCGCCGTCGGTAGAAACCATGTTTTTCTTATTGATAAGGACGTTGAAATCATTCTTAAGATCACGGACATGGCGCAGGTCTTTATCATTAACGCTTACAATCATATCCGTAACACGTGTAGATATATTGCCCTCTATCTTTGCCTGGTCATTTTCGAACACAAGGTTGTTTCCCTGCGCTCCTGTGAGTTCGGCTATACGGGCGTTGATCTGCCTGAGTTTCTCCTGAATCTCGGGGTCTGCCTGTCCTGTGTAAAGAGATGCAACATGCTTACCTTTTTTAACAACTGTATTCTCTGCGGCAACGCTGTCAAGAACCCCTGTGGAATCCGCTATAAGAACGCTCTCATCACGGATAATTATGCCGTCATACTCCGCGGAATTGGAGAGTGTGTCATACAAAACCATCTCTGTCTTTATAGGCGGATTGAAGAAAATAATTATATTCCACAACTGAAAAACAATAAGGCAGAATATTAATATGTAAAGCAAAAACTTTTTCATCGGCCAAAGTCCTTTCTTAATTTCTTAATTCATCTGAGGCAATTTGTAATATATCATCAACTGCCGCATCGTCCGAAGGATTAATCCAACGGATACTATCATTTGCACCAAACCACGTAATCTGTCGTTTTGCATAACGCCTGGAATTTCGTTTGATAAGGCGGATTGCTTCATCCTTTGTGCATTTGCCGTGGAAATACCATATAACCTCTCTGTAACCGATTCCCTGCATAGAATTGGAGCGTGGATTCACGCCTTTATTAAGAAGCATCTTAACTTCATCAAAAAGCCCCTGTTCCACCATCTTATCCACACGGATATCGATATTGGCATAGAGGAGTTCTCTGTCCCTCTCCATACCGATGATGAAAGATTTATATTTGATGTTTACTGTGTTTTCTTTCTGAGTGGTTATTGACCTGCCCGTAACATGATGAAACTCAAGGGCGCGGATCACACGTTTAACATTATTGAAATGAATTTTCTCTGCCGCAACGGGGTCAACTTCCGTCAAAAGGGAATGGAGATATTCATTGCCTTTTTCCTCTGCCATAGTGCGGAGTTTTTCCCTGTATGCCTCGTCGCAACTGTCATCCTCAAATGCCGCACCTTTTAAGAGTGAGTCTATATAAAGCCCTGTTCCTCCGCAGATGACAGGGAGTTTACCACGGGATGCGATATCCTCTATAGCCGTCTCTGCCATTGACACAAAGCGGGTTACATTACAATCGTCATCTGGCTCTAAAACATCAATAAGATGATGGGGTATTCCCTGCATCTCATCTTCCGTTACCTTTGCTGTGCCGATATCCATATATTTATAAACTTGCATAGAGTCCGCAGAGACAACTTCTCCCCCAAGGGCAGATGCCGCCTTAACTGCAAACGCAGATTTTCCCGATGCCGTTGCTCCTACTATTGTCAAAACAGGTATCAAAGAAAATCACTCCTCTATATTATACTATTCTTTTGAATTGTTTTTCCAATGCACGTCTGCTCATACGAATGCATATCGGTCTGCCGTGAGGGCAGGTGTTGATACCCTCAAGTGCCATAACCTGCGACACGAGATGCACCATATCGCCTTCGGCAAGATGTTTGCCGCCCTTAAGCGCCCTCTTACAAGCAACGGTGTGGAGGGTTTTCTCATAAAGTTCGTGCTTGGGAACTACTGCATTATCCTGAAGGATATTTATAATATCCCCTACCGTATCAGATATTAATGCATCATCCATCTCGATTGGAACTTTGCGGACAATAATATCTTCTGTTCCGAAAATGTCAATCTCAAAGCCGACCTCGGAGAAGAATGAAAGATTATCCTCTACCGTAGAAAAATCGTGTCTGTCAAGGGAAACTGTAACTGGAAGCAGAAGATTCTGTCCTGAAATAGAATTATTCTTCCACTGCTCCATAAGTTCCTCAAACCATATACGCTCATGGGCGGCGTGTTGGTCTATAAGGAGCATATCGTCTCCCGACTGAGCGATTATATATGTATTGAAAACCTGGCCAACGAGAGTAAAATCTCTGCCGGGAAGGAATTCTTCTTTTTCTATTATTTTAGGGTTATGTTCTTCGTATGCGGAAGAAGTGATGTTCTCTACAGGAGGTTGTTCTGCATGAATTTCTTCCACAGGCGGTGGAACAACTTTTGGTGCAGATTCCTCCTCAACCTCTACCCTTACAGGCATTGTCGGTGAAACTTCACGGAATGTAGGAACTAAATCGCTGAATTTCGGGAGAGTATACGCATTATCCCTACTGTTCTTCTCAATAGATGCGCGGATGCTTTCTCTCACATATTCTGTTTTTGTATCTGTTTTGGGGATTGCGCGTATAGGTTTAATCGGCATCTCCGGTTGAGTGGCAGATGCAATCTCCGGAACTTTCATTTCTGTCTTCGGCGCCGAAAACACTTTATCGTCAGTTATCTCAGGGATATGGCGTGTATTTGTAATTGCTTCCTTTACCGCCCAGTAAATCGCGCTGTAAATCTTCTTGTCATTGGAAAAACGGACTTCCATTTTGGTGGGATGGACATTGACATCCACAAGACCCGGTGCGATATTGATATAAAGCACACATACAGGGTGTTTGCCCACCATAACGGCGTTTCTGTATGCCTCCGCAACCGCGGCACTTATGGTTTTGTTCACAATATTTCGTCCGTTTAAGAAGAACACCTGATGGCGGCGGTCTTTACGTGAAAGAGAAATACTTCCTGTAGAGCCCGTAACGCTGATATGTTCTTCGTTATACTTAACTTCTATCATATTACGTGCATAATCTGCACCGTAAACAACATGGATACAATCTTCAACATTACCTGTGCCGTGACTGGAAACAACCGTTTTTCCGTTACTGATGAGTTTTATTGCAACATCGGGATGACACAGAATCATTTTATTTACAACATCCGTAATTGCAGTAGTCTCCGCTGCATCGTTCTTTAAGAATTTCATACGAGCAGGTGTGTTGAAGAAAAGATTGCGGATTATCATTGTGGTTCCGTCGGGACAACCCACTTCGGTATGTTCGATTACCTCTCCGCCCTCTATAACCACATTGACACCGAGGTCGGATTCTCTTGTCTTGGTAAACATATCTACTCTTGCAACTGCCGCTATACTCGCAAGTGCTTCGCCTCGGAAACCGAGAGTATAAATCTTATCAAGGTCTTCCTTGGTGGCGATCTTACTTGTGGCATGACGTGCAAATGCAGTGATGGCATCATCAGGATGAATACCGTCGCCGTCGTCCGTTACACGGATATAACTCATACCTCCGTTTTTAATCTCAACGGTAATATTCTTTGCATGAGCGTCCACGGAGTTTTCTATAAGTTCCTTAACGGCGGAGGCAGGGCGTTCCACCACTTCACCTGCCGCAATCATATTGGCAAGGTTTTTATCAAGTATATTAATTTTCATTTCTCCGCCTCCTTCAGCCGAAATCACGCCGTTTCAGGCGTGTTCGGGTTATACTCTTTCGGTTAATTATTTATTGAGTTTAAGCTGCAATGTATACAGTTCATTTATTGCTTCAATCGGTGTGAGTGTTGATATGTCAAGATTCATTATACGCTCTGCAAGTTCGTTGGGGAACTCAGCTTCTGTACGCTTGTCCGCCACATTATCTGTCTGTGGGGCATTTGCTTTTATCTGACCGCCCTCAAGGTTTGAAAGTACTTGCTGCGCTCTGTCCGTTACTTCGTCGGGAACACCCGCAAGTCCCGCAACCTCTATACCGTAACTATCCGATGCACCGCCGGGAATAATCTTACGGAGGAAGATTATATCTTTACCCCGTTTCTTAACTGCAATAGAGAAGTTCTTGACGCCGTCAAGGCGTTCTTCCAAAACTTTAAGTTCGTGATAGTGAGTTGCAAACATTGTCTTGGCGCCTATTTTTGCCTTATCGCTGACGTATTCCACCACCGCCCACGCAATAGAAAGACCGTCAAAGGTACTTGTACCTCTGCCTATCTCATCCAGGATAATCAAGCTCTTTGAGGTGGCATTCTTCAAGATATTGGCGACCTCGCTCATCTCAACCATAAAGGTACTCTGCCCTGCAGCAATATCATCGGATGCGCCGACTCTGGTAAACACTCTGTCAACCACACCTATATGGCATGATGATGCAGGAACGAAGCTTCCCATCTGTGCCATAAGTGTAATAAGGGCTGTCTGTCTCATATATGTAGACTTACCCGCCATATTCGGGCCTGTGATAAGCAGGAATCTGTTATCGTCAGTATCTAAATATGTATCATTGGGAACGAATAGCGAATTTATATTGGAAAGTTCAACAGACGGGTGTCTGCCATCTTTAATCTCTAAAGCATCACTATCGTCAACTACAGGACGTACATAACCGTTCTCCCCTGCGACGAGCGCAAGTGAAGAAAGAACATCCACCGCCGCAATCATCTTTGCACAGTTCTGTATACGCTTGAGATTATTAATAACAAGATTGCGGAGCGCAGTGAATATCTCAAATTCAAGTGCTTCAATCTTATCCTTGGCACTTGTTACGGAATCTTCTACTCGTTTAAGTTCATCGGTAATATATCTCTCGCAATTAACAAGAGTCTGCTTACGGATATAATCTTCAGGAACTTTATCAATATTGGATTTTGAAACTTCTATATAATATCCGAAAACCTTATTGTAAGAGATTTTCAATTGTTTAATTCCCGTTCTTTCTCTCTCTGCCTCTTCGATGGAACTCAAAACACCTGTTCCTGAATTTTTCATATGACGGAGACTATCAAGTTGCTGATCATAACCCTTGCGAATCATACCACCTTCACGGACGCTGAAAGGCGGCTCGTCATCAATAGCGGAAAGAAGCGTGATGCACACATCGTCCACGGAATCCAGATTACGGGCAACGTTGGAGAGTAATGGAGATTTTGTTCCCTCAAGTAATTTTTTGACGATTGGCGCCCTCTTCAAACTATTGGCAAGGGAGAGCAGATCACGGGCGTTACCGCTTCCGTAAACTATCTTTGAAGAAATTCTCTCCATATCAGAGAAACCACGGAGTGTTTCCTCAATATCTTCTCTTAATTTGAAGTTGCGGTAAAGTTCATCAACCGCATCAAGGCGGAGATTGATCTTATCAGAATCCATCAGCGGTCTGTCAACCCACTCTGCAAGAAGTCGGGCACCCATGGATGTACGTGTTTTATCGAGCACACCGAGGAGCGAACCCTTCTTGGATTTATCACGCATTGTACTTGTAAGTTCAAGGTTTCGGCGGGAGGATAAGTCTATCTCCATATATTCGTTCTTAAAATACAATTGCACCTGTTTAAGGTACGAAAGATTTATCTTCTGTGTTTCCTTAAGATATGCAAGAGCACCGCCAAGAGCACGGATGCACATTGGATGGTCTTCATAGGAAAGTGCACCAAGGTTAATTGAGTTTTCGTTTATAAGTTCTCGGGCAAGATTTATATCAAAATCTTCCACAGGCAACATGCTGTCGTAGTATGAAAAACGGTTCTTCATCTCAACAAATACACCGAGAGCATCACCGCGAAGGTCGTTCACAATAAGTTCTGCAGGAGAAAAACACGCTATCGCATTGGCAAGGCGGTTCTCAACAACATCATTATCCCCATATGTAGCAAATATATCGCCTGTTGTAGCATCTATGAACACTACACCAAATCCCTCTTCGCAGTAATACACAGAGGCGAGGTAGTTATTCTGTCTGTCATTTAATACACCATCAAGGTTTACTGTACCCGGAGTAATAATACGGACAACATCGCGGCGGACGATTGTCTTGGTCTCCTTAGGATCTTCAAGCTGTTCGCAGATAGCAACCTTTTTACCTGCGGAAATGAGTTTGGCAATATAACCATCCACGCTGTGAAAGGGCACACCGCACATAGGTATACGGTCAGGTCCTGATCCCTTGCCCGTAAGAGTAATATTAAGTATCTCCGATGTCTCATAGGCATCTTCATTAAACATCTCATAAAAATCGCCCAGACGAAACATAAGTATACAATCTTCGTGATTGCGCTTAACTTCAAGATACTGTTTCATCATAGGTGTCATCTTCTCGGGTGTTGCCATTTTATCTATACTCCTTTACCAGGACACTCCGTCAGGGGTGTCCTTTCCTTCAAGCCGTACTGTCAGTCGGTGGGGCAGACATATAAGGCATTGACCTGCATGGTCTATTCTACCTGCTTTGACTTCAATACCATCAGTACAATCGCTGTAAATAACTGCGGCACCGTTACGGTCTATAACTACGGTGTTTTTGCCGTATTCATTATCAATATTAATAATCTTCTCTTCTGTAAGGGATACCATATCATAACGGGCATATTCTGTGCCATTTATCTCAACGACACACACGGTAGGTATGCCGTTGTCAGTAAATCCAGAAAGTGCAAGTACTATTCCCACACACGCCACAAATACGATTATAATTGCATCTGCCAAAGTGATGCCTGATCTCTTAAAAATGTCCCGTAGAACCAAAACCGCCGCCACCTCGCTCTGTAACACCGAGTTCATCAACTACGGTGAAATTCGCTTTTGCCACTTCCATAATAACGAGCTGTGCTATACGTTCCCCGTTTTTGATAGTGTAACTTTCACGGCTCAAGTTTATAAGGGAAACCATAAGTTCTCCTGTGTAGTCGCTATCAATAACACCTACACAGTTAGGAAGTGTGATGCCGTGCTTTGAAGCAAGTCCTGAACGGGCAAAGATATATGCCACAAAATCAGGAGATGGCAACTGAATTGCTATTCCCGTGGGAATAAGACGACGTTCCAATGGTTCTAATGTAACGTCTTCGGAAAGACACGCTGTTAAGTCCATTCCTGCAGATCCGGGTGTAGCATAGAAAGGCAGGTTCTTCTCTTTATTGGTTTCTAAAAATTTAATTTTAACATCTGCTGTCATAATCTATCATACTCCTCTGTAAAAATGTCCTCTGGTAAAATTCTTACCGAAAGGTTTGCCGTTTTTGTAAAGGTCTGTGATATATGCTATATCCTCTGCATCCTCTATTGTAAAATAAAGATTTGCAAAGGCAACTCCGCTTCGGCGGAGGTCATCAGTTTTATCGCCCATATAAACGGGAGCACTGTTTAATATAATATTGGTGCAACTGTCTCTGTCGGGCACAACAGGAAAAAGTGCGCCCATTCTGTCTTTAAGGTAATGCACCTTGCCATCGCATATGCATTTGTCATAAGCAGATTTAATTACACAATTCTGCACTGTCATTGCAGGTAGGTAACCGTAAGCCATAATCTCTGTAGGAATGTCTTTTGAAACATTACCTATCTGTCCTAAATTCATTTCGGGCGAAAGGCACACACTGTCAAAACCTGCATTTTTTAAGTATTTAACTGCAACTGAATTATACACATTCATACGGAAGCCGCCGTGTTTTACGGCAACATTATCGAAAATCTGCGAAAAGTTTGAGGTGCTTATTCTTTCATAGGCCCCGGCAGTTTTGCCGAAGCGTTCTATTGCAGGTAATGAAACAAAATATCTGTCTGACAAAAAATCATCAGGGTGTGCATCATATACGTTCTTTGGGATGTATATACGGGCAACGTCCGTCTTCTCCGCCGCTTTTGCCTGATCATAAGTCATAACGTATGCGGTATACTCCATGTGGGAATCATTACCTTTAATCACATTAAAAGAAAAGTCCTTCGCATCTCTTCTCGCAGGTCTTAAAGCAAGTTGGTTTTGCATCTCATCAAGAGCACTTCTGCGAAGTTCGTTTATCTCTTTGATAGGAATACTGATACCCTCATCAGTATTTATAATAAAATCATCAAATTCAAAAGGTGTTCCGCCTGTCTTTGACATCTGCTCACGGATACGTTCGTGAGTAAGTGGGACTTTAATTGCCTTTTCCACAGGAATATTACCTGTAAAAGTTGCGCTGTGTCCTTTATCATCCCAGACACAAAGAGTAGCAGGTTCGCCCAAATATGCAGTAAAACTACCGGATATGCTGACCGTATTACCATGAGAGTTTGCTAGTTCTTCTGCTCTTTTCATGGCGCGGTCGCTGATATTCTTATAAACATCGTCATTGTTTCTGTCGATGTTCAGCATATGTCTGCCTGTGGAATTTTCAAAATAGCCCTTGGTAAATCCGTTTCTTGAAAATACCGACTGCAAATCTTCAATATCCTGCTTGTCCACTTTGCCTCCGTCTCTGTATTTATCATACAGGTGGCTCGTCATTGCAACATATGAAGAATTTTTCATCCTGCCCTCTATCTTAAGGGAGGTTACGCCAAGTTTATCAAGGCGGCCAATTTCATCCAAAAGGCACAGGTCTTTTAAGCTCAAAAGGTATTTGCCGTCGCACACCTCATTACCATCTGCATCTATAAGACCGTATGGCAATCGGCATGGTTGTGCACAGGCACCACGGTTTCCCGATCTGCCGCCGATAAAACTACTCATTAAACATTGCCCCGAATAACTCATACAGAGTGCTCCGTGGGCAAAGACTTCTATCTCCGATTCTGCGCCATCGCAAATATCTTCTATCTCCTCTTTGGAAAGTTCTCTTGAAAGAACTATACGGGAAAATCCTGCTCTCTCAGCGGCTCTCACGCCTTTAAGGTTATGTACTGTCAGTTGGGTACTGGCATTGAGTTTCATATCAGGGAAACTTTCGCGAAGCATTGAGAGAATTCCAAGATCCTGAACGATCAGCGCATCAACTCCGCATTCATAACAGAATTTTGCAAAGTCATATGCATCCGAAAAACGGTTATCCTCAACAAGGGTGTTGAGTGCAACATAAACCTTGACACCACGGATATGGGCATACTTTACTGCCTCGGCGATTTCATCATCCGTAAAATTAGTTGCGTTCGCCCTTGCGGAAAACGAACTTCCGCCAATATACACAGCGTCTGCACCATTATTGACCGCAACAAGAAAATTTTCATATGAACCGGCAGGAAGCAAAATTTCTACACTCATCTGCCGCCCTCTAATTTCGCAATGCGGATTTTAAGATTCTGTATCTCTTCTTTAAGTGCATAGTTCTCATCTTTCAGACGTTTACCTGCACTTGTTGCATTGAAATAATCTTCTTTATACTTTTTGAGCTCCGCCGCAGTTTCTTCCTGCAATTCCTTAACCTTATGATAGTCGTCGCTCATGTTGATTGCAGATAAAACAGCTATCTGGACATTATTAAGATGAGGATTGGTTGCAATCGTGCGCATCTTCTTATCTACATACAGAGAAATCTTCTGCATATACTCCTCACTCTCTGCGCCCATAAGGGTATAATCTGAGCCGCATATTCTTACTACAGTTTTAGTTTTGCTTTCCATACGGCACCTCCTCTATTTTATCTCTACTATTATAACACAGATTGTTCGTCAATGGTAGTGTTTTTTTATAAAAATATGCAAAAAGGCGATGTTCCATAGGGAAAAATCGGTTTTGAAAGGCAATTTACCGCAAACAGTTCATAAAAAATCCCGAAATACGTCAGTATTACGGGATTTTTTCTTATTGTGGAAACAACAAGGTTCCGGGGTACCCGACCGCAATCTTTGATTGCGTTAACGGGTCGGGTTCTTATTCCTATTTACGACAAAATTTCTCTTT
>JAFVUE010000005.1 GCA_017502845.1 Clostridia bacterium | reverse complement strand
TTTGAAAGGCAATTTACCGCAAATAGTTCATAAAAAATCCCGAAATACGTCAGTATTACGGGATTTTTTCTTTTTCCTATTTACGACAAAATTTCTCTTTCAAAACTGCTTTGCACCTTAAAACAAAAGGTTTTTAGTGCAAAACGAGGCAAAAGTGCGAAGGAATCCTGACGGATTTCAAGTACTTTTAACGAAGTTATGTGCAAAAACATAAAGTTTTAAGGCGATTTATCCCTATGGAGCACCGCCTAAGCATTGCTTTTTTAATTTGTCTATTTACTTTTAGTTAAAACAGTGCTACAATTTATCCTTGGGTGATAATATGACAGTAATCTTTGAGCAGGTACTTATACTTATAATTTTTGCAATGGTGGGTTTTGCTCTTGCAAAAATGAAAGTTGTAGATGCAAATCATACTAAAAATATTACGGGACTTCTTGTGTATGTATTTTCTACCTGTAATACTTTCAAAACCTTTGCAACTAATTTCAATGTAAATTTCATATCAAGTAATTATTCTCTTATTATAGCTTCTTTAATTGTACTGGCTATACTCCTTATTGTAACCTATTTTATAGCAAAGCCGATGTCCCAAAGTAAGTACGAACAGTATGTGTATCAGTATTCAATGATAATGCCCAACTTTGGTTATATGGGATACGTTCTTGCGGAAGCCCTTTTCGGAGAATCGGGACTTATAGGTATAATGGTATTCAGCATACCTATGTTGATATACATATATCTTATATCTTTCTGCATTTTAACGAAAAAACCCGTGTCAGTAAAAGGCCTGGTAAATGCTCTTACAGTTACTATGGCATTGGGAATGGTTGTCGGTCTTGCCGAAATAGAACTCCCAACCATTGTGACTTCCGTTCTTGATACATCAAGAGCGTGTATGGGTCCTGTAAGTATGATACTTGCGGGTATCGTAATCTCCCGATTCCGATTCAAAGAGATTTTATCCAATTGGAAGATATATTTTGTTACTGCTTTGAGATTGATTGTAATGCCGTTGTGCTTTGGAGTGTGCCTTGGATTTTTCTTCCCTGTGTATGTAGTGCAGTCAGCGGTAATATTCTTATCAATGCCATGCGGACTTAATACTGTAGTGTTCCCCGACCTTGTTGGCGAGGACTGTAAGATTGGTGCAGGACTTGCGCTTGTGTCAAGTTTGCTGTCGTGTGCTACAATCCCGATTGTATTTAATATTCTGGGAATCATATTATGAGAATATAATAAAAAATAACGGTTGTAATATTTGATTACAACCGTTATTTTTTATTGTTGGGTTACTGTATTTAGTTCTGCTTCTTTTCTCCTTTTGGGAAACACAATCAGAAAACATATAAAGTGTATCAGTGTAGTGAGTAGCCAACTGATTGGATATATGCATAATAATATGTCCAGATTAGGAAACATCCTAAATACCGTCATTATCCACGCAACTCTTACTACGCAACTTCCTGATACAGACACAATGGTTGTCATAAGTGTATAACCCATACCTCTCAAACTTCCCATCACAGTTTCCATAAGTCCGCACAGAACTACCAACAGACAGTTGTATTTCATAATTGTTATACCTGCGACGACGACATCGGGATCTTTGGTGTATATTGAGAGCAATGTATCTGCGAATATATATGAAGAGACACCGAGGATTATACATACAATAATCTCGAATGCTACGTTGTACTTAAGCGACATCTTCATTCTATCCCATTTGTTTGCACCCATGTTCTGACTTGTGAATGTCATGTTGGACTGATAGAATGCATTACCTGCCACATACAAAAATCCCTGAATATTGTTGGCGGCCGCATAACCTGCCATTGTTGCGGGGCCAAGGAAGTTTATAGATGACTGTATTACAATATTCGAAAAGGAAAATACCATACCCTGAAGTCCTGCAGGAAGACCAATGCGAAGAAGTTCGAGAAATTCTTTTTTGTGAATCTTCAGGCGCTTTATTTCCAATCGCATAGGTCCTTCTTCGGTTATAAGGCAGAGGATGATGAGGATAGCTGACATATATTGGGATACAACTGTTGCTATTGCGACACCGTCAACATTTCTTCCGAATCCTGCAACCATAATTAAATTCAATATAACATTGACGATTCCGCCTAATGTAATTATGTATAAAGGACGTTTCGTATCTCCTTTTGCGCGGAGGAGAGAACTTCCGAAGTTGTATATAAGCATGGCGGGAGAGCCGAGGAAGTATATTTTAAGGTACAGAGTTGATAACCCAATGACTTCCGTAGGGGAACCCATAAGCATAAGCATTTTTTCGGATAAGAATAATCCTATTAATGAAACAAATATGCCGCCTATAAAACTTACGAGAATGGATGTGTGTACACAGTTGGAAAGGGCAGAAGCATTTTTTTCGCCTATCAGTCTTGCGGCAATAATGTTTGTGGCTGTTGCAAGTCCTGTGAATAAACATACGATAATGTTCACAAGGGAACTGGTTGAACCAACCGCCGCAAGTGCTTCATCACCACAGTATTGGCTGACTACGATTATGTCGGCAGCATTGAAGAGGAGTTGAAGAATACTTGATAGCATCAGCGGTATTACAAATTGAAAAATCTTTCCCGCCATAGGTCCTGAACACATGTCAATCTTGTGTTTGGAAACTGCATTGCTCATGATGATTACCTCCGCTTTTGTGTCGTTTGCAAATATTAAGGAAGCCACGCATTTTGCTTGACTTCCTAAACAGAATTATTTATTTAGTAAAATTTCGCCCACCTTGAATATATCTCCTGCACCCATAGTGAGGATTATATCTCCGGCTTTTGCATTTTGAGTGAAGTATTCTGCAATGTTTTCAAATCCGCTTATATAGACGGCACCGTCGATTGCATCAGCAAGATCTTTTGCATGAACAAGGCCTGTGTCTTTTTCTCTTGCGGCGTAGATGTCTGCAATAACGAGATTTTCTGCATCTGCAAGTGCTGTTGCAAAATCGTCAAATAACGTTTTTGTTCTTGTGTATGTGTGGGGTTGGAATACACACCATATCTTTCCTGACTGTATCTTTGAAACAGCAGAAAGTGTTGCTTTGATTTCTGTGGGGTGGTGAGCGTAGTCGTCTACGATAAGTATTCCGTTTGCTTCGCCTTTTTTCTCAAATCTTCTTTTTGTGCCCGTGAACTTTTCAAGACCTGCCTTGATGGCTTTAGCATCGTCTGTCATAGCAAGTGTTGCTGCAACGGCACAAAGAGAGTTATAAATATTGTGCTCTCCCACAACATTCAGGGTTAAACTCATTATCTTATTTCCGTCTTTTGTAATATCAAATGAAGGATAACCGAATTTGTCGTATGCTATATTCTCTGCTTTGTAATCTCCGTTTTTAATGCCCACTTTTATAACGGGACATTTTGCGCTTTTTGCGGCTTTGAGACAGTTTTCGTCGTCGCCGTTTATAACGAGAACTCCGTCTTCGGGGATAAGTGCAGAGAATGATGAGAAGGCATCAATAACATCGTCAAGGTCTCTGTAATAATCAAGATGGTCCGCTTCAATATTGAGTATCATACCGATACGTGGAGCAAACTGCAGGAAGTTTCTGCAGTATTCACAGGCCTCTGTAACCATATAACCGCTTTTTGCGATTCTGAGGTTACCTTTTAATATATCAAGTTCGCCACCAACCATAACTGTCGGGTCAAGGTTAGCAGAGATCATAGTGTATGCCATCATAGAGGTTGTGGTGGTTTTGCCGTGAGTACCTGCAACCGCAACTGCAGTTGAGCAACTTCTCATAATGTTGCCAACCATAGCAGCACGTTCCACAAGTGTTATGCCTTTGTCTTTTGCGGCACACATTTCGGGATTGTCGTCCTTTATGGCAGAAGTGTAAACTATAATATCGGGATCCTCTATACAATCATAACAATGAGGGATGCAGATCTTCGCTCCCATAGAGGCAAGTTCTTCTGTGATGGGTGTGGGGGTAATGTCAGAACCCGAAACTTCAACACCGTTGCTGATGAGTATTTTAGCAAGAGCGCTCATACTGATACCGCCGATGCCGATAAAATGAACTTTTTTGTACAAGTGCATACACTTCCTTTATAGCACAACTTCTTATATGGATATTATAACACATGAAAAGCAAAAATCAATGCTTATATGAATAATTATTTCCAAAAAAAGCATAATATTACCGTCAGCATAACTACCTTATAAGAAAGGAACGGGTAAACAATGGAGATTACAGATATCAGAATCAGACAGATAGAGCAGGAGGGGAGAATGAGAGCTGTAGTATCGGTAACATTCGATAATTGTTTTGTAGTTCATGATATTAAAATCATCGAGGGCACCGATAAACTTTTTATAGCGATGCCGTCGAGAAAAACTCCCGATAACGAATTCAAGGACATTGCTCATCCTATAAATATGGAAATGCGGGAGATACTGCAGAATTCCATTCTGGATAAGTATAATTCAACAGTTATTCAGGAAAATATTGATAACTTATAGTTTTGTAACTGTATTTTATCGTTTTTGATAGTAATAAATGTATAAAAAATTCATTCACAACCGCTTTTATATTAAAAAAAGCGGTTGTTTTTTTGTGGGAATTTAACAAAATTTTCAAAAAACGGGCTTTTTCATAAAATTGGAAGAATATTTTTTCAAAAAACCCTTGCAAAATCGGAATAAATAAGGTAAAATTACATTGAAAGTGGATTTAAGTGGGTTTTTGTGGTGGAAAGTGGTAACTCACAGGAAAGGGTGGTGAGAAGATGTTTCGCGGTGAATACAGGCATAGTATTGATGCCAAGGGCAGAATAATTGTGCCTATTAAGTTTAGGGAAAACCTTGGTACAGAGTTTGTTATTACCAGGGGTTTTGAGAAGAGCTTGTTTGTATTTCCTATGTCAGAGTGGAGCGTTTTCTCCGAGAAGTTAAAAGGTCTTCCCCTTACCAATAAAAACTCCCGTGCACTTACAAGACATTTCCTGTCAGGTGCCTGTGATTGTGAAGTGGACAAGCAGGGTAGAATTCTTCTCCCCCAGCACCTTATAGAGTTTGCAGGTATTAATAAGGAAGTTACCGTTGCGGGTAACGGCAACAAACTTGAAATCTGGTCCACAGAAAACTGGACAGAATATATTGAAGCAATGGATACTGACGAAGTTACTGCAGGTCTTGATGAAGTAGGTATTATGATATGACCGAGTTCAAGCATATATCCGTTTTGCTCGATGAATGTATAGACGGTCTTAATATCCGTCCTGATGGCATATACGCTGATGGAACTCTCGGAGGCGGCGGACATTCTTCTCATATATATTCACGACTGGGTAGCGGAAAACTTATCGGTATCGACAGAGATATAGAAGCAATCCGTGCCGCAAGTAACCGTATCGGCACAAAAGATAACATTATATATGTTCATGATAATTATAAGAATATAAAAACAATTCTTGCAGATTTGAATGTTTCGGGACTTGACGGAGCGCTTATCGACCTTGGTATTTCTTCATATCAGATAGATAATGCAGAGAGGGGATTCAGTTATACAAAGGATGCACCTCTCGATATGCGGATGAATCAAAGGGATCCTTTGAGCGCATATGATGTGGTAAATACATATGATGTATCAAAACTTGCTTCCGTTATATTTGACTACGGAGAGGAACGCTATGGCAGAAAGATTGCCGAAGCCATTGTTCGTGAAAGAAGTAAGAAACCGATAGAAACCACACTGGAACTTGCCGGGATTATCCGAGGCGCAGTACCTGCCAAGAGCGTACCGAAAGGTTCACACCCTGCCAAACGCACATTTCAGGCAATAAGAATAGAGGTAAACGGCGAACTTGCTGACTTAAAAGATGCTGTAACCGATTTCTTTGATTGCCTTAACACGGGCGGACGGCTTTGTATTATAACTTTCCATTCGTTGGAGGACAGGATAGTAAAACACGTCTTTGCTGATTTTGCATCCGGATGCACTTGTCCGAAGGAATTCCCAGTTTGTGTTTGCGGCAGACAACCAAGAGGGAAATTAATATCGCGTAAGCCGATTCTTCCTACAGAAGAAGAACTTGCAGCAAACAGCAGATCGGCGAGTGCGAAACTTCGCATAATAGAAAAATTGTGATTAGAGGTGAAAGGATTTGTCAAGCTACTATAACGGTACATCTGCTTATAATTTTGATTACGGCACAACAACTGTAGAAGAAAATATTGAAGCAAGAGCGAGTAGACGCAGTAGCAGAAAAGCAGCGTTTATGAAACGTGTACGCGCGTTCTCTGTGTTTTTTTGTATCTTTGCAATCGCCATCGGTTTGCTTGTTACCAACGCTATTATAATTGAAAAAACCTCTACACTCAATGATATGCAGACACAACTCACTGAACTTCGTGAGGAAAACAAAAAGAAAACTATTGATATTGAGAGCAATCTCGATCATAAGAGAATCGAAGACATCGCTATAAACGAACTTGGTATGAAGCGTCCCGATAAATATCAGGTGGTATATGTAAATGTTGAGCAGAACGACTATGCAGAAGTTATGCAGCAACCTGAGCAGTCAGGTTTCACATCTACATTCGGTGTTATCGGTGCCGGACTTAATGACTTTGTGGAATATATCAACTGATACAGAAATATATTTAATAGCGATTAACCTTTAAGCAGGCAATGCCTGCTTTTTTCGGCTAATATCAGGATAATATAAGTTAAAGGAGTGACGCAGCGCATGAAGGATATGAATTTGCAGGGGAAAAAGCGTATTTTTTCTGTATTTGCTTTTGTGGTTATTGTGCTTGTTGCTCTTGTGGGACGTTGCTTCTGGATTCAGTTTGTAGACGGCCCGAATTTGCAGATAAGAGCCATTGAACAGCAGACAAAAGATAAGACCATTAATTCAAAACGCGGTGTTATCTATGACCGTAATGGCAAGATTTTAGCACAGAGTGCCTCTGTAGAACTTGTTTCCGTAAATCCCCGTGAGATTGCCGATGCAGGTAATGCGGATTTTGTAGCGGATACACTTTCATCTATACTCGGGCTTGACAGAAATGCAGTTTTTGAGAAACTCCATAAGAATTCCAGTTATGAGATAATCAAAAGACGTGTAGAAAAGCCGGAAGCAGAGGCTATCCGCGGATATATGAGTTATACCAACGAATCCGGTGAAACTGTCAATATGATGAAAGGTGTATATCTTTCAGAGGATACCAAACGCTATTATCCCTATGGTCCACTTGCGGCTCACGTAATTGGATTTGTAGGTACGGACAATCAGGGCCTTTCCGGTGTGGAACTTTCTTTTGATAATTATCTTAAGGGACTTCCTGGCAGAGTTGTTACTGCCAAAAATGCCATAGGAACAGATATGCCCTATCAGTATGAGAAGTATATCAATCCCGAGAACGGAGCTAACCTGGTTCTCACGATTGACGAAACAATACAGCACTTTGTAGAAAAACACCTTGAACAGGCGGTTGCTGAATACAATGTGCAGAACGGTGCCGCATGTATCATTATGAACTGTAAGACAGGCGAAATACTTGCTATGGCAACATACCCGTCTTATGACCTGAATGATCCTTTCACTCTCAATGACCCTGCGGTACAGGCAGAGATAGACGCGCTTTCCGGCGAAGAAAGAACAACAAGATATAACGAAGCAATACAACAGATGTGGCGTAACAAAGCGGTTGTTGATACATACGAACCCGGTTCCACATTCAAAGGAATTACTACTGCTATGGCTCTTGAGGAGAACGTAGTGGGCGTTAATGATATGTTCAACTGTTCCGGTCATCTCCAGGTAGGACCTCATTCTATCGGTTGCTGGAAAAGTGGCGGACACGGTTCGCTCACATTTGTTCAGGGCGTTGAAAATTCCTGTAACCCTGTGTTTATGACAGTAGGTTCCAGAATCGGTCCGCAGAATTTTTATAAATATTACAAAGCATTCGGCTTTGCAGAAAAAACCGGCTTCGATCTTCCCGGCGAAGCGGTTTGTGCGTTCCATGCTATGGAAAATTTCAACGAGGTTGAACTTGCGACAAGTTCATTCGGTCAGTCTTTTCAGATTACACCTCTTCAGCTTGTAACAGCATATTCCGCTATTTGTAATGACGGCACAATGGTAAGACCGAGAATTGCAAAAGCGCTTGTTGATGATGACGGTAATGTTCTCAAGACATTTGAGACAGAATATATAAGGAAAGTTATTTCTGCAGAAACTGCCGCAACAACAAGAACCATTCTTGAAAGCGTTGTTACAAACGGTACATCAAAGAACGCATATATTCCCGGTTTCCGTATTGCCGGTAAAACCGGTACGAGTGAGAAACTTCCCCGTGGTAATGGTAAATACATAGCATCATTCCTCGGCTTTGCTCCTGCGAATGATCCTGAAATCATAGGTCTTCTCATTCTTGACGAACCAATGGGAGATACCTATATGGGCGGACAGATAGCCGCACCTACTTTCAAACTGATATTTGACGATGTACTTCGTTATATGGGTGTTGAGCCACAGTATACAACAGAGGAAATTGAAACAATGGATCTTCCTGTACCTAACGTGGTAGGTTTACCTGTCGCAGATGTTTCAAATGCATTTGCTAATTCGGGCCTTAAATATCAGATAGTAGGCGACGGAGATACAATTGTATCCCAGATACCGAACGGCGGAACAGCTCTGCCTTCGGGTTCCACGGTAGTTCTGTATACCCGTGAGACAAGTGAAAATGATGTGGTAGTACCCGATGTTGTGGGTTGCAGCGTAACGGAAACGAACCGCCGCATAACCAATGCGGGACTAAACATAAAAATATCAGGCGATGCAGAGGTTAAGGACGGTGAAGCCGTTGCGGCAACCCAGTCGCCGCCTCCGGGAACACTTGTGCCTAAAGGTACGGTGGTTACCGTTGAGTTCAAATACATAAATGTGCATTAACGTGCACGGATTACCCTATGCCTTATCCTTTTGCGGATAGGGCTTGTGGTGTTTTTGATACAAGTGGAAAGAAGGGTGATAACTATGTTGCTAAAAGACCTTATAAGCGGTTTGAATTTCAGTAAGATAACAGGCGATATAGACGGTTTGGAAATAAACGGTATATGCTATAACTCCCTCAAAGTTAAGAAGGGAGACGTTTTCGTAGCGGTTAAAGGTTTCAAGTCCGACGGACATAAGTATATTATATCAGCCATAGAAAGCGGTGCAGTTGCGGTTGTGGTGGAGGATGAGGTTGATAATCTCTCCGTACCGCAGATAGTCTTCGATGACACACGTTCTGCTCTTGCCCGTCTGGCTGTAAAATATTATGATAATCCTTCAGCCAAATTCAAACTTATCGGCGTTACAGGTACTAACGGAAAGACTACCGTAACATATCTTGTAAAAGAAATCCTTGAGAGCAAGGGCTATAAGGTTGGCCTTATCGGTACCAATCAGAATATGGTTGGCAATATGATATTGAAGAGCGACCGCACAACACCTGAATCATTAGAACTCCAGGAACTTTTCTCTATTATGGTCCGCGACGGAGTTGACTATGTGATTATGGAGGTTTCTTCCCATTCACTGGAACTCAACCGTGTACTGGGTTGTAATTTCAGAGTGGGAGCATTTACGAATCTCACACAGGATCATCTTGATTTCCATATTACTATGGACAATTATGTAAAAGCAAAATCAAAACTGTTCTCCATGTGCGAAAAAGGAGTTGTCAATGCTGATGATGATTATACTTCAAAACTCACAGAGGACGTTACTGCAAATATTGAGTATTACGGAGTAAAGAACGACTGCGCTCATAAAGCTGAAGAAATTGTCTACGGCGAAAAAGGCGTGGAGTTTACAACTGATGGACAGAAGATAATTCTTCCCATTCCGGGGGAATTTTCTGTGTACAATGCACTTTGCGCAATTGGTATCTGCCGTGAACTGGGTATAGACGTATCCGACTGTGCTGCTGCACTTAAAGTTGCTCACGGTGTAAAGGGTAGGGCAGAGGTTGTTGATATTCCGTCTGAATATACAGTTATGATCGACTATGCTCACACTCCCGACGGAGTTGAAAATATCATCCGTGCCGTTAAGGGGTTCTGCAAAGGCAGAATTATAACTCTCTTTGGTTGCGGTGGAGACCGCGATAAAACAAAACGTCCCATAATGGGTGAGATTGCAGGTAATCTTTCCGATATCTGTGTTGTTACAAGCGACAATCCCCGTACAGAGAATCCCACATCTATCATAGAGGATATTATAGTGGGTGTTGAGAGAACAGGTGTAGAGTACGAGGTTGTTGAAAACCGTAAGAAAGCCATTGAATGTGCCATGAGTATGGCTAAAAAAGGCGATGTGGTTCTTCTTCTCGGTAAAGGTCATGAAACATATCAGATATTAAATGACGGAATAATAGATTTTGATGAGCGTATGATAGTAAAAGAAGTTTTCAGCAAGATGTAAACTGCGGAGGTATATAGGATGGCATATTCTGTGGAAAGTATCACCTTGTCGTTTATTGCAGATGCCACGGGCGGAGAGATAGTCCTTGGTTCGGGTGATGAAATTATCAGCAGTATATCTACAGATAGCCGTGATTGTAACGGTGTATCTGTGTTTATTGCTATATCAGGCGAGAAATTTGACGGCAATAAGTTTATACCCTCTGCTATTGAGGGCGGTGCATCGGGATATATTTCCGACGGCGGATGTGATTTCACAGATTGCAGATTTGCTATTAAAGTTGCCGACACAAGAAAGGCACTTCTGGATCTTGCCGCAGCATACCGCAGAAAATTTAATATCAATATAGTGGGGCTTACGGGCAGCGTAGGTAAAACCACAACAAAAGAGTTTATTTCCGCAGTTCTTGAAACAGAACGCAATGTTATAAAGACACAGGGCAATTTCAATAATGAGATAGGTGTGCCCTTTACAATGTTCGGTATAAGAAGCGAACATGAGATTGGTGTTATCGAGATGGGTATGAGCAATTTTGGCGAGATATCGCGCCTTACAAATTGTGCAAAACCTGATGTAGCGGTTATTACCAATATAGGCGAATCCCATATAGAATACCTGGGCAGCCGCGAGGGAATCCTTAAGGCGAAGTGCGAAATATTCGAGGGACTTGCAAAAGACGGAGTTGCCATTCTCAACGGCGACGACGATTTACTTTTCGGGATTAAAGGAACATTACCCTTTAAGACAATATATTACGGAATTGAAAATGCCACTTGCGATGTTGTTGCCGGTAATATTGAAACCGGCAGCAAAGGCATTTCATTCACAGTTGACGGCAGAAAATACAGTATTAACCTCCTTGGTAAACATAATGTATTGAATGCGCTCTGTGCTATAGCCGTCGGCAGACATTACGGACTTGATGACGAATCGATCCGCAACGGTCTGGCATCTTATGAAACCACAGGTATCCGACAGAGTATTACGGAGAAGGATGGCATCAAGGTCATTACAGATTGCTATAATGCTGCACCGAAATCCGTTTGTGCCGCCATTGATGTCCTTACAACTGTTGCAGCGGGACGAAAGATAGCAGTTCTCGGCGATATGGCAGAACTTGGCGAACACTCCGCAAAATACCATGAAGAAATCGGTGCCTATGCCGCAGAGAACGGCGTTGACGAACTTGTGCTTATCGGCAAGTTTGCAGAATATACTGCATCTGGCGCAGTAGGTTGCAATGTCCGTGTATGTAAGGACAATGATGATATGGAACGGTATCTTGATTCTGTTTTAACTTCGGGAGACACAGTTCTTTTCAAGGGTTCCCGTGTAATGCGACTGGAAGAGGTTGCAAATAAATTCAACTGATTATTTTCATCGAAAAGGATGTGTACTGCTGATGAATACTGACATGTTTACAATAACTATGGCGGCTGTGATTGCCTTTGTTGTCTGTGCCGTAACAGGCCCCTTTACAATTCCTCTGCTCCGACGTCTGAAATTCGGTCAGGAAATCCGCGAGGTAGGTCCCAGTTGGCATAAGACAAAATCTGGAACTCCCACAATGGGCGGCGTAATGTTTTTACTTGCAGTAGCCGTAGGTACACTTGTCCTTTTCCCGAATAAAGAGGGCATAATGCTTGTTGGCACATCACTGGCATTCGGTGCTATTGGCTTTGTGGATGACTTTATCAAGGTTGTTAAGAAACGCAACCTTGGTCTTACAGCACTGCAGAAATTTCTTGCACAGGTGTTTGTGTCTGTGGTATTCGTACTTGCAGGTATGTATTTCAATATCTTTGATACAAGCATAATGGTGCCTTTCTTAGACTTTCCACTTGAACTTGGTTGGTTTTATATTCCTTTTGCTATATTTATAATGGTAGGAGTGCCAAACAGTGTTAATCTTACAGACGGCGTAGACGGACTTGCCGCATCGGTAACTGCGGTAGTCAGCATATTCCTTACATTCCTTGCTCTTTCTTATGGCAAAGAGATGACTACAGTAGCAGGTTTCTCCGCTGCAGTAACAGGCGGATGCCTTGGCTTCCTGCTCTTTAACGCCCATCCTGCCAAAGTGTTTATGGGCGATACGGGCTCACTGTTTTTGGGTGGTGCCGTTTGTGCGGCGGCACTCATGATGGAAGCGCCAATCATACTTGTCATTGCAGGGTTTGTTTATGTAATGGAAACTCTCTCTGTAATCATCCAGGTGGCATCATTCAAACTTACAGGAAAGAGAGTATTTAAGATGACGCCAATCCACCACCATTTCGAAATGTGTGGTTGGAGTGAAAGAAAAATAGTTATTTCGGCAATCATATTAAGTGCAGTTCTTTGTACTGTGGCGTATGTGATTTGTATGTAATAGAAAGAGGAGGAGCACTATGAAATTCCCCCGTCTGCTCGGTAAAACTCAAACAGATAGAGGCAAAGGTATAGATTATACATTCCTGACCGTAGTTATAATGCTTTTGGCATACGGTCTTATTATGGTGTTTTCCGCAAGTAGTGCATCGGCGCATTACCGTATGGGAGATACATTCTATTTTATCAAACGCCAGGGAATCTGTGCGGTAATAGGCCTTATCGGAATGTATGTATTCTCTGTTATCCATTATAAGAAATACTATAAATGGGCACTTCCTTTCCTCGGTATAGTAGTAATTCTTCTTGTGCTTGTTCTCACTCCTCTTGGTGTGGAGGTAAATGGTGCATCACGTTGGCTCGGTTTTAGTTTCCTTACATTCCAGCCATCGGAACTTGCTAAATTTGCCCTTATAATTTTTCTTGCGAAATATCTGACAGATAATGGAAAAATGCTCGAAAAGCCCGGCGGTTTTATTGCAAATCTCGTGATAATAGGTCTCATAGCAGGTCTTGTGCTTCTTGAACCTCACATGAGTGGTGCTATGGTTATAGCGGGTGTGGGTGTTGTGATACTGTATGTGGCAGGAGCAAAAAAACTGCATCTTTCAATACTTGCCGTCCTTGGTATAGTGGGAGCTTTCGGACTTATTGCGATTGCGCCTTACCGTATGGCGAGATTTACTACGTTCCTTGATCCTTTTGCAGATATGCAGGGAGAGGGATTCCAGATAGTTCAGTCTCTTTACGCAATTGGCTCCGGCGGATTCTTCGGTCTCGGTCTTGGACAGAGCCGACAGAAATTCCTGTATCTCCCCGAGCCGCAGAATGATTTCATCTTCTCTATTATCTGTGAGGAACTGGGATTTTTCGGTGCACTTTTAGTAATCGTACTTTTTGCGGTGCTCATCTGGAAAGGTATACAGATAGCAATGCGCGCTCCCGATAAATTCTCGTCATTGCTTGTGGCGGGTATAATATCACTTGTTGCAATACAGGTAATCCTTAATATAGCGGTTGTAACATCATCAATGCCGGCAACCGGTGTACCCCTTCCGTTCTTTAGTTACGGTGGAACGAGTCTTATCATTATGCTGTGCGGAATGGGTATAGTCCTCAATGTAACACGGCATATAAAGAAATAATCTTCTTCGAAAGGTGGCTATCGGTATGAGAGTAATTCTTGCAGGCGGCGGCACTGCGGGTCATATAAATCCTGCACTTGCCATAGCCGACACCATAGCACATAATGATAAAGAGGCAGATATTCTTTTTGTAGGAACAAAGCGTGGTCTTGAATCTACGCTTGTCCCCGATAAGAATTATGATATAAAGTATGTAGACGTGCAGGGCATGAAAGCCCGTCTTACGCCAAAAAATGTTGTTGCAGTATGGAAATATGTTACTGCGATTGCAAAGTGCAAGAAGATTATTAAACAGTTCAGACCTGATGTTGTTGTGGGAACAGGCGGATATGTCTGTGCACCCATGGTTTCTGCAGCGAATTCTCTTGGTATTCCCACACTTATACACGAGCAGAATGTGTTTCCGGGAAACGCTATTAAAATGCTTTCGAAGAAATCTACTGTAACGGCGATCAGTTTTGCGGAGAGTACACGATATATTGATACTGCAAAGGAAATTCTCCTTACAGGTAATCCTCTCCGTCCTGAGATAGTCAATGCTGACAGAACCGCTGCCAGGAAAGAACTCAATTTAGGCGATGACAAATACATAGTAGTGTTCGGCGGAAGTCTTGGAGCTTCTGCAATAAACAATACAGTATGCGATTATATTGAGAAGTACGGCGTTCCGGAGGGAACACGTATGTGTTTCGCTACGGGAAAATACGGATTTGAAGATGTTTCTTCCCGTATCACTCCCGATAAATACCCTAACGTAGAGGTAAAACAATACATTCATAATATGGCCACGGTTCTTGCGTCGGCAGACCTTGTTGTGTGCCGTTCGGGCGCTATAACCGTTTCTGAGATCAGTGCCCTTGGCGTTCCTGCAATTCTGGTTCCGTCGCCCAACGTAACGAGAAACCATCAGGAATACAACGCCCGTGCTCTTTCGGATAAAGGCGCGGCCATAACAATCCTTGAAAAGGACTTCAATGCAGATTCACTTAAGTCGGCGGCAGACAGTATTATAAATGATAGTTCATATTCTGACGGGATACGAACAAAAGCACTTGCAATGGCAAAGACCAATGCGGTAGATATTATATATGATAAATTGAGTAAGATAATTAAAAAATAAACCTTCCGACACCACCCGGCAGGCCACGGCATATACTGAATTATAGTTATGTTTCGGAGGTGCTGTTGTTATGAGTGTGATAAGGGTTCGCGGAGGAAACCCTCTGTATGGCAGAGTTTCCGTTCAGGGAGCGAAGAACGCCGTACTTCCAATACTCGCGGCAAGTATTATAAATGGTGGTAAAAGTGTGATACATAATTGTCCCGACCTTACGGATGTAAGAATTTCCGTTGATATACTTGAACATCTTGGTTGCCGCACACAATATGAAAACGGGACACTTACGATTGACTCGTCGGAGATGACTGAATGTTCCATTCCTCATGAACTTATGAATCGTTTGCGTTCCTCTGTCATATTCAACGGTGCGCTTATAAACCGTATGGGCAGATCCTGTACGTCGTATCCGGGAGGGTGCAATCTTGGACACCGTCCCATAGATTTACACTTGAATGCTTTCAGTAAACTTGGTATAATTACTACAGAGGAGCACGGAAGCATAACCTGTGTGGCAGACAGCATAACACCTTGTCGTATATTTCTTGGGTTTCCGTCGGTTGGTGCTACAGAGAATATAATGTTGTCATCCTGTAGAAGCAATGGCGTAACAAGAATAGTGAATGCCGCCCGTGAACCCGAAATTGTGGATTTGCAGGGGTTTCTCAATAGCATGGGTGCAAATATAACAGGCGCAGGTACGGATGTTATTGAGATTCGCGGAGTAAGCAAATTTCACGACTGTGAATATAGTGTTATTCCCGACAGAATTGTTGCCGCGACGTATATGGCAGCAGTTGTTGTTGCGGGAGGCAGGGTAGAGATTGCAAATATTATCCCGAATCATATATCCGCTTTTATTGCGGTTATGAGAGAGTGCGGAGCAAGTGTAACTGTCCGTGATAATTCACTTGTAATTACCGCTCCCACATATATACGCCCTGTGAGGATGATAAATACACTTCCTTATCCGGGTTTTCCCACAGATGCTCAATCTCTTATAATGACAGTTATGTCCCTTGCAAAGGGAACGAGTATAATCAGGGAAAACATTTTTTGCGGCAGATTTACCCATGCGGCAGAATTAATCCGTATGGGTGCAGATATAGATATATCCGATAAGATGGCAGTTATCCGCGGAGTGCGTTCGCTTTCAGGATGTTCCGTGAAAGCGGCGGATTTGAGGAGTGGAGCGGCACTTGTTGTTGCGGCACTTGCTTCCGATGGAGAAACGGAAATTTCCAATGTGTGTTATATAGACCGTGGCTATCAGGATTTTGAAAAAACTTTATCTGCCTTAGGCGCAGATATAGAGAGGATTGAAACCGTTGATTAACCTTACATTTATCAAAGGGGGAGGGGATTCTTCCCCCGAATACCCCCATAAGATAAAGACGATGCGCAGCGGCAGGAAATCTGCGGTTATTATTGGCTTGTGCGTAGCCATATTCCTTGTTTTTCTGTTGTCTCCAATCTTCAATATAACGGAGATTCGTGTAGTAGGAAATGATACCCTTACAACTGATGCGGTTATCGGTGCATCGGGAATTACAAAGGGGATGAATATATTCAAACTCGACACCGTAGGGTGCGAGAAACAGATAAGACGACTTGCTTACATAGAAGATGTAAAAGTCGTGAGGAAATTCCCTGCAGTTGTGGAAATTCAGGTAGTTGAAAGCCGCGCACACGCATATTTCTATTTCATAGGCAATTATGTGGGTATAGATTCAAACGGCAAGATACTTGAGATACGGTCAATGGAGGATCAACTCGAATATCCGGTTATACTTGGAACAAACGTTACAGAATTCTGCATAGGTAACACTATACAAATAGATGATGAAGAAAAGAAGAACGCCATATTTGTCATACTCAAGCAGATACACGGAGATGGTATGCAGGGTATGATCAAGGCGGTGGATGTGGCAGATCTTAATGACATAAAGATTTTTGCTGCTTCGGGATGTACGGCTTATCTTGGAAGTATGGACAATATGATATATAAGATATCCTTCCTTAAGAAAATTCTTGAAGAGCCCGGGGATAAACGTGGCGCTGTGATAGATATTACAAAACCCGATAAAGTTACATACCGGGGAAGTTGATTTTAATGCATCTGCATTTTGAAACGGAGAAAGATATGAAGAAGATAAAAGCTCAATTGATAATAGCGATTGTTCTTTTTGTAACCAGTTTTGTTATAGTGCTTCAGTTCAAGAGCGTTATGAGAAACACAAGTTCGGGGGGCATAGAATATATGCGTGCCGATGAACTGAGGAGACAACTGGTTAAGGAAAAGGAAACCAATGTCGACTTAAACAGACAGTTGCTTCAGGCAAACAGTATGCTTGAGGCGTACCGTCAGGATGCACAGCAGAATGACAGCGGTGCAAGAGCAATGGCAGCAGAACTTCAAAATTCCATGACACTTGCAGGACTTACTGATGTAGAGGGTGAAGGTGTCATAATCACTGTTAATGACAGCCATGATGTTCCCGCAGGTGCTTCGTCGGCAAACTATATTGTTCACGACAGAGACCTTCGTGATATAGTAAATGAACTCACCGCATCAGGTGCAGAAGCCATAAGTATAAACGGTGAGCGCATCTGCGGCAGAAGTTCGATTCGCTGTGTAGGTCCCACCATTACGATTAATAACAAGCATTGTGCACCCCCTTATATCATTAAAGCAATAGGCAACCCCTCAACGCTTGAAGCAGGACTTAATATACGAGATGGCGTAGCCGATATAATGCGGCAGTTCGGTATAGAGGTAAAAATCGTCAAAACCAATAATGTTCAGATCCCCAAGTATAACGGCAACGTAACCTTTCAGTATGCTCATGTTATAGAGCCCACTGCAGATGGCGAAGTATCCGAGTAATGACGGCTGGTTAATGGGGAGGGAATAGAAATGTTGATAATAATAGCAATTATACTCGGTGGCGTTCTGGCGTTTGCCATGGATTGGTATGTGCCGCCGGAATACACATCATATGTGGCAATAGTAGTTCTTGCGTTTCTTGATACCATTTTCGGCGGATTCCGTGCCTATTTGGAGAAACGCTTCAATACAGTAATGTTTGCCACAGGACTTGTGGGAAATTCTGTTATTGCCGTGTTCCTTATGTTTATCGGTAAACGGCTTGAACTTGATTTGCATCTTGCGGCGGTAATTGTATTTGGCTCCAGACTGTTTCTGAATTTCGCATCAATAAGAAGAATACTGATTGATAAGTTCATAGGAAGCAGGAAGAAAAAGCACGAGGATGAGCCCACAGGAGAAGAAGACGGGGAAGAAATAAGCGAAAATCCGGAAAAAAATTAAGAAAAAAGCAAAAAAATTGAAAAAATATTAAAAAAGATATGGAAATTGCAAAAAAAGTATGATACAATAAAAATAGTAAACTGAAAATTTATACGTTTGAGGAGGAAAAAACGTGTTAGAATTTGAGAACTCAAAAGAAAATGTATGCGTTATGAAAGTTGTCGGCGTAGGTGGCGGCGGTAATAATGCTGTAAACAGAATGATAGACGATAATCTGGACGGCGTGGAGTTTGTTGCCATCAATACGGACAAGCAGGTGCTTTACGGAGCAGCAGGTTCCAAAGCAGGTATCAAGATTCAGATTGGTGAGAAACTCACAAAAGGTCTCGGCGCAGGTGCTAACCCCGAAATCGGCAAGAAAGCAGCAGAGGAAAGCAATGAAGAGATTATGGGCGCCCTCAAAGATACTAACATGGTATTCATCACTTCAGGTATGGGCGGTGGCACAGGTACAGGTGCTGCACCCGTAGTTGCATCAATTGCAAAAGATATGGGTATCCTTACTGTTGGTGTTGTAACCAAACCTTTCCGTTTTGAAGGTAAGCGCAGAATGGAACAGGCAGAGCGTGGTATTGAAGCTCTTAAGGATTGCGTAGATGCATTGGTAGTTATCCCTAACGAAAAACTCCTCGAGGTATCTGACAATAAAACTTCTATGCAGAGCGCATTCAAGATGGCTGATGATGTTCTTGGCCAGAGCGTAAAAGGTATTTCTGACCTTATCACACACCCTGGTGCTATCAACCTTGACTTTGCTGATATCAAGACAATCATGGGTGATGCAGGTGTAGTACATATGGGTATCGGTCGTGCATCAGGCGAGAACAGAGCAGAAAACGCAGCAAAACTTGCTATCAATAGCCCCTTGCTCGAAACAACTATCGATGGTGCTACACAGGCAATGGTTAACATTGCAGGTAGCAGCGATATCACTCTCTTTGAGATTACAGCTGCTATGGATCTTATCTCCGGTCTCGTTGATAAAGATGCTAACATCATTTTCGGTACATCAATCGATGAAAATCTCCGTGATGAGGTTGTTGTAACAGTTGTTGCAACCGGCTTTGAAGATGGTAAGAGATCTGCAAAAGATGAAGTTGATGAGATTACATTCGGCGGAGACGCTGTTACAAAATTCGGCGATACCGATATCAACATCCCTCCTTTCTTAAAAGGTCAGGAAAACTAATCAATTTTCATTTAGTTAAGTAAACTTTCAATCCGCACACACTTTTCCGTATGTGCGGATTTACTTTAGAAGGAGATTTACGGTATGAAATGTCCCTATTGTGAAAATACTGAAAGTAAGGTTATAGATTCACGTCCTGTTGATGACGGTAATTCTATCCGCCGCCGCAGAGAATGTCTTGCTTGTACAAGACGTTTCACAACATACGAGCAGATAGAGTCTGTTCCTCTTGTTGTTATTAAGAAAGACGGTAAACGTCAGGTTTATAACCGTCAGAAGATTTTCAGCGGTATCTTACGTGCCTGTGAGAAAACTCCCGTTACAGTTGCGCAGATTGAGAATGTTGTTCAGGACATTGAGGCGGAACTTTTCAATTCTATGGATAGTGAGATTCCTGCATCATATATCGGCAATCTCGTTATGGACCGCCTGAAGAAGCTGGATGCTATCGCATATGTGCGCTTTGCATCTGTTTACAGAGAATTCAAGGACGTATCCACATTTATGGAGGAAATAAACGGTCTTATTCAGTCATCAAAGCAGGACAAAACGGAGTAATCTATGCGAATAGGCAATGTAGAACTTAAAAATAATGTGTTTCTTGCGCCTATGGCGGGAGTTACTGATCTTGCATTCCGCAGGGCGTGTGTCCGTTATGGTGCAGGTCTTGTGTATAGTGAGATGGTAAGTTCCAAAGCGCTTTATTATAATGATAAGAAGACAAAGCAACTCTTGAACTCCACCGATGATGAGAAACCTCTTGCAGTGCAGATATTCGGAAGCGATCCTGATATTATGGCAAAAACTGCGTATATGGCACTTGAAACGGGTGCCTGTATACTTGATATCAATATGGGTTGCCCCGCGCCGAAGATTGTCAATAACGGCGACGGAAGTTCACTTATGAAGAATCCGAAACTTATCGGTCAGATTGTTTCTGCTGTAGTTGGTGCAGTTGATGTTCCCGTTACCTGTAAGATACGAAGTGGTTTTGAGAATATCAATGCAGTTGAGGTTGCAAAAATAATTGAAGCAAACGGTGCATCTGCCATAGCCGTTCATCCCAGAACCCGTACAATGTACTATAGCGGTAAGGCAGATTGGAATATTATAAAGGAAGTTAAAGAGTCTCTTTCCATTCCCGTTATTGGAAATGGCGATATATTCGCCCCTGAAGATGCAGTTAATATGATGTCAGAAACAGGTTGCGATGCGGTAATGGTCGGCAGAGGCGCACAGGGAAATCCCTTTATATTTAAGCAGATACTTGAATATATGCAGACAGGCAAGTTGACCTATCATCCCACCACGGCTGAGAAAGTAGCCGAGATTGCGCGTCATATCAGCGAGATGGCAGATGATAAGGGTGAACATATTGCAGTATTGGAAGCGAGAAAACACGTTGCATGGTATGTCAAGGGAATGCGCGAATCCGCCGCAATGCGACAAAAAGTAAATACTATGACAAATCTTTCCGACCTTATGAAACTTATCGAAGATTACGCCCGATTCTGTGAAAATTAATTTTTTTGCAAAAAAACTATTTACAATTGGAATTTTATGTGATATAATTGCTTGGTAAACCTGCCGCAAGGTTTTAGGAATCTCCGACCTTTTGCTTTGTAGCGGGCGATTATAAAAATTTACGGAGGTAAAGAATTATGTTAAAGGAAACAAAACAGGCAATCATTAAAGAGTATGCTACTCACGAGGGTGATACAGGTTCTCCCGAAGTACAGATCGCACTTCTCACATACCGTATCAACCACCTTACAGAGCATCTTAAGAACAACCACAAAGACCACCACTCAAGAAGAGGTCTTCTTATGATGGTTGGTCAGAGAAGAGGTCTCCTCAACTACCTTACAAAGGTTGATATCGAGAGATACCGTGCTATTATTAAGAAGCTCAACATCAGAAAATAATTGTTATTTCGGGCAAAGGTGGTTTATCCATTTTTGCCCGTTTTACAGTTTTATAAACTAAAAGAGCGGTGTGCAGAGTATTAGCAGTTAGATAATATCTCGAATCATTGGAGATACTTTCTAAGTGCTAAACTCACGCATCTGCTTAAAAAACAGGAGGATAAAAAATGCAAAGAAAATTTACCACTACTTTAGCAGGCCGTGAACTTTCTATTGAAACAGGCGAGATGGCGCAGCTTTCAAACGGTTCTGTACTTGTTCGCTACGGCGACACAGTTGTTATGGCAAACGTAACTGCCTCAAAGAAACCCAGAGACGGTGTTGATTTCTTCCCCTTGAGCGTTGACTATGAGGAGAAACTTTATTCCGTAGGTAAGATTCCCGGCGGTTTTCTCCGTCGTGAGGGTAAGCCCTCTGATAAGGCGATTCTTACATCACGTGTTATCGACCGTCCTATCCGTCCCTTGTTCCCCAAGGACTACAGAAATGATGTGAGCATCGTTACAACAGTAATGAGTGTTGATATTGATAACTCTCCCGAGATTGCTGCTATGATTGGTGCATCTGCTGCATTGTCTATTTCAGACATTCCTTTTGCAGGTCCTATCGGTGGCGTATCAGTTGGTCTTGTTGATGGCGAATTCATTATCAACCCCAACCTCGAGCAGAGAGAGAAGAGCCAGATGCAGTTAACCGTTGCAGGTACCAAGGAAAAGGTTGTTATGATCGAAGCAGGTGCTAACGAGGTTAAAGAAGATGTTATGTTTGATGCAATTGTGTATGCACACAGTGTAATCAAAGAAATCTGTGAATTCATCCAGGGTATCGCTGATGAAATCGGCAAACCCAAGCACGAATATATTTCTGCAGACATCAACCACGACCACTACGATGCAGTTAAAGCATATGCTTATGATAAAGTTTGTGTTGCTATTGACACAGACGATAAGACTGTAAGAGATGCTAATATGGCTGTTGTTGAGGACGACGTTGTTGAGCACTTTGCAGAGGAGATTCCAGAACTCGCTGACGAGATTGGCGAAATCCTTTACAAATTGCAGAAAGAAATTGTTAGAAAATGGCTTATCAAGGATCATCGTCGTGTAGACGGCAGAGGTATCCTCGATATCCGTCCTCTCGCTTCAAGAGTAGGCATTCTCCCCAGAACACACGGTTCAGGTCTGTTCACAAGAGGACAGACACAGGTTCTCACAGTTGCAACTC
The DNA here is from genome assembly GCA_017502845.1 of Clostridia bacterium. Taxonomy (GTDB): domain Bacteria; phylum Bacillota; class Clostridia; order UMGS1810; family UMGS1810; genus SIG455. The sequence continues at coordinate 1,578 of JAFVUE010000005.1, read as the reverse complement.
TCGGTGCGCTCCGTGATGAGCAGATTCTCGACGGTATCGATGAAAACGCATCCAAGAGATATATGCACCACTATAACTTCCCCTCATACTCTGTTGGCGAAACTAAGCCATCAAGAGGTCCCGGCAGACGTGAGATCGGCCACGGTGCTCTTGCAGAGAGAGCGTTGGAACCCGTAATTCCTTCAAAAGAGGAATTCCCCTATGCAATCCGTCTTGTATCTGAAGTTCTTTCTTCAAACGGTTCTACATCACAGGGTAGTGTCTGCGGTTCTACACTTGCACTTATGGATGCAGGTGTTCCGATTAAGGCACCCGTTGCAGGTATTTCCTGCGGTCTTGTAACTGACGGCGATGACTTCCTTACAATGGTAGATATCCAGGGTCTTGAGGACTTCTACGGCGATATGGACTTCAAAGTTGCAGGTACTAAAGAGGGTATCACAGCAATTCAGATGGATATCAAGATTGATGGTCTTACCTATGATATTATCAAACAGGCATTCCAGCAGACAAGAGATGCCCGTTACTATATTATCGACGAAGTACTCTTAAAGGCAATCGCAGAGCCCAGAGCAGAACTTTCTCCCTATGCTCCCAAGATTGTTACAATGAGCATCCACCCCGATAAGATTCGTGAAGTTATCGGTACAGGCGGTAAGGTTATTCAGAAGATTATTGCAGATACAGGCGTACAGATTGATATCGAGGATGACGGTAGCGTATTTATCCTTTCTCCCGATAGTGCAGCTGCTGATAAAGCAGTTAAGATTATCGAGGGTATCGTTGCAGAGCCGGAAATTGGCAAAACATACTTCGGTAAGGTTATGCGCATAATGGACTTCGGCGCATTCGTTGAATTCCTCCCCGGTAAGGAAGGTCTTGTACACATCTCTAAACTTGATAATAAGCGTGTAGAAAAAGTAGAAGACGTTGTAAGCGTTGGCGACGAGATTCTCGTAAAACTTATCGAAATCGATAAGATGGGCAGAATCAACCTCTCCAGAAAAGACGCTCTTCCCAAAGAATAATAATTAACTGAAAAGGCAGAAATGATTAAATGATCATTTCTGCCTTTGTCCTTGCCTAATTTTGTTTACCGCAGTAGGGGAGGGTTTCCATACCCTCCTGTGTTGGTTTTTCACTATCTATGCTCAACTATTGTAGGGAACGGCGCTTGTCGACGTTCCGCAAAGCATACACGGTTTGTCGGAAAACCGCCAAACCCTACATTTTTCATTATGCTGTGTTAAACCGTTGCAGGGACCGGCGTCCCCGACGGTCCGTAAAATCAATCCACAAAAAACCTCCCGATGTAAGGCGGCGCTCCATAGGGATAAATCGCCTAAAACTGCATGTTTTTGCACATAACTTCGTTAAAAGCACTTGAAATCCGTCAGGATTCCTTCATGCTTTTGCCTCGTTCTGTACTAAAAACCTTTTGTTTTAAGGTGCATAGCAGTTTTGAAAGAGAAATTTTGTCGTAAATAGGAATAAGAACCCGACCCGTTAACGCAATCAAAGATTGCGGTCGGGTACCCCGGAACCTTGTTGTTTCCACAATAAGAAAAAATCCCGTAA
>JAFVUE010000004.1 GCA_017502845.1 Clostridia bacterium | reverse complement strand
TTACTCCGTTTGATGTTATAGCATTTCGTATGCCGTCAGCATCGTAGGTGTAAGTTGATATATTACCACCCATATCAGCAGACACAAGCTGACCTAAAGCGTTGTAAGAGAACGCGTCTACATAAGGATCAGCGCCAACTGTCAAAGATATGCTCTCAACATCTGTATTCGACGTCGGCTCAAAATATCCTTTTATTTTATACAACATATTACCTGCGTTGTCGTAGGTATAGGTTATCTCATCAATGGTAGTACCGTTATTATTTGAAAGATATGTAAGTCGGTTATTGAGATCATAGGTGTAGGCGGTGTTTGAAATAACACCGTCTTTTGTTTGTTGCATTGTTGCTCTGTTACCGAATACATCATAGGTATATGATGCCGAGAATGCATCGGCAGTCTCATGAACAAGTCGTCCCATACCGTCATAAGCATATTCATTACGAGCAATGCCTGTACCTGTGCCGAGGGTAAGAATCTTATTGCCGTTATGGGCATAGGTATAGGTTTCTGAAAGTTCATCGCCTTTTGCAATGCCTGTGAGCAAACCGCCATTATCATAGGTGTAGGAAGTAGTAACCCCATCAATAGTGTATGTGGCGATATTTCCATTAGGAGTGTACGCAAACAATCCCGTCATATCCGGTGCAGAGGCGACAGACAATCTATTCAGGATATCATAAGTATAGTCAATAGAATAGATAGTGTCTGCACCATTTAGCACACGGATTGAGAGAAGATTACTGTTATTATCATAGGTATAATTCTTGGTTATGTCTCCCTCTGTTTCAGAGATTACTCTGCCATAATTATCGTAAGTATATGTTGCGGAAGAACCATTTACGGTTTTAACGGACGGGAGACCGAAGATATTATATGACATACTTACAGTTGAGGGTGTAATACCGTCAGCAACATTTGAAGTTGATATGGTTGTAACATTGCCATCATGATTGTAAGTATATGCCAATGTTGTACCGTTTTCATCTGTTGCAGAAACCACATTACCCATAAGGTCGTATGTGTATGTTTCTGTTCCGCCAAGAGGATTGGTGTGTGATACAACTCTATTGAGTTCGTCATAGATATATGCATTCACGGCTGCGGTTTCGGGCGCATTATCCACGGATGATATAGGCGCAGTCAATCCTGTAACCATATACGTATTATTTCCGTTAGCATCATAGAAATACTGTGTATACTGTGGTGTGTTACTGTCAGGATAAGACACAGTATATGAAAGATTATTCATAATGTCATACGCAAAATCGGCACGATCAAAACTAATTGCCTCATCGGGTGCGTTGGATTGAGTCATCTGCGACAAAACATTTCCGTTGGCATCATAGTACATCTTAACGGTTGAAGTGCTGTTATCCCCAAAGGGAGATACGATTTTAGTATTCAATCCTGCGGTATCGTAGTAATAATATGTACGGTTGCCCTCGGCATCTTCTGACCATATCATTCTACCCGCTTCATCATAACCATTGTTTACAGTATTGCCCTGTGCATCGGTGGCAGAGATGACATTGCCTGCATAGTCATAATCATAAGTAGTAACGGCACCCTTGGGATCCGTAAATGTAAGCATATTACCAACACGGTCATATGTGTATGACTGTGTAATGGAAGATTCGTTACTTACGGCACTTTTTTGCAAAGGAAGACCCCTGTAATCGAAAGTCGAATCGGTATAGAACGGTGCGTTTCCATTAGAATCCGAAAGTTGAGAAGTAACTTTTGTAACTGTTCTGTTGGCAGCATCGCCTGTGTAAGAATATTCGTTAGATACGGTTTTAACAGTATTTCCGTTTTCGGCAAGGGTTTGAGAAATCACTCTGTCAAATCCATCGTACAAAGTTGTAACTGTATAATACGTATCATCGTCTTTATACACTGTAAGGATATACGGTCGGCAGAGTTCGTCATATTCCTGATGTTCCAAAAGAATCCACGACGAATCTGACCAGGCATACACATCTGCCAAGTCTCCCCATGCGTTATATTTATATTTGAGTTTATTGCCATTTCGGTCAGTTGAGATTACAGTATTATTCGGAATATCGTATGAATAAGTAACAGTTGTGTTATCAGGGAATGTGGTCTTCAAAAGACGCCCCTGTATATCATATTCATGATATGTGTGCTGTCCGTTACCATCCGTCTCCTCGATTACATTACTCATAGAATCGTAAACAACGGAAGTAGTAATATCCGCTGTCGGTGTTCCATCCGCATCTACACGGTTTTTTATGGTTTTTGTAATCTTGCGAGTGCCGTTATCATAATACTCATATTCATATGTTGTGAGCATAGTAGTTCCATCGGATAAAGTTATGCTCTCCGAAACCACTGTTCCATCCGTATTATATGTATAATTTGTTGTACTCTTAAGCACATCATTTTCGTATATCGAAGATGATGCAACAGATTTTCTGTCTTCTGTAAGAGTATTCTGTACAGTTATAATTGTATCGTCATCCATATTATATGTCTGCGATGTCATTACACTATAACGCTTAACAGGATCCGTCTTTGATTCGGGCACATCATAGGTATACTCGACAATTTTGTCGCCCTGTTGTTCTTTCACAATATTAGTGTGGCTATCATAATCAAGTCGGGTTGTCACATTATACGGCGTTATACTGTCATAGTCCGTTATTGTGTGTCTAGATAATTTGAGTTTGCTGAAAGTGAAATTTTCATTTCGTGTATATCCGTCATAGGTTGTAGCTATTGTGTCCAACTTTCGTGTTTGTGGGTTTGTTGATAAACTATTACCAGTAAATGTATACACTTTCTTTTGATTATCATTAGTTCGGGTAACTGTTGTTTTACTACTCCAAAGGCCATAGCCGATATAATGATCATCCATGTATGTTGAATTGGTTTTAGGAAGGAATTTATATGAATAGGTATAGCTATTTTTGATATTGCCATCTGCATCTTCATCATGAACAGCCGTAACATATCCACAGTTTCCGTTTATATCGCCGCGTGGCGATGTCTTTCCTAATGTTTTATTTACTTTTGCTTCTCTAACATCATATTCGTAAACGCGTTTCAAACCGTCAGGATATTGAATTTCGAGAGGCATAAGCTGAAGGTAATACACATAATCACGACTATCATTATATATTTTGTTGTTCACCAATTCCTGTGCCATTCGATATTCTGTTTTATTTGGTGTTTCGTTGATATCAAAACCTTCCTCTGCTTTTTCTACTGTAAAGACATAGATATCATCCACCTTAAACCTATCATAAGGATCAGCAATATCATCATTTTCCGGTTTATGTGTATATTTAATCAGTGTCTCCTGCTCATCGCTATCGCCAATGGTTACCTCTCCGGAATATACACTCTTACCATCAACAGTATTAACTCTCTTGCTGATATTTATCTTATTTCCATAAGTATCTGTGAAAACACGACCTTTATCGTCTTCGTATAATATTATATTTCCGTATTTGTCTCCAATACCTTGCAAATCATATGAATATGTCTTAGCAGACCCGGTATCTAACTTAAAGTAATAAGTTACACCCGTAGTTTCCTGAATAATCATAAAATTATATTGAAAACCGCTGGGGTGTTCTGCTATTTCTTCAATATCATCAAACGCATTCTCAAACCTATATCCTTCTCCATTTGTAAATCTGAAGCCACCTCGTACCGGTTCGTGTGGTTCTATAGTAAAAACACCTTCCCAAGACAAGGTCTCTCCTTCAATTGATTGAAAAACGCCATACGTCATTACATCAACATCTTCTTTAATTTTCAAATGAGTTCCCATGCCAGGTTTAATAAGATACCAACCATGGTCGAAATCATCCATAATTCTACTTGCTGGGTACCTGAAACCATATTCAGTGTCGGTATATCTATATAAAGTTCTGCATTCACGAGTGGGATTTATCTTATATGTATATACACCATCGTCGTCCTTAGCAGATATAAACTTATAATATTCATACCCTTTACTATCCTCATCATATCTTTCAGGAGACCGCTTAGTTCCATCATTTTTATATTTAGGGTGATCGCCTACAAACTCTTGATTTTCAAGAGCATCTCGTTCATCCTGAAAAGCCACTAACACGGTGTCAACATATTCACCTTCAAAATATGTATCATAATAAAAACCCACCATATCCGGCAAATCATATTTATAACCATCATTATCAATATATTCAGGTTCACCACACGAACTATAGCTGTTAAATCGACGAATAAAATGCACATCAAGACCATTTTTGCCGGGAATAACAAGGTCCGTTTCCTCTACCGAAAATGAACCATCCGCAAGATTGACGTTCTGTTCTCTTGGAGGAGTATCAGGGGCATCAATACTGTCGTTATACTCACTTTTTATCATTGCATAATAATCGTCAACCAAAAGCGCATCGGACGTTGCCCCTTGTATGGTTAAAGGCATAAGAAGAAGCGTCAAGAAAGATATAACATAGCACACATTCTTGATTTTTTGCATATCTCTTTATCTCCTTTCAACTATTTTCAACGCTTCCAACGGATCTATGCCCTCAAGTGCAAACAGTTCTGAAGCCGCCTGTATTTGTAAATATGTATATCCCCTATTCCTAAATGACTGTATCAAATATGAGTCAAAGCCATTCTCAATTGCAATAATTCTTGCATTATAATCGTCTTTCATTTTTTGCATTATATCTATCTTTTCGGAAACAATGCCCTTTGCCGCCAAATCCTTTCTGATAACAGCAGCGTTTTTATTATACCTTTCATCATCCAGTTCAATTACCTGATCAGCGATTTTCATAGTATCACCGGATAAATTATTGGTATTTATATAGTCATCATTTTCCGCTATTTTTAATGCAATAGCAGGAGAAGTATTGTTTATTGTTTCATCTATTTCTGTACCACTTTCCTGTAAAACCCCGATCTCACGCATTATTTCAGAAGTTGACTTGCCCATAAGCATATCTTCTAATATACCTTGAATCGTCTGTCCTTCTCGTCTTGAAAGTATATTAGCAGTATATATGTCATCATGTGTCAATCCTTTTTCGTAATACGCTTCAATTTCAGCTCTGTTTAATACTCCGTGAGAATTATTTGTAAGTTTATTGAAGGCATTTTCCACCCAATACAATCCGTAAAACTCATCGCTCAACTCACACAAATCACGAATCATTGAAAAGTCCTCATCCGTTGTTTTCCAAAAATTATATACCTCCTGTATTAGTCGAGTGGAATATCCCTCTTCAACCAGTTCGCTCAGTAATGCAATTTCGTCAGAGGAAAATTCGTTTTCAGCAAGAAAAACAGAATATGCCAGTATATTCTCATACTTCTCATACTCAACCGGTTCGCCATTTTCTACCATAGACAAAACAGGGGTTAATCCGATTTCGTTTGCTTTGAAATTGGCATAATCCTGTTGTTCAAAATTAATCGCCACAATGGGTGTGATTTCTGACGTCTCAGCTATAGCCACAATATTCATCGCCGATATTACCATCAGTACAAATACCCCGGTTATCATAATTTTTATGGTTAGTCGTTTTCTCATACATTATCCTCCTATATTATATTTCCAGCAAATGTAACCAATTTAGTTGCAATCAATTATGGATATAAATGGTGCTGTTGCCGGAATAATTCTCATTAAACTTAAACTTGAATATGTTCAAAACACCAGTCCAAGCATGTCCATCTATAAGTTGCTTATTGATCTTTCTGAATTTTATCTTCCCCGGTTCTACAGATAATATCTCAATATCTCCCTTTATTCCTATATCCAAACTATCATTATAATACATACCATACAAGCTGACCGGGCTTATTTGTTCAGGATTATATTCTAATGTAAAAATATTATTAAATGATATTATATTGTGTCCGCCGGCTATTATCCTAAACTGCTCTCCACAATTTCCCGAAGCCACATATTCATAGGATATTGTTTTATCCGCAGGTTTTACATCAACCATTTCATATCCTGTGACGGTCAAATGGAAAGAACCGTTTGAGAGTATATTGGGAATGGTTACTGATATCTCTCTGCTTTCACTAATTGTTATATTTTTATTTATTAATCCCGTATTATTGCTTTGAACAGCAGCATCCATAGTGACATTATCCGCTATATTGATATGTCCCCCGATTTCAACACTCAACAATAACGGATTAATATCAATAGTCAACACAGCCAAATCCCGATCTCCGTCATTGCCAGTTACGATCAATGAATGATGTTTTCCGGAAAGAAGACTTGGTAACTGATAAGATACATTATGTACACCCTGCGTCAAAATCTCATTACTTACAACTACATTATCAGTTGTATTTACAATGCTAATCTCTACTGTTTTACCTTCCCCACATTCAACGGTACCTGAGATACTAGGAATATAATTAACTATATTAACATCTACATCGGCATTAACAAATTGATACTGCACCTTGTTCGGATTAGGACCGATTGTTATTGTACCTATATAAACAGATTTGCAAGAATCGCTTCCAACTCTATATTCATAGATTTTGCCATACATCTCCTCACTAACGGTAAATAGAAACTCGAAATTACCATCATTATAAGCAGTTGCTTGAGAAACATATCGTATCTCGTCGAATATGAAATTTTCCAAATCATCACACACGAGTAAAGTAATCTGGGGTTCTCCCGTAGAGTTAGAAATGCTGCCCCGAATCAAAACCTGATTTCCATTTACATCCTCTGTGCAAGTAATCGTTCTATTACTGGAGTTTCCTTCATCCGATGCGCTTAAATCTAAAACCCCGATACATATCGGTGCATCCGAATCTGAACTTATTCTATATTCATATACACTTCCCGGTTCAGCGTCCGGCAGAGTAAATACAAACTCAAATTCTCCCGACGCAGTACTTGTGGTTTGATATAAATACCGTATATTATCGTATGTCATATTATCCAGGTCATCGCATACCAACAGAATAACTTCATTAGACGTTTCTGCATCTGGAATCTGTCCACGAATATGTATAATTCCGTCTTCTATTGTCTGAGAACATGTTATTGCTACACTCTCGGCATTAACACCACAAGAAAACATTATCATACATATAAAGCTGAAAACTATAATTACACTTTTTTTCATCAGCATTAACCCTACTTTCTTTTTCCACATATTAATTAATATATGCAAAAACCTTTGTATTTTCTTACAAAGGTCAAAAATCTGATATTAAAATTATTCTTTAAGGCGAGCAGCAGAAATACAATCATATCGCTCGTTTTTGTTTTCTTTCCGCCACTCTGCCTCAAGAATAATGTTTTAGTGTTTGTTTTGTTGATATGTACATATCAACAATGGGTATATACCCATTGTCTAGTTATACACGTCACACAAACACACCCCATCCAAATTATTTATTGAACTTTTTGAATTTCTCTACACCAGCAGGTTCTTCTGTTTCGTGGAAAGCTAATACGCTAGAAGAATTAGATGTCATCATTACACAAACAAATGCGCAACCAGCAATTACATGACCATACTTGGCGATTACGGGGAAAACTTTGTCTTTAAGCATTTCTTTCATTTTTTTCATTTAATCCACCTCCTTTTTTCTTGTTTTTTACAACAACAGCAAGCATCGACACCGCTACTGTTAATTGACCTAACGAAAATGCGAGTCCATATATGTTATACGGATAAACAATTACAAAAAACAAAACGACTATACTCTGCACGCATATTATTTTCAATGCAATTTTTTTATAGTTTTTCTTTTCAATTTCATTTACTCTTTTTTTATAATTAACAATCGGAGCAAACCTGAGAACCATAAAAGATGTGAAGCTACTTATTATTATCTCAATTAATTGTATGTGATTTTTGGGCGAAAATCTAAGCGACAACGTAAAGATCAGATATACCACCAGCATAACCATATAACATCCTTTTTTTGTTTCGGAATGATATCCGCCAGCATACATCCGCAAAGGAACAAAAGAAACAAAAAAAATCACTGTGGCAAAAAAATTCTTAACTAAAAGAGAAATCAACAAAACGCTGAAGATTTCAAAGCAGGAAAAAACAAATGTTTCCATCCCATATGTACACACTTCTATATCTTCGTATTTTATAGTTCCCTGTTCGGCAAGTTTTTTCGACAAATATGTATAAAGTCTTTTCATTAACGACCACCTTCAACAATATCTCCTACATTACTTATATCATTAATTCTCGCCTTTTTTATAATTTTGTCACGAAAAGCCAATAAACTGGCACAAAAAAACGCCCAAAGGAATTATAATAAATACCTTTGGGCTTAATATATGATATAATTTAATTATTGAAAATTACAAACGATAATACAAATTCATTGTCTTCGAAATTGAAGCGTAATATATTTTTATACTTTGATATTGCTGTTTCTATATTCTTTATGCCAAACCCATGTTCATCCTGATGTTTCTTTGTCGTCTGAAGAAATTTTCCTTTATGCTTCAATGCCGTGTTAGATATCTTACATATTATAGAATCATCTTCGTAGACCATATTAACAGTTATTCTTTTTACACCTTCGATTACATGTTCACACGCTTCAATACAATTATCTAAAGCGTTTCCAAAAATAATACATATATCAATTGGATCTATAAATATATTCTCGGGAATCTGTATGTGTGTATTGAATTCTATATTTTTACTAATTGCAATGCTCCTTTTAGTATTTATTATTGCATCCAATGCCACATTTCCAGTTTCAATAGTATCTTTAGAAACATCTATCATTTTATTCATACCTTCAAGATATTCAAGGCCTGCTTTGCAATCATTGCTCTCAAAGTAAGCTTTTATTGATATATTATGATTATTTAAATCATGCCGTAATTTCCTGATTTCTTTTTGGGTAACCAATATTTCATCCAGGTGCTTCGATTGCGCTTTAATTTGTTGCTGAAAAATTTCTTGTTGCTTTTCTACAGCAGCTTGCTTTGATAAATTTTCATACAAATATAGCGCAAAAAACAAACTATAAAGAAGTCCGAACGAACTGATTAACGACAAATTATGCATTGCGACAGATATATTTTCAAGTTGTAATTCGAAAATCAAAAAAATAGTTATTACAGATGTAATAAACATTATCATAAACAATATCCAGTATGATGTTTTAATCTTTCTGTTATATTCCCCTTTGTGTAATATACAAAGAACCTTAAAAATCAGAAAAGCGATAAATTTTGAAATTATTGTACCTAATATCTTGTAATTTTCAGTCGTTACAACTTTCAACGGTGTAACATACTCTACCAACGCAATTAAGAAAACAACAATTATTTCTGCTATTGCCAAAATTAAAATTGAAATAATTGCTAAAATCATATTTTTCATAACACTTTTGCTAAATATAAATGAAATAGCGAAAGTTGACAGTATCATAATAACGAAGTTCAATAACCCCAAGTTAAATATTGTATTGCTCAATATAATTGCTACAGAAAGCGTTAATATCGAAATCAGTTTAGTGTGATTGAGTATATTCTCATTTTTTACTGTATATTCACTAATGTACATAAACACAATTATGGCTTCAAAAACACAGGCCAAACTATTAAAAATAAATGTCATAACACATATTTCCTTTCCTTAAAATTCAAAAAAGCTTCTGTAAAATCCTTTTTATGTTTTTTACTTATAGGAATTTCATTGCCGTAATAATGCATAGAAACTGCCGTTTGCGATATTTGGTATACGTGTGCAAGATTAATAACAAACGCCCGATGAACCATTACAAAGATATTTTTAGGGATAATTCGAAAAAGCTCACTCATTGTTTTTCTGATTTTATGCACATTCCCGTCACGGGTATATATCATAATCCAATGGGAACTGCTTTCGAAAAAAATAATATCCGAACAATAAATTCTTGTCCTTTTCTTATTTTCCAAGAATACAAGTGCTTTAGGTTCGTCATTCAATTTTATGCAAACCTCATCGAAAACTTTTTTGAATTCATCAAAATTAACAGGTTTAATCAAAAATCTAAACGGACAACACTCAAAACTTTGTTGCATATATTTTCTGTAACTTGTGACAAAAACTATTATGATATCCTTATCTTTCTCCCGAATGTGATTTGCTGTTTGTATACCATCCATTCCGCCCATCTCCATATCAAGAAAGATAGCATCATAATCGGCTTCTCCATTCTCATACGCGTGAATCAAATCTTCACCATTCATGAAAATATCATAATCGAAACCATACGTTCCTAATTTATCTAAGTAATCCTCTACAGTATTTATATACTCTATGCTGTCATCACATATTGCTATCTTCATATCTTTTCTCCTATAAGTAACAAATTCATACTTAACAGACTTATCACGACAATATTATACAACATTTTACAAATATATTCAACAAAATAAAACCAGAATTCTTAATATTATCACATACAATAAACCAAAAACATTAAACATGTTTTATTGCAAATATATCTAATCTTTTTTATATTAGACATATCGCTCGTATAAAGGAGAGTTGTTTTTGTTAGATGACAAAATAATATTAGGAAATAATATCAAAAGTTATAGGAGAAGTTTGAACATGAGTCAATACGAATTTGCTGATCAATGCGGAATAAGCAGTACTTTAGTAAGCTTAATCGAAACAGGTAAAGAAAATGTGACAATAGATACTCTGCAACTATTATCATCACATATGGGAATGTCTTTATCTGAATTGTTTAAGAACGAACTCATTACTTACTTCGTTTTCCCAAGCACAGAGAAAGTAGAGGAAATGGAATATCACACATATGGCATAGGTGCATTATGTGACAATACCATGATAACATATGTGCCCGACATATCAAGAGATTACAACAAAATAAAAGAATTAGTCACATTATGTAATAATGAAAATCTGGCGTTAGAGCACTTACTTGATATTGCAGAAGATGAAGTTTTATCCGACTTATAAATCAATCCATAAATTATTTATCAAAAGAATATATTGATGGGTTTCCGAACTTAAGCCGACCAAACGCCGACCAAAAAGATTGGAATAGATCCGTATTGTTCGGCATCGGATAATCTGTGAAGAAAAAAGAAAAACCCTTGATATCACTGAGATATCAAGGGTTTCTTATTCATTGCGGGAGCCGGATTTGAACCAACGACCTTCGGGTTATGAGCCCGACGAGCTACCAGACTGCTCCATCCCGCGATATATTAAACTTATAATTTGCAAGGCAATCTCAAACAAAAACAATGCCGGAGACCGGAATCGAACCGGTACGAAGGGTTAGCTTCGCAGGATTTTAAGTCCTGTGCGTCTGCCAGTTCCGCCACTCCGGCTTGCACAGACTATAATACCACAAACCGATGCGATTGTCAACTGTTTTTTGTATTTTCCTGCGTAACTATTTATATTATATGCATTTTTTCAAAAAATATCCATCAGATTATCGGTGCTGCGCCTCTTTTGCTGCGACGTCTTCCGTCTGCACCGTTCTTCTTCTTAAGGTCAAAGAGTTTCTCATCACTTGTCATCTTGAACTTACTGAGTTTATCCTCAAAGGACATATCTGCATCCTGAGCCGGGATTTCCCATGTAACATCTCCAGGTCGTCCGGGAGACTGATACTTTGGACGGGGAGTATGCTGTTTCTTTTCTTTGAATTCTTTTTTCTTTGGGGCGGGAGTGCTGAGTTGCTTGATAGAAAGAGAAATCTTACCTTTCTCGGTAGAAATGACCTTTGCCTTAACCTGATCTCCAACACTGTAAATCTCGCCTATATCAGAAACATACTCTGTGGAAATCTCCGAAATATGAACAAGACCAACTGCACCCGGTGCCATCTCAACAAAAGCTCCGAATTTGGAAATGCCTGTTATCTTTCCCTCAACAATGTCGCCAACGTTCCATTCCATAAAGAAACTTTTCCTCCCAAGGAATAATTATACTGATTTATTTTGATGCAGTATTGTTCTGATCAATAAAAACCCTCTCATTTGGATAGACGAAACCCATCTCACGAGCTTCCTGCTCCACAAATTCCTTGGATGCATAAACATCGCCTCTTGCATCAATTTCTGCCGACACCTGCAGCTCCTCAGTGTACTGTGCACTCGTCTCGTTTATCTGCCCGTTCAGTTCATTTATTTCGCTGAACTGATTAAAAAACATAACTGCTACAAAACAACCTGCAACAAGCAATCCGATTTTTTGCATAGCAGCAACTCCTTTCGTTTTTTAATCATCCACCGCCTATAATTATATAACAAAAATCGCAACTTGTAAAGTTAAATTTTCTTGAAATTTCTGTAAAATCGTGAAAAAATACGTTTTTGGTTGTCGAAAAAGCGTTTGATATGCTTTTTCAGCCACTTTCCCGTGGCTTTAACGGGTTTCCAAATGAGACGGAACGGGAACAGGATCACGGTTATGGCAGTGCTTAAAATTTTCCTTATAAAAGTGATTATTGCGGTAAATACGGTTATCACTATCCTGCTTAACACAACCATATACAAAACTATCCCCGAAGCAAAACCTGCAAATTCGTACCAACGAAGCTGAGCATCGTTTGTGATAAAAAGGGTAACATATACCACTGTCAGTATTGCTGACCACATTACAATATCCTGAAGCCACACAAGTGATGCTCCAATCTTGAAATTCTTACGAAATATACGGAACGCATCAAATACTCCGCCGATGGCAAGTCCGCCCACAAATGTACCAATCAATACAAACAGTTCATGACGGCTCGACAAGAACATACTTTTCTCCTTTATCTAAACATACGGCTCAACAGACTTCCGCCTTTACTCTTACGGGTTTCAACATAATCAACCCCATCTATCTCCCCCTCTAATGACACCTCGCCTATATCTACGCTTAATTTATTAATATGAAGTCCTGTCCCTTTTATCATAAGTCCTCCCATATCAGTATGAAGAATTATCTCCTCTTCATTAAAACTCTCTACATCATTTACTCCTGACACGCTGAGTTTACGGCGGTTTTCCATAATAAGGTTATGGGTTGTCTCGGTTTTTAATGTACGGGTAAGTTTCTTTTCTTCCATGGGTATTCTCCTTTACAAAAAAGTCCTATGTCATTATATATGACATAGGACTGATTATTATGATTATTTGCTGTTCTTACTTAACAAGTCATGTTTTATCTGCCACAGTTTCGGAGACAAATCCACATAATACTTATGGGGATTTTCAAATCTCTTAACCTCATCCCAGAGAGTATCCACCTGTTCTTTACAGAATGTGCGGATATCCTCTACCGACGGAGATTCATAAACACATTTTCCCTTTTCAAATATGGGAACAAGAAGTTCCCTGGCATAATAATCCTCTACCGTCTTACGCTTCCAGGTGTGTTCGGGATCAAATATCTCATAGGGACTGCCGTCAGGTGCTGATTCGTCTGCCAAAGCAAGAACATCGCAGATTGCCTTACCTGTTGCATTCTCATAAAGGCGGAAAATCTTTTTGTTACAGGGTGTGGTAATCTTTGCCGTATTCTCGGAAATCTTGATCTTCGGTATTTCCTTACCGCCTTTATACACAGCGGCAAGTTTATACACTCCGCCAAAAACCGGCTCGGAACTGGATGTTATAAGACGTTCGCCAACACCGAAAACATCAATCGGTGCTCCCTGCAGAAGCAGATCGCGGATGATGTATTCATCCAAAGAGTTGGTAGCGGTTATCTTGCAATCTTCCATACCGTTCTTATCAAGTTCTGCACGGATTTTCTTGGAAAGGTAAGTAATATCACCTGAATCTATGCGGACACCTGCAGGACGGTAACCTTTATCAATGAGTTCTTCCTTAAACACCTTAATCGCATTGGGAAGACCTGATTTCAATACATTATAAGTATCAATAAGAAGTGTGCAGTTGTTGGGATACGTCTCTGCATACGCCTTGAATGCTTCATATTCGCTATCAAACATCTGCACCCAACTGTGTGCCATTGTGCCGAGAGCGGGAATAGAATATTCTTTATCCGCGATGGTACACGCCGTACCGATACATCCGCCGATATATGCGGCTCTTGCACCGTTGATTGCACCTGTTTCCCCCTGTGCACGTCGTGAGCCGAATTCCATTACAGGTCTGCCGTCTGCTGCACGGACGATCCTGTTGGCTTTAGTGGCAATAAGACTCTGGTGGTTAACAGTCAGGAGAATCATTGTCTCCACAAACTGTGCCTGAATAGCAGGGCCTACCACCTTAACAATCGGCTCATTTGGAAAAATGGGCACACCCTCCTCCACAGCCCACACATCACAGGAAAATTCGAAATCACGAAGATATTCAAGGAATTCTCCGCAAAAAAGATTTTTACTGCGGAAGTATTCTATATCACTATCGTCGAATTTCAGTTCCTTGATGTAGCCAATGAGCTGACGGAGTCCACCCATAATAGCAAAGCCACCCTCATCAGGAACTTTGCGAAAAAACATATCATAACATACGATGTTATCCTTAAATCCATGCTTAAAATATCCGTTTGCCATTGTCATCTCATAGAAGTCCATAAGCATGGTAAGGTTTTTATTGGCGTTCATTATTATTCCTCCAGGGCATCCTTAAGCCAGAATTCTGCTATGTCCATAGCGTTGAACATCCCTTCGCGTTCTGCAGTTTTGAGAATTCTCATACCCTGCATAAGCGCAATCTGGATATTACCTGCAACCTCTACACCTTCTACTGTTGCCTGATCCAGTGCAGTAAGCTGAACATAATAAGGATCGGCAATATTGCCGTAAATCATTGTATTACCTCTGCAGATAAGGGGTTGTCCCTGATATGTGAGGTACTTGTAATCATCTTTCTTTGCAGCCATTTTAATCTATCTCCTTTTTAATTGCATATAATAGTTATTATATCCATTTTATCACAGGAAAAATAATATGTAAATACAAAAATTATAAAAACGGACAGATATATCTGTCCGTTTTTTATTATTCCATTTCCTCAAGGGCATTCATAATACCTTTTGCAATACCCTTTGCGGCTTTCTCCTGCCATCTGTTATTGATGAGTTTCTCCTGATCATCTGCATTTGTAAGGAATCCAAGTTCGACAAGTGCCGCAGGCATTTCAGTCCATTTGAGAACTGCAAGACCGGGACGATTCTGAAGTCCACGGTCAAACATATCCGTTGCATCTATCATTTCGTCAAGGATATTCTTTGCAAGTGCCTTACTTGAAATGCCGTATTCTGTTTTCTCGTCCGTATCAAAATAAAGAACTTCTGTTCCGTTTGCAGTGGGAACACCGTCAACAGAATTACTGTGGATGCTGACAAAGAGATCTGCACCGTATTCATTTGCAATATCCGCAATATCACGGAGTTCAACAAATTCGTCAACATCACGGATCATCATAACATTGACACCCTCGTCTTTTAAGTATTTATACACTTTAAGGGCAACGGCAAGGTTTACATCCTTTTCCTGAATATAAACTTCTTCCTCTTCATCGTCAAGATAGATAACTTCCCCATCTTCATCTCTTGCAAGTGCACCGGGGTCCTTACCTCCGTGTCCTGCATCTATAACAACAAGAGGACCTTTGCCGCTTGGGTTCTTCTTGGCACTATCACGGTCAGGTCTTGAATATGTGGGTTCGTCATCATCTTTATCTGCAGGTTTTGATGGTGTGGTGTTTTCTTCTGTTTCTTTCCCGTCATCGGGTTCTTCAATGATTTCCCCATCATTGCCCACATCAACAGCAGTCTTGGACGTTCCCACATTGATTGTAAACTTTCTGTTGCTGTTTTTCACAAATTTATAGGGTTGCTCTCCTGGACATTCTATAACCACTCTGTAATAGCCATCGTGGTCTGCCCAGCGAACCTGAGTTATATATCCCGAATTAACATCAATCTTACCGTCATTGCCGTCAAACTTTACTTTATTAAAATCAAGCACTATACGGTAAGGTTCTTTAAGCGTGAATATATCGGGTTTCTCGTATTCAGAAAGTTTTACCACAAGCTGATTATCCCTGACTGTTTCCTTAACCGAAATATCCTCTATGTAAGCATCGGGTTTATCTTTCTCCTCTATAATAACCCGTCTTTTATCATTATCCCAGTCAACCTTGTATTCAAATGTCTCACTTATAA
The DNA here is from genome assembly GCA_017502845.1 of Clostridia bacterium. Lineage (GTDB taxonomy): Bacteria > Bacillota > Clostridia > UMGS1810 > UMGS1810 > SIG455. The sequence goes on along the minus strand of JAFVUE010000004.1, from coordinate 186,011 downwards.
AACGAACAGGAACCATAGTTCTGTCATTTATAAGTTTTGCAGGGACGTCCAGCTCTGTTGCCTTACCATTCACAAGAACTTTCTTCTCTCCGATAGTCAGAAGTATTTCAAGATCGCCCTTTGTTACCTTAACCTGCCTGAGTTTACCGTTCCAGCTGACCTTTGCACCCATTCCGCTCTCGGAAATAGCACGAACGGGAACAAGTGTTCTGCCGTCCTCTATAACAGGTGGAACATCGCACAGGATTCTTTCTCCAAACATATATATGTCAATCTCATCATCAGCAGCACACACATTTACACATGCGAACAAGCTGACTATGAGTATCGCAAACAACAAAAACCTTTTCATACTTCACCTCCTGCGAAAAATGTGATGATATCACGCTATAATTGTATCACAATAAGCGACATTTTTCGTGGGTAAGGTGTAGTTTGTAACATTATTTTAACGTGGTGTTAACAAAATTCAAACACAAAATTGGGATTTTCCCTTTGCGCGTCTTCAAAAACTTTAATCATGGGCTTACAATATTCTTGCCCTTCTTTTGGAAGAGAAGAGAATCCGCAGATCTTTACGGCGATTTCTTCCTTCCACATATAACGCAAACAATCCCACAGTGCATCCCAGTTTTTTCCGTAATAATCAGGCAACCCGAACTTTTCTTTCAGCATACTGTGTATCTCGTCTGGAGTTTTAATGCCTGTAAAATCTAATATGATAAGATTTTCTTTGATCCCCTTATACGCTTTTGTATTGTAATTTTTTTTATTCATGTTTCCTCCTATACGATTTCGTAAAATGTACGATAATGATCATATGTAACAAAAATAATACCATCATTAGAAAAAACTATTCTTTCTACTCCTCGATATCCATTTACATAACAAATATCTGCCTCATACCATATTCGTCCGGGCGCAGACGGTAAATGACCATCTCTGTTCATATACATACCACCAAAGATCATTTTATTTGGACATTGTATGGCAAGATTTCCTTCCTCCGGGATCCATCCTTGATCTTTTGCATCACCCACACTTATATAGTAATCTGGTAATTTATTATGCATTTTCAAATACCAATCTGCACCATTCACTCCCAATGCCGTAGCAGTTCCAGCCATTTTTGATTTTAATTTGGTTATTATACATCTACAAAAAAGATGAACCGGAGGAGTGGGATTCGGTTTCTCATTCATATCGTATATTTTACCATTCATTTTTTTACATGTAAAGCATATTTTATCGTCCATCATTGCTTTCCATGTTTTCCATTTTTTGCTATTCATAATATTTCATCTCCCTTGCATGGCGCATAATAGCATATACAATAATCTAAAGTCAAACCCTGTTCCATATTTTTACATATTGCGTTTTGCTAATTCAATTTTTCTTTTCACGTATTGATTTTTCGGACAGATATGGTAAAATATAAGTATATATTAAGTGAAGTATATATGAGGTATATATATGAGAATATTAGGAATAGATCCCGGCTTTGCAATAGTGGGTTGCGGTATCGTTGACTACACGGGAAACAAGTTTTCCGTAGTGGACTACCGTGCAATTACCACAAAAGCAGGGGGCAAACTGGAAGACAGATTAAAATCAATATACGATGACCTTTGTAAGCTTATTGACCTCTTCAAACCCGAATGTGTCGCAATAGAAGAACTTTTCTTCAACACCAACGCAAAAACGGCTATTCAGGTAGGTCAGGCAAGAGGAGTTATACTCCTTGCCGCAGTAAACAAAGGATTGACCGTTGCAGAATACACACCGTTGCAGGTAAAACAGGCAGTTGTGGGTTACGGCAGGGCAGAGAAGATTCAGGTTCAGCAGATGGTAAAGAGCATCCTCAACTTAAAAGCAATCCCTAAACCCGACGACGTGGCAGACGGACTTGCACTTGCTATCTGCCATGCACATTCTCACAGAATCGGAGGACTGTTAAATGTTTAGTTATATATCAGGACGAATCGCTGAAAGAGGCACAAACTTTGTTGTAGCAGATGTGAACGGTGTGGGATTTAAGATTTTCACATCGCTTAATACTTTGCAGGACAGCACAATTTCAGTCGGGGAAAAAGCCACCCTCTACACTTCGCTATACATAAAAGAAGGAATAATGGATTTATACGGTTTCTCCACAAAAGAAGAACTCAATATGTTTGAACTCCTTATAACCGTATCGGGCGTTGGAGCAAAGGGTGCTATATCAATTCTTTCCGTTGCACCACCGTCAAAACTTGCACTCGCCATTGTTACAGGAGACATTGCTACAATCAAACAGGCATCGGGAATCGGCCCCAAAACAGCACAGAGGATTTCACTTGAACTCAAAGACAAGATAAAGAACGAAAGCATCGTTTCTGCGGACAACACAGACGCATTCACACCCGTTATGCCAATAGGCAATTCTGCACAGAGTGAAGCGATCAGCGCTCTTATGGTGCTCGGTTATTCTGCAAGTGAAGCGCAGAAAGCCGTATCATCTGCAGGAGACATTGATAACGTTGAAGATATAATCAAAATTGCTCTCAAAAAACTGTTCTGATAAGGGAGAATCACTATGGATTTAGATGAAAGAATCGTTACAGGAGAAGTCCTTATGGAAGACCACGATGCAGAAGTCGGTCTCCGCCCGAGAGTGCTTGACGAATATGTAGGTCAGGACAAAGTTAAGGACAACCTCAAAATATACATTGAAGCGGCAAAGAGCAGAAATGATGCTCTTGACCACGTATTGCTCTACGGCCCTCCGGGACTTGGAAAAACGACTCTTGCAAACATCATTGCAAATGAGATGGGCGTGAACTTGCGTATCACAAGCGGCCCTGCAATAGAAAAACCAGGCGACCTTGCTGCACTCCTTACGAATCTTTCTGAGCACGATGTACTCTTTATTGACGAGATACACCGTTTGAGCCACAGTGTTGAAGAAGTGCTCTACCCCGCTATGGAGGATTTTGCCCTTGATATTATCATCGGCAAAGGCCCGAGTGCAAGGAGTATCCGTCTTGATTTGCCAAAATTCACTTTAGTCGGTGCTACAACAAAAGCAGGTAATATGACATCCCCATTGAGGGACAGATTCGGCGTTATATCACGACTTGATCTCTACACCCCCGAACAACTCGCAAGTATCGTAAAGAGAAGTGCAAACATTTTAGGTGTTAAAATAGAAGAAGACGGTGCGGCTGAGATTGCTTCCCGTTCAAGAGGAACACCGAGAATTGCAAACCGACTTCTCCGCCGTGTAAGGGATTTCGCACAGGTTAAGTACAACGGCGTTATCACAAAAGAAGTTGCTGATGCGGCACTTATTCGCATTGAAGTCGACAATATCGGCTTGGATGCTACGGACAGCAATATGATCCGCACTATGATCCGCAATTTCGGCGGCGGCCCTGTCGGTCTTGACACACTCGCCGCAACTATTGGCGAAGATGCTACCACAATCGAAGATGTATACGAACCATATCTTCTCCAGCTCGGTTTTATAAACAGAACGCCCAAGGGCAGAGTAGTTTCCAAACTTGCATACGAGCATTTCAATATACCATTTGAGAAATAAGGTGAACCCCATGTCAAACACAAAAACTTCCTACAATTCTCCTGCCGACCATTGGGTTAAAGCTCAACCCCTCGGAAACGGTTCAATCGGTGCGATGGTATTCGGTGGTGTGAAAAGCGAGAAGATTTCGTTAAACCACGACACTATGTGGTCGGGCAGACCACGGAAAATAGATTTTGAGGGAAAGCACGAGCAATTCCTCAAAGCGAGGGAACTGACTTTTGCAGGAAGATATGCTGAAGCTACGGAGATAATCGAAAAGCATTGTCTTATCGGTGGCGTGGAATCATATATGGCGTTCGGGGATATGGACATTGATTTTAATCTCCCCGAAGATGAAGTAACGGATTATTCCCGTGTTCTTGATATGGAAAATGCCGTTCACACAACATCTTTCAGGTGTGGCGGAATCAGTTACAAAAGGGAATGCCTGGTGTCCTACCCCGATGATGTGCTTATGATGAAGATTACCTCTGACGGAAAAAAGGCAGTTTCTCTTACAATACACCTTTCGTCAGAGCTTCGTTCACACACATATTCCAAAGGGGATACTTTGTACTTAAAAGGCGAACTCCCCGAGGAAAGATTTGATTTTTACACCCGTGAGGAAGAAATAAAATATTTCGACGAACCCGAAAAGAGGGGCGTTCAGTTCCTCGGTGGTGCGTCAGTTATTACAGACGGTAAGGTTTTGGCTGCGGATGATTTTCTTTCCGTGGAAAATGCTGACGAGGTTACAATCGTTTTTTCTATCAAAACAAGCTACAACGGATTTGACAAGCATCCGTATCTTGAGGGCAGAGAGTACGAAAACGCTCTTGAAATTGTGATTGATTCTGCAAAGAGTAAAGGTTATGATGCAATAAAAAACGACCATATCGCAGATTACAAAAGATTTTTTGAGATTATCGAACTTGACCTCGGCGTAAGTGGCAGAGAGGATATGCCAACAGACGAGCGACTCCTGAAATTCGCAGAAGACAAAGATGACATTTCGCTCCCCGTGCTCCTTTTCAACTTCGGCAGATATCTTACAATTGCTGCTTCGAGAGAGGGTACACGGGCAATGAATCTGCAGGGTATATGGAACAATTCCATCACTCCCCCGTGGCGATGCGATTATACAACCAACATCAACACGGAAATGAACTACTGGCCTACTCTTATGTGTGGTCTTGATTCTTGTTATATGCCGTTGATTGAGCTTATAAAAGAAATCAGTATCAATGGCGAGGTCACCGCTAAAGGGCTTTACAATGCAAGGGGATTTATCTCCCATCACAATGTGGATGCCTGGGGATATACTGCTCCTGTTCTGCCCCGTGGAATGTGGTGTTTCTGGAATGGTTCAGCAGGCTGGCTTTGCAGACATTTGTTTGAATATTACGAATACACTCTTGACAGAGATTTTCTTAAGAGCACGGCATACCCGATTATGAAAAAAGCCGCTATGTGCTATCTTGATTTATTATGCGACCGTGGCGACGGTTTCAAATCTGTGTGTGCTACCACCTCTCCCGAAAACACATTTTACTGTGTGGAAGACGGTGAGAAGAAAGAAGCTTCTGTTGCGAAATACGCCACAATGACCGACACCATTGCATACGAGCTTTTCTTAAATTGCAGGAAGGCAATGGATATTCTCGGTGCAGACGACAAGGAATTCGGTGCAGAAATTGATGATGCTATTTCTTCGATGAAGCCGTTTTCAATCGGTTCTGACGGCAGATTGATGGAGTGGAACGAGGAATTTGAAGAGCCGGAACCCGACCACAGACATATTTCCCATCTTTACGGTTTGCATCCTGCAAATCTCATCACTCCCGACAAGACACCCGACCTTGCCGAGGCGTGTGTCAAAACATTGAAAGTCCGTGGCGATCAGGGTACGGGATGGAGTCTCGGATGGAAGATTAATTTCTATGCGCGACTCAAAAACGGTAACAGAGCATTGGATTTGCTGGAGATGCAATTAAACGCGGTTGATGAGAATGCTGTTCTCGGTCAATCGGGAACATATCCAAATCTGTTTGATGCACATCCGCCGTTCCAGATAGACGGAAATTTTGCATTGGTCAGCGGAATTATTGAAATGATAGTCAAGTCGCAAGACGATGAATTGGAATTTCTCCCCGCATTGCCCGACAAATGGAAAAACGGTTCTCTCAAAGGCGTGAGAGTCAAGGGCAACAAGATTTACGACATCAAGTGGGCAGACGGAAAATTAGTTTATGCGAAAGAAAGATAAAGTTAACCCCCCGAGGTGTGTCGCCTCGGGGGGTGTTTTCATTGCAGCAAGAGATGTTTGTTATGGCAAGGGATTGCATTAGATCAGACAAGACGGGCGATTCGTGGCGTACCCGAAGGGTGGAACACCGAGAATTGCTAACCTTCTCCTCCGCCGTGTGAGAGATTTCGCACAGGTTAGCCGAAGCAACATAATCCGAACTCGCCTTAAACGGCGGAATTTCAGAGGCGGCCCCGTCGGTCTTGATACACTCGCCGCAACTATCGGCGAGGATGCCACAACAATTGAGGATGTATACGAACCATACCTTCTCCAATTGGGATTCATAAACAGAACTCCAAAAGGCAGAGTAGTTTCAAAACTTGCATACGAACACTTTAATATTCCATTTGAGAAATAAAACATAAAATCCCCGAAGCATTAGCCGAGTGTTCTAAAGTACACTCGGCAGCGATATAAATTCCTTTCGGAATTTTCGATATACCTTACGGTGCGATATGCGTTCCACGCACGATATACCCCTTCGGGGCGTGATTTTAGAATTTTTATCATATCACAATTTCTGCAAGAAATTATATCGCATATATCGCAGGATAAATATATCACGTTTGCGGAAGCAAATATATAACAAAAACCTCTCAAAGGCGTTTATACAAACACTTGAGAGGTTTTCCTGTTATTGGAAAGTGTCCTTAAGGGCACTTCACATTTGAGCATAGGATTGTTTTACTGATTCTTCAATCTTTTCTTGGCTTCTTCTACCGTTTCGCCATCTTTTGTAAGATAGGCATCTACAAATTTATCTTCTATCTTTGTATATGTGCCTACAACGGCATTCTCTATCTTTTTATAGCCGCCAACCACCGTTTCGGCAATCTTTTCATTCGCTTTCACTAATTTTGATTTTGCCATTACTATTTCTCCTTATCATATAAGCAGATGCGTTAATATCCAAACCCGTTTTGGGCATAGGTTTTTACGCCTCTGCTTTGTTAAAATACTCGCAAATGCGTCAGCATTAGCTCCGTTTTTGCCTCGCATCGACGCAAAAATCTAATGCCGAAAATCTTTGACCTAAATCATGATAAAATTGGATGTTTTTCGAGGCGGAAGGTCGCAGGAATACTGGCCGTATTTCAAGACCGACAACAAAGGAAAACGCCGATTTTACTTGATTTAGGCGAGTTCGGATACTAACGCATCTGCTTAGAGTGTACATAAAACGGCAGGAGCAAGACCCTGCCCTACGGTTGAACATAAATAGTAAGCATCGTAGGGTGTGGCGGTTTCCGGACACACCGCAAAGGGTTTTCCTCGCAGATAAGGTTGTGCGAACATAGACGGACAGTCAAGGACGCCTGTCCCTACAACGAAAAGGGAAAGGTATTTCGTAGCCGTTAAGGTAGTGCGAATATAAATAAGCGGTTCGTCGGTAACCGCCGAACCCTACAAAGTGGAAAGGAAATATATGCGCAGCCGTGAGTATGAGTGCATTATAGAAAGCGGACATTCGAGAACGCCTGTCCCTACAATGGTTGAACTTAGGTAGAGCGTATATAAAAACGGCAGACACCATTATAGTGTCTGCCGTTATTTGTTTTAGAATTTATCCAAAGAGATAATTATTCAGCAACGGGAGCAACTGCATCAAGTGCTTCTTTGAGCTTAAGTGCTCTTGTGAGCATTGTGAATGCTTCTGCTCTTGTGATTGTGTTACCTGCTTTGAATGTATTATCGCCGTAGCCGGTTACAATACCAAGTTCAACTGCTTTTGCAACATAACCCTTGGACCAGCCGAGTTCAGCAGCGTCTGCGAATTCAAGTTCGCCATCGCCCTGACCGAAACCGAATGCACGGATTACGATTGCAGCAAACTGTTCTCTTGTAACAGCGCCTTTAGCAGCGATTGTGCCATCGGTGTTACCCTTGAATACGCCTGCATTTACTGCAGCAGCAACGTAAGATTTTGCCCATTCGCTGATATCAGCAGCGTCAGCAAATTCATCTACAGAACCCTCGAGTGCCATGTCAAGTGCTTCAACCATAAGTTTTGCAGCTTCTTCACGGTTAATGAGGTCGTTAGGTCTTACATTACCAGCAGCGTCGCCGGATACGATACCTTTTTCGATAAGAGCAGCGATTGTGTCGTTTGCCCAGTGATCAGCAGGTACGTCAGGAGCAGCGCCGGGTTCTACGGGATCTACAGGATCTACGGGATCTACAGGATCTACGGGATCTACAGGATCTACGGGATCTACAGGATCAACAGGATCTACAGGATCTACAGGATCAACAGGATCTACGGGATCTACAGGATCTACGGGATCTACAGGATCAACAGGATCTACGGGATCTACAGGATCAACAGGATCTACAGGATCGATTACCTGAGGTTTGTTAAGTACAACACCTGCGGGTGAGCTGCCGGAAGCTTTTGCTTTAACTTTTACTGTGAAAGCAGCTTCGCCTATAAATTCGAGAGCATCTGTATCGATTTCTGTTACAGTTGCATCATATTCGCCTTTTGTTTCGCCGTCGTAATCTGTGATTGTAGCAGCAGCGATCTTAACATCAGCTGCTTTTGTGCTACCGTCTTTGAAGAGTTCTACGAAGAGACCTGCTTTATTATAAACTTTTTCAAGTGCTTCTTCTTCTGAGAGACCATACTTAACAGACACTACAGAATCTTCTTTGAGCATTACCATACCTGTTGTAACAGCAGGTGTGATTTCAGCTGTGAGTGTACCTGTGTAAGCAAGGCCGTCTTCTTCACAATCTTTAGAAGTATCGTAAATCTTAACTGTTACGTCCTGTTCGCCAACTTCGAGGCACTCTTCGAAATCTGTCCAGCCCTCAACTGTGAAGTATTTTGTGCCTTCTTCGAAAGCATATGTTGCTTCGAGGTTACCGTCTACTTCGGGGTTGGGGTTAGGATATGTTACAACTACATTGTAGAGAGACCAATCCATTTCGGTAGGAGCATCGCCTGCATACAAGTCAATAGCAGCTGCGATAGAAGGAGTTACATCTTCGCCTGTTTCTGCCAATACGAATTTAGCAGAGTTAGCGTTGATTGCAGGAGCATCGCCCATACGAACAACGATTGTGTTTGCGCCGTCAACGAATTCGAAAGGAGCGTTGAGAGCGATTGTTACTGTTACTGTATTATCTTCTGCACTGTAAACTGCACCGTCAACAGTAGCTTCAAGAGCTCCGTCAGCAGCAGCTATTGTGCCGTCTGTATAAACAGAACCGATAATGCCATCTGCGATTGCAGCTTCTACTGCAGCAGTTGCATCAGCGAGTGCTGTTTCTTCATCATCTGTGAATGTGATGCCTACATAGTCATCACCGATTACTGCGAAGTTTGTAGTTACAGCTTCGCCAACTGTTACTTCAACTGAACCTGTGTATGTGTAATCTTCGCCACCGATTGCAGTTGCCTTGATTGTTACAGGGAGGTTGTATGTGCCGGGAACGTTACCGTTGTAGTTTGTTACATCTACATAAGCGATATTTTCAGCATCACCTGCTTCTGTTGAGATTTCATATTCAACAGGTGCACCTGCTGCGAGTGTTGCTTCGATAACTGCGCCATCTTCAAAACCGGGGAATGCAGCTTCGTCAGCGGGGAGTGCAACAGGTTCTACCCAAGCACCGTCAGAAAGTGCGATTTCTGTGATTGTTGTGGGGAGAACGATAACTTTGATTGTACCGTTTTCGATTGTCTTACCTGCAACGGCTTCAACGATTACTGTCTGCTCGCCGAGTGTTGTACCAACGAAATCAGTAGCATCAATATCATCTACACTTACAACGATATCGCTTACTGCAACAGCATTACCGTCTGTGTAAAGAACTTTGAAGAGATCCTGTCTTTCAGCAACTGCTTCCTTAACGCCAGCAAAGTCTGTACCGTAAGGAACAGATACGCTCATATCTTCATTTGCTGTGATTTCATCTGTAGGAATAGCATCTGTTACAGTAACCTGTACAGTGAATGTGAAGGGCACTTCGTTTGCCTTTGTGTTATCATAGATAGTAACGGGGATATCGTATGTACCTGTTATTTCAGGGTTGACACCGGAGATATCAGCAACAGCGTAGCCACCTAATTCAACAGGAGGTATCTCATCCCCGTTAGTATAGATATCATATTCTACACCATCAACAGGGACACCGTCCTGTGTAAGAGAAGCGTTAACAACTCTACCCTCAAAACCTGTGAATTCATAACCATCACCGGGGATTGTCTGGGGAATTGTATCGAGTGCTTCAGAAAGAGCAGCATCTACGATCAAGCAGGGAACCTCTTCTACAGTTTTTGTGTATTCTGTAACTGTGAGAGCTCTGCCCTGTGTATTGCCGATTGTCCATTTTGTTGTTGCCTGTGATGCCATCTGAATATATGTAGCAGCAGGACCAGTTGAGAATGTGAATACCACATCCTCATCAATATCAGCAGTTACTTTGAAAGGAACATCAACAAGTACGAAATCTGTTACAGCAACAGGGGGGTTAGCATCAGCAAAACTTGTGTTATCAAGCAAAGGCAGGAACACAGTTGTATTACCTGTATATGTGATGTCAAGATCTGTCATTGTGAGAATCTCGTTATCTCCACTCTTGAGAGCAGCAGTTTCGCTGTATCTCTTTTTGATGTTAGCTTTTGTTGTGTCGAAAGTTGCACCTTCTGCATTAACTTCAACACTCATTTTCATAATCTGTTCCAAGCCGGAAACAGAAATTCTGAGGAAATATTCATTATAATTATCATTGGGACTGAGTATTTCTACAGGATTGCCGGAAGCATCCACAACTGACATTGTCAATGCAGGAGCAACTTCAGCAGATACGAATGTAGCGGGGATAAGCAATGTGAACATCATAGCGATTGTAAGCACAATGCTCATTACTTTTCTTAATGATTTCATCGTAAATCATCCTCCTTTTAGTATTTTTTCTTGTTGCTATTGTCAACACTACCCTGCTGTAAATCAGCAGGGTAGCGATTGAGTCAATCGGATAAATATTAGTCAAGTGCGGGAACTGTCAAACCGAAGTTCTGTGTATAGTAACCACTATCGAAGCCGTTGAGTGTACCGTCGGCATTAAGGTCACCGAAGAATGCATATCTGAGTTCTGCTGTTCCGATATCGTAGTTGTCGCCCACCTGATCAAGTGTTACATCATATACTGCCTCATCATCCATAACTGTTCTGGAAAGGAAGATATCGCCGTAGTAGTTGATGTATTTGGTGTGTGTGATGATTACCATATAGTGACCAGGGTCAACTTCGAGAGTGAAGTTACCGTCAGCATCTACAACTGTTGCATAAGCACTGAAGTTGTCATATGTGTTAGTAACGTTACCCATTGTTTCATCACTATAAGGCATTGCAGTAACAACTGCGCCTACAGGAATAGCATCTTCAAAGTCATCAGCAACCTGAGCTGTCTTATCCTGAACTGTTACAGAACCGGTGATTGTTGTGAGTGAAACTTCTTCAAGTGTAACAACGATTGTAGCGTTGAGGAGACCTTTTTCTTCTGCAACTGCTACGTTCCATGTGTTGTCTTCGCCTGCTGTAGCTGTGAATGTGAGAGCGCTCAATGCGATTGCTGTTTCAGCGTCATCATTCCAGATATATTTAGCTGCGAATTCACTTGCTTTGAGGTTTTCTGCGAGGTATTCCTCAACAACACCTGCATCTACATCAGCAATGCTGGGAACTTTCATATTAACGCCTGTGTTAACTGTAACTTCAGCGCTTTCGATAGCTCTCTCTCTTACTTCAAAAGTAAGTGTCTGGGGAGCTTCAAAACCTGCGTATGAAACAGTTACTACGAGGTCTCCCTCTACTTCGTTAACGTCGTATGTGAGGTTGTCATTATCAACAACGAATGTTGTTGTATCTTCACGTGTAGCTGTAACAACGATTGCAACGTCTTTTGCAGCAGCTTCAACAGCAGCAACTTCGCCGTCAGCGTCAGTGCCTTCTTCTACCCATACAACTGCATCATACTCGGGGATTTCAGCAGCGATAGATACTACGGGGGAAGGAGTTACTGCTGTAACTTCTACAGAACCTGCAGCGGAACCCTTGTATGTAACTGCTACGGGATAAACTGAACCTGTGGGTTCGCCTATTTCAAAATCGAAATCGTCAGCATTTGCAGCTGAGAATGTGATCTGCTCAGCATCAGCAGATGCGAGTGAACCAACTGCACGATAGTCAACAACGAGATCGTTTGCTGTAAAGAATGCTGTAAGGTCTGCAGACTCAAATTCTTCAGCAATTGCTGCACATTCATATACATAATCAGCGTCTACAACCTCTGCATCAGCCACAATGTATACGTTTGCTACTGAAGCGTATGTTGTAACGTTTTCGCCACCTGCGTAAATGTTAACAAGGTTTTCGCCACCTGTACGCTGTGCGAATGTGATGATGCGATCGCTTGATGCCTTGTCAATCTGGTCGATGTACTGAATATCAGCACCGTCAACACTTGCAAGAGCAACAGAAGCATCTGTAGCCAGGAAAGTAACCTGACCGGTTGCATCGCCGGAAAGTGTAACTTTCAGTTTGCCGTCCTCGTCAACGCCTGTAGCGATAGATACGCTGGCAGCGAGAACATTGGTAGAAAGCATTGCCACGCAAACGAGAAGAACGAATGCGCTTGTCAAAATCTTTCTGAGTTTCATTTCTTACATCTCCTCTCAAAAATGTATCTTTACTACTGTGAGCAAAGAAAAATTTGTAATATAACAATACACACTATAAATTATAAAGGCAAATACAAAAAAATTCAAGAGTTGTTTTTGGTTTTTTTCTGTATTTCAAGCATTTTGTAAGTTCTTACAAAAATAAATAAATATTTTGGGCAATTGCACAATAAGATATTGTTCAACTTTTCGAAATGTAAAAAAATATATCCGTCAAGGTACAAAGACGGATATATTCATGGATTTATTTTGCTTTTTATTTACATTATTTTCCTTCCGTTTACAAATATTTGCTCCAGCTTACTCATAAGGGCAAGTGGTGTGCCATTGATAAGAAGAATATCTGCTTTCTTTCCGGGGGTAATGGAACCGTAAAGGTCATCTATAATTATATTTTCAGCGGCGTTGATTGTTATGGTTTCAAGTGCCGTATATTCACTTATGCCGCTACGCATAAGATACGATGCAGTAAGTGGAAGCAGATTGCCGTTTGATGCAGGATGATCGGAAATAAGGGCAACCCTTAAACCCTTTTCCAGAAGTTTTGCAGGAGTGTCAAAGGACAAACTCTTCATTTCCGGTTTACTACGGTCTGTGAAAAGCGGACCGATATTTAACGGAACATCGTTTTCCTTAAGATAATCTGCAACAGCAAGAGCATCGGTTGCGTGTTCTATACTATAGTTAAGATTAAATTCCTTTCCGATGCGGACAGGGGTGCATATATCATCGGCACGGTGTGCGTGGAACTTTGAAAGAAGTTTTGCATCAAGCACTTCTTTAAGGTTGGCATTACGGAAATCTTTTTTATTTGTCTTTGCGTTATAAAGGGCTTCCCTTATCATTGCCGCAATACCCATACGGGTTACAGGTTCTTTGCCTTTTTTACCGTGAACGAGTTTTGGATTTTCGCCGAGGGAGAATTTCATAGCCGCAACGGGGGTAATCAGCATTTCGTCTGCAATATTGCCGTATGTATGAAGTGTAGAGAACACTCCCGCAACAGGGTTTGCACTACCGGGACCGATACAGGCAGTTGTTACACCTACGGCAAGGGATTCGGCAAAGGTTACATCGGAGACATTCATTCCGTCAATAGCACGAAGATACGGCGTAACCGCTGAAGTGCTTTCGTTTCCGTCATCCCCCTCAAATGCAAGAGAATCTTCCCACATACCAAGATGGCAATGAGCATCAATGAAACCGGGTGTTACGCTCTTTCCGTCAGCATCAATAACCTCTGCCTCCACATTGGGAACGTCTTTCATACTGCCCACGGAGGAAATCTTATCTCCGTCAATAAGAACATAGCCATTTTCGATAAGTCCCTGCTTATCCATTGTATAGACATTGGCATTTTTTATAAGTATCATTTATTTCTCCTCCGTATGTATATTTATATTATTGGTAGAAAATATTCCGTCAGTTGTACAGACAACAATCTCAACACCGCATTTTTCCGCAAGTTCAAGTGCTTTATCCTTACCTGCAACAAAACACGCAGTTGAAAGTGCATCAGCAAGAGTGCAGTCATCGGAAACAACGGTTACACTTAAAACATTATTTTCAGGATTCCGTCCCGTTGTAGGATCGAATATATGGTGGTAAGTTTGTCCGTCTTTTTCAAAATACCTTTCGTAGCCACCTGATGTAACTACGAATTTATCTTCAATATCTATATAAGCGCAAACCGTTCCTCTCGGAGCAGAGGGATCCTGAATCCCTATCTTCCACGGTTTGTTGCGGTTTTTTCCAACAGTTACAATATTCCCCCCAAGGTCGGCAATGGCGGATTTTACTCCGTGGGATGCAAGTATTTCACGGATTCTGTCCCCTGCATAGCCCTTGGCAATACCCCCAAGGTCAATTGCCATTCCATCTATAGGCAATGTTACGGTAAGGTTTTCTTCATCCAATATGATTGGTGCAACGAGAGAAAGTTTTTCGTTTAGTTCATCATCCGTCGGAACATATCCCTCTCCCGAAACATCCCACAAGTCGGCAACGGGTTTTATTGTTATATCAAATGCACCGTCTGTCAGCACTCGGTATTCCTCTGCCTTTTTGATAAGAGCAAAGGTTTCCTCGCTTACCTTTACAGGAGTGCCGTAAGGGGCAGAATTTATCGCCGACACTTCGCTGTTCGGAAGATACGCACTCAAAAGATTTTCTATACGGCGGATTTCGTTAAAACATTCTGCAACCGCATCTTTGTCATTTGCAGTGATTGTGATAACGGTGTTTAGCATATATTCCGTGCGGGAATATTCCTTTTTGTTCACAAGGGCAACACCGCAGATTACAACAGCCGCACAAACTACAGCCGCTATGATTTTTTTCTTCATTTGTATCTCCTTATATTATACCAGTTCGGCACAACGGGCTATCATAGGATAACACGCTTCCTTTATACTTTCAAACTGTTCAAATGGGAGAGGATTCGTTCCCATACCAACCTCTACCGTAAACGAGGGTAGATTGAATTTATCAAGATACCAGTCTTTGAAGCCCGAATAGGAACTTATTCCCGTTGCAGTATCGAGAGAATAACCCGAGGCATCTGCAAGTTCTCTGCCAATATCAACAAAGCCCTTATCTTCAAAAGACCAGTATATTACTTCCCCCTGTGAATGAAATGCAATAGAAAATGGGAATTCTTCCTCAAGGACAAGTTTTCTGACGGCTTCCGTTTCCGGTTGGTCAAAGGGTGCAACACCGGGATAACGCCTTGGGCCGGGTTTGCCGTAACCTGCCCTGCGTGCAATCTCAACATATTCATAAAAGAGAGCGTCGTAATTGTGATTTAAGTCAACGCCGTTGATATTCGCCTGCCACACCTTGTCAACGTCCTGTCCGTCAAGAAGTTCAGTAACCGATTCAAAGGCAGGATTGTTGGGGTTCAATCCGTTCACAACAAGCTCCACGCCGTCGGGGTTTATCATGGGTGCTATATAATATGTACATTTACTGTAAAGCCGACGTGCATTCACACCGCCGATGTCTCCTCCCGATTTGATTGCATCAACGTAATCAGCGCACCAGTTGGCTAAAAGCGATGCGGTTATCCATTCAAGAGAATGATGGGCACCGTTTAAGAAAACTTTTTTCTCTCCGCCACCGATTCCCGCACACCAGAGTTCTCTGCCCTGCACACTCTTGCCAAAGGAAAACACATTGGCATAACGCTCGTCAAGACCTGTGAACACCTGTGTCAGTTTTTCATAATCAAAATTATTATAATCCAATGAAAACACCTCCTACATGTTATTATATGTAGAAAGAGTTGTGGAGTTTACCTTGGTTTGGGGAATAACGGGCGATTCGTGAATCGCCCCTACGATATTTGTGAAAATCCGCCAACATCATTATATCATAAAGCAACGTCTTTATCAATCGCCCATATAATTTTTCTTGATTTTTTTGAGTGTATGTTATATAATTAATAAAAAGGAGATGATTTTTATGAAGTTAATCCTCGCTATCGTTAATGACGAAGATGCTAACAAAGTTTTAAGCGAACTCAACAGAGGTGGATTCTCAGTTACAAAACTCGCTACCACCGGTGGTTTCTTAAGAGCCGGTAACGTTACTATGATTATCGGTACTGACGAAGACAAGGTGGACGACGCTATTAAGATTATTTCCGAAAAAAGCCACAGAAGAAAGCAGATTGCTACTTCTCCCATGCCTATCGGTGCTACAGGAGCTTATACTCCTTACCCCATCGAGATTGAAGTGGGTGGCGCAACCATATTCGTTATGGATGTGGAAAGGTTTGAAAAAGTTTGATTACACCACCTTTAGGGCAGGATAAGCTGGTCGGTTTTTTCAAAAAGGCAATCCGTGAGGATTCTCTCGGCCACGCTTATATTATAGAGGGCGATACCGGCATTGGTAAAAAAACCCTTGCCGGTTATTTTGCTGCAATGGCTGTCTGTGCTGAGGGTACTGCCTGTGGCGAGTGCAAACAATGCAAACAGACCATTGCCGAAGTTAATCCCGACATAACTGTTTTATCAGCCGATGGAAAAGCATCCATAGGCGTAGACGCCGTGCGGGATTTTATTTCAACCGTGGCATACCGCAGTGTTCATGGCGGCAGACATGTTTTTATAATCCACGATGCCGATCTTTTAACAGTTCAGGCGCAGAATGCTCTGCTGAAAGTTATCGAAGAACCGCCTAAAGGAGTACTGTTTTTATTACTCTGCAAACAGAAAGCACAACTTCTGCGGACTATTACATCAAGGTCGCAGATATTAAAACTCTCCCCCTTACCAAAAGAGGTACTTTCAAAGATAGTGCCCGATTGTGGGGGATTTGAACTGACTTATTGCAAAGGCAATCCCGGAACCCTCATCCGCATATGCGCCGATGAGGAATTTAAGGAATTTCGAAACAACGCAGTTGATGTTGTGGCAAAGGTCTTTACAGATGGCGACGAAGCACTCTACGATGCAGTTGATTTCTTTGAAGCAAACAAAGAAAGAAAAGAAGACCTTTTTACTATAACGCTATATGTACTGCGTGATGTTATGTGCAAGAAAAACGGACTTACACCGTTTATTATAAATGCCGACAAGGCAAACACGATAAATGCCGTTTCGGCAGTATTAACACCCGCCACTTGCATGAGAGCAATCGAATCTGTGCTTGAAGCAGAACGGGGTATGGGCAAATACGGTAATTTCAACCTTGCCGTTCAGTCCATGTTTATACGCGCACGAAACGCCATGAAAAATGGAAACAATAAGCAGATGTGTTAGTACCCGCACCTGCTTAAACCCAGGAGGAAACAAATGATAGATGTAGTAGGTGTCAGATTTGCCACCAAGCCGAAAACTTATTACTTCAGCCCTTGCGCTGAAGAAACCGTCAAGGGCGATACTGTTATAGTTGAAACCGCCCGTGGCGTTGAGTACGGCACTGTGGTGATGGACAAAAAACAGATAAGTGAGGACCAGTTGGTTGCGGAACTCAAACCCATTCTCCGCAAAGCAACTGAAGCAGACCTCGCCCAGATTGAAAAGAACAATGCTGACGAGAAAGAAGCATTCAAAGTTTGCGCTGACCAGATAGCACAACACAAACTTGACATGAAACTCGTTTGCACCGAATATATGTTTGACAGAAGCAAGATTCTCTTTTATTTCACAGCCGACGGCAGAGTTGACTTCAGAGAACTTGTCCGCGACCTTGCAGGGCTTTTACGCACAAGAATAGAACTTCGCCAGATAGGTGTTCGCGACGTTGCAAAAATGATTGGCGGACTCGGTATATGCGGCAGACCTTTCTGCTGCCACACACACCTGCCCGATTTCCACCCCGTTTCTGTTAAAATGGCAAAGGAACAGGGAATGAGTTTGAACCCCGGAAAAATTTCCGGTACTTGCGGTCGCCTTATGTGCTGCCTCAAAAACGAATACGAGGTGTATGAGGAACTTGGCAAAGTCGTTCCAAATGTCTGGAGTGTTGTCCGCACCCCCGACGGAGACGGCGTTGTTACTGCGGTGGATGTTCTCCGCAAGGATGTAACAGTTACTTTCGACAAAAACGGAGTTAAAACCGTATCCCACTACAACGCAGAGGATATTACCGTTCTTAAAAAAGGCAACAAGAAACAAACAGAGATAGAAAATGTGGAAGAACTGGAAAAATTAGAGTAAAAAATCATTTTTTGAAAATTACTCTTGATTTTTATTTTATTATGCACTATAATGTACTTGTCATAAGGAGGTGTTACCAATGGCATATTTTATCAATGATGATTGCATCAGCTGTGGTGCATGCGAAGGCGAATGCCCCGTATCTTGCATTTCTGAAGCTGACGGAAAATACCAGATCGATGAAAACGAGTGCATCGAATGTGGTGCTTGTGCAGGTGTTTGCCCTGTAGGTGCTCCCAACGCACAGTAATTGAATTTTTATCAGATTGCAAAAGAGTAGGTGATTATCACCTACTCTTTTTGTTTTTTATCTTCCCATAAGTTCGTCAAGCATTCCGCCAATGGCTTTGAACATATTTTCTTTTGTTTTGTTCATACGCTTATGGCATTTGTCGTTTATGGGATCAACAAGCATACCGAATGTCGCTCCCATAACAGCGCCGATCATAAGACCTGTAGTGAATCCTTTGCTCATAATGTTTCTCCCCTTGTTTTGCATAATTATATTTCAGGGCAAATCTACTAGTATTGTGTCCTCGCCAAACTTTTTTATACACGTCCAGGGGATGACGATTCCGTCAACTTTATGAAAAAATTTCACTTTTTCTCTGCCGGGAACTACGAGGGATTCTATTTTACCTGTTTCCTCGTCAAGTTCCATATCAAAAACAAAACCAAGACACTGACCGTCTGCTATATTTATTACTTCCTTATACTTAAAATCTGATGCACGGAACATATCTATCACCTCTATATGATAGATATGTTTTTTTATTTTCAATTATTCAGGTCGGGACTTAAAAAGAATCCTTTTGCGTGGTGGCACACAGGACAGTTTTTCGGCGCCATGGGGCCATAATGAACATGACCGCAATTTGTACAGAACCATGCAGTCTGTTCGCTTCTTTCGAAGAGTGTGTTATTCTCTAACCTCTGCAGATACGCATTGAATTTATCAGCATGGTTCTTCTCAATCTTACCGATAAGTTCAAATGAAGATGCAATCACAGGGAATCCCTCGTCATAAGCAATCTTACCGAATTCTTTATAGATATTATTATGTTCTTCAAGTTCATTATGAACAGCCGCTTTGAGATTGTCTTTGGTTGATGAATACACATTCACAGGGTAAGATGCGCTTATATCAAAATTTGTATCATTCACTTCTTTCAGATGATCATAAAAAACCTTTGCGTGTGCCTGTTCCTGACAAGCAATATAGTCAAAGAGGTCTTTCACTATAATCAGTTCCTCTTTCATCGCCTGTTCAGCGCCCATATTATAACGGTTTCTCGCCTGACTTTCTCCTGCGAATGCTCTCATAAGATTGATTTTTGTTTCACTTTTTGCAAAATCCATTTACATTTCCGCCTTTCAAATATATTTTTTTACATGTTTTAATGCCGTCTTTTCCAGTCTGGAAACCTGTGCCTGTGAGATACCTATCTCCTGCGCCACTTCCATCTGTGTCCGTCCTTTGAAGAACCGCAGAGTCAGTATGTGCTTTTCCCTCTCCCCAAGTCGTTTCATTGCCTCTTTAAGAGAAATCTTTTCAAGCCAGTTTTCGTCAACACTCTTTTCATCGCTTACCTGATCAATTACAAATATCGCATCTCCACCATCGTTATAGATTGGCTCATACAGCGACATGGGATCCTGAATGGCATCAAGTGCCTGAACCACATCCTCTTTCGGAAGTTCAAGGGCTTTGGCGATTTCCTCTACCGTGGGATCTTTTTCATTCTTATTCATAAGTTCTTCACGGACTTTCAGTGCCTTATAGGCAATATCCCGAAGTGAACGGCTGACTCGGATGGAGTTATTATCACGGAGATAACGCCGAACCTCGCCGATTATCATTGGAACTGCATAGGTGGAAAACTTTACATTATAGGACGGATCGAAATTATCAATAGACTTCATAAGCCCGATGCACCCCACCTGAAAAAGGTCGTCCATATTCTCCCCACGTCCCGAAAAACGCTGTATCACAGACAGTACAAGACGAAGATTACCGTTTATAAATTCTTCCCTGGCACTTCTGTCCCCCGACTTTATCCTCTTGAAAAGGGCATCTTTCTCCTCGTGAGTAAGCACAGGGAGTTTGGCAGTATTTACGCCGCAGATTTCTACTTTGTTAATCATGAAAAAACCTCCCGCGGATTTATGGAATATCGTAAATCTTACAATTCCATTATTCCCTCGGGAGGTATTTTTATGCTGTTTTGTATTGGAAAAAATTGTAATTAATTGGTGCTTCTTCTGCGCAATTCTTTGAACACTCCGATTATGCGGACAGGCAGTTGCTCAATCTCTTCGTTAGTATAGAAAAGGGTGTCGTAATTGGGATTGAGTGGCTTTAACATTATACCGTTTTTCTGACGGACAACCCTCTTAAATGTGGCATCCCCGCCGTTTATCATTACGGCGCAATCCTCATTACTGTTACAGGTTTCCTGTTGTTTCAGTATTACAATATCGCCGCTGTGATATTCGGGATACATACTGTTTCCGTTGAGTTTAAGTGCAAAATACTTCTCTCCACCTGCGCAATATGACGATGGAATCTCCTCATAACCGAGAACATCCTCCACCGCCTCAATAGGCACACCTGCAGGGATAAGTCCGAGAACGGGAATCTTCATAAACGCATCTGCAGAGGAAGTAACCGTCTCAAGGTCCGTCCAACCCATAAGATAACCGGGGGTACACTTGAGTTCCTTTGCAAGTTTCATTATAGTATCTTTCTTTATATTCGGTATCTCGCCGCTTTCATAACGCTGAATTGTAGCATCACGAAGTCCCACCCTCGCAGCAAGTTCTGCCAGAGTTAGACCCAGTTCTTTACGGCGTTTCTTTATATTTGACACGCTATCACCTCTTAAAAAATTACACCTTGTCAACTATACTCTAACACACAATTACGGGAAATGCAAGAAAAAATTTTCATTTTTCAAAAAAATTACGTAAAAAGTATTGACTTTTGAATTTTCAATATGCTAATATGCAATTACGAAATACGTAAGTTTTGGTTTTTCTACTTTCGTTTTTCGTAAGTTTTTCTTTATCCGGTTTCTTTTTACTTTGAAAAACAGAAAACCGTGTTGTTAGTGATTCCGCACTTTTTTCACGGACGATGCATGGATTTGGAGGACAGTATGAAGGACAGAGAATTGACACCAAACACTAAATGGATTGTATGTATGTGGGATATCCGCGGCGAATCTCCCATAGAAACTGCAAAACTTATGAAACGTAGCTTGGGGCAGGTATTGGATATTATTGCAGAGTGCAAGGCAGATGGTTACTACGACAAGGTGCGTCGGCACATAGAGTATTTTGATATAACAAATGCTCGGAGAGCACTTATGGGATTTGCTTCTGCCATAGCCGACGTAGGCGGAGGTATGGCAATTGAGTAACGACGATGTCATAGAACAAATCATCTGCGAACTCAAAAAGATTGCCTTTGCCGATTTCAGCGAAGTAAGCCGCAACCTTGACGGCGAAGAATACGCCGACTTTATAAAGCAACTTGCAAAATACGAAAGTTTCTTCCCTGCCATATCCCAGGTTAAAAACGTAAAAGACGGTGTGGAGATTAAATTTTACGACAAGCTCAAAGCCATCGAACTGCTGGGCAAATACATAATGCGGCAAAATAGCGATGAGACGGAGAGCGATTTTGACAATCTCATAGCCGTTCTTCAGGGAAAAGCAGGTAAGATATGGGAAGGCGGTGATACAGATTGAATTTACGAAGTTTTCAAACAAACAGGAAAAGGTATTAAGCTGGTGGGCTGACACCTCTCCTTGCAAAGATGCAGACGGAATTATAGCAGACGGTGCCGTCCGAAGCGGAAAAACATTGTGTATGTCCTTATCTTTTGTGCTGTGGGCAATGCATCGTTTCAGCGGTGTTAATTTTGCACTTTGCGGCAAGACCGTTAATTCACTTAAACGAAATGTTATATACCCGCTTCTCCCCATACTGCGCAGTCGTGGCTTTGTCATCCGGGAAAAGATGACAGAGGGATTTATGGAAATAACCTCATCATCTTCTTCAAACTGCTTTTATATGTTTGGAGGAGGCGACGAACTGAGCCGTGAGAAGATTCAGGGAATGACCTTGGGTGGTGTACTCTTTGATGAGGCGGCGCTCCTTGCGGAAAGTTTTGTTAATCAGGCGGCGGCAAGATGCTCTGTTTCCGGCTCCAAATTCTGGTTCAACTGCAACCCCGAAGGTCCCAGCCACTGGTTTAAGAAAAACTGGATTGATGCCGGAAAAAATCTTGTGTACCTTCACTTCACTATGGATGACAACCTTTCGCTTTCCGACGAAGTGAAGAACCGCTACCGGAGAATGTACACAGGAGTTTTCTATAACAGATTTATCCTTGGGCAATGGGTTGCCGCAGACGGTGTGATTTACGATATGTTCGGTCCCGACAACATCTTTGACGATGTGGGGGATATTTATGAAAAGTATTTCGTATCCATCGACTACGGTACACAGAACCCCTGTGCATATCTGCTATGGGGATTACATCAAGGCAAGTGGTATGCCATAAAGGAATACTACTATTGCGGCAGGGAAAGCGGTGTGCAGAAAACAGATGCCCTGTATGCTAACGACCTTGCCGAATTCCTCGGGGATATCAATCCCGTGGCGGTTATTGTGGACCCATCCGCCGCATCTTTTATCGCAGAAATAAAGTCCCGTGGTTACAGAGTGAAGAAAGCACGGAATGACGTGGTTGACGGCATACGCCTTGTAGGTACGATGCTGTCGAAGAAAGAGATTTTCTTTCACAAATCATTGGAAAACACCGTGGCGGAATTCTCTATGTATGTATGGGACACCTCCGCAGTTGACCGTGGCGAGGACAAACCCTTAAAAGAAAACGACCACGCTATGGACGCTGTAAGGTATTTCTGCTCCACCGTGGCTTCAAAGCCAATAAGAGAAAATAAATCAAGGTAAGCAGATGTGTTAGTATCCGACACGCATCTGAAGAAAAAAGGAAGTGTTAATTTGAACAATTTATCATACCCGATCCAGAAAACCATTATGGATGAGATAAACGGAATCTTCGCACAAAATGTACTGGCAGACATCTCCGAAATACTTGGACTCTACAGTTATTATGATGGTTCGGGGCAGGTGTGGTCAGGAAATGGCAATCTCGACTACACCCCCACCAGAATGGTAACTAACTTCATCAAGAAGATTATCAAGAAAGAAGCACGTTTTATGTTTTCGCGTACTCCTGAAATCCGCATAGAATCTGCCACATCTCCCGATGCGGCGGCAATTATTCAGGATTATATAAGGAAAGTTCTTTCAGACAACGAATTTGCAAAGAAACTTACTATGGCAGGAAGAGACTGCTTTATCGGCAGACGTGTTGCATTAAAACTCTGGTGCGGTGCAGACGGCGTTGAGATAATGTTCCGTCCATCGTTTGAATTTATCTATGACACAGAATTCGACGAATCCGACAGGATGAAGAAAATAGTATTTTTCTACGGTCTCAACGACGAGAAAGAGAAGAAAGACCAGAGATTCTGGAAACAGAAATTTGAACTCGAAGGCGGCAGATGCTACATAACCGAAGCAATCTACGACGGCAACGGAAAAATCAAAGAGATTATTCACGATTTCAACGATACAGGGCTTGATTTTATCCCTGCATATATTATCGTGAACGATCCCTTAACAGGCGATCTCAAAGGCGAAAGCGACGTAGCAGAACTTATCTCCAATCAGGACAGATACAACCGTCTTAAAAGCGACGATGCTGATACTCTTATGTTTCATATGTTCCCCGTAACCATCGCGAAGAACGCCAGTGGGGACTGTCTTGACAATATGAGGATTGCACCCAATGCCGTAATCGACCTGCAGACAGATCAGGCGGCAGACGGAGATGCGGCTATTGAGAAACTGGAAAGCAACTTCTCATATTCCGAAGCATACGAGAACAGCATCAACCGTGTAAAATCCGATATGTACGACATTATGGAAGTGCCCTATATCACAACAGAGCAACTTTCGGGTATCGTACAAAGCGGAAAGGCAATGAAAGCACTTTACTGGGAACTCATCTGCAAATGTGAAGAGAGATGGTGCGCCTGGGACAGTGCCATCAAATGGCTCGTTGAAGCCATACTGAAAATCAATTCAGTATACGGCTATGCCAGATTGCCCGAAGCGGACTACACCATAAAAATTGAGCATCTCTATCCCATTATGGAGGACGAGGAAGCGGAACGCATTACTGACCTTAATGAAGTAAATGCAAAAGTGAGAAGCCGCAGAAACTACATTGAAAAGTGGAACATATCCACAGACGGCAAGGCAGAGATTGAAGCCATTGCTGAAGAAAATATGATAGATTAAACGGGATAACCCCTTTTAATAAAAATATCGCCTACATCGGCGAACAACAAATGGATTTGCACAAAAGGCAGGACTGGCTGCCACATCAAGGACAGTGTATAAGGTGTCTTTATGCAAATGACACCAAAGGGAGGATATTATGATTGAATTTTTGAAACAGACCTTCGGCGATGCCGTTACGGAAGAGGTTATATCACAGTTTAAGAATGAACTCGGCAAAAAATTCGTAGCAAAAGCAGACTACAACACAAAGCGTGATGAGCTTAACAGTGCCAGAGAAACAATATCGACTCTGCAGTCGGAAGCGGAAGAGCTCAAATCCCGTGCCGCAGATGCAGACAGATTTGAAACTGATATGACCGAACTTAAAAAGAAGTATGATGAACATATCTCAATACTTAACGGCGAACTTGAGCAGGTAAAGTTGGAGAATGAGATTTCGGGACTTATCCGCAAATCAGGCGGAAAGAACGAAAAAGCAGTACGGGCACTTATTAATCCCGACGGGGAAAACACTATGGTATCTGTTGCGCAGCAGTTAGATTTACTTAAAAAGAGTGATCCGTACCTCTTCGACGGCCCCACTCCCGGCGGTACCAAGGGAAATTTTCCAAGAAACGAATCTTCTCCTCAAGGTACTCTTACCTACTCACAGATGATGCAACTGGAGGCAAACAGATAGCCGAAAAACGGCTGAATTGACAGGAGGAAAATATAAATGTCTAATTTTAATTCAAAAACATTTAACGGCGAGGTTTTCGGTAAATATGTAAACCAGATACCAAACCTCAAAAGAAACGAACTCGTGCACTCAGGCGCTCTCCGTCTCCGTCCCGAACTTAAGGATATGTTCTCCGAGCAGAGCGGCGGCTTTTACGGTACAGTGCCTATGTTTGCTACTATTGGTGGCGATGCATTGAACTACGACGGTTCTACAGACATCACAGCAAACGAAACAAGCACATTCTCACAGAGTATGGTTGTTGTGGGACGCGCAAAGGCATGGGTTGAGAACGACTTCTCTGCTGACGTTGCAGGTACAGATTTTATGGACAACGTGGCTGTTCAGGTGGCACAGTACTGGGACGAAACTGACCAGAAAACTATCCTTGCAATCCTCAAAGGTGTATTTGCTATGACAGGCGACGCAAACGAGGAATTCGTAAACGGTCATACACTCGACATTTCTGCTGAAGCAGGTGATGGAGCAAAGGTTGCGGCTACAACCCTCAACACAGCAATCCAGAAGGCCTGTGGCGACAACAAAGACAAGTTCTCACTTGTTTTCATGCATTCTGCAGTTGCCACAAACCTTGAAAACCTCAACCTTATCGACCGTCTCAAATACACAGATGAAAACGGTATCCAGAGAGATCTCACTCTCGGTACATGGTGCGGCAGAACTGTGTTTATCGACGATACTATGCCTGTAGTGGTCGACGGCGACAACATTACATACACTACATACATCTTAGGCGACGGTGCATTTGATTATGTGGATGTAGGTGCTTCTGTTCCCTACGCTATGGACAGGGACGAAGCCAAAAACGGCGGCAGAACCACACTCTATTCCAGACAGAGAAAGATTTTTGCCCCCTACGGCATCAACTTCACAAAATCCGATATGGCAACTCTCTCCCCCACAGATGCAGAACTTGAATCTGCGGCAAACTGGGAACTCGTTAAAAATGCAGAGGGTACAGCTGCTATCGACCACAAGGCAATCCCCATCGCAAGAATCATCAGCCGCGGCTGATAAGATTGCGGGGTGATACCTAATGCTTAAAATATTAAAAGCCAACATCAGGGAGACGGATTACCCTTTTTTCACAGAGGAAGAACTTGAACGCATATACGCAGATTGCAACTTCGATATTAACGAGGCATCGTACAAAGCACTTATCATAAAGGCAGAGAGCGACAAACTTATACTTTCGGATATGACATTGGAATCATCGAGAAAGTACTGGCTCTCCCTTGCCGCCCTTTACCGTAAAAACCGTACAGGGCAGATGAAAAGGGGCGATGCTTCTTGAAAAGATTATCAAAAATCCGTATAAAGCGCATTCTCGAAAACCATTGCTTTACGGTAGACGCCTTGTTTTCAAGAGCTGAAACAGACGAGTTCGGCGATATAACAGAAGAAAAGGGATATGCGAACCACCGTTTGTATATATCACAACTTCTTCACAGATACAACCCCTACACAGGACTTCGCACAACCGATGAAGCCGTAACTCATCGCAGACGTGTTCCAATGGCGATACTGCCCTACGACAAACCACTTGATATAAAAATCGGGGACACGGTTACCATCGAAAACAAAAAATATTCCGTAAGCTTTGTAGAAGATATGAAAGGGTATTATTATCTTCTCTCCATTATACCCAAAGAATAGGAGGCAAATATGATTAAAAAACTGTTTTCTCATCTTAAAGATGCAGGGATAGATACATATCTGCCTGCCAAGAAAACCGGTAAATGCACACACCCATATGCCGTAGTCGATGAAGAAGAAAGCACACCCGGACTTACAGGGCGATGCATCCACTCCCACTACACGGTTACTGTAGTTGTTCCGCTGGAGCGATTTGCTTTGCTTGATGAAACGTCAGGCAAAGTAAAAGCAGCCCTTAAAGGGACATCATTCAGATTTGACGGTAACGGCGGCACAACCGCAAACGAAAACACAGGCGGGTATTCCCGTGTGCTTAATTACCGTGTTATAAAGCCAATGGGCTGTAAAAATTAAAAAAGGAGGATTTATTTTATATGTCCGAAACAGTAAAAAAACTTGATGAACGCGTTCTTGCCAACATCGTTCGCGCTGAAATCACAGAAGAAGACACCGGGGATGTATATGTGTTTACCACATCGTCTGAGGCATCTATCAAACCCTATGCAAGTGAGGGTACGGAGAAAATCCACCGTGTGAAAAACACTATCCTTGCTTCTCTCCGTTACGAAGACATTCTTCTCGGCTACGAGATCAAACTTGTGAACAACACATTCTGCCCCGAACTTCTCGCGTTGGTTGACGGCGGCGAAGTAACAAATGACGAGGATGGAAACTTCGTATCCTACGCCGCTCCTGTTGTGGGCAAGGTTACAGAACGCAAAAATCTGACTGTGGCACTCTACACAGAGGAACTTGATTGCGACGGTGAAACACTTGAATACATCAAGTTCACATTCAGACACGCAAAGGGCAAACCAGTAGAATACTCCATCAAAGACGGAGAATTCTTCATTCCTGAACTCACATTGCACTCCAGAGCCAAAACAGGCGAAAGCAGTGTTTCTGTGGAAGTCCTTAAAAATATTGATTAACCATCAAACCAAGCAGACAGCGGCGGCGGATGCCGCCGCTGTTTTTAATCTCTGAAAGGAAGATTTCACTATGAACGAAATATGCGTAAACATCTCTTCGTATGACGGAAGAGATTCTATGAGCGTTATACTGAAACGCCCAAGCATCCTGACTCTTGCGATGCTTGGAAAGATTCCCAACCCCTTACTTTCCGCTGCTGCAAAGCTGTTTGAATTTGCTCCGAAGAGCGAACCTGTATCCATAAAGGAAATCGGCGAAATTCTTCACACAATCGCAGAGGCGTCGCTTATAAATCCATCTTACGAGGAAGTCAAAGACCAGCTGACTGATACTCAACTTATGGAAATCTATCATTATGCCAAAGGAGGAGCCGACGGGCTCGAATACTTTCGTGTCATCAGAGAACTTCATAAGGATAGTATCGGTGGCGAAGGCAAACAACAGCCAAGTGAGCCAAATCATGAGGATTGATGACGGTTACACCGCATTCTGTATAGACGAAGCGGCATCCTTTGTGATAACAAAACTCATGTCCGGAGAAAAGCCAATTGTCAGGGCGAGTAACCGTGAAACTGCAGAATTATTAAAGAAAGGTAGGTGGTAAATATGGCAAATCCTCCATTAAAAAACGTAAATGGCGACATACTCTACAAATACAGAGAACACCTGGAAAAAGTTGCACGGAGAGAAGAAAGTGCACGGAAAAAGCGCGTGGAACAATATGAAAAGGAAATCCGCGACAGAGAGCAGACGATGACATACTTTTACAAGAACGAACTTGAAAGAGGAAGGATAAATCAAGAAGAGTATGCCAATCTGTTAAAGGAGCAATCCGACAGATACAGACAGTATTCCAAAGATGTGCTTAACGTGGCATATATGACTCAGCAGGAAAAACTCCTCTTATCCCAGGAGTATATGAAAAAAAGTGAACAGATACTTTTTCAGCATCTGGAACTCATGAAAGAAGTTGCAAGAGAAAAAGTCAACATCAGTATGGACGGCAGCGTCGAATATATGTCAGACAGGAACTATTATTCCAACTGGAATGACTTTGGGGACACTCCGGAGGATGCTTTTGCCCGTGTAGATCAACGATTGAGCGAAGCGGTTCTGGCAGGTGTTATTTCCTATGAAGAGTATATGGAACGCCTTAAAGGATATGGCACCGCCATGTACGAAGACAGAATAGCAAACTCAAACCGTTGGCTTGAGCACGAAAGAGAGATGAACCGCATATCGGCGGAAGACTATATTTCAGGACTCTATCGTATGAGGAAATACACAGGTGAATATTACTCAAAGGGAATGATCTCACACAGGCAGTATGTTGACGGATTGCAGGAGCTTGATGAGAGAATATTCAACGAGCGCGTTGCACAACACAGGGAAATTCTGCGCAATGCCGAAAAAGAGAAGAGAGCGATTGATGAAAACGCCAACGCAGAGATTGATGCACTTCGCACAAAATATGAAGCATCACTTTCTGCGATGGATTCCTCCGGCCGCGAAGAAGAGCTTTCTTATCTTATGGCGCAGGAGAAGATATACGAATCTGCACAAACCCGCGAGGGTAAAGAACGTCTTGCCGAAATCCGTGAAAGCATTGAAAGAATCAATGACGAGAAAAAGCGACTTGCATTAAAAGAAGATTTTGAATCTTCAAAAGGAAAGATACTGGCTGATGCAGAGGAAGACAAAAGCGCAATCGACCGCAACGCCATGATGTCTGCAGTAAGTCTTGGTCTTTATTACGATGAGGAAACAGGATACCGTATGATTCGCCATGTAAACAGAACATTCGAAAAGGTATTGAACGAACAGACCACGTTTTCCGACCGTTCAGGGGAAGAGATGGGAAGATACAACGAGATGCTCACAGGTCTTATGACCGATGCGACAAAAGGGCTTTCAGAGGGAATACTTACAAACTTCCGACTCTTTGCCGATGGCGTGGAAGCAATTAAGAAAAAGATATTCGAGGATGTGGCATCAGTTAATTCTCTTGATTTTTCAAGATTTGGTTCGTCCACACGTGGCGGAAACACAAACATTACCTACAACGACTACGGCGACAAGAAGATTACGGGAAGTGCCGCAACTTCTTCATTCTTTGACACATTAAGCAATCTTATTGCGAAAGGAGGTAAGTTATAATTTATGTCAGACAATTTTGTTTTTGACGGCAGACACTCGCTGGATAATATGGGCATATACGTTGATTCAATCACTCGCCCACTATTTGCCGAACCGAAAACCGTCTACGAAGACATTCCCGGAGCAGACGGAGAATTAAACTTTACTACCGACAACCTTAAAGGGAGGATGTGTTTCAAACCGCGTATTATAGAACTTGAATGTCATTTTGCAGGTTATGACAAAACCAGAGAGCGTTATATCGAGAAAATATCCAACCTTGCAAATTGGCTTACCACAAGCGAAAACAAACGGCTTACCTTTGACAGTGAGCCAAACGTCTATTATATGGCGCACGTTGCAAACCTTTTTAATGTTCAGGATATTACAGATTGTTCGGGAACTTTCCCCCTCGTTTTCAAGTGTGAGCCATTCCGCTATGGCGTTGAACAACTTGCCTGTTCGGGTACAGACGGTGTAGGAACGACTAACCTCGGATACTACACTCCCTTTGTCATATGGATTGACGGTAATGCAACAGACAGCATCAAAATAACCCATAATCAGACAGGCAAAACCTTTTCGATAAACACCCCCTTTGACAACTCAAGAGCGATTATCGACACGGAGAATATGACTGCTACAATGAACGGGATTTCAATTCTTCACAAGTGCGAAGGCGATTTCTTTGAACTTGTACCAGGAATCAATAGTATATCCGTGGATTACGGCGAAGGCGGTTCGGGAGATATTACGATAATGTATTCCGAGCGGTTTTTGTAAGGAGGCGATTGTATGAACTATCCTATACTTTACAAAAAAGATACTACGGATTTTTCTAATCTTGGCGATGCCATTATCAAAGACGCTTTGGAACTCTCCGTCCATCAGGTTATAAACGGAGAATACACCGCAAAATTTCTTCTCCCGTCGAACGATAGTGTTCTTACCATAGCGGAATACGATGATTTCATCAAGATTGACGGGCAACTGTTCCGCATCCGTGGTATATCCCCCCAGAGGGACAGTGAGGGCAAAGGCGTTGTGTGTATATCCTGCAACCACGTTTGGTACGATGCCTGTGATTGCAAATACATTCATCACACATTCACAAAAAGCGGTGAAGCAGAGATTGACGGGTGGATAGGTGTTACCCCAAGGTGGGTTATGGAGGAAATTTTTGCCGATACGCCATTTACTGTGGGAGAAGTGGAAATAACTGCCCCTACAGATATATTTGCCACAAAGTCAAACCCTGCTGCAATTGTTACTCAACTTATAGAAAAAGTGGGGGGACAACTTGACAGGGACAATTACACCGTTCATCTTCGCAAAGGGGACGACCAGTACAACGGAAAACGGATAATGTATGGAAAAAATATTAAATCCGTCCGCAAGGAAATGGATGACACAGGCGTTATAACACGTCTTTATCCATTAGGTCAAGATGATATGGATATTTCATCCGTAAATGACGGTGTGCCGTATATTGACAGTCCCATCGCAGGAGCATACGGCTACATAAAGTGTGGGTATGAAAACATGTCCCATATTACCGATCCCGAAGAACTTCTTGCCGAAGCACAGAAACGCTGGAGTACTGACACAAAAGACGGAATTGACAAACCGAAAGTCAGCTACACCGTTGAAACTCCCGACCTTGAGAATGTGAGAATCGGCGATACTGTAAGGGTTACGGACAAAGAACTGGGAATTGACATTCTCACTCGGGTTGAGGAGATGACATACTACCCTGCAGAACCGTACAGAAGCAGTATCGTCCTTTCAAATCACAGAAACGCAGGGACAAGTATTGCAGACAAGATACTTTCGGGGATATCAAATCTTGAAAAAATCACCGACAGCACAGGCAATATTATGAGCCAGTACATCGACAACGTCCGTGAGAAAACACAAAGTGTAGTCGATGATGCAATGGCGAAGCGTCTTACCGTTCATCAATTCGGGGACATCTGGGTTGACAACGTTGACAATCCAACCAAGGCAATGGTTATAACAGACGGTGTCTTTGCCGTAGCCAATTCAAAAAAGCCCGACGGCGACTGGGACTGGCGCACTATCGGCACGGCGGATGTGTTTATGGCAGACACCATAAATGCCCCATGGCTGAACGCAGGATACATCGACACGGATAAGATAACTATCCGTTCCGAAGACGGAAATGCTTCACTTACGGGAAACAGTTTCACCATAACCACTCCTGACGGATTTGAAGCGACCATGAGCGCTGAAGAGGGATTTCGCTACATATACAAAAGGGACAAAAACGGGAATCCTTACGATTACACGGAATTCAATCACGGCGGACAGAAACGTTACTGGCACGGGCACCTGATACCATCTACCTATCAGTTTGCCAAAGGCACAGTAAAGTGCAAAAAAACCACAAACACCACGACTTACGGCGTTATTGAACTCGAAGGTGCGGCATGGCAGGAGATTGCAAGGGTTTACAACAAAATCCTTGAAGATGATAATCTTACCGACACAGAAAAATACGACCTTATCAATCAGATGGTTCGTGCATCCGTAACCCCTACCCGTATAACAGACGAGATGAGCGACACAGGTGCGGTTATACTGGAAAACCAATTTGTGTCGCAGGATATCGGAGTTTACACCGTTCCGCAGATTATAGAAATAAGTGCTTCAGGTACTACTGTCAACCTCAAAAACAGCAAAAAAACCCTTACTTACGACGGGGCGGCAATGCTGTACTTCGGTGCAGGTGGATACGTCCGCCCCTCAGGAAATGCTCCAAACGCCTGTTACAGTCTGGAAGCAGTATACGACATAGCCGTTACATTAGATATTGATTATTAAGAGAAAGAAGGTGTGAAAATGAACGACATCATCACATGGATTAAAATTGCATCCGCAGGGATTTTCGGCGGACTTTCGTATATTTTCGGCGGAATTGATGCTCTGCTCAGCGTACTCCTCATAATGATAGTTATCGACTACATAACAGGCGTATCCGCCGCCATATACCGCAAAGAACTCTGCAGCAGCGTCGGTTTCAACGGCATACTCCGCAAGGCGGCAATTCTCTGCATTGTGGCGTGTGCCCATATGCTCGGAAAAATATTGGATATTTATGAAATTCGCTCGGCTGTAATCGGCTTTTACATTGCAAACGAGGGCATCAGCATTGTGGAAAACGCCGCAGATTTAGGTGTTCCCATGCCTGAGAAGTTAATCTATATATTAAAGAAATTCAAAGAAAAGGAGGAACGGGAAGATGACATACAGTTTTAATGTTGACAAAGACCGAATCGCACTTAAAGGTTCATCATCAGCTGTATCGGGAAGTGTGAATTACTACAAATGCAGTTTCGATTTCTCTCCGGAATGGAACGGACTTTTGAAATTTGCCGTATTTACGGATGGAGACAAAGTGTACACCATATTGGTGGAAGATGATATGTGCACCGTTCCTGCTGAATTGCTTCTATCCCCCGCAGCCATTTCCGTTGGTGTGTACGGCACAAGCGAGGGGGACGAGGTTTTTCGCATAAGTACGGACTTTTCGCATATTGTTATAAAAGAAGGTGCTTACAGAGAAGGTACAACCCCCACCATTCCCGAAAAGGATGCATGGGAGATTTACTTCGCCCGTGCCGCAGAAGAAGCCACAAAGGCGGCAACAGATGCAATAAAAGCAGAAACAGGGGACATAGATTCGGCACTTGATGCAATTCTTGACCTGCAAAACACCTTGATTGGCGGTGAAGAATTATGAGTATAGCAGAAAAACTTACCGCCATTGCCGAGAACGAGAAGAAAGTATTTGACGCAGGATGTTCCGAGGGCGAGAGCAATATGTGGGATAAGATTACCAATTATGGTAATCGAAAGTTCTATGAGTACGGTTTTAAGTATTGGGGATGCGAGGAATTTAACCCGACTTACCAAATTGTCCCAACAAGTCGCAGTATCTGTATGTTTGAAGACTCACCCAAACTAAAAAAAGTCGAAAGCCGTTATCTGGATTTGTCGAATGTTACAGCCAACAACGGAGCAGAAAACACAAGCAACAATTATTGCACATTCAGACGTTGTTCCGCTCTTGAAGAAATAGAAGATGTGGGAATGCCGCCAGGTGGATATTATCAAACATTTGGATGGTGCTACAATCTGCATACAGTGGCCGCAATGAGATGCAAAAAAGAAGGTGGATATACAAGCCCTTTTAATAGTTGCACCAGGTTGAGAAACCTCACAATAGAAGGTGTGATAGGTAATAATTTTACTGTTGCACACAGCTCGTTACTAACCAAAGACAGCATTATAAGTATTATTACTGCACTTTTTGATTTTACGGGAACAGCAGATGAATATACACGAACACTCACATTGCATTCTAAAACAGTTTCCACTCTTGAAAGTCTTGGCTCAACCTCTCCCAACGGCAATACATGGATTGAATATATCGACGACAAAAAGTGGAATCTCACAGTAGCATAAGGGGGGATACGATGTACAAAAAAGTTCGCACAAAAATCACAAATACCCGTTTCGAGGCAAGAGTCAACGAAAACGACGAGACTGTCTCCTACCGCATATATCCGAAAGACGGGTACCTTCTCCACGAAAGTTCTCTTGACGAACAGATATATGACGATAACGGAACTGAAACAAGTGTGATAACAAATTATACTTCATCATTTATTACTGCGGGGGCTAATTATGATTTCAAATCGAATCCGAGAGGAATCTATGCCATAGCAATTGAGGAGGTAGATAATATATGAAAATCTGCGTTGATGCAGGACACAACTATTCAGGTGGCGACACAGGTGCCGTCGGTGTGGGAGGACTTAAAGAGCAGGATATAACATTTGCCATTGCCGACAAACTCCGCGAAGCGCTTATCGCAAACGGGCATCAGGTTGTGATGACAAGAAACAATCTTACAGACAATCTTGGCACAGATGCTTCATCTTCTCTCCGCGAAAGAGTACGCATTGCCAACAACAACCGTTGCGATTTCTTTATAAGTATCCATTGCAACAGCGGTGTGGCAATCGCAAACGGAACGGAAGTGCTTATATCTGCAAGAGGCGGTGTGGCAGAGAGTTATGCAAATGCTGTGCAGGATGCAATAGTAAATCGAATGGGCACTATGAACAGAGGTGTTCGTGTGGATACGGAATACCTTGGCATACGCCTATATGTTCTCCACAATACCAACTGCCCCGCCATACTTATTGAAACGGGATTTATCTCAAACAACGACGATGCAGCAAAACTCAATGAACAGCCAGAAGATTTTGCACTTGCAATTGCATCGGCATTCGGAGCAAGAACAGAAGAATCGAGATTTACCGACACAGACGAGCATTGGGCAAAAATCCATATTGACAAACTTGAAGCATACGGAATTGTGAACGGTTATGAGGACGGGACTTTCCGCCCCGATGAGCCAATCACAAGAGGCGAAGCCGCCGCAATGGTTTCAAATGCTTTGAGCGTACTTGGTAAATAATTGCATCAAAAAAGACTTACAAGTTTCAAACTTGTAAGTCTTTTAATTTTATATTTACTGCTGTTTCTTTCCGCCGAACTGTGAGATGATTACACTTGCAAAAATTATTCCGCAACCCATATATGCTATGGGGGTTAATAATTTTCCGAGGATAAGCGCCTCGCCTATTGCGGCAAAGATTGGCTCCGTGGCAAAGATTATTGCGGCGTATGTGGGATCCGCATCACGTTGCCCGAGAACCTGAAATGTATACGCCACGCCTGCCGACATTATACCGCCGTAAAGTATGGGAAGAGCCGCACCGATAATTGGTGCCATCGCTACATCTTCAAACATAAATGCGATTATCAAACTTTCTATACCGCAGGTTAAAAACTGCACCGCAGAGTACTGAATGGGTTTTACTCCGCCGACAAATTTGTCGATTGCAATAACGTGCCACGCCCAGACAACTGCACCGATAAGCACTATTATATCTCCGAGACTGAATCCGCTTATATCTGCGACGTTGATAAGATAAAGTCCCACAAGGGCACAGATAACGCCTATCCACATTGTGAGGGATGTTTTCTTTCCCATAAATATCAGGAATATGGGAACAAATATAGAATACAAACTCGTGATAAATGCAGTTTTACTTGCATTGCCTGTTATAACTATTCCAAGTTGCTGAAGTCCCGATGCGGTGCAAAGAATAGTACCTGTGATGATTCCTGTTATAACAGTCCGCTTAAATACTGCGGAGGAATTATCTTTTCTTTCAAATATGCATATTATCGGAATCAGGGATACGGCACCTAAAATAAAGCGCACACCGTTGAATGTGAATGCACCGAGTGTGTCTGCCGCAACACTCTGCGCCACAAAGGCAAATCCCCATATTGCCGCAGTTAAGATAAGCATAACTGTTGATTTTAATGGTGTTTTTTTCATAAATGTCCTCTTGTTAGTTTGATTTTGTAGTGGTTTGTGAGATGCAACGAAAATGTATATTCACTTTGATATTCTCTAAGCAGATTGCGTGGCTTTTCGACCGCCGTGTACTTGGGTGTACATCAAGGAGAAAAGGTACGTGAGATGCAACGAAAATGTATATTCACTTTGATATTTTCTAAGCAGATTGCGTGGCTTTTCGACCGCCGTGTACTTGGGTGTACATCAGGGAGAAAAGGTACGTGAGATGCAACGAAAATATCAAAGTGTCCTCATCCACGCTTCTATTATTGGGGATATGTAATCATATCCTTTCGCAGACAAATGCTGTCCGTCGTGGTACATATCATATTTGTTACCATGTGAAAGGTAATCCACTACGGGGTGGAGATGACAGGTTTTCCACAGGTCAAGGCAGGGAACGCCGTATTTTTCGCACACTTCAGCACAACGGTCAAAGAATATACGGCGGATATGACCTTTATGGTCTATCTGTGATGCAACATCGGGGTTGTCAATATTTACTGTCATCTTGTGAGGGATGATGAATCCGATTTTCTTATCGGGAAATGTGATTACCGCTTTGGAGATAAGGTACTCCATTGCCTGTGTGAAATCAGCAGACGGATCAAAATCAGTATACATAACAGAAGTTTTGGAAATCTCGCCAAGACGCTCAATACCAAGAAGATCCGCATCGTTTGAGCCGCCCTCCATAATAAGATAGTCAAGGTCGGGATGCTCTGCACATATTCTCTCAAAATGCTCGATAATCTGCTTCGGCTCACTCCACTGAACGGAGGTGTTTATGGTAGCACTCGTAACACCGTAATTGTACCACTCCATATTATTCTTCGTTCCTATTCTTCCTGCCCATCCCCAGCAGAATGTGGGATGGTCCTTCCCTACGGTATATCCGTGGCAGATACTGTCGCCGTCAAATACGGCTTTCTTTCCGTAAAGTACATTTTCCATATACTGCATAATTATCACCTCATATTTTTTTAAGTACCCAGAATTCTCTCTGGCAATCCTCTTCGGGAGAATCAAATGTAAGTTCGCCGAACACACCGAGAACCGCAAAGCCGTACTTTGATGCAAAATTTTCAATATCTTCGTGGCTGTAATATCTCTCGCTGTGCTCCTGAATTATACGGCGGTAAGTGTCGTCGTCTTTTACAAAGAAATTCACATACATATCGCATATGCCGTCCTCATAGGAATTTTCCCATGCGTAGAACACATCGTCTGTTTCGTATGTATAAATATTGTCGGACAGTATTTCTTCGAATTTGTATTTTGTATTTACATCAAAGATAAAAAGTCCCTCGGGGTTAAGATAGTTCTTAAACAATGAAAAGAGTGAATCCATATCTCCGTCTTCGGTGAGATGATTGATACTGTCTAAAAGACAAAGCACCACATCAACTGTGCCATAGAGTTCAAAATCGCATATATCCTGATTGAGATAAAGGATTTTCCTGCCCTCGCTTTTCTTAAGTGCCACATCAAGCATATCGGATGACGAGTCGATGCCTATCATATCATAACCGCGACTGTCAAGTTCCACGCACATGCTGCCTGTCCCACAGGCAAGGTCTGCGATAAGATTGGGTTTTGTTTTACTGTAACGTAAAAAAATCTCTTCTATGTAATCTGCTCTTGACTTATAGTCAACGTCCTCTGTGAGTTTGTCATATACAAGAGAAAACTCTTCATAATTACTCACGGGACTCACCTCCTGTACGGCCGATGGCTCTGTCGTAACCGCCCGTACCGTTTATCAGGTTATTATTTACTCTGCTTATGGTCGCAGTTCCAACCTGTGCCTCACGGACAATATCGCTGTACACACGGCTTTCACGGAGCATACGGGCAACCTGAAAGCGTTCGGACATTGCCTTGATCTCCGAATCTGTACACAAATCACGGAAAAAGTCGTAACATTCTTCGATATTGTCAGCACTCATAACTGCTTTCATAAGCATATCTGTATTTTCATCACGGTATTTCTTGCTCATAATAACACCCTATATTTTTCAACTCTAAATTTTCTGTAATTTTGCAAAGGAAGAAAGGAGTCTCCTTGTTCCTACTCTGTCAAATGAAATCTCAAGTTCTGCATCAGATCCTGTATCCGTAACATCGGTTATCATACCCTCGCCGAATTTCACATGGCGTACTCTGTCCCCTTTCTTCCATTGGCATGGGGAAGATGATGCCGAAGAAATCTTTTGAGATGCAGTGCCTATACCGAATGTGGAAAGAACGCTGTCAAGATTTTCTCTTGTGCCAAGGGTATTGGTCTTTGACGATCTCGGCATTGCAGATTCTCCGCCAAAACGGTACACCTTTGTATTCTTATCGGGTTCACGGTAGATAAGGTTTGTGGGGATTTCATTTAAGAACTTACTTGGCAGACGACTCTCGGTCTTGCCGTAGAGCATTCTCTGCTGTGCATAAGTCAAATAGAGTTTCTTCTTTGCTCTTGTTATACCCACATAGCAAAGGCGTCTTTCCTCCTCCATTTCCTCATCGTACATCTCTGCCATTGCACCCGGGAAAAGTCCTGTCTCCATACCGCAGATAAACACAACGGGAAACTCAAGGCCTTTTGCACTGTGGAGTGTCATCATAACAACTGCATTCTGCTCCTCGTCATAATTATCCACATCGGAAACGAGAGAAATATTATCAAGGAATCCCTCAAAGGTGGGATTCTCTACATTGGCTTCATACTCTGCCGCCTTGGACTTGAACTCTTCAAGGTTTTCGATTCTGCCCATTGCTTCAACGGTTTTCTCCGCCTCAAGAGAAGCGAGATAACCTGTCTTATCGTATATGGCATCAAAGAGTTCTGTAAGGGGTGCTTTATCAACCATTTCACGAAGAAAATTTATGACGGACACAAATTCCTCTAATTTCACACGTGCTCTGCCAAGGGGTTCAAGGTAGTTGGCATCGGATAAAATATCATACATACTTTTTCCAACACTCTGTGCCATTGCGGCAATCTTATCAACTGTGGTGTCGCCTATACCACGTTTTGGAGTGTTTATGATACGGGCGAGATTCACATCGTCGGAGGGGTTAAATATAACCCTTATGTACGAAAGGATATCCTTGATTTCTTTTCGGTCATAGAAGCGAAGTCCCGAAAGGATTCTGTAGGGGCAGGTAAAGTTCTCTTCAAAAGAACGTGTCTGCGCATTGGTACGGTAGAGAACGGCGCAATCGCTGTAGGAATACTGACCGCTTTTAACGAGTTTTTCTATCTCTCCGCCGATATACATTGCTTCCTCTATCTGATTGGAAGCGGATTTGACGGTTATCTTCTCGCCCTCGCCGCTGTCTGTCCAGAGTTCCTTTCCTTTTCTGCCGATATTGTTGCTGATAACTTCGTTTGCGGCAGTTAAAATATTCTGTGTGGAACGGTAATTCTGCTCAAGTTTTATATTAACTGCATTCTTGAATTGCGATTCGAAATCTAAAATATTGCTGATATCAGCACCACGGAATTTATATATACTCTGGTCGTCGTCGCCCACAACACAGATGTTGCCGCTGTCCTTTGCGAGCATTGCAACAAGTTTATACTGAACGTGGTTTGTATCCTGATACTCATCAACCATTATGTATTTGAATTTTCTCTGATAGTATTCAAGCACATCGGGATGTTTCTCAAAGAGTTCAACAGTTTTGAGAAGAAGATCGTCAAAGTCGAGGGCGTTATTTTCTTTAAGACGCTTTTCGTACATTGCATACATCTTGGCGTAATTTGCACCACGGAAATCCTTGCCGTTCTCCGCCTCAAATTCCTCTGCGGAGAGTGAACGGTTCTTGGCGTTGCTTATAGCGCTCATAACCGCTTTTTCGGGGTAATTGTCGGTACTGAAACCACAGGATACAATGCACTCTTTAACAAGTTTCTTCTGGTCGGTTGTGTCGTAAATATTGAAATTTGAACTGTAACCGATTTTATCTATATGACGGCGCAAGATTCTCAGGCAAGTGGAGTGGAATGTCTTAACCCATATATCCTCTGCTGATTCGGGGATAAGTTTCCCTACACGTTCAAGCATCTCTGCTGCCGCTTTATTTGTAAATGTGATGGCAAGTATCTGCCAGGGTTGTGCTAACCCCTGCTCTATTATGTAACCGATTCTGCGGGTAATAACGGTTGTCTTGCCGCTGCCTGCACCTGCTATTACAAGCACAGGGCCCTCGGTAGTGGTAACCGCCAATCTCTGCATATCGTTAAGTCCATTAAGTAAGTTGCTCATAGTTTATTCTTCCTCGTCTGTTACTTCCTCAACATAACTCCAGAATTCCTCTACACCCATTCCGTTTACGGTAGAGAATGGAATTATAATGTCGTCTCCCTCTAAGCGGAGAGTTTTAATTATATCATACATACGTGGTTCAAGTTCGCTTTTTTTGAGTTTATCGCACTTTGTGGCGATAACAACTGCACGGTCGCACACTGCACGGATAAAGCCCATCATTGTGCGGTCATCCTCTGTTGGCGTATGACGGCTGTCCACAAGTAAAATAACCTGAGTGAGATTTTCACGGGAATTGAGGTAAGTTTCGATAATATTACCCCATCTCTTTTTCTCTTCCTTGGAAACTCTCGCAAAGCCGTAACCAGGCAAATCTACAAAATTGATTGTACCGTCAATATCATAGAAATTAATTGTGGCGGTCTTACCCGGTTTCTGACTGACACGGGCAAGGTTTTTGCGGTTTAGAAGTTTATTGATAAGTGATGATTTGCCTACATTTGACCTTCCTGCAAAAGCAAGTTCCGGCACGTTTGCATCAGGGTACTGCTTGGGATTAACGGCAGATATAAGGAAATTCACATTGTGTATATTCATAGATTACACGCCTTTCTCAAAAGCGATTTTAAGCACCTCGTCCATATGCTGAACGGGGATGAATTCTATCTTTTCCCTTACCTCGGAGGGGATATCATCAAGGTCGGCAACATTTGCTGACGGGATAATAACTGTTGTAGCACCTGCCCTGTATGCGGCAAGTGATTTTTCACGGAGACCGCCTATAGGGAGCACTCTGCCACGAAGTGTTATCTCGCCTGTCATGGCAACATCACGGCGAACGCCGATTCCTGTAAGTGCAGATATAACGGCAGTTGCCATTGTGATACCTGCAGAAGGACCGTCCTTGGGAGTTGCGCCCTCGGGAACGTGGATATGTATATCAGTTGTTTTATAAAAATCGGGGTTTACGGAGAGTTCGTCTGTTCTTGAACGGATGAAACTTATAGCCGCAACGGCTGACTCTTTCATAACATCGCCCAGCGAACCTGTAAGTTCTATCTTACCTGTTCCTTTCATACAGTTGACCTCAACACAGAGTGTGTCGCCGCCGTACTGTGTCCAGGCAAGACCGTTTACCACGCCAACCTGATTTACCTTTGATTTCTCATCTTCCTTGAAAATCTTCTTGCCAAGGAAATCTTCAAGATTTTTCTTACCAACCGAAACGGACTTCACACCGTCTTTCACGATAAGTGATGCGGCTTTTCGCATAACCTGTGCAAGTTTGCGTTCAAGATTGCGGACACCTGCTTCACGGGTGTAGCAATTGATAATATCTGCAATTGCCTCTTTACTGATACGGAGATTGCTTTTCTTAAGTCCGTGCTGCTGTAAAAGTTTTGGGATAAGATGCTCACGGGCAATACTTACCTTATCGTACTCTGTATAACCCGAAATATCTATAATCTCCATTCTGTCAAGGAGAGGTCTGTCAATATCTTCTACGGAGTTTGCCGTAGTTACAAACATTACATCCGAAAGGTCCACATCAAGTTCGATGAAATGGTCGCGGAATGCGAAATTCTGTTCGCTGTCAAGCACCTCTAAAAGTGCCGAAGACGGATCACCTTTATAATCAGCGGAGAGTTTATCTATCTCATCCAAAAGGATAAGCGGGTTTGAACTCCCTGCCTTTTTGAGGGCGGTAATTATTCTGCCCGGCATAGCGCCTATATATGTCTTTCTATGGCCGCGGATTTCCGCCTCATCACGGACACCGCCCAAAGATATGCGAACATAGTTTCTGCCCGTTGCCTTTGCGATTGACTTGGCAACAGATGTTTTGCCCACACCGGGAGGTCCTACGAGGCAAATAATGGGCGTTCTCGCACCGCCTGTAAGTTTGCGGACGGAAAGGAACTCAAGTATTCTCTCTTTTACTTTCTTAAGACCGTAATGGTCATTTTCAAGCACAACCTCTGCGCCTGAAATATCATAATTTTCTTCTGTCTTTATTCCCCACGGGATATCGGTTACCCAGTCAAGATATGTACGGACAACTCCTGCCTCGGGACTGCCCGGTTGCATCTTCTCAAGGCGTTCCATTTCTTTCTCGCATTTTTCGATGACCTGCTCGGGGGCTTTCTTCTCAATAAGTTTTCTGCGGTATTCGTCAATATCTTTCTCCACGCCGTCCTCGTCCCCAAGTTCGCCACGGATGACTTTCAGTTGCTCACGGAGAAAATATTCTTTCTGGTGCTTGTCGATATTCTTATGCACCTTCATATCAATCTTTGATTCAAGCTTCATCATCTGAATCTCATCGCCGATAAGGTCAGTAAGAAGCTGAAGACGTTTGATCACATCAAATTCCGCTAAAACCGCCTGTTTCTTTTCAAGTGTGCTATACACATTTGCGGCAACCACATCGCTGAAATAGGAATGGTCGGAAATAGAATCAAGGACTTTGAGTGCCTCGGCAGAATCTGTCTCCTTGGGAGTGAATGCTCCGCTTTTGCACATCTGTTTGATGCGGTTCATATACACATCGGCGATAATCTTATCATCTTCGCCGAGGGGTGTATCCATTATCTCCGTTACATCCGCCATAAAGTACGGTCTTGTCTGCACATAAGTATTTACTTCCGCACGGCTGATACCCTCTACCGCAATACGGAAGTCGTCTTTTGTGTGCTTTAATACCTGACGGATTTTCGCAATGGTACCCACCTCATAAAGGTCATTTTCGTATGGCTCTGCCACTTCAAAATCCTTCTGGGAAATGAGCATAATGAGGCCATCGGTTTCCATCGCCTCTTCAATGGCACGGATAGTAAAATCTCTCCCTGCATCAAAATGTATAATCATATACGGGTACACCGGAAGTCCCCTTAAAGGGAGCACCGGCAATACCTGTTGCTTCGTAATCAATGGTAAAACTCCTTTCGCAGTATCTCTACCGCAATTGTACTACTGTGTTATATGGGTTTCAATGCAATTTAAATTCCATAAATGGATTATGCTTCATAAAACGCCTTATATCCGAGATA
Source organism: Clostridia bacterium (assembly GCA_017502845.1). Classification (GTDB taxonomy): domain Bacteria; phylum Bacillota; class Clostridia; order UMGS1810; family UMGS1810; genus SIG455. Next base: position 142,142 of record JAFVUE010000004.1, on the reverse strand, counting down.
AGCAGTATAAACATCTGCCTTGGATGCAATCTCAAAAGGTGCGTGCATCGAAAGAAGCGCAACACCCACATCTATTGTATCAACATCAAGATTTGCAATAAACTGCGCAACTGTTCCACCGCCGCCCTGATCCACTTTACCGAGTTCGGCTGTCTGCCACGCAATACCCGCATCATCGAACATTCTGCGGATCTTGCCAACAAACTCTGCATTGGCGTCAGATGTGGAATATTTGCCTCTTGCGCCCGTGTATTTGCACATTGTAAGTCCGCCACCGATAAATGCGCTGTTCTTCTCTTCGGAAACACTCTTATAGTTTGGGTCGAGCGCAACGGCTACATCTGCAGAAATACACATTGATGCGGAAAGTGCTCTGCGGAGGTACATATCGTTATACTCTCCCTTTGACTTTTCGATAATCTCTGCCACAAAATTCTCGAAGAATCTTGACATCATACCTGTGTTGCCGACAGAACCGATTTCCTCTTTATCTGCAAGGTAGCAGATTGCGGTGCGGTTTGTATCTGCACAGTCGATGATACCCATAAGTGAAGTGTAAGCACAAACTCTGTCATCCTGACCGTAACTTCCTACCATAGAACTGTCAAGACCTACGGAAACTGCTTTGAAAGAGGGAACTATCTCAAGTTCTGCGCTTATGAAATCATCTTCGTCAAATCCGTACTTTTCTTTTATGGTGTCGAGGATTGCATCTTTGACCGTCTTCTCCTCATCATCGTGTGGCATAGAACCAACGAGAACATTAAGGTCCTCGCCTGTGAATGCCTCTGTCATTTTCTTGCTCATCTGATCAGATGCAAGATGCGGAAGAAGATCTGTTATTGTAAGAACGGGATCGCCCTCGTCTTCGCCAAGATTAACGTTTATGGTGTTTCCCTCTGCATCTATCACAACACCAATAAGCGAAAGAGGAATTGCAGTCCACTGATATTTTTTAAGGCCACCGTAATAATGAGTCTTGAAAAGGGCAAGTCCGCTATCCTCATAAAGGGGGTGCTGCTTAAGGTCAAGGCGTGGGCTGTCGATATGGGATGCAATAATATTGGTTCCGTTTACAATATCCTCTTTGCCGATACGGGCAAGGATAATATTTTTGCCACGGTTAACCTTATACACCTTATCCCCTGCTTTGAGGGATGAAATCGCATCTATATCCTTAAATCCATTTGCCTCTGCAGATGATTTTACAAACTCAATGCAGGTGCGCTCTGTCTTGCATTTATTCAAGAAATCTATATACCCGTCAGAGAATGTGAGGGCGAGATTTTTATCTTTAATATTTTTCCATGCACAGGTCATAACAGTACTTCCTTTCAAAAAACATCGTGTCCTATATATTAAAATATTGTATCTTATATATTTTAATATATTTTGCGCTAAAATACAATATCAAATTTGTATAAATAACTATTGCGCAAATCACAAAAATAATATATACTATAGAGTGGAAAATAATACAGAAAGGTTGCATATATAATGAAATTATCAAAGTACTTAATCCCTACTCTCCGTGATGTACCTGCGGAAGCGGAAATCACTAGCCATCAACTGATGCTTAGAGCAGGTCTTATGAGAAAACTCGCATCTGGTGTTTACTCATATCTGCCCCTCGGTCTCCGTGCTCTCAAAAAGGTTGAGAACATTGTCCGCAAAGGTATGGACGACCACGGCGCACAGGAACTTCTTATGAGTGCACTCCTCCCCAAAGAATACTACGAAGAGTCAGGCAGATGGGAAGTATTCGGCGAGGATATGTTCCGTCTTAAGGACAGAGGCGAAAGAGATTTCTGTTTAGGTCCTACACACGAAGAGATTTTTACAGATACTGTTAAGAATACTATCCACTCCTACAAACAGTTGCCCGTTACACTTTATCAGATACAGACAAAGTACCGCGACGAAAGACGCCCAAGATTCGGCGTTATCCGCAGCCGTGAGTTTATTATGAAAGATGCTTATTCTTTCGACAAGGATCAGGCAGGTCTTGATGCTTCATACAAGAACATGTACGATGCATATTGCGCTATATTCGATGCTATGGACCTTGACTATCTTGCAGTTGATGCAGACTCAGGTGCTATGGGCGGAAGCGGTTCACAGGAGTTTATGGTTAAGTCCGAAATCGGCGAGGACACAATCGCATACTGCTCTTGCGGTTACTGTGCAAACGAAGAAAAGGCACAGTGTGTCGCAGGAGAGGTTGACGGTGCGGAAATGCTCCCCATGAACAAAATCCACACACCCAACAGCAGAACTATTGATGAACTTACAGAATCGCTCAATACTGATGCAAAGCACTTTGCAAAGACACTTATCTACCGTGCAGACGACAAATGTGTTGCAGTTATGCTCCGTGGCGACAGAGAAGTAAACGAAACAAAGCTCAAAAACCACTTAGGTGCTCTTGAACTCGAACTTGCATCCGCTGACGATGTTGTTCGCATCACAGGTGCTCCCGTTGGTTTTGCAGGTCCTATCGGTCTTAAAGAAAAAGTTGAAGTTATCGCTGACTTTGAGATTGCAGGTATGAAGAATATGGTTGTCGGCGCAAACGAGGGCGACTACCACTTTGAGAATGTAAATATCGAAAGAGATTTCACTCCCGATTTCATCGGCGATTTCAGAAATATCACAGAGGGCGACATTTGCCCCGTATGCGGCAAACCCGAGATTAAAACCTGCCGTGGTATCGAGGTTGGTCATATATTCAAACTCGGCACAAAATATTCCGAAGCAATGGATTGCACAGTACTTAACGAAAACGGCAAGGACCAGACACTTATTATGGGTTGCTACGGTATCGGCGTTTCAAGATGTCTTGCCGCAATCATCGAGCAGCACTCCGACGAGAACGGTATCATCTGGCCTATGAGCGTTGCACCTTATCATGTGGCAGTTGTTCCCGTAAACTCCAATGATGCCGCACAGGCAGAACTTGCAGAGAAGATTTACGACGAACTCATTGCAAAAGGTGTTGAGGCAGTTCTCGACAACCGTGATGAACGTGCAGGTGTTAAGTTCAAGGATGCTGACCTTGTAGGTTACCCCTTGAGAATCACAGTAGGTAAGAAAGCCGCTGACGGAATTGTTGAATACAAAGTACGTGCCACAGGCGATATGGAAGAACTTTCAGTTAATGATGCAATCGCAAAGGTTGTGTCTGCAGTAAACGGAGGTAAATAATATGAGCGGAAAGATCAGAACAAGATTTGCTCCCAGCCCCACAGGTTATATGCATATAGGTAACCTCAGGACAGCCCTTTATGCATACCTGCTCACAAAACACGATGGCGGAGATTTTATTCTCCGTATCGAGGATACTGACCAGGAGAGATATGTTGATGGAGCAGTTGACGTTATATACAAAACAATGAAAGACACAGGTCTCATCCACGACGAAGGTCCCGATGTAGGTGGCGATTACGGTCCGTACATCCAGAGCGAACGCAGAGGTCTTTACAAAGAATATGCCGAAAAACTCGTTGAACTCGGCGGTGCATACTACTGCTTCTGCGACAAGGAGCGTCTTGACAAACTCAAAGAAGCACAGACAGCAAAGGGTATCACTCCCAAATATGACGGTTACTGCAAAGGCCTTTCCAAAGAAGAAATACAGGAAAAGATTGATGCAGGTATCCCCTACGTTATCCGTCAGAAGATTGATCCCCACGGCAAGACTACATTCCACGATGAGATTTTTGGCGATATCACAGTTGACAATGCTATCCTCGATGAAAACGTACTCTTAAAATCAGACGGTCTGCCCACATACAACTTTGCAAACGTTATTGACGACCACCTGATGAATATTACCCACGTTATCCGTGGTAACGAGTACCTCTCAAGTACACCTAAATACAACCTTATATACGAGTCATTCGGTTGGGATATTCCAAAATATATTCACGTATCTCCTGTTATGAAAGATTCAGGTAAGAAGCTGAGCAAACGTGATGGCGATGCTTCCTATGAAGATTTCATCAACAAGGGTTACCTCAAAGAGGCAATCGTGAACTATGTCGCACTTCTCGGCTGGAGTCCCGGCGGCGAACAGGAAATATTCACAATGGACGAGCTTATTGAGCATTTCTCTGTAAGCGGTATCAGTAAATCTCCTGCTATCTTTGACGAAAAGAAACTTTCATGGATGAACGGCGAATATATCCGCAAGATGAGCGAAGAAGATTTTGCCAAAGAGGCAATGCCTTATATCAAAGAGGCAGTTAAGCGCACAGATATTGATATGAATGCAATCTGCGCACTCCTCCACGCAAGAATCGAGAAATTCACAGATATCGCTGATCAGCTTACATTTATTGACGAACTCCCCGAGTACGACAATGAACTCTACACACACAAGAAGATGAAAACAAACCCCGAGAATTCTCTCGAATCTCTTAAGGCAATTCTTCCTGTACTCGAGGGTGTTGAGGACTGGACAATGGAGAACATCCATTCTGCACTCTTTGCTCTTATTGAGAAGATGGAGGTTAAGAACGGTATCATCCTCTGGCCTCTCCGTGTTGCAGTAAGCGGTCTTCCCTTTACTCCCGGCGGCGGAGTTGATCTTGCGGCAATCCTCGGTAAAGACGAGACAATTGCAAGAGTTAAGAAAGGTATTGAGCAGTTGTCATGATTATATATTTTATAGTTGCGGCACTTCTTATCGCCATTGACCAGATAACGAAATGGCTCACCGTGGCAAATATTCCTCTGTATAGTCAGGGGCCTGTTATTATAAACAAGGTTCTCTCCCTGACCTATCATCAGAACACAGGTGCAAGTTGGAGTATGCTGGAAGATAATCCGATTCTTCTTATCATTATGACGGTAGCAATTCTTATTGGTGCCACTGTGTATATTGTGAAGGCAAAGCCGCAATCAAAACTTTTCCGTTGGTCTGCCTCGCTTATATATGCAGGTGCATTGAGCAACCTTGCTGACCGAATCTTCCGTGGCTTTGTTGTGGATATGATAAAGACAGATTTTATGGATTTTCCTATATTTAACGTAGCCGATTGCTGCGTTGTTACAGGAACTGCGCTGCTCTGTCTGTACATCCTCATGATGCCCGACAGCAAAGATAAAAAGAACATTAAAAAAGCAAATCACTAAAGACAGCACTCCATAAAGATAGTTTTCTCAAAACTTTATATTTTTGCAAATAACATCACTAAAAAACCGGAACAGACAATCCATAAACAGGAATAAGAAAAATCCCGTAATACTACCGTATTTCGGGATTTTTTTATAAACTATTTGCCGTTAATTGCTTTTCAAAACCTGTTTCTCCCTATGGAGCACCGCCTAAGTAATTTGCTTTATACAACCTGTATTAGTAGTACAAATTAACACTTGCCAATAAATCTCCATCTTCCTCACAAATGTTCAGAACAACCAATGTGAGATTAGGTGCTTCCTCCTTAAAAGGTTCGAATGTCGCTTTCATAGAATCTTTGCTTGAATCGTATGATTTCTGCATATCTTCTTTTGTTTCAGCAGGAACATTATCTACATCTAAAATAAGACAGTCAACGATCAAAGAAGTCCCCTCAACTCTAATTGAACACTCGCAATCAAGACCACCTGAACTACCCTCGAATCCGGATTCAAAACCCTCCACGAAGTCATCCCCTTCTTCTCTTACTAATCTTTCAAGATCAGGGTCGTTGGGCACAGATGATGAGCTCTTGTCGTCTTTTGAACACGCCATAAGACCGAACACCATAACCCCTGCAAGAAGTGCGCACAACAAACGTTTTGCAAATGTTTTCATAAATATCATCCTTTCAGAAAATTTCAACAAATTCATTATAGCACCGCGATGATGAAAATTCAATACTTTTGTTAAACACGCAAAACAAAAATCCGTAGCAACTGCTACGGACTTTTAATTTGGTTTTATAGATTATTCAGTAAAAGCAGGAACTTCGGGTTCTACGGGTGTAATCTCAACTGCAGGAGTTTCGGATACAACCTTTACTGATACGGGGTTATTGATAGGGGGCAAACTCATTGTCATTGCCTCGCCGTATACAACTTCTAATGTCATACCCTCTTTAAGGTCTGCTACTTTGATAGCAGCGCCGTCAATACCTGTGATAGAAGCATCTTCAGCGAACACGAGTTTAACTTCGCCGAGAACTGTGTCGTTTACGAGCACCATATTCTCTTCAACATTTACTTCACCAACTACTGCAACGTTTACAGTTTCAACGATTTCATCGGAGGGGAGTGTCATAGCGGGAGAACCTGCTTTAACAACGATAACCTCGGGTGTGTTCTGGGGAGGAAGACTTCTTGTCATCATCTCGCTGTATGTGATCTTGAGTGTCATACCAACTTCGAGGTCATCAAATGCTACCGCTGTGCCCTCTTCATCTGTGATGTATGTTTCGTCAGCAATATTGAGAACAACTTCGCCCATGATGATATCGTTTACTGTGATCTGTTTTTCTTCAGCGTTGATTTCTTCGATGAGAGCAACGTTTTTGTACTCTGCGTCATAGATTGCGATAACCATATTTTCGTCAAATCTGTAACCGCCGCCAAGAATCTGATCAACGAATGTTACGGGAACGTATGTAACACCATCAATAAGGATAGGTGCTGTGCCAAGCATTGCGGGAGCAGTTTTGGAGAATGTGTAACCATCTTCAAATGCGCTCATTGTGATGTAAACAGGGCCGCGGCTCAAAATGATTGTGCCTGTTTCGCCCTGCCACTCAACTGTGAAACCAAGTGCTTCTGTGAGTGCACGAAGAGGAATCATAACATTGCCGTCTTTTTCAAAGGGTGTGGGTGCTTCTACGTCTGCACCGTTTATTGTGATTGAATACTCGGGAGCAACTGCCATTCTTGTGGACATCTCGTTGTCGTTAACCACTTTGTTGGGGTCGTACTCAGCAAATGATGTGATTGCTGATGTTGCAAACATTGCAAGTGCAATAAATGCTGCGAAAATTCTTTTTTTCATAAATATGTAACCTCTTATCTTTCCGCCATTTTGGCTATTTTTTTGTTTTTGCTTTTCGCTTTACACCTATAAGACGAACGAAAACAAAAAAAGTTCCGTATTTCTCAAATATTTTTTCAGACAGATATTTTTTCTTTATTTGAATTGGTTTTGTTGAAAACTTTTCTGCCACCGTCAGCATTGGCGAGCATAAGTTTAAGGCGGTTTTCCTGATTTATTTTTGTGGCACTGGGATCATAATCAATAGCCACAATATTCGCATCGGGATGGTGCTCCTTAATCTTTTTCATCATACCTTTGGCAATAATATGATTGGGTAAACATCCAAATGGCTGTGTGCATACGATGTTATTAACTCCGCTGTGGATGAGTTCCAGCATCTCCGCGGTAAGGAGCCAACCCTCACCCATCTTCGTTCCTTTTCCAATATATCCCTCTGACATATTTTTAAGCTCTACAAAGGATGTGGGGGCATTGAACACACCGTGTTTCCCGATGGCTTTAATCATTTGCTTCTGTCTCATTATCATATATGAAGAAAGTATCTTCGCGGGAAAACGCGCAAAACGGTTATTTCCGTAGAGTTTGTAATCTACGGAAATATTCTCAAAGCAATAAAGCATGAAATCCGCAACTCCCGAAACAACGGGCTCTGCACCCTCGTTTACGAGAAATTCCTCAAGGCGGTTATTACCCAGGGGAGAATATTTCATATATATCTCGCCAACGATACCTACTCTCGGTTTCTTCACATCTGTTCGGGGGATTGCAGCGAAATCCCTGAGGATTGCCTTATAATTCTTCTTTACTCTCACAAAACCCTTACCGTCCATCTGACCGACGAGTTTCTCTATCCAACGATCCAGAATTTTTTTGCTGTCGCCTTTGTTTTGCTCATAGGGTAAGCACTGATTGTAAAGGCACATCAGCATATCACCATAAGTCAGAGCAAATACTAGTTTTATCAGCATAGGTACGGTAAAAGCAAAGCCGCTTTTCTTATCGAATGCAGTCATATTCAGTGATATTACAGGGACGTGTCCCAAACCGCAGTTCTCAAGTGCTTTTCTTAAAAGGAATATGTAGTTTGATGCTCTGCAACCACCGCCCGTCTGTGTTATCATAAGTGCGGTGTGGTCTGTGTCGTACTTTCCGCTTTTGAGGGCGTCTATCATCTGACCGATAACAAGCATGGCGGGATAACAAATGTCGTTGTGCACGTTCCTGAGACCTTCGTTTATAACGTCGCTGTCGTAATTCTCAAGAACCTCTATATCATAACCGTATGAACGGAAAATAGGCGCAATAATATCAAAATGAATAGGCAACATGGTAGGTGCCAGTATTTTATGAGTCTTGCGCATTTCCAATGTGAACTCGGGAAATCTGCTCTCCGACATTTCATCACCTCCTCATTTTGTCATTCATCGCCGCCTCTAAACTGCGGATTCTTATCTTAACTGCACCGAGATTGTTTATCTCGTCTATCTTGATCTGTGTATACAGTTTGCCTTTGCCACGAAGAATATCGCGGACCTCATCTCCCGTTACAGCATCAATACCGCAACCGAATGAAACAAGCTGGATGAGTTCTGCATTGTCCATATCCGCAATGAATCTTGCAGCATTGTACATTCTGGCGTGGTACGTCCATTGATTGAGTACAGCAAGGTCAGGCCTGTCGATCGGGCGGATAGCATCCTCGGATATAACAACGAATCCAAGAGATGATGCAAGTCGGTCAATACCATGGTTAATCTCGCCGTCTGTATGGTAGGGCCTTCCTGCAAGGACTATGGTCTTTGCTCCTGTTTCCTTTGCAAAGGCAATTGCTCTGTCGCCCTCAGCGAAAATTTCTTCTTTATATTCAGCGTACTTTGCATAGGCGCACTCTGCACCGTAGCAGATTTCTTTCTTCGTGATATCGGGGAAATATTCACGGAGAATTTTATATATTTTCTTTATGAAAAGTTTCTTGTCGTTAAGGTAAATATACGGGTAGATAAGAGTTGTATCTTCCAAATCCATATTGCCCTTGATTGTTTCCGGATAATATGCCACAACAGGACAGTTAAAACACTTGTCCGATATTCCCTCATCGAAATTATATGACATACAGGGGTAAAATATATGCTTCACACCCGATTCAACAAGAGTAAGTATATGGCCGTGGGTAAGTTTTGCAGGATAGCAGACAGTATCCGAGGGGATAGTGTGCTGACCTTTGGCATACACATCTCTGCCCGACGCACCCGATATTACAACCTCGAAACCGAGTTTTGTGAAAAATTCGTGCCAGAAAGGAAGATTCTCATACATATTGAGAACCAGGGGAATACCGATCTTACCGCGTTTACCCTCTACACCTTTGTAGGAGAGGAGTTTGTCGGATTTGAATTTATAAAGGTTGGGCAAATCCTTTGCCTTTCCTCCGCCAAGAGGTCTTTCGCAACGATTACCCGATATAAATTTTCTTCCGCCTGAAAATTCGTTTATTGTAAGGGAACAACGGTTATTACACAAACCGCAACGTGTCGCTTTCGATGTGTGAGTGAAGTTTGAAATTTCCTCTGCAGTGATAAGGGTTGTATCCCCTTTTGAACTACGTGCATAAAGTGCCGCACCGTAAGCGCCCATAAGTCCCGCTATGCCGGGGCGGATAACCTCTTTACCGATAAGACGTTCAAAACTGCGGAGCACCGCATTGTTTAAGAAAGTTCCGCCCTGAACAACGATGTTGTCCCCAAGTTCGTCGGCGTTCTTGGCACGGATAACCTTGTAAATAGCATTCTTTACTACACTAACCGCAAGACCTGCGGAAATATCGCCAACGGTTGCACCATTCTTTTGCGCCTGTTTTACGGACGAATTCATAAACACCGTACAACGTGTACCGAGATCAACGGGATTTGGTGCAAAGTTTGCTATCTCCGCAAAATCAGCCGCATTGTAGCCGAGAGATTTTGCAAACGTTTCTATAAAGGAACCGCAACCTGAAGAACACGCTTCATTGAGCATAACGCTGCTTACTGCGCCGTCTCTTATCTGAAAACACTTGATGTCCTGACCGCCGATGTCTATGATAAAATCGGCATTGGGATTAAAATGCTTTGCCGCTGTGTAGTGGGCAACTGTTTCAACAATGCCGTGGTCGATGCCGAATGCATTTTTGAGAAGTTCCTCGCCGTAACCTGTAACTGCAGATGAAACAATTCTGATTCGGTTACCGCAAAGTTCGTATATCTTTTTAAGTTCTGCCTTGATAATGTCAATGGGAGAGCCGAGATTTGAACGGTAGAAACTGTAGAGTATCTTCTTCTCCTCACTTATAAGGCAAAGTTTTGTAGTGGTGCTTCCTGCATCAATACCAAGGTATGCATCGCCACGGTAGAGAGATATATCCTCGCCGGGCACATCGTTCATACTGTGTCGCGCCATAAAATGGTCGTATTCCTCTCTGTTTGCAAAAAGAGGTGGGAGGGAATTTATCTTATTCTCTGTGTTCTCCTTTGAGAGGAGAGCAAGTATTTCATCATAATCATACACTTTGTCGCAGGTATCGGCATATACCGCTGCGCCCAATGCAACAAAATATTCCGCAATATCAGGAAAATGCGCGTGTTCCTCGTCAAGACCCAGAGTTGCCATAAACCTCTGTCTTAAGCATTTAAGGAATGCCAGAGGACCACCGAGGAAAAGAACATTCCCACGGATGGGTGTTCCCTGTGCAAGACCTGCGATTGTCTGGTCAACCACCGCCTGAAATACACTTGCAGCGATGTTTTCTTTCTGTGCGCCTTGATTGATAAGGGGCTGAATATCTGTCTTGGCAAACACACCGCAACGGGATGCAATGGGATATATGGCATTGTGCTTAAGTCCAAGTTCATCAAGTTCGTCAGCGGTTACGTTAAGAAGCGACGCCATCTGGTCAATGAACGCCCCCGTGCCTCCTGCACATGTGCTGTTCATCCTCTCCTCAACAGTACCTTTTAAGAAAACTATCTTGGCATCTTCGCCGCCGAGTTCTATAACAACGTCTGTCATCGGGTAATATCTGCCCACTGCACCTGTGGTTGCAAAAACTTCCTGAACGAAGTCAATACCGCTGAGTTGTGCCACACCAAGCCCTGCAGAACCCGTGATTGCAACCTTTACCTCTTTATCTGCGAGGATGTCTTTTATCTGATTTATCTTCTTAAGGCAAAGTTCGCGCACCTTTGAAAGATGTCTCTCATAACTTTTATATATAATATTGTCATCGCCGTCCATAACCACAATTTTAAGGGTTGTGGAGCCGATATCTATGCCTAATTTGTACACGGGGTTCACCTCGATTTTTGTGTAAGATAAAAACTTATTATCTTATCTTTCTGCACTCTGTGTAGAATCTCTTGTCGTGAGCATGACCCATGGAGAATGTCTTTCTAGGGAGTGCTCCGTCGATAATAACTGTCTTGAAAAATTCGGATTTATCCATAATATCAAAGAGGATTCCGATATTGCCGTCCTTTGCGGCAAACTGACGTACAACGTCGTCGCCGTGAATATAGTCAACTGTTCCCTCGTGGGATTTTAGATATTCGTCGATTAAGTTCTGCACACTGCCGACAGTAATATTTGCGGTGGGGTTGCCAACTGTCATAGAAATTTCTTTACCGCCTACAATATATGTAAATACCTGTCCTTCATCCCCCTCGGTTATACCATTGGATTTAAGGAACGCTGTGAAATCATCTGTATCAATACCGAACACAACTCTGTGAATCGGCTCAAACACCATTGCTTCGTCGTGGAGATTTACAATCTCTGCAAGTGCATATCGTGCAGGATGAGTGTTAACATCCGCACCCTCTGCTTTTAACTTTTCCCAACACGCTTTTGCAGTAGCCAGAGAATGATTGCCGTCCCCCATAGCAAATGCAAGAGCACTCTTTTCATTCACACCGTATTTTGCATTGAATTTATCTACATCGCAAAGTTCTTCCAAAAGACCGTCTATTCTGTCGCAAACATCATCGGGGATGAAATAACCTTTAAGTGAACCTGAATTCTTCATAAGAGTGAAGTCATACGCCTTTTTGAAGTTTGCACATTCATTTGCAAGGGGTTCGATTATTGAACGTGTTTCATCGTCGATGAGAATCATAATATGTGGAGATTCCAACGGCGCATTTTCTCTTACGCGGACACGGGGAGGGATACGGGAAAGTATAGTCCCCTCGGTGGCACGTACTGCAGAAGTTGAACCAACGGAATAATCATAATGCTCAAGGTCAACCTTACCCACAATACCTTTGCGAACCATACCGTCTGCCTGAGTGCGTTCAACATATATGTAAGTTGGTTCGCTTTCTTCCATAACGTCATTTGCAAGGTATCTCTGCATATTGGCACAGATGCCGTTTATTCTGTCGGCAACGTCGTCGGACTCAAGATAAACCTCAGGAAGTACCATATTAAGCATAGAGGGGGCATCCCCAACCAAATCAGCAACATCCTTCCAGTACTCGGGTTCGGATGTGTACTGATCACAGGCAACAACACTCCATTTGCTCATATCAACATCCGCCTTTGGCAGCATAATCTTCGCTCTTGAAAAAACTTTGCTCATAATATATCTCCTTTTCAAAAAATTGCCCATTTTACCTATACTATATATTTTAACATATATCCCGACGATAATCAAGTGCCGAAACCATCGGGGGTATAAAACAAAATGTCAAAACCTCTTGCAAAACTTTTATTTAGTGGTAAAATATACTTGTCAGGCACTCGAACATTTTTTAACACGTATACTGAAACTGCCTTTGGTAAAAGGCGTTTCCGTCTGTTTCGGCCGCGTGGATGAAATGAGAGTACTTGACGGTTCCAGGAAATGCTTTTCGGTGCGTTCCCGTGGAGCGTACTTTTTTAATACAAAGGGGTTTTTTAATATGAAGCGAATCATAAGCATTGCTTTAATTGTATTCCTTATGCTTTCATTCACAGGATGCGCCAATACAACGACCGCAAAATGGGACGGATATGATAAAACATCTTTTACTATTCTGCTCACATCGGGTTTAGAGCCAATGTATTTAGACAAGTACAACTCTCTTTATGCATACACTTCAGTAAGTGTTGAAGACGGATGGACTGTAGTCAGTTCCCCTGACGGTTTCATTGATACCGGTGATATTTCCAAAGGCGCAAAACCCTATACATATGTTGCAAACGTAAACATGCCATATACAATAAATGGTGATGAGATAACAATAAGATTCTTTATGGAGTTGAAAGGAAAGTTATCTGTAAAAGGTGCACAGATTATACATAACGGGGTTGTGCAGAATCTTTCCGCCGCCGAAACGGAAAACTATCTCCACGGTCTGGAAGTGTATTACGAAGCGGAAATGAATAGATAGTATGGACATACTCCGATAGTGCAATCAAAGATTGTGATCGAGTGTCCCGGAACCTTGTTGCATTCACAATAAAAAACGGTAAGGAATAATTCCTTACCGTTTTATTTTTATACTTTTTTGCGGAGGATTGAAAATTCCGCTACGGGTTTTTCTGTTTTCATATATACAGTCATCTGTGCATTTGGAGCAACGTCTATGCTATCGCCTTTTTCGTTTTTCATATCAGATGCAACCTGTGTGAAATATCCGCCATTTGGAACTAATATCTCAAGTTCATCTCCTGCAAAGAATCTGTTTCTCTGCTCGATCTTTGCAATTCCCGTTTCGGCATCGTACTCTTTCACAACGCCCACAATACCGTATTCGCGTATATATTCGCTGCTTTCAAAATTATGTGCATCTGCACCGGGTTTGCCAAAATAAAATCCCGTGGTGTAGCCCCTGTGGCTTACTTTTTTGAGTTCATCGAGGATATTATCGGGCAAGGTGTAGCCGTCTTTATCAGCCATATAAGCATCAATCGCCTGACGGTATGCGCTGACAACAGTTGCAACGTAGAGTTCGTTCTTCACTCTGCCCTCTATCTTGAAACTGTCAACTCCTGCTTCAATTAGTTCGGGGATATATTCTATCATACAAAGATCTTTGGAATTGAATATAAAAGTTCCACGTTCTGTTTCCACTACAGGCATTTCCTCGTCGGGACGGGTTTTTTCTTTAATAGAATATTCCCAACGACAGGGATGTGCACAGGCACCCTGATTAGCACCTCTGCCTGTGAAATAATTACTCATAAGGCATCTGCCTGAATATGAGATGCACATAGCACCGTGTATGAATGACTCTATCTCGCAATCTGTTTCCGATTTTATCTGCTTAATCTCCTCCAGCGAAAGTTCCCTGGCAGGTACTACGCGGACAGCACCCAACTTCTGCCATGCCTTAACAGCAGCGGCGTTGGTTGTATTCGCCTGTGTGCTGATATGAATCGGGAGATTTGGCGCAACTTCACTCACAACAGAAAGAGCACCAATATCGGAGATGATAACGCCATCCACTTTTATAAGTTCAAGGTATTTCGCGTACTCGGAAAGTTCCGCAATATCTCCGTTGTGGCAGAATATATTTACCGCCACATAAATCTTCTTTCCCAGACCATGAGTGTATCGAACTGCTTCTTCAAGTTCCTTGCGGTCAAAATTCTTCGATGCAGTACGTAGCGAAAATTCCTCGCCACCGATATACACCGCATCAGCACCATAGACAAAAGCGTATTTTAATGTATTGAAACTCCCTGCAGGAGCAAGTAATTCGGGCTTTTTCATTTTGTTTACCTCTTTTTAGGGGGACGATATATAGCGGAATGGATTAATCCATTCCCTACAATCGCATTTACAGTTTCCTTATAATCATCACACCGTCTTCCACCTTAAGGAGTTCCGACTCTACTCTGTCATCTTCCTCTACAGTTTTAAGGAAAAGGCGGAGGTTATTGACAATAGTTCTGTGCTTTCTCTCTGCTTCGCCGTCCTTCTCAACAAGTCCTGCAAAGAGCACATTATCAGCGATTATGATGCCACCTTTCTTCAGCAATCGGAGGCAATCTTCATAATAATCAATATAGTGGGATTTATCTGCATCTAAAAATATTATATCCACTTCCCTGTCCATTGAACGCAGAAGTGTAAGGGCATCATCCTCTATAAGGCGGATCTTTCCCTCAAGTCCGAGGGTTGCAATATTCCGTCTCGCCATTTCGGCTCTGTCTTCGTCCCTCTCTACTGTTATTATAACACCGTCATCTGCAATGTACCGTGAAAATGATATTGAGGAATAGCCGATAGCCGCACCAAGTTCGAGCATTCGTTTGGGGCGTATCTTCTCTATCATTGAACACAAAATCCGCTCCGTTTCGGGGCGGATTATGGGGACATATTCTTTTGCCGCGTATTCACGCATTTCTTTCAAAAGGTTATCTGTCATAATTCAGTTCTTCTTCTTAAATAATGTTCCGACTTTCTTACCGTCAAATATATCATAGAGCACATCGGGCTCGGCACCGTTTGCGATAATCATATCAACACCCGCGATTGTTGCAATCTCTGCAGCGTGAATTTTCGTTACCATACCGCCTGTTCCGCGGGATGTGCCTGTTCCACCTGCCAGTGCTCTTATCTCGTCTGTGATACTCTCAACTTCGGGGACAATCTCGGCGTCGTCAAACTTATGAGGATCTTTATCGTAAAGACCGTCTATATCAGACAGAAGCACAAGAAGATCCGCATTTACAAGTTCTGCAACTATGGCAGAAAGTGTATCGTTATCGCCAAATTCAATCTGCTCTGTGGAGATTGTGTCATTCTCGTTTACAATTGGGATGACGTTAAGCGAAAAGAGAGTCTCAAATGTGTTTATAGCATTCTCACGGCGAAGAGGAATATCCGTAACATCCCTCGTTAAGAGAATCTGCGCAACAGTATGGCTGTAGTCTTCAAAGAGCGAACCGTAGAAATTCATCAGTTCGCACTGGCCGATTGCCGCAAGTGCCTGTTTCTCTCTGGTGGATTCGGGACGTTTGGAAACTCCCGCCTTACCCATACCAACACCGATAGCACCTGATGAAACGAGTACCACCTCTATACCGCTGTTGCGGATATCGGAGATGACTTTCACCAGTTTTTCAAATCGGCGTATATTAAGCCGACCACCCTCGTGAGTGAGGGTGGACGTACCAACTTTTATAACAACTCTTTTAACTTTATCAGCGTTTACCATTCTGAAGCTCCGCTCTGCTGTTACGCAATGTATCTGTAAGTTTTGTTAAACTTGCACTTGACTATGCATTCACATCACGAAGACCAAGTTCTGCTTTCTTGAGAACTTCGTCAGCAAACTGCAATGTGCCGAGACGAATCTCACGGCTGTTTGCCTGTGCAGCAGCGATAATCTCGTTTACTTTTGCATTAGCGCGTTTTGTGATCTCGTGCTCGTCGATAAGAGAAACTATCTTCTCCTCTGCGCCCTTAATGATCATATCTGCCTTTGCCTGTGCATCGTCGAGAATTCTCTTTCTATCCTCTGCAACAGTTTTAGCAACACGAATTTCTTCGGGGATATGTAAGCTTATATCCTTGATAATCTCCATAACCTCATCTTTACTTACAAATGCTTTATGGATGATGGGAAACTCAAAGCTACCGTCAATAAGGTCCTCAAGTTCGCTTAAGAGTTCGAGAATATCTGTACCTCTATCCATGTTTTTCACGTCCTTTCAATATCTGAAAATTATTATTTTATTTTGAATGCTTCTGCATAGCTCGTTCAGTAATCTCGTCAATAAGATCGTCAGGTACCAGACCGTTTAAGTTACCGCCGTAACGTGCAACCTCTTTAACGATACTGGAACTTAAGTATGAATACTTATTGCTTGTCATCATAAAGAGTGTCTCAACTTCGCGGAGAAGTTTGTGGTTCATAAGCGCCATCTGGAATTCATATTCAAAATCGGACACGGCACGAAGACCTTTTATAATAACATTTGCACCCTTCTCGGAGATAAAGTCTACCAAAAGACCGCTGAAGATATGAACCTCAACATTCTTGAGCCCCATTGCTTTAACAGAACGGGTAAGCATATCTGCGCGTTCTTCTGCAGTAAACATAGGCGACTTTGCACTGTTTACCAAAACTGCAACGTACACTTTCTCAAAAATCCGACTCGCTCTCTTGATAATATCAAGGTGCCCGTTGGTAACGGGATCAAAGGAACCGGGATATACAGCGATATTTTTCATAAACTGTCGCCTCCGTAGGAGTGTATCAGTAAATACACAGATGCTTTGCCGTATTTCTTCTGACGGTCTATCTCAAAGCCGCGGCTGTCGAACCCATTGGGATCGCCGCACTCGGCAACTATAATGCCGTCATCTGCAAGGAGACCTTTCTCCTTTATAATATCAAGGGCTGTGTCATAATACCCTGCCTCATAGGGAGGATCAAGGAATATGATATCGTACACGCCGTTGCAACTTTCAAGAAATGTCTTAAAATCACAATTGGTTACACGGCCACCGGACAAATGTGTCTTGTCAAGATTTTTCTTAACGCAATCACATGCTTTCGGCGAAATATCAACAAAATCAACCCCCGCAGCACCCCGGGAAAGGGATTCAAGCCCCATGGCTCCGCTCCCTGCAAAAAGGTCAAGCACACGTGCATCGAAAATGCGGGTGAATATCATACTGAATATGGCTTCCCTGACTCTGTCAAGAGTAGGTCGGGTGTCCAAACCTTCAGGTGCAAAGAGGTTAGTTCCTCTTGCCTTGCCGGATATGATTCTCAATTGACGATACCACCCCTATGTTAATACTAGTTTAATTATATATTTGTATGTACGCTTTGTCAAGGAAAAATTCATTTATTCGACTATTTGTAACATAACTGTATACAAGGGGATTATTCTTTATTGTGCACATTCATCATATACTCATACAAAGGAAGGTATATAATGAAGAAAAAAGAATTCCTCACAGGTGTGGCATCCTTATCCGTTTCAATGCTTATAACACGGTCAACATCTATGGCGTTCTCCGTGTATGTGTCCTCCCGCCTCGGTGCATCAAACATGGGTGTGTTTCACCTTATCGTGTCCGTATTCGCTTTTGCCGTAACCGTTGCAATATCAGGGATACCACTTGCAGTAACACGTCTTATATCAGAGTCAAAATCAAAAGAACGGATTCGCTCCGTTATGTCGAAATGCACTGTACTGGCGCTTTTCTGCGGAGTTACCGCCTGTGCCGTTATGCTTATATCTGCAGATGCTATCTCCGTTAAGTTGCTGAAAACTCCCTCAACCGCCATACCCATAAGGTTACTCGCTCTCACACTGCCCCTTATATCTTTTTCGTCGGTAATACGTGGGTACTTCACAGGAATACAGAAAGTGTCTTTCATAACCGCAAGTTGCATGGTGGAGGAATTCTCGTCCATTGCGGCAGTACTTGGGATCATGAAATGCGGAATAAACCCCGATTCGGCATTTATGATACCCATATGGGGAACGCTTGTGTCGTCCGTTATAACCTGCGTATGTGATGTTGTTTTATATTTTCTGTGGGCAAGGGCAAAGTCGCTTTCAAAATCGGTGCCCGTAAAAACAGGCGAAATACTCTCGATATCTATGCCTGTGGCGTTGGGTTCGTATATCAGGAGCGGTCTCGTTGCGGTGGAAAATATGATCATCCCCATTGCTCTTGCAAAATCAGGAATGATAAACGGTGTGGCAGGTTACGGCGTAATCAAGGGCATGGCAATGCCGATAATCACATTCCCTTATGTGTTTCTTCAATCACTCACTTCGCTCCTTATCCCCGAAGTTTCGGGAAGATATGCAAAGCATAACAGACGAAGCGTTATACGTGCCGCGAAAACCTCTATACGCTGGACATTTATTCTCGCAATGGCAATAGCAGTGTTCCTTCTAATATACGGCAAAAAACTTGCCACAAACCTCTACGGCAACTGGGAAGCAGGATTATACGTTACTGCATTGTCGTTACTTACGATACCTATGTATATTGATTCCGTAACGGACAGTTTATTAAAAGGTCTCAATGAGCAGGTGTATTGTCTGAAGATCAATATTATTGATTCCGCAATCCGTGTACCCGTTATATATCTGCTTCTACCCTGTATGGGGATATACGGTTATATAGCCGTTCTGTACGGCAGCGAACTTATGAATCTCGCCCTGTCCGCACACCGCCTGAAAAAAATCCTTGTGCAATCAGCAAACACGTGATATAATATATATTGGTGATTTATGTGGGTAACGGATATGAATATAAATTCGACAGCAGTACCAATACCGTAACATTAACCGGAGTAGAGCATTTTGACGCCGGGCACACATTCCTCTGCGGTCAGTGTTTCCGTTTTGATCAGGAGGACGACGGCAGTTTTACAGGTGTGGCTCACGGCAAAGTTATAAACGTTAAAACAAACGGCACTACCGTACAGATACGAAACTGCACAGAAGAAGATTTCAAAAATCTGTGGGAGAGGTTTTTAGGCCTTGACACCGACTATGGTGCAATAAAAGAATCCCTTTCGGGAGAAGAACACATCGACAAAGCAATGGAATTCGGTTGGGGCATCCGCCTCCTCAATCAGGAACCGTTTGAGTGCCTTATATCTTTCGTGATTTCCACACAAAACCAGATTCCGAGAATCAAGAAAATCATCAGAAAGATGTGTGAACTATTCGGAGATAAGATAACATTTGACGGCAAGGATTACTATACATTCCCCAATTGCCACAAGTTGGCATCACTTACAGAAGAGGACCTTGCTCCCATTAATGCAGGTTATCGTACTGCATATATCCTCGATGCCGCAAAGAAAGTGGCGTCAGGAGAGATTGACCTTGACATTATTTGCGCTTTGCCAACGGATAAGGCAAAGGCGGAACTTATGAAAATAAAAGGCGTAGGCCCCAAGGTGGCGGACTGCACTATGCTTTTTTCTCTGCAGAAAGGGGATGCTTTCCCCGTGGACGTGTGGGTGCAGAGAATTGTGCGTCAGCTTTATCTTGGCGAGAATGCGTCAATCAAAGAAATCAGTGCATTCGCAGGAGAAAGGTTCGGGATGCACAGCGGTATTGCACAGCAATATCTGTTTTTCTATGCCCGTGAAAACGGCTGAAAAACCTTTTTTGTGTACAGATAGGGGATTTTACGCCCATTTGCACAAAATTACAACTGGCTTTTATATGTATCTGAATACATATTTTTGGAAATAATTATAATAACAAATAACTAAAGGTGGTGCTCCATAGGGAGAAACCGCCTAACAAGGAGGATTGTTGTGGCTAAAAAAAGCAAACTTAAAATCATTCCTCTGGGCGGTCTTAACGAAGTCGGCAAAAACTTAACTGTTCTGGAATACGGCAACGAGATACTGCTGATAGACTGCGGTATGACCTTCCCCGATGAGGAAATGCTGGGAATCGACATGGTTATTCCCGATTTCACATACCTTGTGAAAAACAAAGACAAAGTAAAAGGCGTAGTGCTCACCCACGGTCATGAGGACCACATAGGCGCTATTCCGTTTCTGCTGAAAGTAGTAAACGTACCTATCTTCGGTACAAATCTTACTCTCGGTCTTGTGCAGAACAAACTGAAAGAGCACGGATTGCTCTCTACTACACAACTGATAAGAAAGATTCCCGGAGACATGTTCAAGGTGGGTGGATTCACCGTTGAATTCATCCGTTCCAATCACTCAATTGCTGATGCGGTGGCAGTTGCAGTTACCACTCCTGTGGGCACAATCGTTCACACAGGCGATTTCAAGATCGACTCAACCCCCGTTGATGGAGAAATGATTGACTTAACTCGTCTCGGTCAACTGGGCAAAAAAGGCGTACTCGCACTTTTCAGCGATTCCACTAATGCCGAACGTCCCGGATTTACCATGTCAGAGCGTTCTGTCGGTATAAAGTTTGACGATGTTTTCAAATCAACTAAACAGCGTATTATAGTGGCTACATTTGCATCCAACATACATAGGGTGCAACAGATCATCACAGCCGCCCATAAAACAAACCGCAAGGTTGCTCTTTCGGGCAGAAGTATGATAAATGTTCTTGAAACCGCTATTAATCTGGGTTATATGAAGATCCCCGATAATATTTTAGTGGATATTGACGATATCGGCAAGTACCGTCCCCATCAGATAGTTATCATCACAACGGGAAGTCAAGGCGAGACAATGAGCGCCCTCTACCGTATGGCATATTCCGACCACAAGAAGGTTGAGATTGTAGAGGGAGATCTCGTTATCATCTCTGCAAATCCAATTCCAGGTAACGAAAAACTTGTTGCCAATGTGGTAAACGAACTTATGAAGAAAGGCGCTGACGTTATTCACGACAGAAGTGCCGAACTCCACGTTTCGGGCCACGCCTGTCAGGAAGAACTGAAGATTATGTTGGCTCTCACAAAGCCGAAATATTTTATCCCTGTTCACGGAGAATACAGTTTCCTTAAAACTCACGCCAATCTGGCAAGGTATATGGGGATCGAGAAGAAAAATATCTTCATTATGGAAAACGGCAAGGTGCTGGAACTTTCTCCTGACAGCGCACGTATTTCAGGCACAGTTCCTGCAGGTATCACATTAGTTGACGGTCTTGGCGTAGGAGATGTGGGCAATATCGTTTTAAGAGACAGAAAGAAACTTTCGGAAGACGGTGTTATAGTAGTCGTCGTATCAATCTCTTCGGAAACTCACGCAATGGTGGGTCAGGCCGAGATTATTTCGAGAGGTTTTGTTTATGTAAGAGAATCAGGCGACCTTATGGACCATATCCGTGAAGTGGCAACTGATTGTATGTCAGCTTGTACAAAAAATAACATCTACGACTGGGCAACCATCAAAGCAAACCTTAAGAGCAAAATTTCCGAATGTCTCTTCCAGGAAACAAAGAGAAATCCGATGATTATCCCGATTATTATTGATGTATGATGGAATTGAAAAAGCAGAACGATTTAATCGTTCTGCTTTTGTTGTACAATTCACATAATACTTAAATTCTTTTTAATGAAGGGATTCCTTTTTCAGTACAAATTCTATCAATTTCATTTTTGGTGTATTCTTCCCAATATTTTTTATCTGGATGTAACCTCGGTTCTGCAAACACCCATTCCTTTGACCATCTCTCAACAGCACAACCCAATGCTTTCTTTTGAATTTCTTCTTGCAAATTGCAATATCCTAGTTTCTGAAATTCTACACTACCATAAAAGTAAAACCCATGTGAATCAATTTCAGCACCGACGGTAGGTCGCCAAATGTCCGAAATTTTTTCAGGTCTATAACCATAGTTTTGGATATGCCAGTGTATACTGTTGGAAATTCTTTCGGTTAAAATCGTGCGCATTGCCATTGAAACGTCGCGCACTATACCACATTGCGTTAATCTTTTGATTTCACGTTCCAACTCCTCGTTTTCTTGATTCTTTGCCTTCTCTATTTTCCGTTTTTCGATATTTTTAATCACCTTGTTATATATTAATGTCACCAAACACCCCAAAATCAAATAGAAAACAACGCTGTTCATATCATTTCCACTCATAGTTTTTATTACCACCTTCATGCAACTCTATTACTCTTCCAATATAGTTTATATTGCTATACGATCTCAACATAATACATTAGATATTTCCTCTGAACCATTATCCATGGAAAAGTATAGCACACTTTCATAAATTGTGCAAGTGAATATACGCAAAACATATTTTATTTTAAAATATCTACAGTAGCGCTTCTATACAAACAATCAAAAATACAATGTCCTGATAACACTTGGAGAATTTTTCTCCACAGAAGATTTTGATGATTTAGATCAGGAAATAAAATAACAAAGTCGCAGTGAAATTCACTGCGACTTTTCTGTTTTATCCGATTCTTCTTTTCGGAATCATAATGCGCTTCGGCGAATCGAGAACCTCGGGGAAATCTACTCCGTTGGCTTTATTGATTGCTTCCGTGGTTGTGTGGTAACGCTTTGAAATATCCCACATATTTTCTCCCGCATCTGCGAAATATATTACTATACCCGTGGGTGCGCTGTCTTCTGAAACAGTACCGTCGGATTCCACATGGCTAATATATGTCAGATTTTTCTCCTCCGTAATTCTCACATTAAAATTAAGAGTAAACTGAACCTGAACACCATTTGCAGAAATAGCATTGTATATTATGTCATTCGCTTCGCATATAACATTTATATTGCAATCCTCTTTACCGTCCGCCATTGCAGAATGTGTGAAGGGGATCTCTTTTTTATATGTATATACCGGCGTATCAGGAGAGGATGTTGTGTACACAATATACGTGTCCGCCACACCTGTTATTTTCATCCTTCCGCCCATGATCTCCGCATTTTCAACATAGGGTTTCACGATGACATTATGCACTTTTGATATAGCAGGGCAAGTGGGAGATACTTCAACTGTATCCTTAAATATATCCTGTTCGCTGTTTGCTGACACCAATCGTGTCAATTCGGCGTTTCCGCGGATTATATCTACCTTGAAATCGGGACTGTAAAGGTCTGCAGTTATATTTTCTCTGCCCGTGGAATACGCACAGGCAGAAACATTAATTTTTGCGCATACATCTATTAAAGTCGCATCGCCATCATTGTCTGCCATAATGCTGTAGCGAAAGTCTGTAAGGCAATATTCTATTTCACAGAGGCGTTCGTCCTCAACATCGTCAATACCAAGTATCTCCGTGAACGGAATACTTCCCTCGGCTGTCTGCATACGGTATGCAGTATCTGTATAAAGAACACAAATCTTAACATCGCCCTTAACAACAGGTTTGCCGTTTATAAGTTTAATCTCTCTGCCGCAGATTTTCACATCTGCACCCAGAATCTCGTCGATCAGATCACTTCCTGATGGTATAGAAATAGTGTCCGCCACTTCAAAATTCATCTCCCCGCAACCAGAAAGAGCAAACCATTCCGCAATCTCGCTTTTGCTGGGAAGATCTGAATCACATACGGCAGAACACACCGCCTCAAAACCGTCGCAACGGACAGCAGATGTATCGAAATCAACAACTGATCTCACATTTATTTTACGGCTGTTTACGGCAGAGAATTCAACATTAATCACATCGGGTTTAATGCTCACAAAATCCGCCATGTTGACATCTGCCACTTCTATCTGGTGGGAAAAGGGCATACGTGTGCTTATTGCTCTCACACGAGAGGGAGAATCCTTTTCATCACTTAAGTATACAATAGAATAGTCTACATTTCCCGTGATGATAATATAATCCTTCTGCACGTGTTTTTCACATATCATAGGCAGAATCTCCGCCTGAAGAACCGTCTTAACATCGGGCTGACTGTCGGGCACGATAATATCATTGTCCAATGTTATCTGCGTTCCCATAGCAGGAAGCGAATAGCAGGTCTTTATAATAGTTTTTTCAAGTTCTACGGACATGGTAATCCTCCTTTTATTCTGTTCGTTTATAAATGTATATTACTGTTTGGTTAATTTTAGCACAAAAAATATGTACAATATGAAAATATTGGTGTATAATAATTTCATCAATACCATTCTTTTGAATCGAGGAATCAAAATGCTGGAGAAAATCAAAAATCTGTTTGGCAGAAAAAGCAATGTATTTAATCTGCTGATCGCAGGAATCGTACTTATACTTGCTTATAAGGTTATAATGAACATCGAAGGTGTAGTCGGTCTGCTTTCACGGGGACTAAAATTCCTTGGCAACCTTCTGTTACCATTTATTATCGGTAGCGCAATTGCATATTTATTGAATCCTGCCGTAAACTTCTTTGAAAGAAATCTGTTCGGCCGGTTCAGAATATTCAATAAGACGAAAACACTTTTCAGTCTCATCACAGTGTATATCCTGTGTACAGCGGCGCTCTTTATTGTTCTCAATTCACTTATACCAATTCTGGTAAAGAACATTACAAACCTCATAGAGCAGATCCCTGTATATATAAACAAACTTATGGAATACCGTAACGGCGACTGGAACCATTCCGTAACAGGCAAAGCACTCTACGATGCCATTGCCACTGTTGAGAGAGAGTTGACCGGGTATATCAGCAAAATTGATGTGAAAACTATCACTCCCGCTATATCCGAAATTTTCAAAGGTATTGTCAATGCGACAGGAACAGTTCTTGATATAGTTTTCGGTCTTATTATTTCAATTTATCTGATTCTCGACAAAGGAAAACTCTTGAGAGGAACCAAACGATTGCTTCGTGCCTTGTTCAAAAAAGAAACATACGAGAAAACCGTTGCTTTCTTCGCTGAATCACACAGAATATTTTCAAAATTTATTGCCGGAAAATCGCTTGATTCTTTGATTATCGGTATACTTTGCTTCATAGGACTTTCACTTCTCGGAGTTCCCAACAGCGTTCTGTATAGCGTTATCGTGGGTGTTACCAACATGATTCCCTACTTTGGTCCCTTCATGGGCGGTATCCCCGTAGTTCTCCTGGTATTGCTCGAAAACCCTCTCCAGGCAGTATGGGTTGGTCTGTTTATATTCGGGTTGCAACAGTTCGACGGAATGATATTGGGGCCCAAGATTCTCGGCGATTCGATTAATCTGAGACCATTCTGGATTATACTGGCAATTATTATCGGCGGTGGGCTCTTCGGGGTTGTCGGTATGTTCCTCGGTGCACCTACATTGGCAGTTATACTCAACGTAGTGAAAAGATCTGTTGACAAACGACTTGAAGAAAAAAATTCCGAAGTGGTATCGGATGATAATAAAGAAATCGTTGCCGAATGATCTGTGCTATTATTAAATATAATGAATTAAGCCGTATGAGATTAATCTCACACGGCTTTTATAATGGAAAATAAATGACGTAAATCACAAGGAAAGTAGTTAAACATAGGTTGACGAAAAAACATGAAGGATAATAGCTTTGTAGCCGTGGGAATGAGCGTAACAAAGAAGACGAAAGTAAAAGGAAAAAGGCATTCTGTAGCCGTAGGGAGAGTGGACATACATAGCGGGACGATGTGGGCATCGTCCCCTACATGTGAAAAGGAAAAGGGAGTTACGTAGACATGGGGATAGTAAACATATAAAAGGCGGTTCGTCGGAAACCGCCGAACCCTACGTTTTTAAGGAAGAGGTAATAATGAAAGGGTCATATCGTAGCCATAATAATGAGTAAATATAAAGCGGCAGTAGCAAGACCATGCCCTACGGTGTGGAAAGGGAGAGATTGGTAGTGGCCGTGACAATCGTAGCAAAAGGTACGGGCAATTCGTAAATCGCCCCTACAATGTGGAAAAGGAAGTTGTTCATAGCCACACGTATAGTGCGAAACACAATCCCTCCGTCTGCCGTTGGCAGACACCTCCCTTTGCACAAGGGAGGCGTTCCGTAGACGTGAGGAATGCAAATACAAATGCAAAATTAAAAGCACCGCACTCATGAGGAGTGCGGTGCGATTAATTATTGTGTTGAATTAATTCAATTAAGAATTAGTCCATTACATCCCATGTAGCTGTTGTTACACGAGCGCCGATAGCGATTACGTCAACAGTTTCACCGTCAACGAGACGTGCTACGAAGAGAGTTGTCTCTGTTTCGTCAGCTTCGTCAACGTCGCCACCTTTGTAAGAACCAACTTCAACTCTTGTCTTACCTGTGTTGTTGAATGTGTATTTGTATACACCAGCTGTGATTTCGATTTCGCCATCTGTTGTTTCAATAGAGTTAGCTGTCATCTTCTCATCAGTTGTGCAACCATAGATAAATGTTGTTGCGTTGCTTGCAGGACCGAATTCGCCGTCTTCGTCAATTACGAATACGTAGATTTCTTCGCCGTCAGCATTTTCAGCGATGTTAGCGATAGAAGCGATTGCTGTAGCATTGCCGTCAGCATCTGCAGCGTAGAGGAAGAGTGAACCTTCGCCCATAGCAGCTACGAGATCCATAGCATCTGCAGAACCATTGTACTCAGCATCAACATCTGTATCAGCTGTTACGAGGATTGTCTTTTCTTCTTTTTCGCCGTTTTCTACGAAGCTGATTGCATAAGCATCATTATCGTCAGCATCTCTTGTCTCAGATACTGCTGTTACAACAGCCATACCGTCGATAGAAGCAGCGAGTGAGTTACCACCGTCAACAATGATCATAGCTGCATAGTAGCCATTGTCTTTGTCGATACCAGCAACTTTGTAATCAGCGTCATCGAGGAGTGAATCTACTGTGATGATCTTAGATTTTGCAAGGTCATTCCAGTTGATGTTGAAGATAAGTGTACCTTCGTCAACTCTGCCGATGCCAGAGAATCTGCCTGTTGTTGCACTGAATGTCTTATCTGTATCTGTGCAATCTTCTACTTCGAATGTATCTTCAGAACCAGCAGGTGTGATTTCTGTGATTTCGTTAGAAGAGTTAACTTTGATCTGAACGAGTCTGTCGAGAATGTTGTCAACTGTGGGCTCTGTCTCAAAGTTTTCGAGAAGTGCAGCTACGTTTGTTTCAGTTGCATAATCTGCCCAGTCTGTACCAGCGAGGTCGAAGTAGAAAGCGGGATCGCCTTCTTCAGCGAGGTTTTCAAGAGCGTCTACAGTAGCATCATAGCTTACAGCCATACCGTCAGCATTCTTGATTTTGATCTTTTTACCTACGTTGTAGATAACAACTTCGCCGTTCTTGTTAAGAACTTTAACCTGGATACCTTCGTCGAAACCAGTTGTAGCTTCAGCTGTTTCGAGGATGATAGCGTAGTTGCCAGAAGCAGCTTTGCTACCGTCGAATGCTACGATCTGACCAGCGATACCGAGGTAGTAAGAACCTTCAGAACCGATAGCGATCTTGTTACCATTGTAGCAAGCAGCGTCGAGCTGATATTTTGTACCGTCGATTGTTACTTTGCCATCAGCAGCTACAGATTTAACTGTACCTTCAACAGCTGTCTGGCCGAGAACTGTGATATCGATGAAAGACTCAGCTTCTGTAGCGTCGTCAACATCGTCAGCGATAACTGCGAGAACGTCGCCTACAGCGATATCTTCAAATGCAACAGCGTCGCCGTTTACATCTTTAACTGTAACGATGAGTTCTTCGAGAGTATCTTCGTCGAGTTTGAACTCAGAACCATCGATTGTGCTGATGATGTAATCTTCAGCATCGATTTCTTCAACTACATAGTGAGCGTACTGGTCAACTTTGATGAGATCAAATTTGTCATCAGCATCCCAGTCGATGAGTTCAACTTTTGCAGAGAACTCTTCAGCAACTGCTGCAGCTACGATATCTTCGAGATCTGCACTAGAAACAACACTGTTCCAGATTACAACGTAAGAATCGTTAACTTTAACCTGTGTAGATTTTCTTGCATCATCTGACTCGTAGTATGCGAGTTTGTAAGGAGTAGCGTCTACAACTGATCTGCTACCTGTATCGATATCGTCAAGACCGAAAGAAACAGATGCGTTCTTACCATCTTCAGCTACGATAGCGATTACTTCATAATTTCTACCTGTATCCTGGATGTAAGCGATTACTCTCTGACCGAAGAAATCAGCTGCGTTTGTTTCGCCAACTTTAGCGTTAACTTTAGCAAACTCATTTCTGCCGAGGATGAAGTCTTCGTTTGTTGTCTTGAAGCTGTTGTCATATGCGAGTGTGATTTCGTCTTCAGCAGATACGCCGTCAAGTTCGTCACCGTCGCCAATGAGGTCAACGTCTTCGAGAGCTACTTTCTCGTTAGCGATAACTACGCCGCCGAGTTTGATAACGTCGAATTTTGTTGTGAGGAGTGTGTTTCTAGCTTTGTCGCCAGTACCATCCATGATTTCGTAAGATTCGTTTGTACCGAAACCTGTTTTCTCCATCATAGGAACGTCGAGTGCGTTGTAAACGAGCTGTGCTACGAGTGCACGTTTAGCAGCGTCTGTCTGTGCAGGAGCTGCAACGTTCTTTGTTACGCCAGCAGACTGAGCAACAACGAGGTGACCTGTGGGGTAACCGCCTTTGTCAGCAGCCATAGGAGCGTAGCCAAGAGCTACAACGATCATTTTTACAACCTGTTCGTATGTAACGGGTGCATCAGGTGCGAATGTGCCATCGCCCATACCGTTTACGATACCCATGTTTGTTGCCATGTTGATGTAACCGGATGCCCAGTGATCAGCAGCTACGTCTGTGAAGATTGTAGCGCCTTTGCTAGCATCACCTTTAAGACCCTGCATTTCGCAGATGATCTTTGTTACTTCAGCTCTGGTGATTGTGTTGTCAGGGTTGAAGTTACCCTGATCGTCGCCGCCGATGATATCGAGAGCAGCGAGGGTGTTAACTGCGCTGGAGTAATCAGCATCTTCAGCAACGTCCGGGAATGCTGCGAAAGCAACAGTACCGAGCATCATAGAAAATACTACTACTAACGCGAGTACTTTTTTGAGATTTTTCATAATTCTCAAAGCCTCCTTAAAATATTTTTTTGAAAGAGATTACGTTTTTTAGTGTTAACCGGCCGCATCTCTTTCATATACAACCAGACACATCACTAGAAAAACTTCTAGTTTATGCATTGATTATAGCATCCACAGATTGCTTCGTCAATGCACATTTTATTGTTGTAACAAAAATGTAAAGTAAGGATTTTCCTAGAAAAAATCCTGACAACACACTTTTGCTATAACCATTATAAAGGGAAGAAAAGTTCCGAAACAAAACTTGTGTACCTATTATATATAATATAAATAAGCACCTATGTATCTATCCAAAAAAGGCATACACATTCTTCCACCTAATATATTTTATATTTTTTATCGCAAACTGTCAAGGATTTTTTTATTTGTTTTTTGAATTTTGTGCTCCATTTTGTTTTTTCTTATATTGTGTACAGTTATACCCCTGTTAAATTGTGCAATTTGATGAGAAATTCCGTCAAATTGAAAAAAGCTTCCTTTTATATATAATATATAAGCGGTTTTCAGCAGGATATTCCCCGGCAACTTCACAACATTTCAAAAACGTCCTTTTCGGGTTTTATTTTTTGCCTTCTGAATGTTTTTGGGCTACATATTATAATTTGTATATTGCTTTTTTTCTTTTCATGATGTAGAATGAAACCAGAAACACACTTTATTAAGAAATGAGGTAAAAACATGAAACTCAGAAAAATCCTTTGTGTTGCTCTCATTGCTTTGCTGACAGTTTCTGCCTTAGCAGGATGCGGCGGCGAGAAAGAGGAACTCGCAACAGGAAGCCTGACATTATGGATGGGTGCGCGTGGTCCCGGCGGCCAGGATAACTTCGGTCAGTTGGAAGGCATGATGAAAATCCAGGAGAACCTCGGAATTACAGTTGAGTTTGTTCACCCTTCATCTGCTGCATGGGAAGAAAGCTTTAATATTATGATCGCTTCCGGCGATTACACAGACATTATCCACTGGAACTGGGGTTCCAAGTACAACGGCGGTTATGAGGGTGCCCTCAATGACGGCGTCATCGTTGACCTTACAGACAAGATGGATAAATTGCCTACATACTCAAAAGTTCTTGCAGAAAATCCCGACGTAGATAGATCTATCCGTACTGTTGACGGAAAATTGCTCTATTTCGCATCTGTTAAAGAAGACACCTCAGTTAACGCATGTTATGGTCCTATGATCCGTAAGGACTGGCTTGACAAACTTAATCTCGAGATGCCTACCACAATTGATGAGTGGTACACCGTTCTTAAAGCATTCAAGACTCAGGACCCCAACGGCAACGGAAAAGCTGACGAGATTCCCTTTGCTGATTACAAAGCTGCTGCATTCAAACAGTTTGCAGGTGCTTTCGGCACAAGAAGCGGTATCTATGTAAAGAACGGCAAAGTTGTTTACGGCTTTATGCAGCCCGAATACAAAGCATTTGTTACTGAAATGAACAAATGGTACAAAGAAGGCCTCCTTGACAGCGAATATCCCGCACTTGAAAAGGCCACACAGGACGCTTACATGACAAACGGTACTTCCGGTGCTTGTATTGCATATGTTGGAAGTGGTATGGGTACATACCTCACAGCAGGTCAGGCAGACCCCAACTACAACCTGGTTGCTGCTCCCTGGCCCTCAAAAGAAGCAGGTGCTCCCAACTACATTCCTATGGACTTCACAAGAAGAACTTCTACAGATACAGGTTCTGTAATCACAACAAAATGTGCTAACCTTGACGTTGCATTCAGATTTATGGATTACCTCTACAGCGAAGAAGGTACAATCCTCCAGAACTGGGGTATTGAAGGCAAATCTTATGTGATTGAAAACGGCGAATACAAACTTACCGATTTCGTTACAAACAATCCCGACGGCAAATCACGTCTCCAGGCACTTGGACTCTATGCCGACGTTGCTCATGATTATCCTGCAAAAATCGTTGATGCTGAAGCTTATGCAGCAGCACAGTACGGCACACCTCAGCAGAAAGATGCTTCTATTGTCTGGGATGAAGGCGACACACGTCTTATGACTCTTGAGTGGCCTCTCACAGCTGACGAGAAAGCAAAACTCACCGAAATCCAGGGTATTATCAAGACATATGAAAGCGAAGTTGTAACAAAGATGGTTATAGGAACAGAACCTATCTCAAACTACGGCAAACATATGACTGAATTGAGAAACCGTGGTCTTGACGAGATGCTCTCTATCTATCAGGCAGCTTATGACAGATTTATGGCCAACTGATATTTGATTTAAGATTTCACAGCAACGGATGTTCTTAAAGAACATCCGTTGTTTTTTTATTATAGAAATATCCTTGGCGAGATTTTTCAACACAATAAAAAGCCCGATACTCTGGGGAATATCGGGCTTTTGTATTTTAATTAATTTTACATACTGCTCATAATATCATCAAGCGTTGATTCTATCTCTGCTGCGTCAACCTCTTCCACCATATCATCAACAACAACTTTACCGCCTTTTGACACCATAACTTTTCTCTCTACATCATACTCCATAAAGAAATACAGTTTCATTGTCATCTGGTCGGTGGAAACATCGCCAACGTAAGTTACTGCTCTGTTCATGGGGTTGGAAAGGTTTGTTTCAACATTGAGGACAGATGATTCTGACCAGTCTTCTATTACTATAATCGTTGCCTTCATTGTATCGTTATCAGGATCAAGCATCCTGGGAATACCTGTCTGCAGAAGTTCTATAAAAGGCACATTCGGATAGCGTTCGTATTGCGCCACTTCAAAGTCAACCTGATATACCGCTTCTTTTACTACTTCGCCGTTGATATCTTCCTGACTTCGTTCAGTCTTTTTACCATAATTGTAAATATACTTAATAAAATTACGACCATACTCGGAGATTTGGGCACATCCGGTAAATGAAAGCGCCATACACATAATTAACAGTATACTTATTATCCTTCTTTTTCTCATAAGAAATACTCCTGCTATACCATCTTTGATTTGAACACATAATGACGTTTATCCTTCAAAACGTCCCAAAGTTACCATTCTGCTCATTACACAGAATGAGAAGACCGCGCCGGTAATCAATCCGTTCATAAACTTTCTCCATTGTGGTTGAATTATTTGCTATCCATAGAATCTTTCAACTCGTAAAGAGCATCTTCTGTGTCCTTAACATCGTATGTTTTTCTGCCTCCGCCATCCTGTAATACAATCGCTTCTCTCGCAATAAGAGCATCTGAATCCTTATCGTATTCCATAAGGAAATAGAATTTCACAGATTGTTTGTCGTTTGACGCATTTATCTCATATGTTACGGCTTTACATCCGTCTTCAAGAGTTTCTTCATCCAGAGTATCTGATTCTTCCCATCCTTCTTTTACAGAAACATCTACCTCGATAGTGTCATCATCAGGGTCAAGCATATCAGGAACACCTTTTTCAAGCATTTCCAGGAAAGGCGCTTCATCATAGCCCTCCCATTTTACTTTGTTATAATCAACTTTTTTGTTACAACCAACAACAGCAAACGCCATGCACATTATCAAAAGTACGCTTAAAATTCTTTTCACATTCATATTCCTATCCTCCATATAAATATATCCATATAAATATATTAGTAACGTCCACATTATACTACCGAAATGTGCGTGTTGTCAATAGCCATAAAAAGCCGATACTTTAAGGCAGTGCTCCATAGGGATACGCCTTACAGTATCGGTTTTTGTTAATCTACGATTTCGTTATAACAATCTCTGCAAACAAACATTTCCATACCAAGCAAATTTGTATAATGCTTTGTGGCTCTGTCTCCGCAGAACATACATTCAGAGCTGCAGTCCCGGCACACATAAAACTTTTTATCATCTGATGTGGTATACCCTTTGGTGGGAGTATCGCCGCAATATTCACATGGTTTATTGCTCATGGCGCATCCCGAAAGGAATACCAAAACTGCAACAAGTGAAAATACGAGCACAATTTTGATCTTCTTCATGGTATTTCTCCTTATTATCTATAAAATTACAGCATCTTTGATTTGAACACATATGGATAGTTATCTCTAAAATCTTCACAGGCACGTTCAAGTGTGTCCGCATCGTCAAATATTCCAAAAACTGCTGTTCCACTGCCGCTCATCATCGCGCCGAGTGCACCGTATCCGATGAGTTTTGATTTTATCGCATCTATTTCCGGAGCAACCTCGGGTACAACGATTTCAAAAGTGTTTGCCATACTCCTGCAAAGTTCTTTTGTATCTCCTTTTTCAAGAGCAGATACAACACTATCCACATCGCAAGGTGTACAGCCAACTTCATCAAGACGTTTATACGCCCATGGTGTTGAGATGCCCACATCGGGTTTGACTATAAGGATATCCGCTTTTACTTTACTATCAATTGGAGTAAGCACTTCGCCGATACCCTCTGCAAGTGCCGTTCCGCCCATTATACAAAAAGAAACATCAGCACCGATCTTTGCACCGAGAGAAATCAGTTCGCCATAGGGAATCGGGTTGCCATAATGTTCATTCATACCTTTGAGCACAGCGGCTCCGTCAGCACTTCCGCCGCCAAGACCTGCCTCGGAGGGGATAACCTTTTCGATATGAATATTAACACCGTCGTCAATGCCCGTAACAGCATAAAAAAGTTCTGCCGCGCGGTAGGCGATATTTCTACTGTCTGTGGGAATTTGCGAAACGTTGCAGGAAAGGTTTACACCACTTTTTCCAAATTCCAACGAGATTTCGTCGCAAAGGGCTATCTCCTGCATTATCATCTTTACCCGATGATAACCGTTCTCCAGAAGTCCCTCCACGGATAGTGCCAAGTTTATCTTGGCGCGTCCTTCAATCTTCATCCCCGATACCTGAAAAATCTGTGAATTCCTCAACTACTGCTTTGTAATCTTCCATAACTTTAAGGGCATCTTTCTGCAAAGCGGCGAGAGTGTCCTTGGCTTCGTCAATCTTTTTATTCAAGATATCGCAATCCTTACGGATTTTCTCGCGCTGTGCCTCTGCCTCAGTTACTGCGGCATCCAAAATATCCTGGGCTTCTTTCTGTGCCTTAACAAGTGCATCAGCAACGGAAAGACGTTCTTCCTCATAACCGTCTATCTTGCCCTCAAGACGTTCGATCTTCGCATTTAATTTTGCAATCTGTTCGTCTTTCTCTTTAATATCGGCAAGGTATTTGTTGGACATTTCTATAAGATACGCCTCTACCTCTTTGGATTTATAACCAAGTGCGCCTTTTTTGAGTTTTGCTTCCATAGGAATTCTCCTTTAGGTAAATTAGTTATTTTCTCTTGTATAGTTGAGCAATCCACCGGCAAGGAGCATATCCTTCTGTCTGTCGGATACATTGATGATTGTGGGGATTTCTATACCTTTTGTAATATTCTTAACTACAATCTTGTTGCCTGATGTAAGCTGTGTGCGAACATCGTCAATTGCGAGTTCGTCCATCATATCAATGCGGTCATAATCCGCCTCATTCTCAAGAACGAGCGGGAGAATACCGGAGTTGATAAGGTTTGCCATATGAATACGTGCAAAGGACTTAACTATAACTGCCTTGATACCGAGATACAGGGGAGCAAGTGCTGCGTGTTCACGGCTTGAACCCTGACCGTAGTTTGAACCGCCGATGATGAATCCGCCGCCGTTCTCTTTAGCACGTGCGGGGAATTCGGGATCGCAGGGTGTAAGGCAATATTCTGAAAGATAAGGAACATTCGAACGGTAAGGCAGAAGTTTAGCATTTGAGGGCATAATGTGGTCTGTTGTGATATTGTCCTCAACCTTGATGAGCGATTTGCCTTTAAGGTTTTCGGGGAGCGCCACATTCACGGGGAACGGTTTGATGTTAGGGCCACGTACAACCTCTACATCGTTACCCTCGGGAGCGGGTTCTACTACCATATTGTCGTTGATTAAGAATTTCTCGGGCATATCAATGATGTTTGACATATCAAGTTCTCTTGGGTCTGTCAGCACACCTTTGATAGCAGAGATTGCAGCAACCTCGGGGCTTACGAGGTAAACCTGTGCGGAAACTGTTCCGCTTCTGCCCTCAAAGTTACGGTTGAATGTACGAAGTGAAATCGCATCTGTCTTGGGAGACTGTCCCATACCGATACAGGGACCACAAGCAGATTCAAGAATTCTCGCACCTGCAGCAATCATATCAGCAAGAGCGCCGTTCTGTGAAAGCATATTGAGTACCTGCTTTGAACCGGGAGCAATAACCAAGCTTACATCCTCGTGAACTGTGTTACCTTTTAAGATTCTGGCAACTTTCATCATATCCATATAAGATGAGTTTGTGCATGAACCGATTGCAACCTGATCAACCTTGATGGGACCGATATTTGTGATAGTATCAACATTATCGGGCATATGGGGTTTTGCCGCCATAGGTGCAAGAGTTGAAAGGTCGATTGTGAGTTCTTCATCATAAGTAGCATCAGCATCGGGAAGAATCTCTGTGTAATCTTCTTCTCTGCCCTGTGCTTTGAGGAATGCTCTTGTTGTTTCATCACTGGGGAATACAGATGTGGTCGCACCGAGTTCTGCACCCATATTTGTGATTGTAGCACGTTCGGGAACTGTCAGGGATTTAACGCCCTCGCCAACGTACTCGATAACTTTACCAACGCCGCCTTTAACGCTTAATCTGCGGAGAACTTCGAGAATAATATCTTTTGCGGCAACCCAGGGATTGAGTTTGCCTGTAAGATTTACTTTAACAACTTTGGGCATAGTAAGGTAATATGCACCGCCGCCCATTGCAACAGCAACGTCCATACCACCTGCACCGATTGCGAGCATACCGATACCGCCGCCTGTAGGTGTGTGGCTGTCAGAGCCGAGGAGTGTCATACCGGGGACACCGAATCTCTCAAGGTGTACCTGATGGCAGATACCGTTACCGGGACGTGAAAAATGGATACCGTGTTTCTTCGTAACTGTCTGAATATATTTGTGGTCATCAGCATTCTCGAATCCGGACTGAAGAGTATTGTGGTCAATGTATGCAACAGATTTCTTTGTCTTTACTCTTGGAATACCGATTGCCTCAAACTCCAGATACGCCATAGTACCTGTGGAGTCCTGTGTAAGTGTCTGGTCAATACGGATAGAGATTTCCTCACCTGCAACCATATTACCTGACACAAGATGATTTTTAATAATTTTCTGTGTAATATTCAATGTAATTTCCTCCCACTTTAGTCTTACGTTATATTGTATAAAAAAATATAGATTTTGTCAAGATTTAGCCGAATATAAAAACACACAAAAGCGGACGGGATTATCCCGTCCGCTTTTGTATAATCGAATGCGTGGTGTAGACAACCTCAGGAACACTTGTCCTTATAAATTAAAAAATGCGCCAACTCAAAGTCAGCGCATGAAAAACGCGTACTCCGAATTGTCGCCAAACAAATTCATTAGCATTAGTTAGTGCATAAAAAAGTACACGCTTTTACCAAAATAAAAACGCACGTAACTAATCTAATATTAAATTTGTTTGGCATAGTTATTATAGCACAGATTTTATAAAATATCAAGTGTATTGTTATAAAAGCACGAACATAAAAAAGGCTCCCATGTGTAAAGGGAGCTGTCAACGAAGTTGACTGAGGGATTGCTTAACTTCATTATCAATAAACATACATACTTCCTCAAAGTTTTTGATTATATCAAGATTGGATATTCTTATAACTTTTAATCCATACTGTTCTAAAAACTCTGTTCTCAAAGCATCTTTTTCTATTCCTTTATCCTCGTAATGCTGAGAGCCATCCAATTCAATAACAATTTTTGCTTTTGCACAGTAAAAATCAACAATGTATTTGCCTATAACTTTCTGTCGTATAAATCTGACAGGGTATTCTCTTAAGTAATCA
Organism: Clostridia bacterium; assembly: GCA_017502845.1. Taxonomy (GTDB): domain Bacteria; phylum Bacillota; class Clostridia; order UMGS1810; family UMGS1810; genus SIG455. The sequence goes on along the minus strand of JAFVUE010000004.1, from coordinate 104,800 downwards.
TACCAAAGATGCTTTTCTTCTTTTGTCATATTCTTTCGTAATGTTTTTGCGAGTGGTACAATTTCTTTGTTGTGTTTATAGTCCATTACAATCCCTCCGAGTTGCTTCGCAACCCACCTCCCTTTACACAAGGGAGGCATTTATGGTTCTTCATCGCAGATTATATTATCATTTTTTATTGCTTTAGTCAACACAATTACCTTTTCATAAATGCTTACATAAATCCGCTTCCCACAATGCATACTAACAAAAAAAGCGAAAGGACGTCATCTATGCGAACAAGCGGAATACTTCTGCCCGTATTTTCTCTCCCGTCGCCTTACGGAATCGGCTGTTTTTCCGATGAAGCACGTAAATTTATAGATTTCCTCTGCGATTCGGGGCAATCATACTGGCAGATACTGCCGTTAGGGCCCACGACTTATGGAGATTCGCCATATCAGAGTCCGTCGGCATTTGCGGGGAATCCGTATTTTATCGACATTGACACTCTCTGCAAAGAGGGACTTCTTACCTCCGAAGAGTGCGAATCATACAAAGACAAGTGCCCCAAGGGGGATAAGATTGATTACGGATTTTTATACAGAACACGGCACACAATATTAAGAAAGGCATTTGACAGATTTGCTCCCGACGAAAATTATCTTCTCTTTGAAGAAAGTGAAAAATACTGGCTCGGAGAGTACTGCGAATTTGCGGCTGTAAAAGAATATTTCGGCGGAAGAGATATGAGAGAATGGGACGAGGAATATCGTTCTCCCCACACGTCCCAGTCAAGAAAACTTGCAGAGCAACTGATAGCAAGTATCAACTATCATAAATTCCTCCAATATGAGTTTATGAAACAATGGTGCTCAATCAAAAATTACGCCAACTCAAAGGGAATCCGCATTATCGGGGATATGCCGATATACACCGCTATGGACAGCGTGGAACTCCGTTGCAAACCCGAACTTTTCTTAACCGACAGAGAGGGAGTACCTGCATTTGTGGCAGGTTGTCCGCCCGATTCGTTCTCGCCCGACGGTCAATTATGGGGAAGCCCCATATACGACTGGTACTACCAGCGCCGAACAGGATTCGACTGGTGGATTAAGAGGATGAACCGCAACGCCGAACTTTTTGATATGGTGAGGATAGACCATTTCAGGGGCCTTGAAAGTTATTATGCCATCCCCTACGAAAGCAAAAATGCAAAGAACGGTAAATGGTATCCCGGTCCGGGAGCAGAACTTTTTGATGCACTCCAGAAAGGTTGTCCCAATCTCAACATAATAGCGGAGGATCTGGGTTTTATAACAGATGATGTAAAGGAATTGCTTAGTCGTGTTGGTTGCCCGGGAATGAAAGTGGTGCAATTTGCATTTGACAGTATGGACAATGACTATATGCCCCACAATTACATTCAAAATTCCGTGGTGTACACAGGCACTCACGACAACCCCACCTGCATGGGCTGGGCAAAGTCTGTCTCACAAGACGAACTGAAACTTGCATCAGAGTATATGGGAATTGACAAAAACAAGATCGAAGACATATGCAGGGGGTTTATACGACTTGCAATGTCAAGTGTTTCGGATATGTGCATACTGCCAATACAGGATATACTGATGCTTGGCGATGAGACACGGATAAACGTCCCCTCTACTCTCGGTGGCAACTGGTGTTGGCGCCTTAACAAAGATTATACAAAATGCGGAAACGAACTGAAACGTCTTACCGCAATCTACGGAAGAGACAATAAAAAAGGGAAAGGAAAGTAATTATGTTTGCAGAGTATGTCAAGAAAACATCAGGCAGGGAATTGAGTGATTTATCCCACAAAGAGATATACGGAAACTTATTGAAATTCACAGGCGAAAAATTAAACGAACGTGGACTTAACACGGGAAAGAAAAAGTTATATTATGTTTCTGCGGAGTTTCTCATCGGCAAGTTATTATCTGCCAACCTTATTAATCTCGGCATCTACGACATAGTTGATAACGAACTTAAAAGTGCAGGGGTTTCACTTGCGGAGATAGAGTCATTGGAACCCGAACCTTCCCTCGGCAACGGCGGTCTTGGTCGACTTGCGGCGTGTTTTATGGATTCGGCGGCAACATTAGGTCTACCTGCTGACGGTGTGGGGCTTTGTTATCATTGCGGTCTTTTCCGCCAGAAATTCAAAAAGAACAAGCAGACAGAAGAACCCGACTACTGGATTGAGGACGAAAGTTGGCTTATACCCACAGGCAAAGGGTATTCTGTGAAATACGGTAAGTTTACTTTACAATCAGAACTCTATGACGTGGCGGTTTCAGGTTACGGAAGCGATTGCAACAGATTGAGATTGTTTGATGTAAAAGGCGTGGACGAGAACATCATCAAAGAGGGCATCAACTTCGACAAAACAGAAGTTGACGAGAATCTTACACTTTTCCTCTATCCTGACGACAGCGACGACAAGGGCAAGAAACTCCGTGTGTATCAACAGTATTTTATGGTGAGCAACGCCGCACAACTTATAATTGACGAGGCAATTGCAAATGGCTCTGACCTTAATAATCTTCCCGACTTTGCAGTTGTGCAGATAAACGATACACACCCTGCTATGATTATCCCCGAACTTGTGAGAATCCTTACATCAAAGGGAATCGGCTTTGAAAAAGCGGTGGAAACAGTGCAGAAAATGTGTGCATACACAAACCACACAATACTTGCCGAAGCACTTGAGAAGTGGCCTGTCCGTTATCTGGAGGAAGCAGTACCTGAGATTATGGATATTATCCGCAAAATGGATTCACTTATAAAAGGCAAGGGCGAAAATACGGATATTATACAAAATGATACTGTGCATATGGCACACCTTGCCATACACTTTTCGTTCAGCGTAAACGGTGTTGCGGCTCTGCACACGGAAATCCTTAAAAACGTGGAACTTAAAAATTTCTATGACCTGTACCCCGACAGATTCAACAACAAGACAAACGGCATCACGTTCCGCCGTTGGCTTATTCAGGCAAATCCCGACCTTACGGAACTTATACGCCGACTTACGGGAGACGGATTTATAAGTGAGGCGGACAGATTAAAAGAATTTGCCATGTACGAAAATGACACAGACGTTCTTTCTGCACTTATGCATATAAAGCGTAAAAACAAGCTGCGGCTTAAGGAATTCCTTATGGCAAAAGAGGGAATCGTTCTACGTGAGGATTCTATCTTCGATGTTCAGGCAAAACGTCTGCACGAATACAAACGGCAACAGTTGAACGCCCTTTATATAATAAAGAAATACCTTGACATAAAATCCGGAAAACTCCCAAAACGCCACCTGACATTTATCTTTGCGGCAAAGGCGGCTCCTGCCTACACATTGGCAAAAGATATAATACACCTTATACTCTGCCTTTCGGAACTTATTAAATCCGATCCCGTTGCACGTGAGCATATGACGGTTGTTATGATTGAAAATTACAACGTTTCCGTTGCGGAGAAACTTATACCTGCCTGTGATATTTCGGAGCAGATTTCTCTCGCATCAAAAGAGGCAAGTGGTACGGGCAATATGAAGTTTATGTTAAACGGCGCAGTAACGCTTGGCACATCCGACGGAGCAAACGTGGAGATTGCACGTGAAGTCGGAAATAACAATATTTATATTTTCGGCAAGAGTGCTGATGAAGTTATCGCCCTCTACAAAAGCGGTCGTTACAATCCCCGCGCCATCTACAGCGGCAATCCCTATATCAAAAAAGCGGTGGATTTCATAACCGATACAAAAATGCTGTCCATTGGCGACAGCACTTCTCTCCGACGCCTCCAGAGCGAGATTATAACCAAAGACTGGTTTATGACGTTGCTTGATTTTGAAGATTATGTAAAAGTTAAGGACAAAGCAATCGACGATTACGAAAACCGTGCCGATTGGGCAAGAAAAACGCTTGTCAATATTTCAAAGGCGAGATATTTCTCCTCAGACAGAACAGTTTCGGAATACAACAAGGATATATGGAAATTGTAAGTATAACGGGCGGATGTGGGCATCCGCCCCTACGATAGCCATGATGATGGTATAGACAGAACGATATGCAGGGGCGAGGTTCCATCCTCACCCGTGTTACATAAAAATATTTTAATTTATTTGAATAAAACTCTTGATTTTTGAGATTTGCTGTGGTATACTACTTATGTTGCAAAAATTTGCGCCCGTAGCTCAGCTGGATAGAGTGCCTGGCTACGAACCAGTAGGTCGGGAGTTCGAATCTCTCCGGGCGCGTATAAAAAATAGACATCCTCTACAGAGGGTGTCTTTTTTTATACCATACATTCAGGAGATTTGAACTCTGAGAGGGCTGAAAACGATTACCAATGGCTACCACTCGGTAGGCATTGGCGTTTTCAGGGGCGCAGTCGGGTACTGTGCCTTTTGGCACGGTCGACAAGCCGTGCGGCAGCATCGCTGACGGTTCTCTCCGGGCGCGTACAGGAAAAGCCACCCAAAAGGGTGGCTTTTTTTGTACCATACATTCAGGAGATTCGAACTCCATAGCCATATTATCTGAATGTATATTCATACATCAAATCACCGTTTGCTGCACGGATTTCCATTCTTACAGCTGTAACAGGAGCTTCCTTTTTCATTATCTCAAATGAAGACCTCAGATATTGCATATCAGATTCGGAAGATTCAAAGACATCCTTTATAAACGCCTTATCTTCAGGTGTTGCTGAAGGATATGGCAAAAGTGTAGTCTCAAATACAACAGTTGTCCCTTCTGAATAAATATCCACAACCTTGTTTTCGTTTTTTGCTTGTTCCTCGAGTTCCCTTTCCTGTGATTTAACATAACTCAAAACAAGTGTTTCTCTTGTTTTGTATACATCGTATATACTCATTCCATAACCTGCAGGAGTTTTTGAATCTGTTGTATTATTGATTTCATAATGACCTATATCCTCAAGAATCGCCTCTGCCTCATCATAAGTTGCACCTATATACTCGTAATTAAGACTGACCCCATTGTCGCGTACAAGAATAAGTTTTCTTCTAAAATCATCATTGGAACTTAGTGAAAAAGTTGTTTCCTGAAGAGTTCCTTCTGTTTCATTGCCATGTGAATCTTCTCTGTACTCAACCTTTATTTCAAAAACAGCTCCGTCCTCTTTTGCATCTTTGATGACTCCATCTTTAATACTATACTCTGAGCAATAAACAAAATCGTCCATAGTTCCGTTCTCAAAGCTAACGATACTTAATTCTCCACTTTCGCTTTTATTAAACCAGAATCCTTTAACCTTGTTGCAGAAATCTTCAACAGAAATTTGCTCTTCTGCAGTAACTTCCGTTTCTTTTTCCGGCTTTTTCTCTGCGGCAGCGCCATCTTCCTTCTGACAAGCGGAAAACACCAGAGAAACGCACAAAGTAATAAGCACAAACAAACAGCTCAACCATTTCTTTCTGTTCACAGCAACCCCTCCTGTTTTGTATACATATTTAATTGGATTATACAAAATACAACACCTATTGTCAAGATTCAATGAAGATTAGAATCCACCTTGACACACTCTGCACAATATTATATAATTACATCTGTCAAAAAATTGATTGACAGGGGTACATTAAAATGGCTATGACAAAAGAACGAAAAAGGGCAATAAAAGAGTTTTTCATAATGAATCTGGGTGTATTGCTTATGTCCGTAGGCGTATACTTCTTTAAGATTCCAAACGGTTTCTCCACAGGCGGAGTAAGCGGTATCGGTACTATATTGGGTAACATAACTCCGTGGATAACTCCCGCTACCTGGATTGCAGGGATAAACGTATTTATGCTGCTCCTTGGGTTTATGGTACTTGGCAAGACAACAGGAATAAAGACAGTTTACTGTTCACTTATGTTCTCGGCACTTACGTGGGTTTTTGAATTCATTTGCCCACTCACTGCGCCACTTTCCGATCAGCCGTTCCTTGAACTTATATATGCCATTATCTTAACGGCTATCGGCTCGGCTATGATGTTCAACTGCGCCGCATCATCAGGCGGAACGGATATAGTTGCCCTTATCCTCAAGAAATATTCTAACCTCGACGTTGGCAAAGCGCTCCTTTGCACAGACTTCGTAATCGCCGCAAGTTCCTTTGCCGTATTCGGCATTGAAACAGGACTTTTCTCTCTGCTCGGTCTTTTTGCAAAAGCGTTCCTCGTAGACGGGGTTATAGAAAACTTAAACAGTTGCAAATACTTCGTTGTTATCACAACAAAGAGAGACGAGGTTTCCGACTACATAACAAAAACTCTCCACCACGGTGCAACGGTACATAAGGCGGAGGGCGAATTTACCCACGAAGAAAGATATATGGTACACACCGTATGCAAACGAATTGAAGCAATTAAACTCCGCAGATACATAAAAGAGATTGATCCCCATTCATTTATAATCATCACAACATCAAGTGAGATTATCGGCAGGGGATTCAGAAATGTGTGAACAAAACGAATCCAAGAAACATTTACACAAAAACGGACAGGTAAAACCTGTCCGTTTTTGCGATATCAAATGTGTGCGCCAACATACGGAGACACTCTCTCCTGCAAATTAAAAAATGCGCCAACTCAAAGTCAGCGCATGAAAAACGCGTACTCTGAATTGTCGCCAAACAAATTCAATTATAGTATCACCATGCACTAAAAAAGTACGCATTTTTACCGAAATAAAAATACATGGCAATACATAATATTAAATTTGTTTGGCTTATTTATTATAGCATATAGTTTATTGAATATCAAGTACATTATTATAAAATACGGACATAAAAATGCCTCCCTTATGCAAAAGGAGGCATTTTGGCAAATACAAATATTTTCATTTATTCAGGCAGTATTACTCTATTAAGTATTCCTGTAAGATGTGCGATTGCTATGCCGTAGTTTGTCATAGGCGTTCCGCTTTTTGCACAGATATCGGCTCGGCTCATAACGTGTGCTTTATTGAACATACACGCACCGCAATGAATAACGAGGTCATACCCTGAAACATCGTCGGGAAAATCCGAACCCGACACAACTGTTATCTCAATATCGGGGTTTATCTTCTTATGCAGGAGACTCGGAATCTTTACTCTCGCAACATCTGCATCAGTTGTAGTGTGGGAACACGCCTCTGCAATAAGCACTTTACTTCCCGTAGTGAGAGCGTCAATTGCTTTTGCACCATTTATAAAGAGTTCGATATCCCCCTTATATGCCGCAAAGAGAACAGAGAATGAGGTTAATCTCCAATCATTGGGGATTATCCCGACCACTTTACCGAAAACCTGTGAATCCGTTATAACAAGGTCGGGTGCGCTTTTAAGAGTTGCCATTGCATCGGGCAACGACTCCAATGTAGCACATACGGGAACAGCACCTTTATCTAAAAGTTCGCGGATAACCTGAACCTGCGGTAAGATAAGTCTGCCTTTGGGGGCAGATTCGTCCTGTGGCATAATGAGGAGAACCGTGTCGCCTTTTTTCACAAGATTGCCTGTAACAGTTGGTTCGGCAATCTTCTCGGGGGCGTAGGTTGCGATGATCTTAATAAGTTCGTCAATGCCCTTGCCTGAAAATGCGCTGACTTTAATCTTCGGTTCGGGGACTGAATCGAAATTGCCATTTCCAATATCGGTTTTATTAAGGACATAGAGGATATTTTTGCAACCAAGTGTTTTTACAAATTCTATTTCTGCGGTGTGGTCATTATCTTCGCCATTCAAAACTGCGACAACTACATCTGCTGTCCTTACGGCAAGGCGTGTTTTCTCAACACGCATACTGCCAAGTTCGCCCACATCGTCAAATCCCGCAGTATCCACTATAACACAAGGGCCGATACCGCTGACCTCCATAACCTTTTTTACAGGGTCGGTAGTTGTACCCGGTGTATCGGAAACTATTGAAATATCCTGACCGGAGATAGCATTTATAAGAGAGGATTTACCGCTGTTGCGCTTTCCCACAAACACTATATGCACTCTCTCGGAGGAGTGAAGTTCGTTTATACTCATATCAATCCCACTCCTTTCCAATGGACGCAAGTAACTCATTTATCTCTGCCCTCTCCTCGGCCACGGATTTGATTTTGCCGTGGTTTACGGGGTAAATCTCATAAAGTTTTCTGTACTTTTCGGGAGTAACCTTTTTCATAATAACATTCGCTCCGCCGCTGAAAACCTTGTTTCGCTCTTCCTTATCAATAACGCCCAATGATGTGGTGGCAGGTAAGTTTATATCAGGAAGAAGAATCCTTGCAATTGCCACGGCACGGCGTGTAAGTTCTGTACTGCCCGAATCACACCCCTTAAGAGGTGTTTCGGGGTGCGGAATAAATGGCCCGATACCTGCCATATCGCAGGGAACGGATTTTATAAAAAGCAAGTCGTTTGCAATGGTTTTCGCTGTTTGTTCAGGAAGTCCTATCATAAATCCGCCACCTGTTTCAAACCCAAGCCGTTTCAAAGTGCGGAGGCAATTGAGACGGTCATCAATATTGTAACCGGGGTGGAGTTTACTGTAAATATCCTTATCCGTTGTTTCGTGCTTCAAAAGGTATCTGTCGCAACCTGCTTTCCGTATTGCGGCGTAATCTTCCTCGCTCATTTCTCCTGCGCTGAGTGTGATTGCGATATCTCTTTTAGATTTTATTTCTTTAATAATATGGCAGAACACATCCGCAGTAAACCAGGGATCTTCACCGCCTTGCAGAACTGCTGTCTTGTACCCTGCATCCGATGCTTCAAGGGCAGTTTCGATAATCTCATCGGGTGACATTCTGTATCTGCCAAGGGTAGTATTGTGGCAATTAAGTCCGCAATAGGCACAGTTCCTGTTGCAGTAATTGGAAAACTCTATAATCCCCCGGACATTTACGGTGTTGCCTTTGGTTTCCTTTGTTATCTCATCAGCAAGTGCATAAAGTTCGTCTGCAGAATTATTTATATCAAGCAAACTGCAAATATCATCAAATTGTAATTCCTGTTTTTTCATAAGCACCCGCCTTTCGTGAGATTATTCTCAATATATGACACCGCATTGTAGGGGACGGCGTCCTCGACGTCCCGTGTTATTATTCGTAAGATAATGCAATTCAAGCAAACAGACGGAACGCATTAATGCGTTCCCTACACGTCATCGAATAAAATTATTATACTATATTTCCGCCTTATTCGCAAGTATTTTAGTTGACAAGAGTATGGGTAGGGAGTATAATATTGGTTATAAGAGTGAGTGCGATATTGTGCACACACCAAATACGAACAGAGCAGTCATTGTGCGTTAAGTGTTTCAGAATGGGAGTAGAGTCTGAAAACGAAAAGAAAAACAAAAAGCAGATGCGTTAGTGTCCAAACTCGCCTGAATCAAGTAAAATCCGTTTTCTTTGTTATAGTTCTTGAAAACATCCAATTTTATCTTGATTTAGGTCGCAGATTTTCGGCATTGAGTTTTTGTCGTCGATGCGAGGCAAAAACGGAGCTAATGCTTGACGCATTTGCGAGTATTTTAACAAAGCAGCGGCGGAAAAACCGATGCCCAAAACGGGTTTGGATATTAACGCATCTGCTTCTTTCTTGCGGTGCAATGCTTCATCCGCTGTTGCATTTTAATATGCTTCAAAGGTTGCTTTCTCTGTTTTTTAGAGAGGAGCTTTTTTTATGAAAAACACACACCTTAAACAAGTGGTACACACAGCCCTTTTTATCGCATTGGCGCTTGTGTTGAGGCAGTTCTCGTTTATGATTCCCATGGGCGGAGCAAACGGTATGCGAATAGGCGTTTCGGAGGTTTTTACCAAGATGCCCGCAATCCTTTTCGGGCCTGTATTCGGCGGTATCACATCGGGACTTGTTGACCTCCTTGCGCAGATAATCAAATCCGAGGGCGCATACCTCTGGCCAATATTTTTTGTAATGGTATTGGGCGGATTCATAACAGGTTTTATGTGGAAATGGATGAAAAAAGTTTCTTCATCAAAACTTCGGATTGGGTTTATAGCGTTCTGCATAGCACTTGCAGTTTTCGGCGGATACAACCACTATATTCTGGGCGTTGTCAAGCAGGGTGTATGGCATGATATTCTCCTGCGACTTAAAGAAAATCTAGTATTTGCCACATACGGTATGTACATAACATCACTTCTGGGAATCATCTTCGTTATAATCGACCTGATTATGAAAAAGAAATCCCCATCTTCCTACAACGACGATTTTCTGCAACTTGTACTTACGATCTTTATTTCCGACATAATGGTTACAACACTTAATACATTCGTATTGCGCTTTTACTATACGGGACTTGCTCGTCTCCCGTTCTGGGCGGTTTATATCCCCCGACTAATTCCCGATTTTGTTCAGGTACCGCTTTTCGCTTACATTATTTCCTGTCTGCTTAAAGTCTACCGCAGAGTAATAAAAAAACAATAATTCCAAGGAGAGTGGATTAATTATGAAATTTATGGACAAGGATTTTCTCCTTTCTAACGAAACAGCAAAAAAACTCTATCACGAGTATGCTTCATCAATGCCGATCATTGACTACCATTGCCATTTAAGTCCCAAGGAGATTTACGAGGACTTAAAGTATGAGAACATCACACAGGTGTGGCTCTACGGCGACCATTACAAATGGAGAGCAATGCGTTCATCAGGTCTTGACGAGAAATTCATGACAGGCGATGCAACTGACAGAGAGAAGTTTGATGCATGGGCAAAGGTTATGCCCCTTTGCATAGGCAATCCCTTATATCACTGGACACACCTTGAACTCCAGAGATTTTTCGGTATTACAACTCCCCTTAATTCAAAGACAGCAGACGCCATCTGGGAAGAGACAAAAGAAAAACTCAAAGGTATGTCTGCACGTAAACTTATAGAATCATCCAATGTTGAAGTTGTCTGCACAACAGACGATCCTGCGGATTCACTTGAGTATCACATTGCCCTCAAAAAGGACGATACATTCAAGACAAGAGTTCTGCCTACATACCGTCCCGACAAAGCAGTTAATATTACTGCAGATGGTTTTGCAGAGTATATTGCAAAGCTCAGCGAAGTGGCAGGAGTTGAGATCAAAAATGTTGACGACGTTATCTCCGCACTTATAAAGAGAGCAGATTTCTTTAACGAAATCGGTGGTAAGATTTCCGACCACGCTTTTGTATATGTTCCGTTTGAAGTTGCAACTGATGCAGAAATTGACAGCATCTTTACACGTGCTATGGCAGGAGAGAAGATTACTGAACAGGAGGGCGATTGCTACAAGACAAAGATTATGCTCGCACTCGGAAAGAAATTCCACGAACTCGGCTGGACAATGCAGCTCCACATCGGTGCACAGAGAAACAACAACAGCAGAATGTTTGAAAAACTTGGTCCCGATACGGGCTTTGACTCAATTGCAGACGAGAAGATTGCCGCAAAACTTGCACTCTTCTTAGACGCTCTTGACAAAGACGGAAAACTCCCCAAGACAATTCTCTATACACTCAATCCCGTTCACAATTTTGTTATCGGCACAATGCTCGGTAATTTCCAGAGCAGCGAAGCACCATCTAAAATACAGTTCGGTACTGCATGGTGGTTCGTTGACCACAGAGACGGCATGGAAGAGCAGATGAGAAATCTCGCATCCCTCGGATTGCTCTCCAAATTCGTAGGTATGCTCACAGACTCAAGAAGCTTCCTCTCATACCCAAGACACGAGTATTTCAGACGAATTATGTGTAACCTTATCGGTACATGGGTAGAAAACGGCGAATACCCCGAAGATTGGGATGCACTCGAAGAAATCGTTAAAGGCATCTGTTACAATAACGCAAAAACATATCTCGGAATATAATATGGATTTACCCAAACGGAAACCTACACGGTTGAAAGAATATGATTATTCATCCCCCGGTGCATATTTTATAACGGTATGTGTGAAGGATAAAAAACACATTCTCGGAAAAATCGTAGGGGACGATGCCCACATCGTCCCGAAAAACGAATTGTCCGAATATGGGCGTGTTTGTGATAAGTATATCAAAAATATAAACAATAAATATGAGAATGTATCTGTTGATAAATATGTGATAATGCCGAATCATATTCATTTATTGATATCCCTTAACGGGACGATGTGGCCCCTACAAGCATCGTAAGTATTGTCCGTTCTCTCAAGACATTGGTTACAAAGGAAATAGGGCACCCTATCTTCCAACGGTCATTCCACGACCATATTATCCGTAATGAGCAGGATTACAAAATGATATGGGAATACATCGACACAAATCCGATACGTTGGGAGGACGATTGCTTTTACAATGAATAACGAAAAACCGCAGAGGATAACCTCTGCGGTTCTTTTTTATAAAGGAGATGAACTTCGTTTTGGGTGTGATTATTTTATGATGATAATCTCTTTAACGGTATCGTTATACACTCTTACGAATACTCTTGAAGGATCAAGTTCGTCGTATTTCTGGATATCACCTGCATCGCCAACTGTGATGTTGTTTCTGCTTAAGGTTGTATCCACGGTGTATACAGTTGCATTGCCTATTGCAAAGTTGTGAACTGTACCGTCATTTACCTGCATATTGAAGGAGTTTGAGAATTTCTTAAGCACTTTACCGTAGAATGTGCTCATCTTATCGGAAACCTCTACCTCGGCTTCTGTATCCTTTGTGGATATATCGAATACCAGTGTGATATTCTCAATCTCGCCCTTAACATTTGTCTTGAACTGGATAACGTCGCCCTGCTGGAGTGCTGTGCTATCGCCTTTTACAAGAACGCCTGTTTCGGTTGTGGGGATTTCAATCTTTTCACCGTTCTGGTAAGCGTAGAGGATTTCTACTTCTTCGCCGTCATCGTTCTTACCTGTTGCGATACTGTCAACGATTGCGAGTGCAGATTCTTCGTTTGCTGTACCTGTAGAGTTTGTTACGATAATCGCTTTTGCATTTCTGTCTTCTGTTACGTCGAATACCATTACATTGTAGTAGTCGCCGTCTACGAAGAATTTATTGTTTCTTATTGCATAATCTTCTGTGTCTGTCTTACCTGCAGGAATATCGAACACGATTGTATCTTCTGTTACATTAACGCTCATAGAATCGCCTACGAGTTTACCGGAAGATGCTTTGTATTCAACGTCTTCTTCGGTCATATTGAGCATGAACTTATCTTCGTTGATTGTAGAAGAGGATGTTGCTGTGTTAATCTGTGTTACGATGCCGTCAGCATTCATTTCGAATGTGATAAGCTGACTTTCTTCCCCGAGGATTTCAAGGGCTTCTGCGGGAGTTTTACCGCTTACGCCGTTTACTTTGATTTTAGAACCGGACTTAACAAGGAGAGTTTTGCCGTCTTTTGTGAAGACTTTCATCTCTAAAACTTTGTCCATACCTGATGAGATTGCTGCTTTGTTGAGGTAAGCGTAGTTGCTGCTTAAGGATGTTTCGCCGTTTACTGCGGCAATCTTACCCTCTACGTCAAGGTAGAATGTGCCCTCGTCTTCCAGAGAAATTGTACCGGGGTAGTTCTTCGCTACTTTGTAACCCTTACCGCCGATATAGTAAGTGTCGTCGGATTTACGTGTTACTTTACCCTCAACCACTTCATTTGAAACTTCTGCATATACGAGCTGACCGTCTTTGCTCATTGTTACTGTGAGAACATCCCACTCTTTAAGGTCAGCAAGTTTTACTTCCTCTGCACCTTTTACAATAAGGAAAGTGAGGTCTTCGTCTTCAGGATCTGCAACCAGTGTTCTTTGGCCGTATTTGTCTACGATTTTGTTAGAAGATGTTACAACTTCTTCTACTACATAGTTTACAGTTTCGTTTACAAACACAACATCGTAAGAACCCTTACCCTCTGTGTCGAGAAGTGTTATTGAACCTGACTCAATCACTTTGAAATCATCCCAAGAACCTGCTTTGCCGTTGTAGATAACGTTAGCATCTGTTCTGATGTTTGCTTTTGTTGCTTTGTTGTCTTTGTCGGGATTCTTCCAGTACTGAAGTTCTTTCTTGTCAGAAGTGTTTGTTATTGTTGCAATATTTTCAGCAGAAACTGTGATAGCTTCGTTTTTTCCGTCAGCAGGACGTGCAAGAAGAAGCACTTTTTCGCCACGGTTGTTTTCTCTCACATAAGCATCTACTGTGAAACCGAGTACCTGACGTACATCGGCTGTACCTGTTTTGAAGATTTCTTCGCCGATTAAGATCTGGTCTTTGGAAAGGTTTGATTCGCCGTCGAGTGATGCGTTACCTACTGCCATTACCTGACCTGTAACTTTTTCAACATCGAGTTTGTCTTCAAGGATTGTTTTGTCAACTACTTCGTAGTTCACATTTTCGCCGAAACCGGTCTGCTCCATCATTTTGATTGTAAGAGCATTGAACGCCAACTGTGCAACGTCGCCTCTTGAGATAGGACCGTTCTGTGCACCTGTTACACCTTTTGTAAGGCCGATATCAGATGCAGTTACAAGGTAACCTGTGGGGTAACCGCCTTTTGCAAGTGCTCTGGGTTCGTAACCAAGTGCACGGACAAGGATTGTTACCGCTTCCTGATAAGTGATATTTGCATCGGGACGGAATGTGCCCTCAGTATCGCCGATAACGAGTTTCTGATCTGTTGCTACATTAATAAAACCTGTTGCCCAGTAACCTGCGGGAACGTCAGGGTATCTTGTCTGACCGCTTGTTACGTTAGCAACTTCTGTAAGGCCGCTGAGTGCAACCGCTACCTTTGCCGCTTCGGAACGGATGATTGTGGCATCGGGACGGAATGTGCCTTCTGTATCGCCGACCATAACCTCCAATATTCCGAGGACTTCGGCTGCCTCTTCATATTTTGTATCTGCTACATCTGACGGGATTGCCGCCATGGCAACTGTTGCCGCCATTGAAAATGTCATTATTGAAGTCAACACGGAAGCAATTAATTTTTTGAACTTAAACATTAAATGTTTCCTCCTTAATAATGTTTTTCGGGGGTTACCCCCTATGTTTTTTCCCGACGCCGTTCCTGTCGGGCTCGTATATATCATATCGCATATATATCCGGATATCAATCCACAATATATGGAAGTATATCCAATGGTTTTTTGCAATTAAAAAATGACGATTTTTCAAAATGAAAAACCGTCATTTTCGTTTGTTTACTTATTTACTGTTACGAGATTGTGCTGCTCTAAAATATCGTCAAGTTCAAATACGTTAAGTCCGTGAGTGAGTCCGTATATTATGGTGCTGTCCCGCTTATCCCGCGGATCAAGGGATGCAAATTTTGATATTCGCATAAGTAGTTGAGTTTCGTCTACCGAGAGATTCATACCGAATGACAACGCTATAAGCACATCACGGGAGGGGTGTCTGTCGCCCAAAAAAATCTTGTATGCATATTCGCCAAGACCTGCTCTCTTTGCCGCTTCTGCAACTGTAATTTCTCGAAGTTTAAGAATATCGCTTAAATACTGCGCAGTTGTTATGCTCATAAATTCATTTTCGTTTTCACGGAAAAAGCCCTCCAAATCCCGTGCATTTTCAAGTGCTTTCAGCAGACGTTCAGTTACCTGTGCCATTGACATTCCTCCGCAAGTCTAATATAATTACAATATACTACATAATTCGATTTTTTGCAAGGAGTCAATGTTATATGTTTGATGTTTCCAATCTTACGGACATAAAAACAATCAAGAAAACAAAACGTCAGGAGATTATCCTGACGGCAGATCCTTGCGGCAAAAAATATATTAAACGCTATATTGACGGGGACAAGAGAGAAATATACAAAACTCTTATGAAAACCGACTGTGCAAATATTCCGAAGATTTACTATGCGGGGCTTGAGGAGAAAACTGTTGTTGTAGAAGAATATATAGAGGGTTCTCCTTTAGAGGATGCAGTAAAGAATCATTCATATACGAAAAAACAACTTAAAAAAATCGCGTTGCAAATACTCAACGCAATGGATTCTCTTCACAAGGTCAATATTATCCACAGGGATATAAAACCCGACAATATCTTAATTGACGAAAACTGCAATGTATGGCTTACGGATTATGACATTGCGAGAATCCTGCGAAACGAAGTCCGTCAGGACACGGAGGCAATGGGAACATTCGGATATGCGCCAATTGAACAGTTCGGTATGCTCCCCACAGACGAGAAAACAGATATTTATTCATTCGGGGCGACACTTGCACATCTGCTTGACAATTCTGTTCCATACAACAAACTCCGCAAAATTGCCGACAAGTGTAAGCGGATTGATCCTGCGGAGAGATTTGATTCTGCCATAAGCATTATAAAGGAAATAAAGAAAAAGAATTTGCTTATCCCGTCAATTGCGATGATTATTGCAATTGCAGTTATTGTCTGTGCGAATCTGCCACGGAGCACACCGGTTCTTCAGGAAACAATTGTAACTCCCGTCCCCGAAGAAACGGTTACAGCAGAACCGCCCACAGAAAATACGGATGCAGAGCCAACAGCGGAAAAAGAAGAAACACCACCCCCTGCCGAAAAAGATGACTTCAAGGGGACATTCGGCGAATTTGAATTTGGGGCATTGGAGACAGAATACAGAAAATTCCGCAATTTTTCCGATGTACATATTTTTACGTTTGACGAACCACACGAGCATATATTCATCCTTGAGGATACGACCAAATCGGGCAGAATCCGTTTTGGCGAAAACGCTGCCGTTGCCGATGCAAGATTTACTCTTGATAACGGAACCCTTTCCCTACACCTTGATGACGGAAAGGGACATACCTTTTCTCATTCATTTTATATGGAAGATATCCGCCATACAGACAGCGATGGATTTATATGGCGGCGGAATGCTGACATTATCTGCTACGATATGGATGATGACGGAGCAGACGAACTCTTTATAGGAATGAACAGCGGATTTATCGGTACAGACAACGGCTTTTATAATATATTTGAAAACTGCAGGGCGTGGTGCATACGGTATGACGAGGCAAGGGGCTTTACCCTCTGCGACGGAGTTGCCGTGTCAAATACCGGCAATTTCCACACATTTCAGCGTGTAAGCAGATTGAATATTTCATGGAACGAAATCGGCGAGATTACGGGCTACGACCTGGAGGGAGATGCCCTTATCCCGGGGATATAATGCTTTCCGTACAAAAAGTACGGGACATACTCCTTTTTAATATGATAAAATGCAACTAAAATATAGTTGCATTTTTAATTTAATTATGCTATTATATTTCAAAAAGGGGGAATTACTTATGAAAATGAAAAAAATCTTATGTATTATGCTTTGTGCTGTTATAATACTTGGCGTATTTACTGCCTGTGGTAAAAAAGAAGAATCGACGGTTCCGAATCCCGAATGGGTAGATATTGATGACACTATCGAATCCATCTGGCTTCACAGCGAAGATGAGAATATATTTATGGTATTTAATGACGGAGATTTCGGATTTGGTATAATATCAGGCAATGAAGTCAATTCTGCTATCGGAACATACGAGATTTATATTGAAGATGGCAAAAATATGGTCGATGCTTTTGTTGATTATGAACCTTTTGTCGAGATGAGGGACGTCATTATAACCGGCAACACTCTGGTATACACTGCAAAAAACGGAAACAAAGCAACCTTTATAAGAGCAAACGACAGTCAGGTACAAAGAATAGAAAATTTACTTAAATAACAATAACCGTACTTTTTGTACGGGACTTCCTGTGTGATTATTTTGTATAATCATACAGGAAGTTTTTTATTGTGCGAAAGGAATTACAGTTATGGATTTATCGTTATACAAAGAGGTTATATACGATTCTCCCTATATCTATTGCAGGGATGAAAACCACAGGTACATCATAGATGCAAATAAAGAAAAGATTCTTTTTTCATTTCCTTTATCAAACGGGGAAAATTCCGTCATATCATTCTGCGGGGAAACTCCCCTTGGCCCGTCCTTTTATGACAGTTGGTACAGTACATATATCCACCCGACGGATAAGGGATACAAAATCCACCCACACATACTACGTATGCCAATCTGTGTAAACGGAGATAACCTTATAAATATCACAGAAGACGATACGGGACTTATGATAATCAAATCATCGGGAGAGGTTTTTAACTCAAACCATTTTGACAGCATTTCTGCGAAAATCTGCATCACAGGGAACATTAACGGAAAAACAGAAGAAATTAAAATCCCCTTCTTCCAATGCGGAAAAGGGGAATAGATTATTTCTTATCTTCCAGATGATCAAGGGCAAACTCGCAACATTGAATTACCAGTTGATTGAACGATATACCTTTGTCTGCTGCGATGCTGCCAAGTTTTTCTATAAGTTCGTCGGGCATACGCACCGTTCTGTTGGAACTTGTTGGTTTCTTAATGATAAAATCCATACAATCACCTCCGTAGCCGAAAGATTACAATAAAATTGTAACTTATTTTATCTTACAATGATATAGTCAAAAATATACTTGTTTTTATAATTAAAAATATATTGCACATCTTGTCAGAATGTGTTAAAATATGTTCATACAAATCTATAAAGGAGAATGAAAATGAGGAGAGGGTTTGAATTTTATTTTAAGTGGTTTCTCGGCATAGCGGCAATGGTTGCCGTTGGTTTATGCTTTTTGTATGCATTCGGGCTTTTCGATTATATATCTACAACAAAGTATATGAATAAAATTAATGACAATATTTCAAATGTGAGAATCAAAGATTATCTGCCATCCGTATACTCTCAGGAAACAGATTTTATTTCTCTTGACGAACTTATAAAAGAATATGAGGATAAAGGCGAAGATTATAAAACATCCGTCAATGTAAACAATACGGATTTCCTCGGTTATAAGGGATTAGAAGATCTCAATAAAAAAGAAGACATGGACTATTTTGAAATGCATTTCAGTTACAAAGGTGAGCCGACAGGAAGTTTTCTTTTCTCTATGGCAGAATCAGGTAATATAAAACCTGAAGCAGTTATCCTTAAAGACCGTATAATTGCTGATCCCGAAAGCGTAATTAATCGAATATACCACCTCGCCATTTGTGAAGAGGATGACAATCCCGTACATCTTGGTATGATGTTGGATGAATTCATCATGATTTATAATGACGGTCTTAAGATTGCCAGTGACGACGATTATACAACAATGAAGCTTTGCACTTTACCAAGGGGATATAGTCGCGCCCAATATGATGAACGGGACGGTGTCATTCGGCACGAGTACATTATGGAAAATTCGTCGGATGCTCTTTGGCTGTGTGCAACAGAGGATCCGAAAACAGGTATGCTCACTCATGTGTATGTAGCAACAAGGGGTGATTATCGCGTACACCATAGTTATTCCGCAGATAAAATGCGCATCACATACGACGTATTTGGATCCACAGCATATGCTCTTGGATTCAGCACAGATCCGTCAGAAGATTCAAACGATTTGCATTATATGGAGAGGACCGGCTCCCTTACCAAACAATCATCAACTACAAAAAGAACTGCAACTTTCTATGCCTACAAAAGTAACGGTTATATAGTGGATATGATAAAAGCATCCCATGATAATTCCTGATATGTAATCAGAACAAAACGGAGAAGACTACAATTGACGATTGATGCGCACCCCAAAATTCTTGATTTTTAATTGCGGATGTGATATCATAACTCAAAAGGAGGTTTTACAAATGAAAATCAAAAAATTATTATGCCTGTTGCTTTGTGCAGTTATGATGCTTGGCGTATTTACTGGCTGTGGCAACAAAAACGATGACACTACCGAAAGCAGCATCGAAGTTGAAAAACCCAAGCCGGTTACATCAGCAGATCTTGAACGTGCATGGATAACTCCAAATGAAGCAAGTGGTCTGTGTTTCTTCGATGGCGATAAGTATATTCTCTTTGATATGGAGGAGGAAGAGTACTACGGCGGTACATATACAATCGACGGCAACAATATTGAAATGTTTGCTCTCGACGGTCAGCCGGTTTCTGTTCTTAAAAATGTCAAAGTAACATCATCCTCTTTAGAGTATACTGCCGACAACGGCAACAAAGTTAAATGGCAACCTGCAACAGAGAGTCAGACAGAAAGAATGCTTAGTTTTGATTAATCCTATATCAACATTTCTATTATAACAGGAGGCAATCATTATGAACGGTGCAAAAAAAGCAATGAGCATTTGCGGAATTGTATCAGGCGGACTTTCAATAATATTTTCGGTGCTGTTAGCATGTAACTACAGTCTCGGAAGCACCGCATCCCGCGAATCATACGGCGGAGATGCTTACACAGGTATTCAGAACGCCGCAGCCCAGACTGCAAACAACATATACAAAAATACGGAGATACTTGCGACAGGATTATCTATGATTTTATTCATATTAGGTCTTGCACTTATCTTCTATTTCGGATGCAAACTTGCTGAACGCAGAGACACCCACTCATACACTCCGCCTTCAACAAGGTATTCTTCATACGAATACACATATCCCTCATACGCTCCCCCCGCTTCCACACCCACAACTTATCCCTTGGCAGGAAAAGGTGCTGTGTCCGAAGAAGGTTGGATCTGCACTAAATGTTCATCACGTAATCCAAGCAGCAAAATGTTCTGTAAAGATTGCGGTTCAACAAGATAATATTAACACCGACAAAAACGACGGATTTTTTAATAAAAGTCCGTCGTTTTATTATCTATTTTAATTTTTGAATTAACTCTGTAAAATACTGTGGAGGTTCTGCCGTAAACTCCATTCTCTCGCCCGTTACGGGGTGGTTAAAGCCGATACGGTATGCATGGAGTGCCTGACCTGTAAGACCGTAGGAGTTGGTCTTTGCACCGTAGACATTATCGCCTAAAAGCGGGAATCCGATATATGCAAGGTGAACTCTTATCTGGTGGGTTCTGCCTGTTTCGAGCTTACATTCCACAAGGGAAGCACCGTTTAATTGTTCTTTCACTTCAAAGTGCGTAACTGCGTTTTTCGAATTTTTCGCAGTAACAGCCATTTTGGTGCGGATTGCAGGGTGTCTGCCGATAGGAGCATCAATCTTACCCTTTAATATCGTCATATTTCCGTCAGTTAAGCAGATATACTCTCTTGCGGCAGTTTTCTCCTTAATCTGTTCAGAAAGGGAATTATGGGCAAGGTCGGTTTTTGCAACGAGGAGAAGTCCCGATGTTTCTTTATCAATCCTGTGGACAATTCCCGGTCTTGCCACTCCGCCGATGCCCGAAAGACTCTCGCCGCAATGGTAAAGGAGTGCATTCACAAGGGTTCCGCTGTGATTACCTGCACCGGGATGAACAACCATCCCCTGTGGTTTATTGATAACGAGAAGCTGGTCGTCCTCATACACAATATCGAGGGGAATATTCTCCGGCTGTGCATCCAGGGGTTCCGCCTCGGGAACATCAATCTCTATAACATCCCCGTCTTTAACCTTATCCCTCGCTTTGGCAACCTCGCCGTTGACTAAAACACACCCGTCGTCGATAAGTTTTTGTATACGGGAACGGGAAAATCCGTCTATCTCTATATATTTATCAAGGCGTACTCCGCCTTCTGTGCATATCAGTTCAAGCATCTGTCAATCCTCTTTCTTAAAGTACCGCCTGTACACGGAATAAAGCGCACCTGCACCTGCAACGGTACCGAGAGCCCACTTAATTTTGCGAAAAGATTTTACAACCGTAACACCCGCAAGTTTACCGATCACAGACGAAACTGCCCTGTGCATAAGAAGGTCGGAACGCGTCAATTTTTCAATCTTTTCCGCTGACTTCTCATTAGCTGCTTCTTCTACTTTCCTTGCTTTGCTGATGGGGGATTTTTTTGCCATAATCTTTTCCTCCTTTGCTTATTTATCAAAAGAAACTCATCTGACTGCTTTCAGGGAGATCGCCCATAGCACCCATATCCTTCATTACATCCAAAACGGTTTTATTGGCTTTGGAACGCTGAACGATATCCTCTATTGACGTAAATTCCGCTTCTTCACGTGCCTCAACGATTGACTCCGCTGCAGAAGTACCGAGTCCGGGGATAGCGTTAAGGGGCGGTAATATCTTTCCGTCAACCTTTAAGAATTTCGAAGCATCAGATGTGAAAATATTTATGGGCAGGAATTCTATACCACGGGCGTACATCTCGTTACAAACTTCCATAACAGTTATAATACCCTTATCCTTGGCGGAAATCTCCTTGCCCTTATCTTCATATTCTTTCATGACCTGCAGAAGTTTATCCCTGCCCTGTGCCATTGTGGTGGCATCAAATTCATCGCTCTTACGGTAAAAATACGCCATATAGAATTCGATGGGGTAATGCACCTTGAACCATGCGATTCTGTATGCCATGGTAACATAGGCAACGGCGTGTGCCTTGGGAAACATATATTTTATTGTTTTACAGGATTTGATATACCATTCAGGAACTTTTGCCTCACGCATTTCTGCTTCGTATTCGGGAGTCAAACCCTTACCCTTACGAACCATCTCCATTATCTTGAATGAAGATTTGGGGGCAACGCCTTTCTGTATAAGATAGAGCATAATATCATCACGGGTACAGATTGCTTCTTTAAGAGTAACAGTCCCGTTTCGGACAAGGTCCTGTGCATTATTTGTCCAAACGTCAGTACCGTGGGAAAGTCCTGAAATACGAACAAGCTCGGAGAATGTTGTCGGCCCTGTTTCCACAAGCATCTGACGGACGAAGTTAGTACCGAATTCGGGGATAGCATATGTGCCTACTTTACTGTTGATGTCTTCGGGAGTAACACCGAGGGCATCGGTTTTAGTAAACAAGCTCATTGTTTCGGGATCCCCTGCAGGGATTTTCTTGGCATCGATACCTGTTAAATCCTCAAGCATACGGATAACGGTAGGATCATCGTGGCCGAGAAGGTCAAGTTTCAACAGTTTACCCGAAATGGAATGGTAGTCGAAATGTGTTGTGATAACGCCGCTGTCCGCCTTATCTGCAGGATACTGAATGGGCGTAAATTCGTGAACATCACGGTTTCGGGGGATAATCATAAGACCACCTGCGTGTTGTCCCGTAGTATTCTTAACACCTGTACAGCCACGGACAAGACGGGCAATCTCCGCTTTGGTTACATACTGTCCACGTTCTTCAAAATATTTCTTGACATAGCCGAAAGCCGTTTTATCCGCAACAGTACCGATAGTACCTGCACGGAAAACGTAACCTTCGCCGAATAGTTCTTCTGTGTATTTATGAATCTTACCCTGATATTCGCCTGAGAAGTTAAGGTCGATATCGGGCTCTTTACCGCCGCCGAATCCGAGGAATGTTTCAAAGGGAATGTCGTGGCCGTCGTTTTTCATGAGTGTTCCGCATTTGGGGCAATTCTTGTTCTCCATATCAAACCCCGAACCGATAGAGCCGTCAAGGATGAATTCCGAATGTTTGCAGTTGGGGCAAACGTGGTGTGGCGGCAGGGAGTTAACCTCGGTAATACCCGAGAAGAACGCAACGAGTGATGAACCAACCGAACCACGGGAACCAACGAGATAACCGTCGGAATTGGATTTCTTAACGAGTTTCTGGGCGATGATATACATAACGCTGTAGCCGTTATCAATAATAGACGAAAGTTCTACGTCAATTCTGTCCTTGACAAGGTCAGGGAGAGGATCGCCGTAGATTGATTTTGCGGTGTTGTATGTCATTTCACGGAGTTCATCATCAGAACCGTCAATAATAGGCGGTGCTGTTTCGGTGGGGATAGGAATTATATAGTCAACCATATCAGCAATCTTTGATGGGTTTTCTATAACAAGTTCTTTTGCTAATTCATCCCCGAGATAGTCAAACTCTGCTAACATCTCGTCTGTTGTACGTAAGTACAGGGGCGCCTGATCGTCTGCATCCGAAAAGCCCTTACCTGCCATAAGAATACGGCGGTAAACTTCGTCTTCGGGATTTAAGAAATGTACATCACCTGCGGCAACAATGAGTTTATTGTGCTCACGGGCAAGGTCAACGATTTTCTTGTTTAAGTATTTAAGGTCTTCCTCGCTTGAAACGGTGCCGTTGGCAATCATAAATTTGTTATTGCCCAGGGGCTGAATCTCAAGATAATCATAGAATTTTACTATATTGGATATTTTCTCTTTGTCGTTTCCTGTGGATTCCAAAACCGCTTTATAAAGTTCACCTGCTTCACAGGCAGAACCAACGAGTATTCCCTCTCTGTATTTCTCAATCAAACTCTTGGGCATAATGGGGCGCTTGTGATAGTACTCAATACAGGATTTGGAGATAAGATGATAGAGGTTTTTAAGACCCGTATAATCACGGACAAGAAGTGTGGCGTGATAGGATTTCTGGGATTTCAAGTCAGTATCTCCCGCAAGGGCAGAATTTGTCTCCTCAACGGAATCTATCCCTTTCTCTTTAAGCAACTCAACGAGTTTTAAGAATACCTCTGCCGTTGCCATTGCATCATCACAGGCGCGGTGGTGATTTTCGAGTTTTATATCAAAATGTTTCGTAAGGGTGTTGAGTTTGTGGTTTTTAAGGTCTTTCACAAGTGTACGTGAAAGTTCAAGTGTGTCAATATATGCATTTGAAAAATCAAGTCCGTATTTAGCTGCAGCCGCCTTGATAAAAGATGTGTCAAACCCTGCATTATGAGCGACTAAAACACACCCTTTTGAAAATTCGAGGAAATCCGCAACCGCTTTATCTGTCTTGGGTGCATCTGCAACCATTGCATCTGTGATACCTGTAAGGTGTACGATTTTTTCAGGGATTGGCTTTTCCGGGTTTACAAATGTGTTGAATACTTCCGTTATCTTGCCGCCGATCACTTTAACGGCACCGATTTCGGTAATGCCGTCATTGGTGGGACGAAGTCCCGTTGTTTCAATATCAAATACTACAAAATCCCCGTCATAACCCATATCGGTATTGCCGAATGTGATGGGTACGGAGTCGTTTACTATATATGCCTCTACGCCGTAGATAACCTTTATCTTATGACTCTCAACCTCGCCGTTCCAGTCAAATTTAACGGCGGTGTTCATCGCCTCGGGAAATGCCTGAATATTGCCGTGGTCTGTGATGGCAATTGCCTTATGTCCCCAGCGGATTGCAGTTTCTACAAGTGATTTTGTAGATGAAACGCCGTCCATTGCAGACATCTGTGTGTGCATATGGAGTTCCACTCTCTTTTCCTCAGCGTTGTCCTCGCGCAGAACTTTCTTTGCCTTTTCGATATCGTTTACCATAAGAACATTCTCTTTGGCAAAACTGTCATAACGGACTCTGCCGCGTACTTTCAGGTATGCGTTTTTCTTGATGCCGTCTTTGAGCTTGGGAAGTTGTTTCTTCTCTGCAAAGAGTGTAACCCCGTAAGCGGATGTATTGTCCCCTATATAGAATTTATAGAGGGTTTTTCCGCTCTGCAGTTCACGGGAATCTATCTCGAATATCTCTCCGCAGACGGTTACCATTCCCATATCTTCGCTTATCATCTTAATAGGAATCGGCTCGTCCTTTATGGGTTTGCCGAATACAGGGCCGTCGTCCTCTTCTTTCTTTTCTTCGGGTTTTTCTTCTGTTGCCTCTATAACAGGCAGACTGTCAATTGCCTCCTGTTGCATTATCTCAAACTGTTCTTCGCTGAAATTGTCGATAAGTTCAACTTTGACTGTTTCTCCAAGTTGTGAGTGCACAAGCTTTTCCATAAGTTTATCGCAACCCGCTTCCTCAAGAAGAGCAGTTCCGTAAAGACAGGTAACCTTAAGCACACCGTTTTCATATGTGCAGGTGCTGTCGGTAAACAAACTTGATACGCCCTTTACCATAGCATTCACGTAGAAAACGAGATTGCGGAAATATTCGTCAATATCAATATTTGCAAGTGAAAGGCCTTCGTATTTTACACGGATAATAAGCGACGAAAGATTGCACTCTTCCGATGCCATCTCCTTAAAATCCTCTATTATCCAGCAGGGCAGAAGTTTCTCGGAATAGAGAGTGAGTTCCAGTGTCCTGTCTATTGCACTTGCTTTTACATTATAAATCCTCGCACCCGACAGTTCTTCGGGCACTTCAATCGTTGCAAATAATTCATCTATAGTAACCGGTGTGGGAGACATTTTATATTAATCCTCGCTTATAAATTTTCTATTTCTTTCTTCAGTTCTTCAAAGAGTTTATCTTCGGGCACTTTTCGGATAATCTCACCTTTGCGGAAGATAAGTCCTTCGCCGTTTCCACCTGCAATGCCGATATCCGCTTCCCTTGCTTCGCCCGGACCGTTCACAGCGCAACCCATAACAGCAACGGTAATTGGTTTGTTTACTGTAAGCAGGTATTCCTCAACCTTTTTCGCAAGGGGAATAAGGTCAATCTTCGTTCTTCCGCAGGTGGGGCATGAAACAAGACGGGCGCACTTATCGGTAAGGTCAAGGGCTTTGAGTATCTCACGGGCAACTACGATTTCTTTAATTGGTTCGTCGGTAAGTGAAACCCTGAACGTATCGCCGATTCCGTCGGCTAAAAGTGAACCGATACCCACGGCGGATTTAACTGTTCCGCCAAGATATGTACCTGCTTCTGTAACACCTAAATGCAGGGGATAATCGTATTTTGAAGCAAATATTCTGTATGCCTCAATTGTGGTTTTAACATCCGATGCCTTGAGGGATACCAGTATGTCATGGAATCCAAAGTCCGTAAGGAGTTTCATATGCTCCTCGGCACTTTCAACCAATGCCGCCGCAGTAGGCGAGCCGTGTTTTGCAAGAATATTCTTCTCCACAGAACCGCTGTTTACACCGATTCTAATTGGCACACCTGCGCTCTTTGCTGCCTCGGCAACGGCTTTTACGCCCTCTGCCGAACCGATATTTCCGGGGTTTATTCTAACCTTGTCAACGCCGCTTTCGATGGACGCAAGGGCAAGTTTGTAATCAAAATGTATATCCGCCACAAGGGGGATTGAAATGCGTTTTTTAATCTCTGCAAGGGCTTTTGCACTCTCCATATCGGGAACTGCACAACGCACAATATCACAACCCGCTGCCGCAAGAGAATTAATCTGCTCTACGGTAGAGGAAACATCCGCTGTAAGTGTATTTGTCATCGACTGTATTGCAATTGGTGCACCGCTGCCAACCGGAACATTGCCTATATATATGCGTTTGCTCATAATAAATCATCGCCCTTTCATCAGAATCAGTTATACAACCAACATTTTAATTTTACCACATCCGAAGAATTTTTACAAGGATTTTCAGCGCTCACAAACCCTTGTAAAACCGCCAAATAAAGGGTTTTTGTACAAATTCGTTATTTCACATAAAAACGGAGTTGGTTTTTTGGCAATTTATCCAAAAATTATTTTACCTATTGCACTTTATAGAGTAATATTGTATAATTGAATCAGGAAAGAATAACTACTTTAATACATATAATTCTGACCGATTACAGCATTTTTAAGGAGGAGAGACCAATGGTTAAGTTAATCGTAGGTAAAAAAGGTAGCGGTAAAACAAAAGCAATGCTTGACAGCGTTAATAACGCAGTTGATATAGAGCACGGCAATGTAGTTTTCATTGCGAGAGAAGGCAGACATATTTTTGATGTTAAAGGTGGCGTTCGTCTGGTAGATGTTGCAGAAGGCGGTATCGCAGATTTCGTGGAATTCAAGGGATTTATCAAAGGCATTATGTCCCAGAACTACGACATCACTCACATCTATATTGATTCGATCCTGAAGATCGCAGCAAGTGATAACGGTCTTGTTGATTTTGTAAATGCACTCGACGGCATCTGCAAAGATAACGACATCAAATTCACTATCTCTGTAAGCGCTGATAAGAGCGAACTTCCCGAAGAGATTTACGGATTCATTGCTTAATTGCACAAACAGATAATATAAATACATATAAAAACAAATCCAATGCAGGTTATCTGCATTGGATTTTTTGTTGTATGCAAACAGCATGGGAATCTCCCTGACATCACGGGCGGATGTGGGCATCCGCCCCTACGGCAACACTCCCCATATAAGAGTAGGGGACGGATTAATCCGTTCCACAAAGGATTGTACTAAATAACGGTAGGGATAAATCCCTACCCTACGGGCAAACGCAAATAGTGCACATCGTAGGGTGCAGCGTTTACGATGCACCGTTATTGATGATCTCAAAACACATCGGGAGGTTCGTGAACCTCCCCTACGGATAAACTCAGATAGTGCACATCGTAGGGGCGGATGCCCACATCCGCCCGTTATTGAATCTCTAAATTCAAAAGAAACGCAATTGACACAAAAATCCTGAACACCATATGGTATTCAGGATTTTTTTATTTCATAATATCAAGTTTTCGTTTAAGTTCGGCAATCTCATCCTCTTTGCCTGTGGATTTTGAAAGACCGTCGATTATCTTCTCGACAACGCCTCTGTGAAAATTCACATAATCGCCGTAGTTTTCATCGTCCTCTATATTTCTGCCGAGGAGAATATCCCTCTCTGTATACTCGCATTTCCCTTTTCTCACACAGAGGATATTATAGAATTTCTCTCCCTCACGGGAAAGACGTTCGTTAAAGATATTATATCCGTTTTTGACAAGATATTCTCGAAGTTCCGCTACGGCAACCATCGGTTGGAGAAGAAGAGTGGTATTATCGTCCAGTCGGTCCGCGCCGCGTTCCAATATATCACGGATTAAAAATCCGCCCATACCCGCTATCACGATTGTATCTGCCTCGCCTGTTCCAAGTCCCTCAAGTCCGTCGGAAAGCCGTGTTTCGATTTTAGCCGAAAGACCGTAGGAAGAGATGTTTTCGTCTGCGGATTTAAGGGGACCTTTATTCACATCACAGGCAATTGCCTTTTCGCACTTGCCGTTTTTAACTGCATAGATTGGGATATAACCGTGGTCCGTGCCGACATCTGCTAAAGTTTTGCAATCTATACATTCAGCAATCTTTTCAAGTCTGTCTGTAAGCATCATAATTTCGCATTCCTGTAAGGCGTATTTATAAGTCCCACTTCAGTAAAATCTTTCATATTGTGGCGGATTATGTAGTCAATATATGTCATCATCATCTTCGCAGTAAAAAGATATCCCATAGGATTGAGATGACCGAGAAGATAGAATGAATCCTTGAATTCTTCATCATATGTGGGAGCATATTCATAAAGGTCAATCACATAAGCATTGCCCACTCTCTCTGCAATCTCGTGTAAAAGTTTCGCAGAATCTTTTTTCCACTTTGCTATCTTGCCGTCTCTCTCATCGTCAAAGTATGCCTTTGGCTGTGAAACAAGGAAAAACTTTGCATCGGGTGCTTTTGACTTAAGACGGAGAATTATCTGACCGATATATCCTGCAAATGTTTCAGGATTGCCGTAACCTGCAGGGTATGAAATATCGTCAACAGTTCCGAGTTCAACAGAGTTTACATCATTGCAACCGAGGGCAATAATATATGCATCACAGATATTTTCGTATTCCCATGCACCGCAAGTATCGCCGTATGAATCGCAGAACCATTTTGCAGTCATACCGCCACGGGAGAAATTGAAAACTTTACTGCCCATGGCACGAGCCATATACTGTCCCCAGGAATGTTCATAAAAATCGTGGTACGCCTTGACACCGTTCGCATCAAGCACTTCAAATTCCCCTGAAGAAAGACTGTCGCCAACAACACCCACTTTACGAAATATTGCAGAAAAACCTGCATCGCAAAGAAGATTATCAAGGGGTTTTTCGTTTTTATCAAAAAATTTACTGATATCCATAATATCGGATTCTCCTTTTTCAAAAAATATATACAAAATCGGAAGGACTTTTAACCGGGTAGGGACAGGCGCCCCCGACTATCCGTTTATTTCTCCTTTTTTGCGGACCGTCCGGGAGGCCGGCCCCTACACTTTATAACTGACCTTCGGGTTAATTCGGCTGCCGCAAGGCAAATTTAACCGAATTCATTATACCACCATTATCGGGCAAAATCAATAAACAGTTGAAATTATTTTGTGTTTGATATACAATAAATACCGGAGATGATTTGATTTGAAAACGAAATATATTTTATTTGACAAAGACGGAACTTTACTTGATTTTGAAAAATACTGGATAAAAATCCTCTATACTGCAACGGAAAGTACGCTTAACTCTCTTAATGTGGATTTGGGTATTGCAGATAAGATTTACCCTGCAATCGGTGTGGTTGACGGCGTTGCTGACATAAGTGGTCCTTACTGTCAGGGCGATATTGCCCTTACCGTGGATATTTATTATGACATAATTTCATCCCACGGGTATAATATCGACAGAAACGAATTTAATTCTACTCTTGCAAGTGCCTTCAGAGAAAATTACAGTGCAGGAGAACTTACGGGCAACTGCGAAGATGTAAGGGGTTTTCTTATGAATCTTCGCTCATCCGGAATCAAAGTTGCTCTCGTTACAGCAGATGACACCCACAGCACAAAGGAATGTCTTGCCCAGGCAGGGATAGAGGATTGCTTTGACAGAATATTTGTTGCCGACGGCGGTTATCCCGGCAAACCCGATCCGTATATTATAAATATGGTATGCGAAGAGGAAGGCATCGAAAAAGACGAGATGCTTATGGTGGGCGATACGGTCAAGGATATGCTCTTTGCACAAAACGGCGGCATCCGCGCCATTGCCATCGCCAAAAGCGAAACAAACCGACGTATACTTGAGCCATATGCAGTTGCGGTAGTTGACAGTCCTGATAAGATAATAGAATATATGTAAAACAAAACCCCGAAACGGATTGTTTCGGGGTTTTAATTTTTATTCTTCTTTCTGTGAACCGATGGGGTTTATAATACTGAAACCAACGTTTACAAGGTGGTCTGCTACACGTTCAAGACCCGCAACA
Source organism: Clostridia bacterium (assembly GCA_017502845.1). GTDB lineage: Bacteria > Bacillota > Clostridia > UMGS1810 > UMGS1810 > SIG455. The sequence goes on along the minus strand of JAFVUE010000004.1, from coordinate 73,867 downwards.
GCTGATGAATAATAAGGGCTTACATCCATACTGCAATTGCCCTCTGCAAGACGGGCAAAATGACTTGCTGTAAGTTCTTTCTTCATCTTATCAACCTCATCCTCAAGCATTGCAAGTTGAGGAAGATCTTCTTTGTTGAGATTTTCAAATGCATCTTTGGAAATCGCAATCATGCGCATAATCTTTTCGCACATTCTTCCGATATCTCCACGGGCTTTTTCGGAGAATTCCATCTTCTTCGAAAGCATTGCTTCTCCGATTTCATAGAAGTTTTCTGCGTGGTCGCCTATACGCTCAAGGTCATTGAGAACATGGAAATAAGAACCTATAACAAGTTCATCACTCTGCTCAACTGCAGCGGACAGTTTGATGAGGAACTTAGTCAATGCGCCGTTTGTAAAGTCGATGATCGCCTCATTGCCGATGATTTTGTCTTTATGTTCAACATTTTCCGTTGTCATTGTGTCAAAAGAAAGGGCGATGTTTTCCTCAACAAGGGAGAACATATAATCCATTTCTTTCTTAACCTGCATAAGCGCAACAGGAGGCATTGTAAGCAGTCGGTCGTCCACATATTTGAGTGTATGAACGGTTTCATCGGCTTTCTTGTCTTTGATAACCTTGCAGGAGTATTTAACAAGGTGTGATACAAAAGGCAGAAGAACCAGAGTCGTTGTAACATTGAATATAACGTGGAATACCGATACTCTCATCTGCAAAGACATAGGATCGTTTCCCGGGAAAAGTGAAACGAGTAAGTTTATCATCGGCTCTTTGAATATCCACACAATCGCCGTGAATAAAGCCGTTCCTATAACATTGAAAGTAAAGTGGATAAGGGCAACACGTTTCGCATTGGGATTTGCACCAACTGATGCCAGAAGTGCCGTAACGCAAGTACCGATATTGGCACCGAGTATGATGAAAAGCGCAAGGTCAAGGGAAAGAATACCTGTACCAACCATTGTGATTACAACACCTGTTGCCGCAGAAGAACTCTGGATAAGTGCTGTGAAAATCACACCTACGAATATAAGGAGCAAGGGGAAATCAATAACGCTGAATATTCCCTGGAACAGGTTTTCTACCTGTTCGCTGCCGAATGCCTGTTCGCTGCTCATAATATTAAGACCGACAAAGATAAGGCCAAGACCGCTGAAAAGAAGTCCTGTGATTTTTATCTTTTCGTTTTTGAAAAAGCCCATCATAACGCCGACAAAAGCGAAAAGATACATAAGCATATTAAAATAGTCATTTTTAAGTGCAACGAGGACACCTGTTATTGTTGTACCGATATTGGCACCCATAATAATTGGTGTTGCCTGCATAAGTGTCATAACACCTGCATTAACAAGACCGATTACCATAACTGATGTTGCTGATGAACTCTGGATAATCGCAGTAACACCTGCACCGATACCAACGCCTGAGAAACGGTTGTTGCTTATTCTTCCGAGAAGTCGTTTCATTCCTTCACCTGCGCTTTTTTCAAGGGCTTCGCTCATGAAATTCATACCGACGATAAAGATACCAACACCGGCAAGGAGCCATATAAGTCCCTGAACAAGCTGCATTATTTCTACTGATGTAAACATAAATTTTCTCCTTTCATAAGTAGATGTATTAGTGATATATTAATGTTCCATCAAGAATAGGACGGATCAACTTTTCCAAATTCCCCCCATTATGTACAGTGTAACATTTCCAGAATTAAAATTCAAGTTACAAAAACAAAAGGCGTTTTCTCTTGTTTTACCCAAGAGAAGACGCCTTAATGTATTTTATCATACTTTGCAGACAATCTTGCCGTTTTCGTCTGCATCAACGGTTACTGTACTACCCGGTTCTATATCCCCTGCAATTGCAAGTTCCGCAAGAGGATTCTCTATATAATTCTGAATAGTTCTGCGCATAGGTCTTGCGCCGTATTTATAGATATACCCATCGGTAACGATTGCTTCTTTGCCCTCGTCGGTTATGACGAATTTCGCACCCATAGAGGTAATCTCCTCTGTAATATCACGGAGCATAAGGTCTGCAATCTTAAGGAGTTCTTCACGGGTTAAGGAGTTAAACTCCACAATCTCGTCAACACGGTTCAAAAATTCGGGGCGGAATGTTTCTTTAAGTGCCGCATCCACATTGGTGCTCACCTTTCCCTCTGCCTTACCGCCGAAGCCCATAGAGGATGAGCGTGTACCTGCATTGGAGGTCATAATTATAACTGTGTTTTCAAAGTTAACCACTTTGCCGTGGCTATCTGTCAGACGTCCGTCATCAAGAAGTTGGAGCAGGATATTGAACACATCGGGGTGCGCTTTTTCTATCTCATCTAAAAGTATTACGGAATAAGGTTTTAAGCGTACTTTCTCGGTAAGTTGACCGCCCTCCTCATAACCGATATATCCGGGAGGTGCACCAATAAGTTTCGATACTGCTTCTTTCTCCATATATTCGCTCATATCAAGACGGATAAGCATCTTCTCATCATCAAAAAGGTTTTGGGCAAGTGCTTTTACGAGTTCTGTCTTACCCACACCTGTAGGTCCTACGAAGATAAAGGAAACAGGGCGTTTTGTTGACATCTTGAATGCTCTGCGGCGGCGGATTGCCTTTGCAACAGACGAAACCGCCTGGTCCTGACCGATAAGGCGTTCGTGAATTCTGTCTTCGAGATTCAAGAGTTTGCTTCTGTCGGATTCCGCTATATTTGTAGCAGGGATTCCCGTTCTGCGGGATATAACCTGCGCTATATGCTCACTTGTAAGAACAGTTTTCTTCTGTTCTTCGTGGTATTCTGTAAGTTTCTCCTCTATCTGACATCTGCGGGATATTATGTTGGCGTGTTCCTCATAACATTCCTCGCCCTTAACATTACCGTTCTCATCCTGAAGTGCCGCAAGTTTCTCGTCAATCTCCGAATCCTCGTCATAAAGATTGCGGATTTCGCCAAGGTTCGGATCGTTGGCATTAAGTGATGCTGCCGCCTCGTCGAGAACGTCAATTGCATTATCCGGTTGGAAACGGTCGGAAATATATTTTTCCGAAAGGTCAACCGCCGCAGTAATTGCTGCACGGTCGATGGTTATATTATGAAAATCGCTGTAGAGTTCTGTGATACCTGTGAGAATCTCGATAGTCTGCGCTCTCGTAGGTTCATCAACCACAACGGGCTGAAATCTCCTCTCAAGTGCCGCATCCTTTTCAATATGCTGTCTGTATTCATCGGCAGTGGTTGTGCCGATAATCTGTATCTCACCACGGGAGAGAGCGGGTTTTAAGATATTACCTGCGCCGGGAGAGCCCTCGGACGCACCAAGAGATGCAAGGGAATGAATTTCATCCATGACAAGGACGATATTGGGATTCTTGGCACACTCTTTCACAAGTTTCTCTACCCTTGCCTCAAACTGTCCGCGGAACTGTGTGCCGCTGATAAGTGAGGTGAGGTCGAGTTGATAAAGTTCTATATTAAAAAGCTTTTCAGGGACTTCCTTTGCCGCAACCTTCATGGCAACGCCCTCTACGATTGCTGTTTTGCCCACGCCGGGAGCACCAATAAGAACAGGATTATTCTTTGTGCGGCGGTTGAGGATTTCGATAGTTCTCTTTATCTCCTCGTCTCTGCCGATAATGGGTTCTATAAGCCCTTCTCTCGCTCTTTCGGACAGGTTTACGGCGTATTTATCAAGGATTGAGCCCTTCTCCCCACCGAACGGACTCTGCATGTCGGGAGAAATACCTATATTGGATGGATCAATGCCGAAGATAAAACTTCTTCTCTTTCTTTTTGGCGGTTTGTTTTCGTTGGGAACGTCGGAATCTCCGTCAGGTTCATCTGCCTCTGCACCGAATTCTTCGTACATACCGTTCTCGGCATCGAACATGCCGGGGAATTCTGCACCGAGACGCTCCTGAAGCTTCTCTGTAAGTTCTGCAAAATCAATGCTGTTGGGATCTCCCTGAATTTCGATTGCTGCACCGTCAAAACCAAGAGAACGGAACATATTTTCCATAGATTCCGCAAACGCCTCGGGGTCTTTGGGCATAGCAAAATTTGCCGGTGCTATACAGTTCTCCGGCGTAATGGCTATATTTTTCTCAGCAGCACAGGCAAAGCAATAAAGCTTTTCCTCGCCGTTTTCATCTTTCGCTTTTACTATTGCAGGTCTCTTCCCGCAAATCTGACACATTTCCATTTTTGTTTCTCCATTTGTTCTGACTCATTATATAAATAATTATATATTATAAGATATTTCGGTCAATTATGCAATAACTAATTGTGTTATGTAAACTTTATGCAAAAAAAATCTTGCAATATACGACAACGGGTGGTATAATTAATAATCATTAAACTTTTAGGAGGTTTCTCACTATGAATTTTTGTAAAAATTGTGGTGCACAGAATGATCCCGGCGTAAAATTCTGCCAGAAATGCGGATCTCCCATGGTTCCCACAGCCCCTGTTGCTCCTGCTGCTCCCGTGAGCGGTTACGCAACTACTCCCTACACTCCCGCACCCACAGAACTGCCCGGTAAAGGTCTTGGCATCGCTGGTATGGTTCTCGGTATCATCGCAGTTGTTTTATTCTGCCTTTGGTACATATCAATTCCTTGCGGTATTGCAGGTATCATTCTCTCATGTGTTGCAAGTGGTAAAGCAAAAGAAGTTGGTATGAGCAACGGTATGGCAAAAGCAGGTGTTGTTTGCTCCGCTATCGCTTTGGGTATTGCTGTAACATACATTTTCCTGGGTGTTGTAGTTGGCATCAGTCTTCTCTAATACCGGTTACAGGAAATACATATTCGTTGCGGTTCTTGATATTGTCCTGATTGCAGGATATCTTTTATCGGGAACTGTCGCAAAGTGGATGCTTAATGCTTTGCCTGACTGCTACATCGCTTCGAAAGGACTTCCCTGTCCTTCATGCGGCGGCACAAGGGCAGTTCTTGCCATTTCAAATGGAAACATTGCAGAAGCATTCTCACTCAACGGATCCGTGGCATTACTTGTAATATACATCGGAGTTTTAGTCGTAATCTTCAACCTTGAAGTGTTTACACGCTCCGCGTTTTTGCAAAAAGTCCGTAGCATAATGACACATCACTACGCTATCATTGCAATGACGTGTGGTTATGTGGCTTTTGGCATTTTAAGATATTTTTTATGAAATTAAAGGCATTGTCTCCTCAATGCCTTTTTTCATTGAAAAAGACCTTTACTAATTGATTTTTTTATACTGTTGATGTATCATTAAGTTATATTGATTATAATTTCGATCGGAGGGTATATTATGAACTACTGTACACCGGAAAAAATGGGTATTTCTTCTGAAAACATTCTCAAATACTTAAAAACTTTAGAAGACAGACGTCTCGCAACCCATGACGTTATCATCATGCGCGGAGACAACATCGTCTGCGAAGCATACTGGAAACCTTTTCACAAAGATTTTCTCCACAGAATGTACTCTGTTACAAAAAGTTTCGTTGGTATCGCAGTTGGCTTCCTTGAACAGGACGGACTGATTGAACTCGACGATGAGATTGCAAAGTATTTCCCTGAGGAAATGGCGGCACAGACAGATGAAAATATGCGCCACCAGACAATCCGCAATATGCTTATGATGTCAACTGCAAAGATTGAACGCTATTGGTTTACATCCGGTTGCACAGACAGAGTTAAATATTATTTCGAAAATGACAATAAGGAATCGCGCCCTGCAGGTACAATATTCCAATACGACAGCACGGGCTCATTTGTCCTGGGTGCACTTGTTGAACGCCTTACAGGCAAAACACTTCTTGATTATCTCCGCGAAAAGTTCCTTGACAAAATCGGTTTCTCCAAAGAGGCGTATATGCTCAAATGTCCCGGCGGACACAGTTGGAGCGATTCGGCACTCCTCTGCACACCCGCTGACCTTCTCAAGGTTGCAAAGTTTATGATGAACAAGGGTAAATGGAACGGGGGGCAGATTCTCAATGAGAAATACGCTACCGATGCCACATCAGACCTTATAACATGCACTTCAATAAACGACTGCCAGTTTGAATCCCACGGCTACGGTTATCTCATCTGGCGCACACACGATAATTCATTCTTCTTCAACGGAATGGGTTGCCAATTGGCGGTGTGCGTTCCTGACAAGGATATGATTCTTATCTACAACGCCGACAACCAGGGTAAAACTTATGCTAAAGATATTATCATAGACAATTTTTTTGATATGATTGTCCGCACCGCAGAAGATGAAGAACTACCCGAAAATATGGAAGCAAACAAGAAACTCAACGATATGATTGAAAATCTCACTCTCGCAGTTGCAATAGGCGAAAAATCATCTCCCACTGCTGACAAAATCAACGGTAAAACATACAAAATGGACTACAACCCCATGGGCATTGAGAAGATTAAATTCACATTTGACGCAGACGGAGGCGTATTCCACTACACCAATGAACAGGGCGACAAGGAAATCCCGTTCAAGTTCGGCGAGAACGCATTCCATAAATTCCCCCAGGAAGGATACTCCGATATGGTGGGCACAGAGAAAAGCGGCATCCTCTACGATTGCGCATCCTCTGCGGCGTGGATCAGAGAGAATGTGCTCCAGTTAAAGGTTCAGGTTATCGACAAATATTTCGGCAACCTCCATGCCGTGTTCAATTTCCGGAACGATATTGTTGGTGTGCGTATGAACAAAATCGCGGAGAATTTCATGAACGAATACCACGGTTATGCAGGTGGAAAAGCCATTGATTAACCCCTATAAATCCAACACACAAACCCGATGCTTTCCGCTTCGGGTTTTTCTTTGTAAATCATTTGACATTTCACTTGAAAAATGATAGAATTTAGAATAGATTAGTATGTTAATCTGTATGCTTGTAAATCGGGCATGTACCAAAGGAGGAATTACAGTGCAGGACACAGCAGGAAAAACTATATTGGTTGTTGAAGATGAGAGACCAATAGCAGAAATACTGAAAGTCAACCTTATCAAAAACGGATATAAGGTACTCAATGCATTTGACGGAAAGGAAGCTCTCGATATTGCACTTGCAAACGAGCCCGACCTTATACTCCTTGATGTGATGCTCCCCACTATGGACGGCTTCACAGTCTGCAAAAAAATCCGCGAAACAAAATCCACACCTATAATTATGCTTACAGCACGTGCAGAGGAAGTAGACAAAGTTCTCGGCCTTGAACTTGGTGCGGACGATTATATCACAAAGCCCTTCAGTTTAAGGGAACTTATGGCGAGAGTGAAGGCAAACCTCCGCAGATCTGCCGTTGCAGTCCCCGAAACAAACGAGCCGCTTTGCTTTGCCGAACTTGAAATCAACATAGAACGCTATGAAGTTAAGAAACGCGGCGAAGTTGTTGAGCTCACCTACAGAGAATTTGAACTTCTCAAATACCTTGCTACACAAAGCGGAAAGATATTTTCAAGAGAACATCTTCTCAACAAGGTGTGGGATTACGAATATGTAGGCGACGATCGTACCGTTGACGTTACTATCCGACGTCTCCGCGAAAAGATTGAGGACGACCCGAGCAATCCCGTATACATCCTTACCAAACGCGGTGTGGGATACTATTTCGGTGCTTGATTATGCGCAAAAGTATCAGTTTCAAGATAGTTATAATGTTCGTGGCGCTGACGTTGTCGGTTATTATATTCATCGGCACAATGATGACTACGGGCACAAATAAATATTACCAGAACGATTTTATATCCCTTATGGACAATGTTCTCGGCGAAAGTATGCAGAGCCGTCTGCAAAGCGGTATTGCTGACGGTGCGACTCTCGACGATGTGTACGGAAGTATAGAGGCGTACTCTGTTCAGCTTGGAATAGATTCGTTCCGAAATTTTTATGTTCTTGACGGCAAAACAGGCAAATCTCTCCGCAGTTCCAATGAACAACTTGCAGGTTCTTTGGAAATTTCGGGGAGCATTATCTCTGCTATGGCGGGTAAAACCGGAGGCAACACAGAATCAAAATACATGGACTATGCTCTGCCTGTTCACGGCACAGACGGTACAGTTCAGTACATCATATATGTCAAAGACAGTAAAGAAGAGGCAAACACTATCCTTTCTGAAATATTCGGTATCATCTTTCAGTCGCTCCTTATCGGTATTATAGTTGCGGTGCTATTCGGCATAATACTGTCAAAGACGATTATCAGCCCAATCACATCACTCACACAGAAAGCACAGAAAATTTCTTCGGGTGATTTTGGAAACACCATTGACGTAAAATCCGAGGATGAGATAGGTAAACTTACAGAAACATTCAACGACATGAGTTCCGAACTCGCCCAGACTCTTGACGCTATCCAGGGCGAGAACAACAAACTCGAAACAATCTTCCGTTTCATGACCGACGGCGTTGTGGCCTTTGACGAAAGGGGCGGTCTGCTCCACATCAATCCTGCCGCACGAAAGATGCTCAATATCCCCGAGGGGGAACAGGTTGATTTCGAAACAGTATTCAAAAAAGACGAGATAAGTTTTGGTCAGGTAGCTTTCCTATCTCAGGGAAGCACCATGGAGATAATCCTCGACAGAGACGGAAAAGAGATAAAATCTTACCTTGCAACACTCTCCACCGAGGGTAGGCCCGGCGGTGTTGTTACCGTTCTCCAGGATATTACGGAACAGAGCAAACTCGAAATGTCCCGTAGAGAATTCGTTGCAAATGTCTCCCACGAACTCCGCACACCCCTTACCACAGTAAAGAGTTATGCGGAAACACTCAAGGATTTCCTTGATGATGAGATTGACAAGGAGCAGTTTGAGTCATTCTTAACCGTTATTGAGGGCGAATCCGACCGTATGACGCGACTTGTAAGGGATCTGCTTATCCTTTCAAAACTTGATTACGGAAAAAATCAACTCCGCAGAGAGCAGTTTAACCTGTCAAAACTCCTTGCAGACGTTGTTAAGAAGATTAAGATTTCTGCAGACAACAAGAAGCAGATACTTATATACGAGCCCACCACCCCGATTGAATCATTCACAGGAGATAAGGACAGGATCGAGCAGGTGCTTGTTAATATTATTTCAAACGCAATCAAGTACACTCCCGAAGGCGGAGAGATTTCCGTTACGAGTATGAGTGTATACGATACCGCATATATTAAAGTTAAGGACACCGGTATGGGTATTCCCAAGAAAGACCTTGCTCACATATTTGAGAGGTTTTACAGAGTTGACAAGGCACGTGCAAGAGCACAGGGCGGAACAGGTCTGGGCCTTGCAATTGCAAAAGAAATCATCGAAGCACACGAAGGTACAATCGAGATACACAGCGTATTTACAAAAGGTACCGAGGTTATTATTAAACTTCCTATCAAAACAGAAAACAACTGAAAGGATTGACCTTGTTATGAGAAAAATAGGAACAGCCCCCATCTGGGCTACAACTGTGCCGATGGAAGAACAGTTTCCATTCCTGAAAGAAGTAGGATTTGACTGCGTTATGCTCAGTTACTTTGTAGGGGATGATATTGCTCCTCTCTATAATGGAGCAATCAAGGCAGGTCTTGAAGTCTGCAATATTCACGGGCCTATTTCAACAGTTAATTCAGTATGGGCAGAGGGTATTGACGGCGATGATTATATTGAGATTCAGAAAGAAAGGATAAATTTCTGCCATAGTGCCGGAATCCCTACCGTTGTGCTTCACACCACTTTCCTTAAAAATCCTCCACCCGTTTCCGACATCGGTATCGAAAGGCACAAACGCCTCTGCGATTATGCCGAAAACAAGGGTGTCCATCTGGCGTTTGAAAATGTTGAGCCATATCCCCATCTTGATGCGGTTATCAAAAATGTAAGTGATTTTCACGGCTTTTGCTGGGATGTGGGACACAACAATGTATACGCACCCACAACAGACTATATGGCAAAATATGCTGACCGACTTACCGCCGTACATATTCACGACAACCACGGTGCCGCATGGTACAGCGCACCCGAGATGAGGGGCGACAAGCATTGGATTCCTTTTGACGGAAGCATCGACTGGGAAAAATATGCCGAAAAGCTTAATTCCTCTGTCTACGATGGTCCTCTCACCCTTGAGATTTCTCTCGGCGCAAGTGAGGAATACAAAAAAATGACATTCGAGGAACTTGCAGTGAAATACCACAAGGGCGTTTCCAAACTCCGCGAAATCGTAGAAAAATCGTCGGAATAAGTTCCTTTTGTTAAGGTTTTTTAAGGTGTTTGTAATATGGCTGTAATAATTATATGATACAATAATATTGTAAAATTTCAGAGTGTCTTTATCCGACCTTTTTATATATGGAGAAATTGTTATGAAAAGATTTATTAAAACTTTAATTGCCCTGTCTCTGACAGCGGTTTTGGGACTGTGCCCCCTTACAGGATTTGCCGCAAGTGAATCAATCACTTACGACTATGCTTCCTCATGCGACTGGCTCGTTACAGTTATCAATCCCGAAACTCTTTCGTCTACTACATCATCGAGAACATTCGTTATTTCCGCAGTAGCAGTTGAAGGGTCCGTCATAACCGTGTACTCATTAAATCCAGAAACAAATCTTTATGAAAAGATTTACGTTGACGGTGTGCCGCTGGAAACAACTGTCGGTGCAAGTGGTCTCTACGCTCAGCAGATCACTCTGAAAGATGGCACAAACAATCTTATGGTTTACGCTTCAAATGGTGTTGACGATCAGGCAATCCGTCTTGATATCACACTTTTGGAAGAAACATTCCTTGAAAAATTATGGTTTGTTCCACTTGATCTCGTTAATCTGCTTCAATAATGTTAAAGTTAAGGATTAAAAAAGAAACTCTTAAGACATATACACTTGTTGCGCTGATTATCAGCAGTGTATTTCTTACGGGCAAAATATGGTTAGACGAAAAATTATGGCCCGAGGGCTATAATTTTTTTGCTATAATAACGGATAAATTTACTCCTCAACAAGAGCCCGTTGTGTCCTCACTTACCAAGGAAACTATTGCATTCCCCAAGACACTTATCGTAACCAACGTGGAAAAGCGCAGCGTTTACGCGGCAGACAGTGAACAGTTTGCGGCTATGCTGCCTGAGATAAAACTTGCATTGCGGACAGCGTTGGAGAGTGCGGAAACTACCCCAATCACAGAGCAGGAATGGGCGGTGGCACTTAAAACGCGCTCTATCCATGTGGTATATCCCGTGGCATATGACTCGGCGCTTTTCTTGAATATCCTGGGTTCTTATCAGAATAAACCGGATTCCGCACCTGTCAGGGAATTTATTATAACCGCAAACGACGTGGCATCCAATACTGTGAACGTATACATTCGCAATCAGGCAACATCGGAAATAACAAAAGTCCCCGTAAGCATGAGCAAACAGGTGTTTGACAGTATGGTAGATTCCTACGCAAGTCATTCCATCGGCAGTATCGCATACTCCTCTGAACTTAATTTTGACAAAGCCGCTACAGGCGGTCTACAGAAAGTTATTATAGATTCCGGAGTTCTCATCCAGCTTAACAAACAGATTAACAATATGGTGGAGGAGATTAACCCTATATACTCCGATGGCGAATTCAATCCCGAAGTTGTCGAGGGTGTACTCCGTCAATTCGGATGCAACGCTGACAACACAAGAAAATATACTGAGAAAGACAATTCTGTGCTCTATGTAGAGAACTACGCTTCTGTAAAATTTCACACCAACGGTCTCATAGAATATAAATCAGTAAACAACTCCAAGGGAATCCCTCTCGGCGGTTCAGATTTCTATGGCGGTCTGCTTGGATGTGTGGACTTTGTAAACCATATGTGGGGCGAGGTTTTCCCATCAACCCCGCTTAATATCAATATTTCCTCGGACGTTATCGACGCAGGTTCAAATTCATTTATGCTGACAATGGACTACTTCGCCGATGGGGCTCAGGTGAATATCAGTCTTCCCCAGACCACCTCACATCAGGCGATGAACCACGCCGTTGAGATAACCGTTGTGGACGGGAAGATAACATCATACAGACAGATGATGACATACTACAAATCTGCAGAGCAGTCAACCGACGGTGTATCAACCATCGAGGCGCTTGACAAACTGATGGCAGAGAACGATATGCAGGGACAAGTTATCCGCGACCTTTATCCCGTATATATATCCGACGGTTCGCCACTGCTGAAATCTGCCTGGGCTGTTCGTACAGCGGACGGAAAAACCGTCGTTATCAACTGATATTAAAAATCACGGAAAGGAGGGTACACCTTATGAATTGGGAAAGAATGAAGAGTTTTCTTATAGTTTTATTTGTAGGCATCAATATCTTTCTTATAGGTTTTATGCTCAATTCCGTGAAGAATTCCTCCACCGTTTCTAAAACCGTTGTGGCTGACACAACGAGTATCTTATCCGACAACAACATCTACATTGACAGCAACATTATCCCCCTTTCCACAGACAATCCCGGTTCTTTCGAGGTGATGCCCGTCAATGTGAACTTCACTTACACATCCAAAGTTCAGATTACAGACAAAAATGCAAAAAGCGAAATCAAGAAAGCTCTTAAATCCAATGGTATCAAGAATAATTATATTATCACAAGAAATAATGACGGTTCCTACTGTATAGGACAGAAGGCATACGGACACTTTATATTTGACAGTTTAATCAATGCCACCTGTAGCGGTAATACCATTACACTTACAGGAAGATGGTACACACTTAATTCCAAACCCGTCGGAAAAGACGGAGAAATGCTTCCCGTTACATCCGTTCTTATAGAATTTATGAATAATCCCGTAAGGGACGGAAATATACATAATTGCATAACATCAATAACTATCGGCTACTGCGTCCCCGGTCATGACAGCGGTGCTGATTATATTTCGATGACTGCAGTACCTTGTTATTCCATTAATTTGTCAAACGGCGTCTCGTTCTTATATGAAGCATCAACAGGCGCTTTTAAGCAAATACGTTAAAAATTAATCACAAAGGAGATATTCACTATGGCAAAACACAGAATGCCCCCTATGGGCGGTATGGGCGGAATGGGTAATATGAGCAATATGATCAAACAGGCCCAGAAAATGCAGCAGGATATGCTTAAGATGCAGGAAGAACTTGAAGTTGCAGAATTTGAAGCGACATCAGGCGGCGGTGCAGTTACAGTAACAGTATCGGGTAAGAAAGAGATTACAGCAATCAAGTTAAGCCCCGAAGTTGTTGACCCCGACGATGTTGAGATGCTTGAGGACCTTATCCTCGTAGCAGTAAATGACGCTATGAAAAAGGTTGACGGAGCAAACTCCGAAAAACTCGGCAAACTCACAGGCGGCATGAACATTCCCGGGTTGTTTTAATCAGAATATAAGCAAATTAAAAGCGGAAGAGTTATCTCTTCCGCTTTTTTATAGCATTTCTTCCAACTTGATAACAAATGTACTCATCTTTATATCAAGTGCAGTGCATATTCTGAATAATGTTTCCAGCGTTGGCTTACGTTCCCCGCGTTCTATAGCGCTCAGATGACTTCTCCCTATATCAGCCAATCCGCTTAAAACTTCCTGGGAAATTCCTTTTTGACGTCTGAAAAATGCGACCGTTTTTCCGACTTTCGTCGAATCCAGCATAGGTATATGCATATTCTCACCTCAAAAATAGTATATGCCGTTTTTTTGCGTATTATGAACACATATGTTGACAAATGACTACATATGTGTTAAAATTATCAGAGATTCGGGTAGATTTCCTTACCATAAATAAAAAAGAAGAAAAAAGGAGAATATCATTATGAAAGATGATTTTCAAATATCGCTTTCAGACAGAAATCACAGAAAATTTTGCGAGAAAAGAATTCAGAGGTAAGAAGATGAATTTTATAAAAAAATCAATGATTATGGTTTTTTCTCTGCTTTTTGCTTTTGTGGCATTTTTCCTTTTAAGCAGGTACCGACTGCTGAACGCAGGAGATCTTGTTTTCGGAATATGTTACTGTTTGACAGCGGCATGTGGAGTAATATTTGCTTCGAAAGTCAGCGACGACAAAAAAGTAAGGATTGCCATTATTATATCGATGTTGATGGCGGCGGTTATAAGGATAATATATGTTCATATAACGGAAACTGCACCCGTCAGCGACTACAAAACCATGTATGAAAGCGCGGTTGCCTTTGCCAATGGCAACAACCCATTTTTACAAAAATCTTATTTTCACAGATTCCCGCATATGACCTTTTACCCCCTGGTATGCGGGATCATCTTCAGATTTTCCGGTGCCAACATATTGCTCATAAAATATCTGCACATTCTGCTCTCCGTAATGTGCATACCCGTTATATACAAATTGTGCACCTTGTTATGCAACAGAAAAGCAGGAATAGCCGCTGCGTGGCTGTATACATTTTTCCCTCCGTCAATCGCATACTGTGCAGTATTTGCAACGGAGAACTTCGCATTGCCGTTTTTAATCACTTCTCTTTATTTCCTTGTGTGCGCGTACAAATCATCCGCCACAAAGGAACGCCTTATAAAAATCCTGATATCCGGAGCATTGTTAACTGTTGGATGCCTGTTCAGGGGTGTGTGGATTTATTATATTGTTTCGTATATTGCCATAATCCTGATTATCTTTTCACATGATAAAATCAAATCAATACTCGCTCTCGTCTGCACATTCGTCCTTTTGTTTGCGGCGGTGAGCAATATCCTTTATCTCAGCAATGCAACAAAATACAAAATAACCTCCGGCGATGTTCCTTATTCCACTTATATTCTTGTGGGGTTCAACTTCGAAACAAAAGGAATGTTTTCGGCAGAGGATCAGAATTTATATTTCGAAGCGGGGCAGAATAAAGACGAAATGCAGAAACTCGTATCTGCAAAACTTATGAAGAGAATCAAAGAGAACCCCCACAGGATTCTGCCTCTTTTGGCAGATAAAACCTGTACAGTGTTTGCAAGTTCTGATTTTGACGGAATATACTGGTCCTACGCCAACAACGGCAGAGACGGCGACAAACCTATGATGAGCGCTTTTTACTGCGCATCGCTGCTTTACTATTCTTCACTTATTATTATGATTTTTATAGCCGTATTCCGAAACAAAGGAAACAGGACAATAATAGTTCCGACAGTTATTTTGCTGGTGTTTGAATGCGGACTGATGCTTATGGAAGTTCAGCCGAGGTACACATACTCATGTGCATATGCATTTATCCTCCTGGCTTCTTATATCTTCAATAATCATGGCAACAAAAAGGAAGTTGTTTTATGAGAAAATATTTGCGACTTGCGAGAGTCTATCAATATCCAAAAAACGTGTTTGTATTATTCCCTATATTCTTCTCCGGTTTTTTAACCGACTGGTCAAAAGTAATTAAAATAATCTGGGGATTTTTATGCTTTTGCTTTCTCTCAAGTGTTGTATATATCTTAAACGATATCAAAGATGCAGAATCAGACAGAAATCATCCCGTAAAAAAGAACCGCCCTATAGCGAACGGTTCTGTCAGTACAGCGAAGGCGTACATACTTGCCGGGATTCTCTTGTTTTTTTCAATTCTGATTGAACTGATTTTCTTCAGCGACAATTTGCTGACTCTCGTTTTCACAGGCACTTATCTGCTTTTGAATATCCTATATTCCGTAAAACTTAAGAATATCCCCATAATAGATATTCTGATCCTTGCATCGGGATTTGTGATAAGAGTTTTATTCGGTGCGGCGATCATCGGTGTGGAAGTTTCAACATGGTTATACTTAACTGTACTTTCCATATCTTTGTTTCTTGCTCTGGGTAAAAGGCGGAATGAATACAAAAATTCAACGTCGTTGGGAAGCACAAGGAAGTGCCTTAAGAAATATTCCTACGAATACCTCGATAAAATGATGTATATGTTTGCGGCTCTCGCCATCGTTTTTTATTCTCTGTGGTGCATCAACAACACCATAATAATACAGAATATATCAACGGAGATGATGTGGAGTATACCCTTTGTCATCGCTATAGTTATGCGATATTGTTTTGATATAGAAAGTGATTCTCACGGAGACCCCACCGATGTTATTATAAATGACAAAGTGTTGCTGGGCATATGCGCCTCATTTGTAATATACATTACATCTGTGATGTATATCTTATAATATTCATACCAACCATAAAACGGCAGAGAAAATTCTCTGCCGTTTTGTGCTTTTATTAATATTCGAATACTGTGCTTCATATCCACGATAAGCCGTGTTCTTGTCCGGTCAATTACAATTCTTCTGTCCCTCTCCATTTATTACGGTCTGTAGAGTACATCAAGATACTGAATCTCGCCGCCTCTGATAACTACTTTACAATATCCGCCCATTGAGTATCTTGCATAATTGCTCATATATCCCCTTATGGAATATACTTCCTCTCTGCCGAGAGTTTCATAGCCCGTGGGATTGCCGTCAGCATCATAACCGAGAACGCCGTAACGCACAATCGTATTGTCGGATATATTAACCATCACATGACGCCTTCTCATATAACCCTCTACTACGCTTTCCGGAGATTCCTCCGTAGGAGTAACGAAAGAATACACTCTGCCGTTCTCCGCATAAAGGTATGCTCTGCCGGTCTCATCATATTCTTTTTCATTTATCTGTATGCTCATGCTCTCGTCGTTGATTTTAACTATTCTGTTTCCATTAATAGCGGTGCTGTATTCTTTAAGTGTTATCTGCTGTGTGGGAACAATTACCGCTTTACAGGTAGCAAGGTCGATATCTTTCACATAGCAATAATAATCTCCGTCAGCAAGTTCGCCGTATGCAAGGGGTGATTCGCTCCCGAATTTTGAGATAAGTGAATACAGTGTTTCCCTCGGATCATCAATGATACTGTTGTGCGAATGAGCAAAATGTAATCCGCCCTCTATCAATTCATAATCAACCATAACCTCATCACGTCTGCTATCGGCACTTCTGATACCGTCCTCAGATATATTTGCACTTTTGTCGGAAACGGTCATGGTTCCTCCGTCAAAAGACACAATGCAGAAATTATCTTCTCTGTATCCCGAATCGTTATCAGTGATGCAGGAAACAATAAGGTTTCTCTCTCCTGTGTTCCTGTTCCTGTACAAACCAATAAATGAACGGGGGCTTTCACAGAATGTAGCTGGTTCTGTAATAAGGGCACAGTCAAACACAATTTCTCCAAGATCTTCATACGGGAAGACAACACCGTCTGCAAACTTATGATATTTCATGATCATTGCAGAACCCGATTTTTCCATAGAAAAAAGTTCGGGGATATCGTCGCCGTTGATATCACAAAGAAGCATACCCTCGCCAAAAGTGTCGGGATTGTTCTGGGCATAGTCTGTATACGCCTTGGTATAAACTTCTGCTTTATCAGAAATCACCGCATTAGTGCCTTCATCGACGTCTCCTTCCTTGAACACACCAAAATAAATACAGATAGACAAGGCAAGTGCCATCGCAATCATACCCGCAATTAACATATGCGCCTTTTTCTTATCCATTGAAAGTCCTCCTTTTTATACTGTATCGGGAAGTCTTGTAACACAATCTGCAAGATGCTCTGTGTAGCCGTACATCTTAACTTCGGGGAGAGAATCCGCATCCTTATATTCCGCGATGGAGACAGATGCATTCGCCGCCCATGAAACTGAATTAAGGTTATGTACGTCCTCGCCTTTCCAAAGGCAGGACATTACCCTCACGGGTGTTCCGTGGCAAACGATACAAACCGTCTTGCCGTCATTTTCGGAAACTATGCGTTTTAGGGCTTCATCAATTCGGATTGAAAGGTCCATAACACTTTCTCCGTCAGTGCACTTGGCATTTCCGATGTCGGTCAGCCACACATTATAGTCATCGCCGTATTTTTTAAGTATATCAATATAGTACATCTCTTCCCATGCGCCGCCGTGTATCTCACGGACACCGACTTCCGTCTCAACAGTAAGACCATGTGATTCCGCAATGGGACGTGCCGTTTCCATTGCACGTGTAAGATTACTCGCATAAACCTTATCTATATCATAACTTTTAAGATACTCCGCTACGAGTTGCGCCTGTCGTCTGCCGAGGTCTGTAAGATTTACATCCCAACTCCCTGCAAAACGCTGTTGCCGATTGGCTTCGCTTTCTCCGTGGCGGACAACTATAAGCCGTGTCATAACAGATTAACCCTCCGCATCCTCAAGTTGTGTGAGTTTATATGACAGAGTCATAAGAGAATCGCTTAAGTGAACATTCTCAACGGCAACCCCATCGGGAAGATGCAATTCTCCGTAAGAGAAATTCCATATCCCTTTAACGCCAAGTTTAACAAGTCGGTTTGCCTCATATTCAACTGCACTCTTGGGAAGCGCAAGTATGGCAATATGGGGATGATTGGCTTTAACGAATGATTCCATGTCATCAGAATGTTCAACAGTAATGCCGTTTATCTCCTTGCCAACGAGAGATTTATCCGCATCGAATATACCGATAAGGTTAAATCCGCGCTTACGGAAATTACTGTGCTTTGCAAGTGCCTTACCAAGGTTACCTGCGCCGACAATTATAGTTTTATAACCCCTGTCAAGACCAAGGATTGCACCCATTTCAGTATGCAGAAGTTCCACATTATAACCGTAACCCTGCTGACCGAATCCGCCGAAACAGTTTAAGTCCTGACGAATCTGGGATGCAGTAACCCCCATAAGATTACTTAAATCCTTGGAGGATATTCTAAGTACACCTTTACCCAAAAGTTCACCCAGATATCTGTAATACCTGGGCAAACGCTTGATGACAACCGGTGAAACACTCTTTTCTTTCACTCTTTTTTCCACCTTAAAATTTTAGTTTATATGTGTTTTTCGTTCGATTACATATCTGCTTTGATTGTTTCCATGATGTAATCTGCAAACTCTGCACCTGTTGCACCTGTATCACGGCCTGTGATAACAAGTTTCTTCTCCTCGTACATACATTTGTCAAGTGCTCTCTCAAGACGTTTTGCAGCATCAACTTCGCCAATGTGCTCCAAAAGCATTACATCTGCACGGATGATTGAGCAGGGATCTGCGTATTTGTCTCTGCCCTCGGCAACCATTCTGGGTGCACTACCGTGGATTGCCTCAAACATAGCGTATTTCTTACCGATGTTAGCACTTCCTGCAGTACCTACACCGCCCTGGAATTCAGCGGCTTCGTCTGTTAAGATATCGCCGTAGAGGTTAGGGAGAACGAGAACCTGGAACTGTGTACGTCTTTTCTCGTCAACAAGTTTCGCTGTCATAATATCTATGTACCAGTCATCGAACTCGATTTCGGGATATTCCTTTGCAACTTCCTTGCAGATATTCAAGAACTTACCGTCTGTTGTCTTTACAACATTTGCTTTTGTAACGGCTGTAACTTTTGTCTTACCTGCTTTTTTAGCATATTCAAATGCGGCACGTGCAATTCTCTCACTACCCTCTGTTGTAGTTACACAAAAGTCCATAGCCAGATCGTCGTTTACGTGAACACCCTTGCTACCGATTGCGTAAGAACCCTCTGTATTTTCACGGTAGAATGTCCAGTCAATGCCCTGCTCGGGAACTTTTACGGGACGAACGTTTGCAAAGAGGTCAAGTTCTTTTCTCATTGCAACGTTTGCGCTCTCAATATTGGGCCAGGGATCTCCTGCGCGGGGAGTAGTTGTTGGGCCTTTCAAAATAACATGACAAGCTTTGAGTTCTGCAAGAACGTCATCAGGGATTGCTTTGTTTGCCGCAACACGGTTCTCGATTGTAAGGCCGTCGATCACTTTGAATTCAACTTTACCTGCCTTAACTTTGTCCTCTAAAAGGAATTCAAGGATTCTGTGTGCTTCGTGTGTGATTGCAGGGCCGATGCCGTCGCCGCCGCAAACGCCGATAATGAGTTTATCAAGCTTTGAATAGTCGATAAAATCCTTTGTTTCTTTCATTTTCTCTACACGGTCAAGCTGTTCGTCGATAAGTGCCGCGAACTTGTCTGTTGCCGCTTTGATAATTGCTTCTCTGTTCATTTTATATCTCTCCTTATATTGAATTGTTATTTAATATTAAACAACGCTTTCGCATTGTCTGATGTTATTTTTGCAATGTGCTCTGTTGACACTCCGCGAAGTTCTGCTATTTTCTCCGCTACGTGCCGCACATAAATGGAACTGTTTCTCTTTCCTCTGTGGGGTTCGGGTGCCATATAAGGGCTATCCGTTTCAATGAGCAACCTGTCCTCGGGCACAATCTTCGCAACTTCGGGAAGCGCACGGGCGTTTTTGAATGTTACGGGCCCCGCAAAGGAAATGTGATAGCCCATATCAAGGTAAATCTTTGCACTCTCCACACTGCCCGAATAGCAATGGATGATACCGCCGTGGATTTTATTGGCTTTGCATATTGCAATTGTGTCCTCTGTAGCATCACGGCTGTGGATTATAACGGGGAGGTTAAGTTCATAAGCAAGTTTCATCTGTCTGTCGAACCAGTACCCTTGTGTTTCCCTTGGGGAATTATCGTAATAATAATCAAGACCGATCTCGCCGATTGCCACAACCTTTTGGTGGGCTGAAAGTTTTTTAAGTTCGGAGATTGTGTCCTCTGTCATATCCTTAGCATCGTGAGGATGAACGCCGACTGCCGCATAGATAAAATCATACGCCTCTGCAAGTAAAACGGAATTTCGGCTCGACTGAAGGTCTGCGCCGATATTTACAATATTGGAAACGCCGTTCTCTGCCATTGAGCAAAGCAACTGGTGGCGGTCATCGTCAAAACGTTCGTCATCAAAATGTGCGTGAGAATCGAATAGCATTTGTTACTCCTTTGAAAATATACGCGTGAAAAATAAGCAAGTAGATTGTGCCTTTTCGAAACGAAGTCATACTTTGTGTATTTCGAGTTTCGAAAAGGTGCGAGATGCGCCTCTTATTTTTGACACACAGCCGAAAGAGAATAATCCGAACCACGATTTTCAAAGGCGGATTTTCGCTTTCGCTTTGTTAAAATACTCGGCAATCCGTCAAGGATTACCTGCGTTTTTGCCTCGCACAACACAAAAATCCTCACTTTGAAAATTCCTTGACCTTAAACGGATGGAATTTTGCGGAGATTTTGGTGCGGAAGACGCCGCAAGGCTGACGCCTTGCAAGGATGACAAGCCGAAATATACCGAAATTACGCCGTTTAAGGCGGGTTCGGGTTATTCTCTTTCGGCTTACGGCCACAATAAGGTCTTGCCGCCTATCAAGTGAAAGTGCAGATGCATAACTGTCTGTCCTGCATTCTCGCCACAGTTATTAACTATACGGAATCCGCTGTTGCCGATGCCCATAATCTCCGCAACTTCCTTTGCTTTATTGAAGATGTGTGCAACAACGTGAGCATTTTCTTCTGTAATCTCTGCCGCAGAAGATATATGCATTTTGGGAATCATCAACACGTGAACGGGTGCCACGGGATTAAGATCCTTGAATGCAATCATAACATCATCTTCATACACAACAGTTGAGGGAATCTCGCCTTTTATGATTTTGCAAAATATACAGTTATCCATATCAATTATCCTCTCTTATGCATTTACCTGTTTGGATGCAACTTCTTTTGCGGCTTCAAGTGCTTTGTCAACACCTTTGGAGTCAGAGCCACCTGCCTGTGCAGAATCAGGTCTGCCGCCGCCTTTACCGCCAACGAATGCGGAAATCTCTTTTACGATATTACCGCAGTGGATACCTTTCTTAACTGCCGCATCTGTTGCCGCAGCAATAAGGTTTGCCTTGTCGGCTGTGTAAACTGCAAATACAACCAGTGCACAGTCATATTCCGCTTTGATATTATCTGCCATCTTACGTGCTGTGTTAATATCAACATCAGCAAATGCACCTGTCATAAAGGTTACACCGCCAATATCGGTTGCGCCTTTCTTAACATCGTCAAGGCCGCCACTTGCCATCTTCTCTTTAAGTGCGGCAAGTTCTTTTTCCAACGACTTAACCTCGGCAAAGTTTGCCTCAATCTTTGCAACTGCATCGTTTACCGTACATTTGAGCGCACCGCAGATGGATGCAAGATTTGTCTCTGTTTCGTTGAGTTTATCTAAGATATTAAGACCTGTGATTGCCTCGATTCTTCTTACACCTGCGGCAATACCTGTCTCGGAAAGAATCTTGAAAAGTCCGATTCGTGATGTGTTGGAAACGTGTGTTCCGCCACAAAGTTCTGTGCTGAAATCACCCATCTTAACAACTCTTACAACATCGCCGTACTTCTCGCCGAAGAGTGCCATTGCACCAAGTTTCTTCGCTTCGTCGATAGGCATCTCTTTGCAGGTAACATCAAGAGCAGCTGCAATCTCTCTGTTTACGATTGCTTCAACTTCTTTAAGCTGTTCGGGTGTTACTGCCTCATAGTGAGAGAAGTCGAAACGGAGACGGTCGCCGTTTACGAATGAACCCGCCTGTTCAACGTGCTGACCTACTACCTGACGGAGTGCTTTCTGCAAAAGATGTGTTGCGGAATGGTTCTTCTCTGTTGCGGCGCGAAGATCAGCATCAACAGTTGCAGTTGCCTTATCCCCAACGGAGATTGTGCCCTCTGTGATAACACCTGTATGGAGGAACTTGCCCTCTGCAGTTTTCTTTGTATTGTCTATGCGGACAGTACCGTTTGCTGCTTTGATAATACCCTTATCTCCGCACTGACCGCCGCCCTCTCCGTAAAAAGGAGTTTTGTCAAGCATAAGTGTAACTGTTCCCTCATCAGCCGAATCAACACTTGCGTTGCCGCTGATAATTGCTGTAATCTCACAATCGCACTCTGTCATATCATAGCCGACAAATGTGTTTTCGTGAGCATCGTATACAGCTTTGAGTTCATCGTCTTTCCACGCATCGCCCTCGCCGTTTGCACGGTTTTCACGGGCGCGTTTCTTCTGCTCTGCCATACAGGATGTAAATTCGTCCTCGTCAACTTTGTATCCCTGTTCGGAGAGAATTTCTACTGTAAGGTCAAGGGGGAATCCGTATGTGTCATAGAGTTTGAATGCATCTGCACCTGAAAGGGTTGTCTTACCCTCGGCTTTCATTGCATCAACATAATTTTCGAGGATGGCAAGGCCGTCGCCGATTGTTTCGGCAAAGCGTTTTTCCTCTATCTCAATCATCTTCTTGATATAATCTGCTTTTTCGGTAAGTTCGGGGTATGCAGTAAGGTTTTCCTTTGCAACGGTATCAACTACCTTGTAGAGGAATGCACCCTCTAACCCTAAAAGTTTACCGTGTCTTGCGGCATGACGGAGGAGGCGGCGGAGAACGTAACCTCTGCCCTCGTTGCTTATCTGTACGCCGTCGGCAATCATAAATGTTGTGGAACGGATATGGTCGGTAATAACACGGAGAGATACGTCAGTTTTGTCGTTATCTCCGTATTTAACTCCTGCAAGTTCGCTTATCTTCGCCATAATGTTGCGGACTGTGTCAACCTCGAAAAGATTATTCACGCCCTGCATAATACAAGCGATTCTCTCAAGGCCCATACCTGTATCAATATTGGGATGTTCAAGACGGTTGTAGTTGCCGTCTTCGTCCTTATCAAACTGTGTGAATACAAGGTTCCAGAATTCTACGTATCTGTCGCACTCGCAACCAACTTTACAATCGGGAGAACCGCAACCCGCTTCGGGACCGCGGTCAAAGTAAAGTTCTGAACAAGGTCCGCAGGGACCTGTACCGATTTCCCAGAAGTTGTCCTCTTTGCCCATACGAACGATACGTTCGGGAGCAACGCCTACATTCTTTGTCCAGATGTCAAATGCCTCATCGTCGTCCTCGTAGATAGTAACCCAGAGTTTGTCCACGGGGAGTTCAAGAACTTCTGTAGCAAATTCCCAAGCCCATGCAGTTGCTTCGTTTTTGAAGTAATCGCCGAATGAGAAGTTACCGAGCATCTCGAAATATGTGCCGTGGCGGGCAGTTTTACCTACACGGTCAATATCGGGCGTGCGGATACACTTCTGGCAGGTAGTAACTCTCTTGCGGGGTGGAGTTTCCTTACCTGTGAAGTATGGCTTCAACGGAGCCATACCCGCATTGATCAAGAGCAAACTTTTGTCATCTCTCGGAATAAGGGGGAAACTTGGTAATCTGAGGTGTCCCTTGCTCTCGTAGAATGACAAAAATTTCTCGCGGATTTCGTTAAGTCCTAATTTTTGCATAATGTATATCATCCTTTCAGGAATAGTCATAATACCTCATTATAATTCATCTTAATAGTATATCCTTTTTTCCGTGATATGTCAATATTTTAGATATATTTTAAGGTAGAAAAAAATTGGGGGTTACAGAGGTTACGGTTGTAGGGTGCAGCGTTTACGATGCACCGTTCGTTTTTTCGGTTCGTCGTCAAGCGCCGAACCCTACAATTGGAAAACAAAAAAGCAAATAAAGCATTCGTCAAATACCGACACTTCTCCCACCTTGACATCGTTTTTATTTTTATGTATAATGACTTTGATATGTGCCTGTAGCTCAGCTGGATAGAGTGTCAGACTCCGACTCTGAAGGTCGTGCGTTCGAATCGCATCAGGCATATAAAAACGACACATCCCTCTTGAGGGGTGTGTCGTTTTTGATTTTAATGCGGCGATTCGAACGCTGAGAGGGCACGAGGCGTTAAAAGGGATAGTTCGGGGAACTGTCCCTTAGCCGAGTGGTGCGATGTCGGGTACTGTGCCAAAGGCACGGTCGACGAGCAGGGAAGATGCGTAGCATATTCATCGCATCAGGCATATAAAATGGTATACCCCTTTTCAAGGGGTGTACCATTTTTTGTTTTAATGGAGCGATTCGAACGACGAGGGAGAGAAGCGAGTCGCAGAGGGCACAAGAATACAACGGGCGAATGTGGGCATCCGCCCCTACATGTTCCTCCATTCGTATCTTATCGTAGGGGACGATGCCCACATCGTCCCGCAATCAATCATTGCACTCTGCAAAATCTTGTGTTATACTTTATACATCACAGGCAGATAAGGGGTGAAACCATGAGAGCAGTAGGTATTATATGCGAATACAATCCGTTCCACAACGGACACAAATATCAGATTGAACAGGCAAAGAAACTCTCAAACTGTGATGTGGCTGTTTGTGTTATGAGCGGTTCTTTCGTTCAACGTGGGGATGTGGCAACCTTTGACAAATGGTTAAGGGCAAAAGTTGCTCTCCAAAACGGTGCTGATCTCGTTATAGAATTACCTGTACGATACGTTCTCCAGTCGGCAGAAATCTTTGCACGTGGCGGAGTCGAAATGCTCAAAGCCACGGGATGCATAGACGCCATAAGTTTCGGAAGTGAATGTGGCGACAGAGAGAAACTTGTCGGTTGTGCAAAAATCCTTGCCAATGAAGACGATGCATTAAAAGATAAAATAGAATCCCTTATGAACGAGGGCAAAGGTTACCCCGTTGCACTCCGTGAAGCGGTTGCAACCCTCTACCCCCATATGGAAGAAGTCATCAATAACCCCAACGATATGCTTGGCGTGAATTATATTGCGGAAATGATAAAGTCAGGTGCGGATTTTGAGGTATACCCTATAACAAGGCAGGGTGCTGACCACAGAAGCGAAAAAGCCGAGGGGATATTTGCATCCTCTACCGCTATAAGAAATGCACTTGCAAAGGGCGATGACATATCATCACTCGTCCCGTCTGTTCCCGACGGTTGCCGTTATGATACAAACAGATTGGAACAGTTTATTCTCGGGTTTTACCGCACCGCAGATGCAGGTAAACTTAAAAACATCCCCGGAATTGAGGACGGATTTGAAAATAAACTTATTACATCCGCCAAACAATCCACAACACTCGAAGAATTTTTCGCATCCCTTACAAGCAAACGATACACATCAAGCAGAGTAAAGCGGACAGTTCTTGCAGGGCTTATCGGTATGGAGAAAGAAACCAAAGCAGACTATATCCGTGTCCTCGGTATGACGGAAAAGGGTGCGGCGTTTATAAAGAACGCAAAGGACAAGGCAACTCTCCCCTTTGTGGTTAAAACTGCGGATTTTGAGGGAAATGAAAACAGTTCGTTTATATACGACATTCTAGCAACGGACATATCTTCACTTGCCGCAACAGACGGCAAAATCCGCCCCTCGGGTGCTGATTATTATAATTCGCCCGTGAAGATTTGAAAAAAATTCAAAAAACTCTTGCATTTTATGGAATACTGTGGTATATTATGTATTGACAATAATTACTAACGCGAAGGAGTGGGTTGACAAAACCCACTCTTTCGTTTGTATTAAGCAACTACTTAAGGAGTGGTGTGATGAAGAAATCAGATGTAGTGTCGGCGGTTAATGCGCTCGTTACCCCGATTGCGGCGGCAAACGGTTGCACCGTGTACGACATTGAATTCAAGAAAGAGGGCAGCGACTACTATCTGCGGATTTTTCTTGACATGGCGGAGGAAGAGCGAAGCGTTTCACTTAACGAATGTGAAGCAGTTTCAAGAGCGCTTTCCGATGCACTGGACAAGGAAGACCCAATAGATGTTGCATATATGCTTGAGGTTTCGTCCCCGGGGCTTGACAGAGCACTTCGAACGGCAGAGCATTTTGCAAGATTTATCGGAACTAAAGTAGACGTCGGTCTCTACAAAGCGGTGAACGGTGCAAAAGTGATATCAGGCACACTCG
Organism: Clostridia bacterium; assembly: GCA_017502845.1. Classification (GTDB taxonomy): domain Bacteria; phylum Bacillota; class Clostridia; order UMGS1810; family UMGS1810; genus SIG455. The sequence continues at coordinate 47,143 of JAFVUE010000004.1, read as the reverse complement.
TTTCATTCGCAGACGGAATCATAACACTCGAAACCGACGGAGGAGAATTCACAATTCCACAGTCGGAAACAACATCAGTAAAACTAAGCCTTGACGGCATATTTTAATTAATACGGAGGGATTTGGAAAAATGGCTAAGATAAACGCTGAATTTATGCGTGCGTTAAACGAAATCGCAGAGCAGAAAGGCATTGACAAGGAGATTGTCCTTGAAGCACTTGAGGCAGGGTTAGTATCTGCTTACAAAAAGAACTACAACACAGCAAACGAAAACTTCAAAGTTGACTTGAACCGCAAAAATGGCGATGTGAAAGTTTACATCCAGAAAGAAGTTGTTGCAACAGATGACGAGATTGAGGACGATATGCTCCAGATTCTCGTTGACGAAGCAAAGGAGATTGATCCATCTATCGAAGTTGGGGATATCTTGAACATCGAAGACACTCCCAAGGAGTTCGGCAGAATTGCAGCTCAGGCAGCAAAACAGATGGTTGTGCAGAGAGTGCGTGAAGCAGAGAGACAGATTATGCTCTCCGAATTCGCATCACTCCAGAACGGAATGATTACAGGTATCATTCAGCGCAGCAAAGGCAACGATATCTATATTGATATCGGTATGGGGCTGGGCAAACAGGTTGGAGAGCTTGAAGCAATCCTCCCCGCAAACGAACAGTCCCCTACAGACCGTTACTATTTCCATCAGCAGTTAAAGCTCTATGTGGCTAATGTTAAAACGGAAAAAGTTCGTTTCAATGAACCCGCTATTATGGTTTCAAGAACAAGAACAGGTCTTGTCGAGAACCTCCTCAAACTGGAAGTTCCCGAAATCGCAGACGGAACAGTTGAGATCAAAGCAATCTCACGTGTTGCCGGTTCAAGAACAAAGGTTGCAGTTATCTCTCACGACAAAGACGTTGAACCAATCGGTGCGTGTGTAGGTAAAAACGGTATGAGAATCCAGAAAGTTATGGATGAATTAAACGGCGAGAAAGTTGACATTGTTCTCTACTATGACGATCCCGTTAAAATGATCCGTTCTGCATTTGCTCCCGTTGATATCACAGATGTTAAGATTAACGAGGCAGAAAGAGCAGCACTTGTGTTCGTAGATCCAAGTGTTCTCTCACTTGCAATCGGTAAAGACGGTCAAAACGCTCGTCTCGCAGTTAAACTCTGCGGCTACAAGATTGACATTAAGCCCGACACAGAGGCAGACAATTACAATGACTGGGGTACAACAACCACCACAATCGGCGATATCTTCACCGGCTCCCTGGGAGATTTTGATTTCTCAAAGGGCGATGATGCCGAAGAAGGCGACGAAGAATGAGAAACCCCAAAAACACGCGGACCTGCGCAGGTTGCGGTAAAAAAGCAGACAGACACGAATTTATCCGTATAGGCAAAGATTCCGACGGTAATGTGTCAATAGGCGATACAGGCAGAGGCGCTTACCTTTGCAAATCGGAAAAATGCTTAAACGCTGCAATTAAGAAAAAACGCATATCGGCAATTCTGCGTTCGGCTGTATCTGATGAAGTGTACAGCCAATTATCTGATATTATTGGATGTGATTGATATTATAATTCCTACAACAGTTTCACTTGCAAAGAGAGCAGGTAAAGTTTCAAGCGGCGAAAGTGCCGTTAAGGAATCCATCAGAAACGGCTCGGCACATCTTGTGCTTATAGCCGAGGATGTGAGTGCCAATACATTTAAGAGCATCACGGACAGTTGTGCATACTATAATGTATCATATATATCAATCGGAACCAAAGCCGAACTTGGCCACACAATCGGCAAAGAGTTTGCGGCGGCGGTAGCCATTTGCGATGCAGGTTTTGCGAAAAGTATAGATAATAAGATTACGGCAAATATTAACGGAGGTGAAGTATTATGACAAACGGTGGAACAAAGATTAAATTATCCGATTTCGCCAAAAAGTTTGGCATGAGCGTCAAGGAAATGACAGAACTCCTTGCAAAGTATGATATTGACAAGAAGAATACTACCGCATCCATCACAGGGGATGAGATCAATGTGTTCTTCGCACGTCATCTCAAAGAATACGACAACGGAGATACTATATTAGAGGCATATACAAAGATTAATGCGGCACTTACTGCAGAGCGTGAGAAAGCGGCTGCAGAGCGTGAAGCAAAGAAAGCGAAGAAAGCCGCAGAAGAGGCAGCAAAGAAAGCTGCTGAAGAAGCGGCTGCAAAGAAAGAAGCGGAAGAGAAAGCTGCTAAAGAAAAAGCAGAGAAAGAGAAAGCCGCTAAAGAACAGGCAGCAAAGATTGCTAAGAAGAAAGAACAGGAACGCCTTGAAAAGCAGAAGAAGGCAGAGCTTGACAAGAAACGTAAGGAAGAACTTGAGCAGCTTAAAAAATCCGTTTCTGAAAACAGCGACATCGAGTCTATCGAGATTAAGAAAGAGGACACACGTAAGGTTATTGACACACGTCAGAACGTAGTTGACCTTGACAAGCTGGACACAGAGAAGATTGAGAAACTCGTAGACATCGACGACAATTCACAGACAAAACAGAAAATCAAAAAAGGCCCCAAGAAACAGGAAAAGGCAGTAGTTCAAAACAAGAACGTGCCCAAGAAAAAGGAAGAAGAGAAGAAAGAACCTACTGTTATCGAAGTTCCCGACGAGATTTCCGTTGGCGAATTTGCAGAACTTATGAAAGTTCCTGCTACAACAGTTGTTAAGAAACTCTTTGAACTTGGCATTATGGCGGCAGTTTCACAGACAATTGACTTTGATACTGCTTCACTTGTAGGTGAAGACCTTGGCTTTATCGTAAACAAACTCATTATCGTTACTGAAGAAGACAAACTCTTCAACGACGTAGAGGATGCACCCGAATCATTAAAACCGCGTTCACCTGTAGTTGTTGTTATGGGCCACGTTGACCACGGTAAGACATCACTCCTTGATGCTATCCGCAACACTAACGTTATTGCGAAAGAGGCAGGTGGTATCACACAGCACATCGGTGCTTACAGAGTTAGAATCAACGACAAGAAAATCACATTCCTCGACACACCAGGTCATGAAGCATTTACAGCAATGCGTCTCCGTGGTGCGCAGGTAACAGATATTGCAATCATCGTTGTTGCGGCTGATGACGGTATCATGCCCCAGACAGTTGAAGCAATCAACCACGCAAGAGCCGCAGGTGTTACAATCATTATCGCAATCAACAAGATTGATAAAGAGAGTGCTAACCCCGACAGAATCAAGCAGGAACTCACAGAGCACGATCTCGTTCCCGAGGAATGGGGCGGCGACACAATCTGTGTGCCTATCTCTGCAAAGTTCAATCAGGGTATTGACGATCTGCTTGAGATGGTTACTCTCGTTGCAGATATGAAAGAACTGAAAGCCAACCCCGACAGAATGGGTAAAGGTACAGTCGTTGAGGCACAGCTTGATAAGGGCAGAGGCCCTGTTGCTACAGTTCTCGTTCAGAACGGTACTCTCCGTGTAGGCGACGTAGTTGTGGCAGGTACGGCTGTCGGCAGAGTCCGTGCAATGGTTGACGACCGTGGCAATCAGGTTAAGAAAGCAGGTCCTTCCGTTCCTGTTGAGATTATCGGTTTAAGCGAAGTTCCCGAAGGCGGCGACCTTTTCTATGCAGTTGCTGACGAGCGCAAAGCAAGAGAAGTTGTTGAAGCAAGAAAGTTCAAAGCAAAAGAAGAAGCAAATCAGGCACGTAGAGCCGTTTCACTCGATTCACTCTTTGACCACATTAAAGAGGGCGAGATGAAGACACTCAATATCATCGTTAAAGCAGACGTTCAGGGTAGCGTTGAGGCAGTTAAACAGTCTCTCGAAAAACTTTCCAACGAGGAAGTCCGTGTTGCTTGTATCCACGGCGGCGTTGGCGGTATCACAGAGAGCGACGTTATGCTCGCTGCCGCATCTGACGCAATTATCGTCGGCTTCAACGTTCGTCCCAATGCACAGGCAGTTTCCACCGCCGCAAGGGATAATGTTGACATCCGCACATACAGAGTTATCTACACAGCAATAGAAGAAATCGAAGCCGCTATGAAAGGTATGCTTGCTCCTCAGTTCAAAGAGGTTGTATATGGTCATGCGGAAGTTCGTAATACCTTTAAGGTATCAGGCGTTGGTACTATTGCCGGTGGTTACGTTCAGGAAGGTAAGATTCAGCGTAATTCTCAGGTTCGTATTGTCCGCGACGGCATCGTTATCCACGAGGGTGTCCTTTCTTCACTCAAACGTTTCAAGGACGACGCCAAAGAAGTTGCTTCCGGTTATGAATGCGGTATCGGCATAGAGAACTTCAACGATATCAAAGAGGGCGATATTATCGAATCATTTGATATGGAAGAAGTGGAAAGGTAATCTAAATGGCAAATAACAGAATAGATAGAATCAAAGAAGAAGTTTTGCGGGAACTTGCATCAATAATCCGCACTCTTAAAGATCCCCGTATCCCCACTATGACATCTGTTGTGGCGGTGGATGTTACAAAGGATCTTAAGTATGCAAAGGCGCACGTTTCCGTTATGGGCGACGAAGATGCAAAGCAGGATGCTCTCAAAGCACTTAAGAGTGCATCCGGCTATATCCGCCGTGAGATTTCATCCCGCCTTAATCTTCGTATTACTCCCGAATTCACATTTGTGCTTGACCGTTCAGTTGATTACGGTATGCACATCAACGAGCTTATAAATAAGATTAACGAAGGTGATATCTGATGAGCTTGATTGAAATTAAAGATTTTATTGAAAAGCACGACAACATCGCCGTTATCGGGCACGTAAACCCTGACGGCGACTGTATCGGCTCTTGCCTTGGCTTGTGGTATTTATTAAAATCCCTTGGCAAGAACGCCGCTGTGTGCATAAAAACAGATGATGTTCCCCATCATCTGAGATTTATCTGGAATCCCCTTGCCGAAGCGCAAGAGGGACAGGTTTTTGATGCGTATATTTCTGTGGATTGTGCAACGCTTGACCGTCTTTGTTGCTTGAATGACGTTTTTGCAAAGAGCGAACATACGGCGTGTATCGACCACCACAGAACAAACAGCGGTTTCGCCACTGTCAATGCAGTTATCCCCACAGCACCTGCCGCAGGTGAGATAATCTATTCTCTTGCAGCAGATGTTTTCGGGATTAAACCCACAGGGGAACTTGCGGATGCAATCTACACCGCAATCGTCTCCGACACAGGGGGATTCAAGTATTCGTCAACCACATCGTACACAATGCGTGTCGGTGCGGATTTACTCGATGCTGGTGTGAACGGAACTGCAATATTCAAGAATCTTTTTGACACTTACACCAAGAAACAGATTGACATTGTGGGCGATATCACATCCACCCTTACCACATATTTTGACGGCAAGGTTGCATCAATCACAGTTACAGACGAATTACTTGAGAGCAAAGGTATGCGCTTTGACGAGATTGATTTTATAACCAATCTTCCAAGAAGTATTGAGGGAGTAGAGGTTGGTGTCTATTTCAAGAAGAAATCAGACGAAATCAGAGTAAGTTTGCGTTCAGGGGAAAGCGTTGATGTTTCACTTATTGCTGCACATTTCGGCGGCGGCGGACATGCCCGTGCCGCAGGTATAACATTCAAGTGCGGTTTAGAGGAAGCGAAAAAGTTAATCCTCGATAAATTAGCAGAAGTATTATAATGAGCATACAAAACGGGAGGAGCAAGCCCCTCCCCTACGAACATAGACAGAAGTCTATGGCAGATAATGGTTCGTCGGAAACCTCCGAACCCTACAATTAAATACAAATAGTACGATTGTAGGGGCTGGCGTCCTCGACAGCCCGTTAATTTGTTCCTTACTTATTCACTATTACTTGAATTTCAGGAGTTGATACTTATCAACGGAATTATTATAGTAAACAAAGAGCAGGGTTTCACATCCCACGATGTTGTTGCCGTAATGCGCAAAATACTCGGCACGAAGAAAGTCGGCCACACAGGCACATTGGACCCCCAGGCAACGGGGGTTTTGCCAATTTGTGTGGGAAAAGGCACTAAAGTCAGCGATATGCTCACCTGCTCGGATAAAGAATACATAGCAAGAGTACGTCTCGGAATAACTTCCGATACAGAGGATATATGGGGCGAGGTTTTATCGGAAACCGATGCATCTCATATTACGGAAGACGATGTGAAATCCGTTGCGGCCAAATTCCTCGGCGGGATTGAGCAGATTCCCCCAATGTATTCCGCAGTTAAGATAAACGGCAAAAAACTCTACGAATACGCCCGTAAGGGACAGGAAGTAGAGCGAAAAGTCCGTAAAGTTACAATAAACGAGATTGAGATCTCCGACTTTGAAAATAACGAATTTTCCATGCGTGTTTCCTGCTCTAAAGGAACGTATATCCGTACACTTTGTGCAGACATCGGAAAAGAACTTGGAGTTGGCGCCTGTATGTGCGGTCTTGTCCGTACAAAATCTGCAATGTTTACTTTAGATAATGCAAAAACACTCGACGAGATTCGCGAGATCGCAGGAAATGGCGGTAAGGATTCACTTATCATCCCGACGGATGCGGTGTTTGCCGAACTTTCCGAAATCCGTCTTGACGGAAAACGGACAGGACAGATTCTCAACGGAATGTTTCTAAAAACAGAACTCCCCAACGGCGAATACAGAGTTTACGGCAATGAGGGAGATTTCCTCTGTGTAGGCAAAATCACAGACGGAGTGCTTAAGATAGTTAAAAATTTTTACGCAGGTAATTGAGCCGAAATATACCGAAATTACGCCGTTTAAGGCGTAGTTGGGGTTATTCTCTTTCGGCTAACACGAAAGGTGGCGACGGCATTGGATATACTTACAGAGCGAAGATTCGGCAAAGCTTGTGCCGTTGTTATCGGAAAATTTGACGGAGTGCATACAGGTCATAAGCGTCTGCTTAACCTGACCGCAGATATCTGCAAAAATGAAAACCTTATCCCCGTGGCATATACATTTGAAAGCCGTGGAGATTGCATCATAAGCGAAAATGAAAAGATACGGATTTTATCTGAAAACGGCATTGAGGCGGTATTCGTTCAGCCATTTACGGTGGAATTCAAAAATACCACTCCCGAAGAATTTGTAAATATGTTGAAAGACGATTTCACCGCACGACATATTATAATCGGTTTTAATTTCCGGTTCGGCAAAGGCAGATGCGGAAGTGCAGAGGATATGGTTTCTCTGTGCAATAGTGCAGGGATTGGCGTTACAGTTGCAGAGCCGGTTATATATGAAAACGAACCCGTCAGCAGTACAAGAATAAGGGATTCAATCCGCAACGGTAACATCCCCTCTGCCAATGAAATGCTCGGCAGGATGTTCAGCATTTCAGGGATAGTTGTCCACGGCAAACAACTTGGCAGAAAGATGGGATTCCCCACGGCAAATATCGACACGGCAGATATCTCCGTTTTACCCGAAAAGGGCGTTTATGCAACGGTTGTGGATTCCTACCCCGCAATCACAAATATCGGCCTGAATCCCACAGTTGACACAGACGGAATGGTTAAAGCAGAAACACATATCATGGGCGATACCGTCCCCGATTACGGAGAAGAAATCACAGTACACTTCCTCGAAAAAATCCGTGATGAAAAGACCTTTTCTGATATAGAGGAATTAAAATCCCAACTTGATAAAGACAAACAAACAGCAATAGAGATATATGAAAAAAGCGTAAGGAATTAACCTTACGCTTTTTATTTGACAATAAATTGCATTTTTCGATACTTATTGTATGTAGACCAATTGTATTCAACAGAATACAATTCAAGTATAATCGGAGGAAATATATATGGATATCGTAAAAGTTTTTGGTAGTAATCTCAAAAAATATCGTACAGCACTTGGAATATCACAAGAGGCATTTGCTGAAAAATGCGGTATGCACCGCACATACATTAGTGCTATCGAATGTTATCGCAGAAGTATATCCCTTGAAAACATTCAAAGGATTGCCGATGCTCTTGAGATTGAAACTTATAAATTGTTTTTAGAGGAATGATTAAGATAGTGGCAAAAAATGCCACTATCTTAATCAATATGGTAATCCACATTCTTCTCGCTCAGTTAATATAAGAGCAATATTATATGCCAACAACACAGGTACAGCATTGCCAATTTGGCGATAACATTCAGAATTAGTTCCATGAAATATAAATTCATCTGGGAATGTTTGAATTCTTGCTACCTCTCTAATTGAGAGTCGTCGATGCTGTTCAGGATGTGGAGGAAGCAAAGGACCACCAGTTCCACTACCTCGTCCCATTATCGTTGGACCTCTACGATCCCAATGTGTTGCCCGATTTCCTATATGATTTGCTATCTTAACTTTACACTTGCTTCCACAGTGATTGTGAAAAGTAGTATTATCATCATAATTCCAAGGAATATCGCCAATAGCATCTCTTAATGTCGTGGTTGAATAAAGTGTTCCAGACGGCTTGTAATATTCTTTGACCTTGATGGATTGCTTCCAGTTGGAATACATTTTGTTGATTTTATCTTTTGGCAACTCCGGATCTTTGGTTTTTGACATTTCATTATGTGTTGGTTTAATAAAAAGTTTTTTGCTAGGCTTATTTTTTGATATTGGTGTTTCTAATATATGATTTTCGAGGCTACCCAGTTCAATATCGTTTCTAATTCCTAAAATAATAACTCTTTCTCTGTTCTGCGGAACACCAAAATCATAAGCGTTTAATACATTATAAACCACGCGATACCCCGGTCCATTACTAGGAAACAACTTTGAATTTACAGTACCAGCATTTTCAAGGTCTTTTATGATCATAGGCAGAACTTGTCCATTGTCAATATTCTCTAATCCTTTAACATTCTCTAAAAGAAAAAACGGCGGTTGTTTTACAGATATTCCTTTAAGCAACTGTATATATAGAAAGTTTCTGTCATCCGCCATGCTTCGATTCAAATTCGCTATAGTAAAACCCTGACATGGAAATCCACCTATAATGACATCACAATCCGGAATTATTTTGTCAATTTGTTCTTTAGGTTTATCTAATAACTCCACAATATCAAAACACACAGCCTCATGTTTTGAGTATATACCTATGTTGTTATTATATGTTTTAACGGCAGCTTGATCAAAATCATTTGCCCAAATAATATCATGCCCTGCAAAGCAAAATCCGAGGTCCATTCCGCCAGCTCCGGCGAAATAAGAAACGATCTTCATATCATAGATCCTCCATCATTTTTAATAAGCAATTTTGATGGCTTAGTAACATTCTTTTCTTTTTTATTATATCTTCCAAATTCTTTTATGTCAACTGTTTGCTAATAACAAAAGGCCCTTAAACACACACGACAAAACAAATCAAAAATAATTTTAGAGAGGTGTTTCGCTTGAGAAGTAAAAACGATGAACTCAAATCCTACATTAATGATGTAATTATGTCAAACAAAACCAACTGGACTTATCGCAAAGGGGCAAACTTTGGGACTCCACTACAGGTTGAAGTAGGCAATTTCTACCGAGAAAGAGCAGTTGAGTTTAATATCTGCAATGTGGAAATTAATACAAATCCGAACGACGAAAAAGCAGATGTTGTTATTACATATAATGACGGTGTTGAAGAGGGATACGAAGTGAAAAGCTGTAAGGACGGCGCATTAAGTGGCGTAACAATATGTAATTCTCCTCATTTATTGAACGATAAGAAAGCTTTTCTCATTAATTATACCATAGGTGAAGATAATGTAATTAGCGTTGTTGATATCTATGAAACAGAAATTTTCAGGCTCACAACCATCAACACTCGCGGTAAATATAAAGGTTGTCTGCGCTCTACAAGAGACACGGGGAAAAAAATCAAAGGCAGGACTTTCAAAAACTTTGTCTCTACTTCGAACGAGGATGACCACACACTTGAACAATTGACTTGTCCAGCACTGATAAAAAAGACGGTTTTATATCATAGCGCATCAAAACTTATAGATGCAGAGTATAATTTTACCGATGAAGAAATTTTAGATGCAATCCATAGTTTAAGAGGAAATAACGAATAGCTTTAATTATCTAACTTGCATAGAGGGCATCAAGAGATTTATCTTTTGATGTCTTTTGTTGTGCGAATTTTTTTGATTTTTTTATTGTCCGATTCCTACCCAACTTCTCTCCTTACTCCCTTAGTCGAAACCCCGAACTGTTTTTTGAACGCTTTGAGGAAATAGTTATAGTCCGCAAAGCCAACAGAATGGGCAATATCCGTAACGGACATATCGGTTGTCCTGAGGAGGTCCTTTGCTTTTTTCAGTCGTTTTGTTTTCACGTAAGCGGCGATACCGCATGGGATATACTGTTTGCAAAGGGCATAAAGCCGGGTTCGGCTTATGTGAAATTCATCACACAGAACGGGAACGGAAATATCCTCATCAAGATGAGTGTCTATGTAATTGTCAAGGGAATTGAAAAGTTCTGCTCTTGAGGGTTTAATCAGTTCTTTGAAAAGGATATACCCTGTACACGCCTCAAGTATCTTTGCGGCGGCAAGGAGTTGCTTACGGCTTTTGTATTTAATCTTTTTAACCGCCTCGGCAATATCCCCGTCAGATGTATATGATTGGGAAAGTTCCGTCAGGGAACGGAAAAATTCTTCCCTGTCCTTTTCGTTGCTTACCTGACCGAACATAATATATCCGATGATAGAACCCTTATCCGTAATTGGGTATGTCGCCTCGATAAGTCCTGCGTGGCACTTATACATAGTAAGCGAACCCGTCTTTTTACAGGTTTCAAAGGAAATCTTATCACTCTCGCAACATTTTCTGTCGAATTCTTCGTTCCGCCGCATACAGGCGCAGTATGATGAATTCTCTTCGGGATACGAAAGTATCTCCTTATAATCCTCATCGAATATAACAATCCTGATACCCGTTAGTGTATAGAAATTTTTCATCAGGTCTGCAAGTTCGTAAGTATCAAGTTTTAACGGCATAATCATTCCGCCCTTCGGTACAAAATTACTGTTTTTGATACAATATTAACTATAATTATATCACGGTTTCTGTTAAAATCAAGGAAAAGATGTGAAAGGAATGATTTTTAATGACATTTGCATTGTACTTCGGTAACCGTGGATTTATGCCCGCAGAACTTATTGAGGGCGCAAGAGAGGATATGGTGAAAGCCGTAACCGACGCAGGTTATGATTATATTATAATGGATAAGGAAGCCACACGTTACGGCGCAGTTGAAACACGTGACGAGGGCAGGGCATATGCTAAATGGCTCAAATCCCACGAGGGCGAGTATGACGGAGTTATCCTCTGTATGCCGATCTTCGTTGACGAAAACGGTGCTATTGCCGCATTGCAGGATGCAGGTGTGCCCATTCTGATGCAGGCGTACCCCGACGAAATCGGCAAGATGGATTTCCAGCACCGCAGAGATGCTTACTGCGGAAAATTCTCCGTTACTGACGTATTTGAACAGTACAGAGTTCCCTATACAGTTATGAAACCACACGTTGTTCATCCCTTAACTCCTGCATTTGCACAGAATCTTCACGATTTTGCGGCAATCTGCCGTGTAGTAAAGGGAATGAAGAGATTTACAATCGGTTGCATCGGTGCAAGAACTACTGCATTTAAGACAGTTCGTTTTGACGAGGTTACAATGCAGAGACACGGCATCAATGTAGAGAGTTTTGACCTTTCGGAACTCTTTGAGTTTGTAAGGGCAAAGGCAGACGACGATGCCAAAGTTCTGGCAAAGAAAGCAGTTCTTGAAAATTACACAGATTTCTCCAATGTCCCCGAAGAGAAAAAGATTATGCTGTCTAAAATCAGCGTAGTTATTGACGAATATATCGAAACATATCACTTGGACGCTATCTCACTCCGTTGCTGGAACGAGATGGAAACATACCTGAGAGTTTGCCCATGTGTACTTATCTCCGAACTTAACGACAGAGGAATAGTTGCATCCTGTGAGATTGATATGTGCTCTGCAATCACAATGCGTGCACTCTCACTTGCAACAGAAGGACCTGCGGCTTGTCTTGACTGGAACAACAACTACGGCGACGATCCCGACAAGGTTATCCTTTTCCACTGCGGTTCTACTGCACAGAAACTTATGGCGGAAAAGGGCGAGGTTACATCGCACAAGATGTTTGACAAAGGCGATCCCGGAAGCGGCTGGGGTACAAATGAGGGCAGAATCGGCAAATTCCCCATGACATTCTCCAACTGCAAAACAGAAGACGGCAAGATTACAATCTATTTCAGCGAGGGCGAATTCACAGGCGAAGATATTGAGAAAGAATTCTTCGGTTGCGGCGGCGTTGCGAAGATTGACAATCTTCAGGATAAACTTATCAAACTTGCACGTGGCGGATTCAAACACCACACAACAGTTGCAAACGGCCATGTGAAAGGCATCCTTGAGGAAGCATTCAGGTATTACCTCGGTTATGATGTTGTAAGCATTGACTGATTGACAATAAAAAAATATAATCAGTTCGAATGGTGTAGGGAACGGATTTACGCGTGCCCGGTATGGGTATCCGTTCCGTAAAGTTTGTGCAAATTTTAACGGTAGGGATAAATCCCTACCCTACGAATAAACACAATCATTTCTGTGAAATTACAAACTCAACGAAAATAAGGTGAAAATATGTTAGTAAACTTAAAAGAAATTCTCAAAATTGCTCAGGCGAGAAAATGCGCTATCGGTTCATTCAATACTCCCAACCTTGCCAGTATGAAAGCAGTTATCAGTGCGGCTGAGGAGCAGAATATGCCCGTTATCATCATGCACGCCCAGATTCACGAAGAAATGGGTGTGTGCAAAATGGACGAGATTGCACCCGTTATGCTGCTTCTTGCTGACAAGGCATCAGTTCCCGTTTGTGTTCATCTTGACCACGGAACAGATATGTCTTATGTGAAAAAAGCCCTTGACCTCGGTTTTACATCCGTTATGTTCGACGGTTCTGAGCTTGAAAAGGAAATGAACTATGCAAACACCTCAATCATCGTAAGTTTAGCCAAGAAATTCGGTGCTTCAGTTGAGGCGGAGATTGGTTCAATGGGTGCCCGTGAGGGTGGCGGTGCAGGTGGCGAAAGCGTTTACACCGATCCCGACGATGCAAAGGATTTTGCAGAGAAAACAGGTATTGATGCACTTGCATGTGCATTCGGTACTGCACACGGCATTTACTTGAAAGAACCCAAACTCGACTTCCCACGACTTAAAGAAATCGGCGAAAAGGTTTCCGTTCCCCTCGTAATGCACGGCGGAAGCGGCGTCAACCCTGCAGATTATATGAAATCAATCGAACTCGGTATCCGTAAAATCAACTGCTATACATACATGGCAAAAGCAGGTGGCGCGGCAGTTGCAGAGCTTAAGAAAGATATGCTTTACCACGATATCGAACTTGAAGCGATGAGAGCAATGAAAGAAGATGCCGCAAGATCAATCGGATTCTTCAAGATGCCCCAGAGCCCTGAATATGCACAGTATACAGGCATTGACAAAGGCGAGATGGAAACCATCGTTAAGAAAGTGATTGAAATTATCAATAAATAAGATTTAATGCACATTAAAACGGAGTGGAAAATCCACTCCGTTTTTTAATTCTGTTTTCTTACTACACTATACTCATCATAATAATGATAATAGGGGCATGACGAACCGCCACCCATAAAGGATGCATAGTCGTCCTCGTCAACATTTATTGTGCAGAGGTAGCAATCGTACTCCTCATCATAATCGAAATAGGCACAGCTTTCGCATTGTGTTATTTTTTTGTCCTTTGCCATATATTATCTCCCTTATTCTCAAATGCAAAATCTCCTATCCAGGATGAACGGTAACCGTTTTTAACGCACCATTCAACACCACGGAACACCCTTTCACGGTAATCGGGTTCGTACACTTCAAAATCCTCATAGAAATATTGCTCGTGGATAAGCAGATACATAAAGCAATGATCTTCTGCCATTTTCAGTTTATCAAGTTCCGCATCAATATCTTCCAGAGAATAAAAGGGTTCGTTTAAGATGATATCGTCCTTTACGAAGATAATATCCTCCTCTGTATCCACCCAGAAATCTCTCTCGTGGGCGTGTCGTGCCTGATCTGCATTAAGGTAATAGGACACCATAGGATTTCCCTCATCGTCAAATATGAAATATCCGTCTATAACCTTAAACCCAAGATCGCGAAATGCCCTTGTGCCCTCTAAATTAGAATCCGCCCAATGCTGGGAAGTTACGCTGTCCATAACCTCTGCCCCTGCGAAACGGATAATCTCCCTCTCGACCAATTCGCCCTCACGGATAACCTGCTCGTAAGTAGCGTTCTTATAAGGACTTGCAGGTTGGTCTGCAAGGGAATGGAACGAAAATCTCAACCAGTCGGAATTGGCTTTGAATTCGTCTTTATACTTATCGGGGAACATTGAAAGATTGAACTTACCGTCAACAGTTTCATAATATATATGCATATGTACGTGAGTACCGTAAGCATCGTGGACATCCTTATACACTTTTAAGAAAGGATCGTCAAATATGGATGTATATTCGTCCCTGTGATTATAAATATTTTCAAAACAACGGATAACATCGTCAACGCCCATGCGGTATGTTTTATAACCGCCTTTGAAGAAGAAAAGTGTTATAGTTGAAGTTTCCCCTGTAGTTTCATCAACTGCCGTAACGGTATTTCTGTAACCGTCAAGACCGACACGGGCGTGGAAAAATCCGTCGTCGCATATTTGCGCATTAACGCCGTTTATCGTGATATTGCTTTCGGGATTTGCCATTACACAGATATCTGCATACAAAACGCCGTGAGCAAGTTCACCGTCTGCAACTTCAAACAGCACATCGCCGTTTATTGGTTTTATAAATTCAATTGACATAGAACCCATCCTTTTAATCTGTTTTATCACTTTTATTTTACCATGGATACTCACGAAAATCAATTGCATATTGACACATTAAGGCAATTATGATACAGTAAGAATATAATAAATATTCGGGGAGTCCATGTTATGGGCTGAGAGGGGATTTAACAAAATCCCGACCCGCTGACCTGATACGGATCATGCCGTCGTAGGAAGTATATTTTATAAGTATAATCCCATCGAGACACCGTACAGGCGTCTCGTTTTTTTATCCAAAAAACTTATGGGAGGTCTGTTACAATGACAAAAACAAAGAAACTCACACTCTGCGCCATCTCCGTGGCAATGGCAACCGTTCTGGCGACGATTTCAAAGATGATTCCTGCGCCGTGGTTGCAAGGGGGATCCGTTACACTTGCATCCATGGTACCGATAATCGCCGTCTCCATCGCAGTTGACTGGCGTTGGGGAATCCTGGCATCTGTCGTGTATGCGCTGATTCAGATGCTTACGGGGTTTTATCCCCCACCAACACAGACAATATGGAACTTCTTCCTCGTTGTGTTCTTAGACTACATCGCGGCATTTGGTGTCCTGGGTTTTGCAGGTGCAATATACAACACCACAGGCAAAAAAGTATGGTCAATCCCCTTGTCCGGTGCAATAGTTACACTTGGAAGATACATATGCCATATATTGTCCGGCATACTTATCTGGGGTGTTTATGCCGAAGAAGGACAGAGCGTTATTGCATATTCACTTATATACAACGGCTCATATATGATACCAGAGATAATTATAACTACCGCGGTTCTTATTTTTATGGCACCACAGATCAGGAAGATGAAATAAACAAATATTTATAAAACGAGATAATATTTATTTAACCCCCGATGTGCATATCGGGGGTTGTTTTATATTGACTTTTGAGAAAATCAAAAGTATAATTATCTTATGCAGAAATTACAATAATGAAAGGATTTACATATTATGGTATTAAGTTTCAAAATGCTTATCCCCGTCGTTATTCTTCTTGCGGCAATCGCAGGAGCAGTGGTTCTTATCGTTATGCTTTCAAAAAAGAAGAATACTACACCCCCACCTGTTCAGCAATATCAGCCCGCTCCCTCGCAAAACAGTATGAATGCCCAACAACGGGCAACCGCAAACAGATTCTGCCCGTATTGCGGTAAAGGCATAGAAAGTGCCAACCACCAGTTCTGCCCTAACTGCGGTAATAAATTCTGATAAATACTAAACCCCCGTTCTTTTTTGAACGGGGGTTATCATATACTATTTTTGTATACTTTGTACATATTGGGGATTTATTTTTTGTGTTATATATCCTATTGAAATATATAAAAATATATGTTATTATAAATGTGTACCAAATGAGTATACATTAAAAATTGTATAAAGGGGTTTTAATTATGGATAACAAAGTTTCAAGATTACTTAACGAACAGATAACAAAAGAACTCTATTCTGCTTATCTTTACCTTGATTTTTCCGTGTTTTATGAGGCACAGGGCCTCGACGGATTTGCAAACTGGTATATGATTCAGGCACAGGAAGAGAGAGACCACGCAATGCTTTTCCTCAAATTCCTCCAGATGGCAGGGGAAAAGGTTGACCTTGGTGCAATCGACAAACCCGACAAAGAACTCAACACCCTGATGGATCCTTTGAAATTCGGTCTTGAGCACGAAAAGTATGTAACATCTCTCATCAATGATATTTACAGTGCTGCATACGACGTGAAAGATTTCAGAACAATGCAGTTCCTCGACTGGTTTGTTAAAGAACAGCTGGAAGAAGAAAAGAACGCTGACGATATGATCAAGAAAATGGAACTTTTCGGAAACGATTCAAAAGGTTTGTATTCACTTGATTCCGAGTACGCAGCAAGAGTATATACCGCACCGTCCCTCACTCTTTAATCTGATATGAAAGGTGTTGCAAACAACACCTTTTTGTATTCTATACTGTTTTTGTATACATTTCACATACAGAACATTCTATTTTTGTATCATATATCCTATTGAAATATATAAAAATATATGTTACTATAAATGTGTACAAAAAAAGTATACATTCGGAGGCGCTATGAAAATTACCAGAGAATGTGATTATGCAATCAGGATTACTCTCCTTCTTGCATCTCTCGGCAAGGGCGATATAGCCGACGCCAAAACAATTTCCGAAAGGCAATGCGTACCAAAACAATTTACACTTAAAATCCTCCGCGAACTTATGGAGGCAGGGTATGTGAAGTCCTTTAAGGGAGCTCACGGCGGATATTGCTTGAATAGGGATGCGGCAGAGATTTCTATGAAAGACATCATCACTGCTATCGACGGCGAACTTGCCATTAACGACTGTCTGCTTTGCGGTTATAAATGCAACAGAGTAGACAATGTTAATGATTGCCCCGTTCACAGACGGCTTGAAAAACTCAATTCTGTTATCGACAGCGAACTTTCTGCAATTTCTTTTGCCGACCTGTTGGCTGACTGTTAAAAATAATTAAAATTTTAGTTATAAAAAGGAGAAATGGATTATGAAATTTGTATGTTCAGTATGCGGTTATGTTCACGAGGGAGATGCTGCTCCCGAAAAATGCCCCGTTTGTAAAGTTCCTGCAGAGAAATTCAATGTAATGCAGGAAGGTGCTGCACTTGCTGCAGAGCACGAATACGGCGTTTACGGTAAAACAGTTAAGAATAACCCCGACATTTCCGAGGAAGATAAGAAATATATCTTCGAGCAGCTTATGGCTAACTTCAACGGCGAATGTGCAGAGGTTGGTATGTACCTCTGCATGGCAAGAATTGCACACAGAGAGGGTTACCCCGAAGTAGGTCTCTACTGGGAAAAAGCCGCTTATGAAGAGGCAGAACACGCTGCGAAATTTGCGGAACTCCTCGGCGAAGATTTAGAGCCCAATATGAAAGCCACAACAAAAGACAACCTCAAATGGAGAGTTGATTGCGAATACGGTGCAACACAGGGTAAATTCGACCTTGCATCCTGCGCAAAGAAAAACGGCCTTGACGCTATCCATGACACAGTTCACGAGATGGCTAGAGACGAAGCTCGGCACGGTAGAGGTCTTGAAGGACTTCTTAACAGATACTTCAAATAATAAGATAATTTTACAATACCTGTTGTTCTTTGACGGCAGGTATTGTTTTTTTTATGTGATGTGTGGTATAATGAGGTAAATTAAAAATTGGGAGGAATAATAAAATATGAAAAAGTTACTATGCGTTTTGCTTGCACTGTTGTTAATTATCAGTATTGTGGGTTGTTCATCAAATCAGGAACAAAAAGAAGATATTGAAAATTTAGATATGAAAAAGCCTAAATATATGGTTATGATGGAACAAGGAGAGTTCGATGAAATTCTTTGTTCTGGCGATGGATATCATATTGTAAAAAAAACCGAGGACAACTATGATGGCTATAAAGTTTTCTTTGGAGTTGTTGATTCAGAAGGGAATTGGAATCAACCATTGAGCGAAGAGTTTATTTTCGCAAAAGCATATAAAGAAAAGGCAAAAATAAATCTTAACATGAACAGTGAAAATTTTATATATTTGGGCGATGGAGTATTTATAGCATCTAAATGTATTATAGTTCAGTATCCTGGAAGACAAGAAATTGTAATGCAAGGGTCAGGTTCATTTAGAGTTGTAAATGAAGATTGCTATTTTTATAATGTTAAAAACAAAGTGCAAAAAGAGTTTGAGGCGGAGTACTTAACACCGTATGTTAATGGATATATGCTGATGTCTAAATCAGAATCTGCAATATCACCCAACCCATATTTTAGTATAGACGAAAAAGGAACAATAAGCAAACTACCATGTGTAATTGATTCATGGTTACATTTGAATTTCTCTGCTTATTCAGATGGGGTGTTTTTTGCAGAAGGAAAGTTTTTTGATATAGAAGGTAATGTTGTGTTGGATATTTCAAAATATGACCTTTATGGAAAAGAATACGGAGATAGTTCAGAAGCACCCTACTTTGTTGATGGAAAATGTACTATTAAGTTTAGAAATGATGGAGGGTCATTATATAAAGCTGTAATTGATAAACAAGGCAATTTTGTTGAGGAGCCCACAAAGATTGCTGAAACAGATTAAACAGTATTAGGGAGCCAAGTATGTATTGTGAAAAAATCGATAAATTTAATCCGAAGCAGGATAAATATCGAAAAGACTGCGAAAATAATCTGATGTCAGAACAGTTGATAGTATTTACTGTTGCATTTATCGTTTCCAATTTAGAAGATTTTTATGTTATATATAATATTTAATATTAGTGGGCACAAGAAAAAAGTGGGCAGTTGGTGGGCAAAATAAGAGAAAAATTGCAGAAACTTAAGTATTATCAAGGGTTCTGTAAGCAAGTCCCATTATGAAGCTCGACATGGTAAGGGCTTGGAAGGTTTACTCAAAAGATATTTCTGATATGACACAAAAAAGGAGCAGCATCAGCTGCTCCTTTTTAATCTTGTTTTTAATTATTCAACCCAGTTATCAATTGAATCCTCTATCTGAACAAATACACCCATATCATATGTATCCTGAACCAGAACACCCTGTCTCAGAGACTTATTAACATATCCTTCATAATAACCGTCTTCGTCATATGTCGCAAGACTGAGAGTGAATCCCTGACTCTTTATGTAATTAATATATTTCTCAACATCGGAATAATCGGAAAGATACATTCTTATACGTGTGCCATCTGTCTGATCTTCTCCTGAATAGCATATAGTTTCTGTTATCCAGCCATAGTCGGGAACAGATGTGCCGGGATAGTAGCGATGAGCCACATACTGCATTTCATCTAAATAATCAAGATCGTCCACCCACAGTTTCAAAGTACGCTGAGATGGATCCCAGTACAGTTCGCCGAACATTTCAAGTTCCTCAACGGGAATCATTGTAAAACCGTTCATTGCATAGGATGTGATTCTCTTGCCGGCAGCCCATACACTGATGTCCGTGGATAAGATGTTGGTATATTTTGTGCCTGTTGTATAACCCTTGCTTACAAACATCGGATATACATCAAAATCGCTGTTTCTGCGGATATGTAAACTTCTGCTGTTTCCGTCCCAGATTACATCGAAACCGAAGTTTGCAAGGTCTTCCGCAACAATAACGGATGTACCGTTAACCGCATAGGACGGAACAGCGTAATTGTTTATATAAACTACGATATCCGTATGAAGCGCTGTGCCGACAACATCGCCTACTTTTGCCTGTGCCACTATGCCCGTACATGACAAAAGCATAATCATTGTTAATAAAAGTGCAACAAATTTTTTCATTGTCGTTCCTCCTTTTGTTTGTCAATAAAATTATACCACCGCGATTTTCAAAATACAAGACCTTATTACAAATTTGCCCAAAAATAAAATATACGAAGAACACAGCTTCTGTCAATGTTACAGGATATTTGCATGAGGTGTCCTTCGATTGACACGGGTATTGGAATATGCTATAATTTTACAGAAAGATTGAAATTTCGGGGAGGGGAATATGAATACGTTAAAATTCACATCAGCAGTAAGCGTTGATAAGGGTTTAATCCGAGATAACAACGAGGATAATTTCTACTTTAACGGCGCGTGGCTAACCGCAGAAACCCGGGATAATTCCGATACTTTTTCATCATCCGCTTCAGGCGGAATACAGATATACGGTGTTTTTGACGGCATGGGCGGAGAAGAACTGGGCGAAGAAGCGTCCCTTATAACCGCACAGGTTATGCATAAAACCCACGAAAGACTAAAATCAGCCGGTTGCGATGTTAAAGAAGCAATTCTCTCAGCGGTTGAAGATGCAAACGTCGGGATATGCAGAAAAATAAAAGAAAACGGTGGGAAAAGAATTGGTGCTACGTTTTCTGCCATTGTGATTGAGAATAACAAAGCAACGGTATTCAACATAGGCGACAGCCGTGTGTACTTGCATCGGGCAGGGGTTTTGGAGCAAATATCTGTTGATGACACCGGTGCACAACGGCTTGTTTCCATTGGCGTATTGACTGACGAAGAAGCAAAAACCCACAAAGATCGCAATAAATTAACGCAGCATCTCGGAATATTCAAAGAAGAGATGATAATCGAACCCCATATATCCAACCCCATTGATATACATAAAAACGATAAATTCCTGCTGTGCAGTGATGGGCTTACCGATATGGTTACAGATGAGGAAATATGCCGCATCTTATCCCAGGACAAACCATGCGAACAACTTTCCGCAGAACTTGTGAAAACAGCTCTTGAAAACGGCGGTAAGGACAACGTAACTGCCATTGTTGCAAAAGCCGGAACAAAGAAGAAAAAATTCGCCTGGCTCATTAAACGCCGTAAGTAACGATTATTATCTTTCGGCAATATTGGAGGAATACGGATATGTATTTAAGAATTTGGCTGATTCATTTATTATTTCATTTTGTAACAAATGACGAGCGCAAAAGGGATATATGGGCAGGTAGATACAGATGTCCCCGTTGCGGAAAAGTTACTGACTTTCATCTGACAAAAACAGAGAAAACACTTCTGGCGTTTTTCATCCCCGTAATGGCAATGACCGATGACCGTTTTATAGAATGCGATGAATGCGGCTATGAAAAGAAACTCCGTATACATCAGTACAACAGTATAAGAAAATCCAAATACGAGAGTATCAAAAGAAGAGAATTCCCCCTGGAGATGGTTTACGAAGATTTTTCTCCCCTGAAATTAAAGTATACAGGCAGAATCGCCAAAATGATAGTATCCGGCATGATACTCCTGTTGATGCTTGTACTGCTCCTCTTCGGTGCCACCGAAACGTCGCAGACAGAAAGCGTTATTATAATGCTCATATTCTGTTGCATCCCGCTTTCCATCCCGTTTTGCCTTTCAATAAAAGGGCTGTTGCCGTATATGAAAAAGGACAAAATTTTTGATCATCTGGGGGAATTTCCGTCTTTGAACAATCCACATTCGCTCATTGATTATCATATCCCCGGTTCAGAAACAATACTGTCCGAGCCCTGTTACAGCGCTATTTATTCCGCAATGGACCGCAGGGAAACGCCACATATAGCGGACACTCCACAGTATTTCGGCACAACTGCTGCGCAGACGGCACCGGTTTCTGCCCCAACAGTTCCTACCAAAGAGGACGTACGTGTTTCCGGTCTGAAAAAATGGATTTATTCTTTGCTGTGTATGATAAGATTAGTTCCGAAACGGTATCAGAGCAATCCGAAATTTGAGATTGCATTCCACAAACTTTCCGGAAATAAGCTACAGGCATTTTACGTAGTGCATCTGATATTCCTTTTCCTGACATTTGTAACAGTAGGTATCTCCTTTGTAAACAATACTTTCACAGGGATTTTAGTCCCATTGTTTGTAAGTATCGTATTCCTTATAGTAACATTGTGCTGTTCTCCGGGAATTATGCACTCATTGAAAACATTGGCAGACACGGGCAATATAATGTATATTGATGAAGTTCTGCCCTACATAGGGACAATCCGTACAAACGTAATTTTCAGGGAACATCTGCTTTATGATAAACCCGAAAGAGTAATCGTAGCATATGCAGATATAGTGGCAGGATATTCAGCATATGATAACAACAATTACAGATACTATACTGTTTTGTGTACTGTTGACGGAAGAAATCATAAAACAACCATAACTGACGAACTGCTCTATGAATTCAAATTAAGAACACCGTCAGTTAAATGGGAATCAAAATAACGGAAAACAAAAAGAGTTGAGAAAAATCTCAACTCTTTTAATTTGCAATTTTTTATTAAAGTACATCTGCAAGGTCCAGGATGAGTTTTTCTGTCTTTTCCCAGCCAAGACAGGGGTCTGTGATAGATTTTCCGTAGATGCACTCTTCGGCTTTCTGCGCTCCATCTTCAATATAACTCTCTATCATAAGACCTTTCACTATCTTCTTAACATCATTGCTATGGCGGCAACTGTGGAGAACTTCTTTTGCGATTCTCGGCTGCTGATCCCACTTCTTTCCTGAATTTGCGTGGTTAGTATCAATAATAACAGCAGGGTTTGCAAGACCTGATTTCTCATAAACCTCTGCAAGGTGGATAAGGTCTTCGTAATGGTAGTTGGGCAAGGACTGACCGTGTTTATTTACATAACCTCGGAGTATTGCGTGAGTGAGGGGGTTACCCTGACTTTCAACTTCCCATCCTCTGTAAATGAATGTATGAGCGTGTTGACCTGCTGTGATTGAATTCATCATAACGGAAATATCTCCTGCAGTTGGGTTCTTCATACCAACAGGGATATCAAGTCCACTTGCAGTAAGGCGGTGTTTCTGGTTCTCTACAGAACGGGCACCGATTGCAACGTAAGAGAGCAAGTCTGATAAGTATCTGTAGTTTTCGGGATAGAGCATTTCGTCTGCACAAGTGAAGCCCGTTTCCTCGATTGCGCGAAGGTGCAGATTTCTGATTGCGATAACACCCTTTAACATATCCGATTCCTTATTTGGGTCGGGCTGATGGAGCATACCCTTATAGCCGTCGCCTGTTGTTCTCGGTTTGTTTGTGTAAATTCTAGGGATGATAAGAATTTTGTCGGACACTTTTTCCTGTACATCTCTCAATCTGGAAATATAGTCAATCACGCTGTCGTCGTGGTCGGCAGAACAGGGGCCGATAATAAGGATAAACCTGTCATCCTTACCCTCGAAAATTGATTTTATCTCTGCGTCTCTTTTTACTTTTAACTGCTCAAGCTTGTATGATAAGGGGAACTGTTCCTTTATCTCCATAGGGATCGGTAATTTGCGTTTGAAATTCATATTCATTTTTGTCATCCTCCAATATGATTATTTTTTATCGAACAATGCTCTGCGTTTCGTTGAGTGGCGCATCATTTTTCTCATGCCCTCAACGTCGTTTTCTCTAAGCATTGTTTTAAGTTCGTTAAATTTATCTGCAAACATATCCATCTGCTCAAGGAGTGCATCTTTGTTTGCCATGAAGAGTTCGCTCCACATAAGATCGTTGATTCTTGCAATTCGGGTAAGGTCCCTGAAGGAGTCTCCCGTGAACTTCTCCATATTCTCCTTGTCATTGCAGGTCATAAGCGTGATAGCGATGCAATGAGTAAGTTGTGAGAGAAAACCTATCATCTCGTCGTGTTCTTCGGGAGATAACGTTGTAACATTTGAAAAGCCCAGAAGCCGTCCCAGTTCAAGACAGGTGTTGATTGCCTCGGGGGTGTTTTTCGCCGTGGGAGTTACGATATAGTTTGCTCCCTGAAATATCTTGTCTGTGCTGTTCTCAACGCCTGAAACCTCACGCCCCGCCATAGGATGGGCGGCGATGAATTCAACGTCATCACGGAGCATATCCTGAATCTTATACACTATACTCCCCTTAACACCCGTTACGTCAGTTATGATTGCACCGCTTTTTAAGAGGTGCTGATTTTTTTCAATCCATTCCACAAAAACGTGGGGATAAAGTGCAAATATCACAAGGTCGGCACTTCCGATAATATTTTCGTCAAGTTCTATTGAACCCTCGTCAATAAGCCCCTCGGCGATAGCATAATCTATTGAACTCTGCTCTTTGGTTATCGCACTTATATGAAAACCAAACCTCTTCAGCGCTCTCGCATAACTTCCGCCGAGAAGGCCAAGTCCGACTATAAGTATATTTTTGCTTACATCTACTATCATGTTGTCTTCACCTCTGCTCCAAGAACTCTTATATCATCAAAGAATCCGGGGTAACTCTTTCTTACCGCCTCAATTCCCGAAATTTCGCCGCCGATTTTTGAAAGTATAACGGCCATCGCCATAACAATTCTGTGGTCGTTATGTCCGTCGAGGCAAATGCCTCTGTACTTTAATTCCTGCCTCGGTACCGTTATGGAATTGTCTCCGAAGATAAGTCCGCCGCCGAGTTTTGAAAGTTCCTCGTGCATAGCCAATCCCCTGTCGCTTTCCTTTGCCTTTAATCTGTCAGTACCCGTAAATGTTGCACCGTTTTTAAGAGATGCAAGTGCAAAAAATACAGGTCCCAGGTCGGGGCAATCGGAAATATCGAGAGTTGGTGTGCCATATTCTATCTTTTCAAAATATTTTTTTTATACTTTATCTCCCTGCAAACTTTCGGGATTAAGATTTCCAACTGCAACATCCGAGCCGATGCAGTTAAAAACATCAAGGAATGCGGCGTTTGAATAATCGCCCTCAATTTTCCCTGAAAAGGAGTGGGGTGTTGCCGGGCTTATGGCTATTGTATATTCATCCGTAAACTCCACATCTGCACCAAATGATTTAAGTGCAGAGATTGTAAGGTTTATATACGACCTGCTCTCAAATGGCGGGATAATCTGAATCACGGAATCTTCGCCAATATAAACAAGAGCAAAAATCATTCCCGAAATAAACTGGCTGCTTATGCCACCGCTGATTTTATACTTTCCGCTTTTAAGGTTTCCCCGAAGTGTTACGGAATCGGGTGCTTTCTCAAACTTAAATCCGTTATCTGCAGAGAGTTTCTCGTAAACATCAAGGGGTCTTTCAAAAAGGCGTGTGCTGCCTCTGAGGGTAACATCCTTGTCCATACACAAACAAAGAGGAATAAAAAACCTCAACGTGCTTCCGCTTTCTCTGCAATCTAAAACAGGACTTTCTGATTTCATAAAGTTGGGGGCATCCACGGTTACAGTATCATTTTCGCAAATTACTTCCGCGCCAAGAGCCCTTAGGCAATCAATGGTTGCAAGTATGTCTTCGCTGTAATCAACACCCGTAAGCGTACACTTCTCTCCCGACAATGCGGCACCTATTAAAAATCTGTGCGCCATACTTTTTGACGGGGGTGCATCTATTTTTCCCTTTAATCTGCAGGGGGTTAATATTGCTTTCATTTCATCTACCTTCTGTCAGGAAGTCAATGGCTTCGATGTAACCGTCTGTGCCATGACCTGTAATCGTCTTCACACAGGCAAGTCGCACATAACTTACCTGCCTGAAATCTTCTCTCTCCTCAACCTTTGAGATATGCACTTCAACGGTTGGGATACCAACTGCCTTTACCGCATCGAGGATAGCAATGCTCGTGTGAGTATACGCACCGGGATTAATCACAATGCCATCGGTTTTGCCATATGCTTTCTGTATCTGATCAACAAGGTCGCCCTCGTGATTTGACTGATAAATCTTAACCGCAATGTGCTTTTCATCACAATACCCGGTTATCTTTCTGCACAAATCCTTATATGTCTCTTTACCGTAATGTTCGGGCTCACGGATGCCGAGCATATTAATGTTTGGTCCGTTAATTACAAGTATTTTCATTTTTATAAACTCCTTATCTTTCGGCTATCCAATCTGTTCCGTACCTTAAAGCAAGTGCATCACAGAGAACTATTGCCGCCGCCGCGTCCTGCACAATTCTTGCTCTGTGAACGATTGCAGGGTCGTGTCTGCCTTTGGGTTCTAAAACGGTTTCCGTCATCGATTTGAAATCCACGGTGTCCTGGGGTTTGAATATTGTGGGTGTTGGTTTGATTGCGGTGCGGAAGATTATGGGCATACCGTTTGTGATACCGCCGTTGATGCCACCGTTGTTGTTTGTGGCGGTAACGATTTTGCCATCTTCAATTTTCAGGGGATCATTTGCCTGACTGCCTTTCATATCCGCAATGTCAAAACCGGCTCCGAATTCAATCCCTTTGACTGCAGGGATTGAAAACATAATATGGGAGAGCATACTCTCTAAAGAATCAAACCATGGCTCTCCAATACCCTCCGGCATTCCTATAATTGCAGTTTCAAGAATGCCACCAACGCTGTCGCCCCCGGCAGATGCACTTAGTATCGCTTCTGTCATTTTGTCTGCTACGGAATCATCGAGAACCGCAAAAGTCTTTTCGTTCAAAACATTAATGTCCGACATCAATTCTCCGAATTCTATGTCGGAAACACCTGCGCACTTTTTAACGTGAGTGCCGATGTAAATCCCCTTCTTCTCCAATGCATCTTTGCAGATTGCACCTGCCGCAACAAGTGCCGCCGTTATTCTGCCGCTGAAATGTCCCCCACCACGTGAATCCTGAAATCCGTGGTATTTGCACTCTGCCGTATAATCTGCGTGAGATGGTCTTGCTACAGTTTTCATCTGCGAATAATCTCCGCTTTGAACATTCTCGTTTGGGATAAGAATTGTAATTGGTGTGCCTGTGGCTTTGCCATCTATTACGCCGCTCACAATCTTAAACTCGTCCTTTTCTCTTCTTGGCGTGGAGATTTTTCCGTCAGGACGGCGTAAGAAAAGCATTTTGCTGATATATTCTTCGTCAACATTTACTCCGGGGGCAATTCCGTCAATAACTGCACCAATATATTCGCCGTGGCTTTCGCCGAATATCGTTACTGCAACGCTTAATCCAAATGTATTCTTCATCATCTTTCCCCCTCAAAACATTCTCTCGCCATATTTATAACTTCACTGCAGTTCAGTGTCCTTATCTCATAACATCCCACATCGGGCACCGTTATTACCGAAACGAATTCGCCATCGGCTTTCTTATCGTGAAATGCCGCCTCTGTAATCTTCTCCCAGTCGAAGTCAATGAGGTTATAAAGATTACATTTTTTCAGAACTTTGATTACACGGCTTCTTATCTTCTCGTCGCACATAGGGATAAGTCCAAGCGCAACACATTCTCCGTGATACAGTTCGCTCATATTCTGACTGCTCTCAATTCCGTGGCCGATTGTGTGTCCGAAATTGAGTATCTTTCGAAGTCCCGACTCCCTTTCGTCTTTTTCAACAACTGATTTTTTGATGTTTAGGGAACGGATTATAATCTCGTCTATACTTTCTTTTATATTACCGTTTTCAAATATATCAAAGAGTTCCCTGTCCGAGGTCAGCGCCATTTTAACCGCTTCCGCAAGGCCGTTGGAAATCTGCCTTGGCGGGAGTGTGCCGAGTAGTTCGGGATCGATTAAAACTTTCTTTGGCTGATAAAACGCGCCAACAATATTTTTCATTCCACCGAAATTGATTGAAGTCTTTCCGCCTATGGATGAATCAATCTGTGAAAGAAGTGTTGTGGGGATATTATAAAAATCAATACCTCTCATATACGCCGAAGCCGCAAAACCCGAAAGGTCGCCCACAACTCCGCCGCCAACTGCAACAACGCAGTCTTTGCGGGAAAAATTGTTCTCAAGCATCTTCTTGAGAACCTCCCCAAAAACTCTCATGGACTTGGAACGTTCGCCCTCTTCTACTGTGCATATAACGGGATTTGAGCATTGCTTTGCAACCGTCTCGGCGTAAGTTTTCGGTACTCCCGAATCCGTTACGATAAGAACACGGCGTTCAAGATTAAGATGCGCTCCCGCCTGTGCAAGTATTCCTCTCTCTACAATTATATCATAACTGTTTTCGTTTAACTCCATATGAATGTTCATGTCATATCTCCTTATGAGGTGCAAATGTTCCTGCAATTTTAAGTTTGTCGCAAACACCGTTTAATTCTTCAATCAGTTTCTGTCCGACATCATTATCCGTGGTTCCGTCAATTTCTATATAGAAATAATACTGCCAGGAATGTTTCTTCAGCGGCCTGCTGCGGAGCGCCGTCATATTGTAGCCGTATTTACCGATAATGCTGATGGCGTTGGCAAGAGAACCCGCCTCATTCTTAACCGTAAACATCAGAACAGAATTTGAAAGAGCAGGGGAATTTGCCCTCACCTTTGAAAGAACTGCAAAACGTGTTGTGTTCTCTCCGCTTTTGTTGATGTTCGACTCAAGGACTTTAAGATTGTAAATCTCTGCAGTTTCCGCACTTGCGATAGCGCCCAGGGATTTGTCTTTCAGATCCACAACCGTTTTAGCGGCAATTGCGGTATTACTTGCTTCTTCTGTATCAAAACCGCGGAACGCAATATAATCATGGCACTGTGTTAATGCCTGGGGATGGCTTGTAACTTTTTTAATATCATCAATTGTCGCGTCGGGAAGACCTAATAAATTCTGGTGGATTTCAAGTTCGTAAATCCCGTTTATATAAAGTCCGCCGGAAAAAATCAGGTCGATCGTCTGACCTACTTCACCTGCATAACTGTTTTCTATAGGGAGCACAGCAACGTCGCTTTCACCGTTTACGACGGAATCATAAGCGGATTTGAAATCACGGTATGAAACCCGATTGCTTTCAGGGAATATTCTACCCGCCGCAATATGTGCAAATGCACCCTCAACACCGCTGTAGGCAACCTTGAGCCCCGATTGCATACGGTACTGATATGATTTCGAAACCGACATAAGGTGCTTGATATAGTCTATGTAATACCCCTTTAATACAGGGTCATCAACCATGGCCGCATTCTTTTCGATAACGACCTCTTCTCTCTCCTTGTCAAAGATGGGGAGTCCGAATTCTTTTTTATATTCAAAAACCATCTCGGCGGCTCTCATCCTCTCAACGAAAAGTTCCGCCATGCGGGAGTCAACGTCGTTTATGATTTTTCTTGCTTCGTCTAATTTGTTTGCCATTTTAATCCATCCCTTTCAAAAAAGAAAAACCTCACTTGTGTCCGTTACAAGTGAGGCATCAAATACTGTTTCGTTAAAACCCGATAATCTCAATAACTGCCCTGTGCTCTCACAAGTAACTTTTTCATAGCAAAATAAGCATAGCCAAAATTAAAGACTACGCTGAAAAAGTTAAAGAAATATTTACTTGTGTTCATTAAAGACACGTTCATATCAGTTACCTTCACAATTTCAATTTTTGTTTATTCTACTACTTTCAAAAAGATTTGTCAAGATAAAATTTGAAAATTTATCCGTAAAGAAAGCGCCCCATGAAATGTTTATATTTCTCTTATTACAATATGCATTATATATCCATCGTCTTCGATTTTGATTTTTTCAAAGTTATCATCGGGGAGTATGAGAGCATCGAAACTCGTTATCCCCGTCCCCGTACACTTTAAGTACGCTTCCTTAAGAGTCCATATCTCAAGAAAACGGCGGATATATCCGGTATTTTCGGTTTCGTCATATCCGCTCTCCTGGGGCAAATGGCCGAAAATGTATATGAGTTCATCGGGAGTGCATACCCTTTTTGCAAGTTTAAGATTAACGGGGTGGACCGTTTCGATATCTATACCTATTTCCTTGTCGCACACGGCAACAGCAACCTTTCCGTGGCTATGGCTGATGTTGAAGAAAAGGCCGTCGGCATTGTGAGAGTAGAGTTTTCCCTTTTCGTCGGCATCAATCACAAATGTATCCGCGCCCCTGCCCGTGATCTCGCAAAGGAGCGAACGCACAAGCCACTCCCCTGCCAGAGTACTTTTCTTCGCAAGAGGGTTTCTCTGCCGCTGCGATTTTTCCTTGCGGCTCTCACTCATATATGAAAAGGACAGGTCGTATTCTTCTTCGGTGATATCGGAAATATCTTTTATTACATACTTGAGCACAGACAACACCCTTTTCGAAAGAAAATTATTGCAATACACATATCCGTGTGATAATATATTACATATAGTTACCTGCGGCAGAATTCTATCAGGGCATCCACGTATCCCGACAGTTGATTATCGGGCAATGTGTAGAGAGAATGCTTGGAGTTTGCAAATATCTTGCATTCGCAACCGAGTTTTTTTGCAAGTTTTTTCTGATATTTCGGGTTTACTGCAGTATCTTTTCCGGCAATAATAATAAGCACGTCGCATTTGACGTTTGATATTGCCTTTTTGTTAAGAATTTTCTTTGCAACACACAGGGTTTCATAAGTCCAGCGGTTGGAACCGTAGGAATTGCGGTATTTCACATTGTTTATCCTTGTGTCAAGATTGTAGCGGAACCGCGTATAACTCAGATCGTTGCTTTTTTCAAGTTCTGCTTCGGGGTTGAACTCTGATGAGAATTTGAACCTGGCGTCCCATCCGAACTTCTTTGCTTCCCTTGCGATGAGTTTTTTTAATACAAATCCCGGAAGAGGAGGAGTGTAAGGGTACACCATGGGGGCAGAAAGTACTGTTTTGGAAACGGGGTTTTCCTTTGTGGAAATATACATTTGCGCAATCGCACCGCCCATGGAATGACCAAACAGATAAACCGGAGCATCATCGCCATTGGTAATTACAATTTGTTTTATAAAGGCGTCAAGGTCTTCAACATAGTCTTCGTATTTATCAACGTGTGTCATCTGCATATCATCGGATAAACGGTAAGAATTTCCATGTCCGCGAACATCGTACAAAAACACATTGTAACCCATTGACATGAAGTACCACACAAGTTCATAATATTTTTTCGCAAATTCCGTGTAGCCGTGAACAAGGACAATATTCGCCTGTGGCTTTGCCACCCTGAAGAATTCATAATACATCTGCTGTCCGTCAAAGGATGTGAAATATCCCTGGTTGATATGCTTGTTCAGCACGTCTGTGATTTCAAGGATTTTCGAGGGAAAGTCCTCTTCTTTTATGATTCTGTATTCATAAGATGGTTCAAACAGCATAGGCCTTTTCGCTCCTTGTCATAGTGTTTCGACTGGCCGGAGTATACCGAAATCACGCCGTTTGAGGCGGGTTCGGGTTATTCTCTTTCGGCTAAGCACACGGAAGTTGAAAGTATAAATATCTGCATAAGGGGTGATAATAGTGATATCTGTAAACAAATCAAAACTCAGGAAAGTTCTGAAAGGTATCGGTGTTACTATTATTATCTATATTGCGGTTTCTATTCTTGTAACCAAGTTTGTGTATGATTTTGTGTTCCGGCCGTATACCCCCGACGTAACTGAAGAATTTTCAACCGTGGAAATCCCCCGGGAGGCAACATGCGCATCTTTCTCATATATGTGCGGGGAAAATTTTTTGAGCAGTCGGCTGTATACCGGCGAAGAACCGGGCAAAGGGCTTATCGTCATTGCACCCGGATTCAGGTCGCAAAGGACCGAATACGAATGTTTAATCTACGCCTTCCTTCAGGAAGGGTTTGACGTTTTCGCATTTGATGCCACCGGCCACGGTGAAAGCGGCGGGAAAAGTTCTGTGGGATTCCCCCAGATTATAGTGGATGTTGACGCCACACTGAAATTCATAGAAAGCAATGACAATTTCGGTCATGACGATATTTTCCTTTTGGGTTACAGCCGTGGTGGTTACGGAATCTGCTGTGCCATGAACGACCACCCCAATATTACTGCCGCTGTATCCGTCAACGGGATGGACACCTCAATGGATGCGATTATGGCACTGACGACCAGCTATGTGGGCGGCATCGCATATATAAATTATCCGTTCCTCGACATATATGAGGACTTCATTTTCGGCAGAACCGTTGCGGAAAAATCCGCCGTAGCGGAAATAAACAATACCGAAATCCCCGTCCTCATAATCCAGTCAGAAAACGACGAGCAACTTTCTGGTGGGGATTATTCCATCTATTCCAACAAAGAAAAAGTAACATCGGCAAACACGGAGTTTCTGCTCTATGGCAGAGATGGTTTTGACGGACATACAACAATTCTTTACAACGAGGAGAATCAGCCGAATTATGATATTGTGAAGATTATATCGGATTTCTATATACAAAAAATGAAAGATAAGGATTTGTTACAATGAAAAAAATCGTAATTATACCTGCTTACAAACCCAATCATGAACTTGTGCAGATTGTTGACAAGATTCACGACAGCGGCTTTGGCGCAATAGTCGTGGATGACGGAAGCGGTCCGGAGTACAAAGAGATATTTGACTCCGTTTCCGACAAAGCAGAAGTCGTGTCCATTGTTTGTAATTCCGGTAAGGGCGGCGCCCTGAAAACGGGAATGATGACACTTATGCAGAAGTATCCCGAATGTGAATACTTCGTTACCGCAGACGCCGACGGTCAGCATAAATGTGAGGATATTATCCGCGTTTTTAATGAACTTGAACGTGGTGCGGAGTTCGTTCTCACAGTCAGGGAATTCAGGGATGATATGCCATTCCGTTCAAAGGTGGGAAACAACCTTTCCCGTTATATCTACACTATATTAAACGGCCATTATTTCCCGGATAACCAATCGGGGCTCCGTGGATTTTCTGCCGAAAATGCCGAGTGGCTTGTCAAAGTAGGCGGAAACAAATATGACTACGAAATGAACGTTCTCTACCATGCGGACAAACAGAAAATCCAGATTACGACTATCCCCATTGAAGCACTGTACATAGATAACAATTCATCTTCTCATTTTAGCCCTGTGAAAGATACGCTCCGCATTTATGCGCAACTTTTCTACAGCGCACGTGTTTCAATTGCATCATGGCTCATTATAGAAAAATTGCTTTTATTCGCTTCCATATTTTTCGGTTATGAGCAAACCCATATCACAATCCCTACGATCGGTGCTACGGGAGTTGTTTTCAATATTATATTAAACAAATTCGTTGTCTTCCGGGATTTCAGGTACAGAGACCTTATGCGAACGGCGATTTACACAACACTGCGATTTATAGGGTACAGCATCGGCATCACGTTCTTCAAATTCACAATGCCTTTTATACCGCTCTTTATTTCGTTCAATTTCTTTGTGGCTTCCCTTATCCCTGCAGAATACCTTGTACATAAGATGCTCCACGTGTCAAAATACAACGATATCGTAAGAAGTTAATTAAAAGCCCGTGCAGAATATTCTGCACAGGGTTTTTTATTTGTGAATACCAGGGTTACGGGATATCCTACATCAATCTTTGATCGCCTCTGCCACGTTCTTTGAAAAATTGCGGCTTTCCAGATTGAGAACAAGGTTTACACAGGCATAAGCAGTGTCTTCCGTAGCGCAACCGTGCATCTTCACAACGGTTTTTGAAGCGCCGAGGAAAACTGCTCCTCCCCGGTCATTGAATGCAAACATTCTGCGGAGTTCTTCTGTTATTTCCTTATAACCGGGCAAATCCGAGCCCATTGACTCAACAACAGAAATTGCCGCCATACCTGCGGCTTCGGTGTTTTTAAGGAGCACATTGCCTGTAAACCCATCTGTTACAATAACGTCTGCTTTTGAATTTACAAGGTCTCCTCCCTCAATATTGCCAATGAAGTTAATCGGCAATGCTTCGATTAAGGGATATGCCTCCTTGATAAGTGCGTTGCCCTTATGCGCAGAGGGCCCAACGGACATAAGCGCTACTTTGGGATTGTCAATCCCTTCAAGCGCTTTGATAAAAGCATTCCCCATAAGAGCGTAACGCTTCAGGTCCTCGGAAGTGCAGTCTGTATTGGCGCCGCAATCCACAAGGCAAACCTTACCCTCTTTTTTGCAGGGGAGTGCCGTTGCAAGTGCAGGTTGGCGGAGTCCCGGCACAAGACCAAGACGGAAAATAGTTCCCACAAGGAGTGCACCTGTGTTTCCTGCAGATATCATACCAAGACAGTCGTCGCTGTTTTTAAGATGCTCCAGCGATTTTACCATAGAGGTTTCGTCCCCGTCCCTGAAAACACATGTGGGCAGGGCATCGTCGGGAACAAATTCTTCAGTATGAATAATGCTGATTCCTGACGGATCAGCATTACGTTCTTTTATAATCTTTTCAATGTCGGAAGTAACGCCTGTGAAAACCAGATGTATATCAGGATTTTCTTCCATGGCGCGGAGTGCGCCTTTAACAATCGGAACACAGCCGTTATCCGAGCCAAGTGTATCAACTATAATTTTTTTCATTCTTTTTATCCTTTTCGCAGATTATTCAACTGCTATATAATAATCATAAAGTTTCTGTTTGCCGGAGATAGCACCACATTCTATTTCAGGGAATGCGTCCGTGATTTCCGATATGAGTTTATTGGCTGTTTCTTCGCTGACGGATTCGCCGTAAAAGACAGTGATAACGGCTTTATCATCAATATCCGGAATATTCTTTATCATACCAAGGGCAGTATCAAAACTGTCGTCGGAAGAATACAGGATTTTTCCGTCGGCAATACCCATATACATTCCTTCTTTAACATCCACACCTCCGACGGTTGCATCGCGCACCGCCTTTGTTACTTCAGCGGATGTAACATTACCAAGACTAAATGTCATATCTCCTATGAAGGAATCAATATCCTCCGACCATGTATTCATCATGGAAAGAGCAGAATACCCCTCGGCAATAGATTTTGTTTTCAGAACGTGAACGTCGGAGCCCTCATACATATCCGCCGCCTGTATAGCGGTAGCATATATATTTGAATTATTCGGCAGAACAACAATGTGCTCTGCATTTACGGAATTAAACGCATTTAAGAAATCCTGTGTTGATGGATTCTGTGTCTGTCCGCCTTCAATCACACGGGTTGCGCCAATTTCCACAAAATAATCCTTAACGCCTTCTCCGTTTGCAACGGCAATAACGGCATACTTGATTTTCCTGGATTCACGTGCCTGTCCGCCTGAAATCTCATTGTGCTGAACAGACATGTTCTCTATCTTCACGGATATGAATTCTCCGTAGTTTCTGGCAAATCCGAGAACTTTCTCGGGCGTGAATGTGTGCACGTGGACTTTAACTATATCATCATCCTGAACTGCAACAATAGAATCGCCCACAGTTTCGAGATACGAGATAACATTTCCGATTGAAAAGGTGGAGATATTTGTTTTTGCGTTCATGAGTTGGAGTACGAATTCTGTGCAGTAGCCGTATTCCAGAACACTATCGGGGCCGAATGCCCTGGCTGGACTTAACACGATGGTGCTTTCTCTTTCGCTGTCTGCTTTGATTATCTCGCCATTAAGATAAGCCCATATTCCCTCTGTGAAATATATAATTCCCATACCGCCGCAGTCTACAACACCCGCCTCTTTCAAAACGGGAAGGAGTTCGGGAGTGTTCTGCAGGGTAACTTTCATATTTTCGATAACGAAAGCAAAAAGGGCCTTAATATCCTCAAAATTCTCTGCTTTGTCCAATGCTTCGCTTGGCTCACGGATAACTGTGAGCATAGTTCCCTCAACTGGATTGGGCACAGAGCCGTAAGCAGACTTTACGCCCTGTCGGAACATATCTTTAATATCAGGGATTTCAAGTTCGCTCTTACCCGATACAGCATTTGCCCAACCGCGGATATACTGGGAGAGGATAACACCTGAATTACCACGCGCTGCCAGAAGAACGGATTTTGAAAAAGCCGCCATCATAGATGAAACGTCGCTGTAGTCATCAACATTGATGGCCACTCCTCCCGCAAGGGTTTTGACCATATTCGTTCCCGTGTCGCCGTCAGGAACCGGAAAAACGTTCAGGTCGTTTACCTGCTGTTCCATCAGCATTAAATTTCTGTAGCCGTTGACAAGCATATTGTAAAGAATATTTGCATCAATATGGTTTGTACTCATCTTACTTCTTCTCTCCGCTTATTTATTCTCTTCTCCGCTTACTGTTACTTCTTTACCAAAGCAGAATGTGATAACTGTGCCGGGGCCTACACATGAACCAACGATAGGTCCGATTGTTCCGATAATAACATTTTTGAAAGGCACAACTGCCAAAATCGCATCACGGAATTTTTCTGCCTCTTCAATGCAATCCGCATGGGAAATATAGAGACAGCCCTCATCCTCAACAATATTTGATATGTGCTCGGCAATCTTTTCCCTCGCATTTGCGATACCCTTTACTTTCTCGATTGCAAAGTTCTGTCCCTGCTTGTCTGAAATGATAATGGGCTTGATGCCGAACATATTGCCGAAGAACGCGCTGGATGCAGCAACTCGTCCCGCACGTTTCAGGTACGTTAAATTCTCAACTGTACCGAACTGGTTTACCTTGAGTTTGTTGTCTTCTATATACTGCGCAACGTCTTCTAAGGACTTGCCCTCTTTCTTGAGTTCTGCGGCACGGATAAGCATATATCCCTGGCCAAGCGAACTGCAGAGAGAATCAATGCAGATAACCCTGCGGTCAGGATATTTCTCTTTTAATTCTTCAGCAATGATTTTCGCCTGATTAACAGAACCGGAAAGCGCAGAGGAACACGCGATGTAAAGCACGTCCTTACCCGCCTCAAGATGAGCGCTGAATTTATTTACATATTCATCTCTCGGAACCTGGGTTGTAAAAACTCTTGTTCCGTTTCTCATTATATTATAAAACTCCGTTGAACCGTGATTCTCCCAGTCGAGAGACGCGTCGTATTCAACACCGTCAATGACATAATTCATTCGCACGTAATCGATCTCATACTGATCACGCAATTTTTTCTCAAGATCCGCTGTGGAATCTGCCATAATTACAAACTCATTCATTTCATCATCCCCCGTATTATTTGCTCTTTAATACTTTATCCATGATGGTTTCCTCTTTCGATCCATCCTCGGAGATGGGGTCGCCTATATAAAACGCAGCGCACATTCCGGGGCCTATTGATGAACCGCAGGAAATACCAACAGGGTTAATAATAATCTCTTTGGGATTAAAGGTTTCCCGGATTTTCTCTGCGAGAATCTTCGCACTTTCTTCCCTTACGGAGTGTGCGACGAAGATAATCTGTTTTTCAGGATTTACAATGGTTTCTTTCATATATCGTATTATGGCATCAATAGCAGCACGTTTGCCCTTGGTTTTACCGATAACTTTCGGGACGCCGTCGCTTGAAAAATCTGCCAATGTGTTCACACCGACAAGTGTGCCGAAGAACGCCTTGACACTTGTTACTCTACCTGTCTTCACACAGAAGAACAGGTCGTCAAGACATCCGCTCTGATGAATGGAGTGCTTTATTGTGTTAAGGTACTCTGCTGTTTCATCCAAAGTGGCGCCTTCTTCCCTCTTAAGACAACCGAGTATTGTGAGCAATCCTTCTGCCGATGCATATCTCAACGAATCTATGCATACAATCTTTCTTTCAGGGTACTGCTCCATAAGCTGGTCAGCAACGCCCTTAACCACGTTAAATGTTCCGGATATTCCGGTAGAAAGTGTTACTGCTAAAATATCTTTCCCCTCTTTGAGAGCCGTTTCGAAAACCTCTGTGATCTCGCCAACAGGGGGAGTAGCAGTTTTGTAGAGAATATTTCTGCCACGCATTGATGCGTAGTACTCTTCAGGGCTCATTACCTCCCAGTCAAGGTCGGCATAAATCTGTGAACCGTCGGGAGGATACACCACACCACGCACAACGTGTTCTATATTAAATCTCTTTCGCAGATCTTTTGTAAGGTCGCAGGACGTATCTGGTATGATAACAAAATCATTCATCGCAACCCCTCCTTTTTACAAGTATAAACTATGCTCACAGTATATCATAATATATGACAAAATTCAACAAAAAATTAAAAAAGTGATGCAAAATCAAATTATTTGTGGTATACTTGACATATATGGATTTTTCCTTCGGAAAACTCCCGGCAAAACCAAACTTATTCCAAGGAGATAAATATATGCCTTCTTTGATTTTAATTATACTTGCATTAGTTGTGTTTCTTGCAATATCGGGCTTTGCGGTAATGCTTTTTATCACATACCCGATATCAAAAAATGTCTACAACGAATATCTTGTAAAATCTTCTGATGACAAATGGGGACGAACCTGCTCCGCTCCTGAAAATGCAGAACAGGTGCAGATGTGGGACGATGGCAACACCTGGGGCAGAGAGAATAAATCTGCCATGACCGAGGTGTCTATCAGAAACGACGGCTTATCTCTTTTCGGTGAATACTTCGACTTTGGCGGCGACACCTGTGTTGTTATTCTCCCCGGAAGATGCGAGTGCCTTCAGTATTCTTACTATTTTGCAAAGCCATATCAGGAGGCAGGTTATAATGTCCTGGTAATCGATAGCAGATGCCACGGTAAAAGTGATGGTAAATATTCAACAATCGGCCGTTGCGAAGCCGAAGACTTAAAGGCGTGGATTAAATTTATAAAAGAGGAATTCGGCATAAACAGATTCTGGCTCCACGGAATCTGCGTGGGCAGTGCCGCGGCGCTTCTGGCGGCATCGTCGGAAGATTGCCCCAAAGGCATTGAAGGAATTGTTTTGGAGGGGTGTTTCACAAATTTCCGTGAATCCTTCAAGCAGCACATAATCGAAAAGAAAAAACCTGTATTCCCCGTTCTGGATCTGGTTATGTACCATATCTGGCGAAACGCCGGAACAAACGTAATGGCGAAATCGCCTATCAAGGCCGTTAAGAATATCCGCTGTCCAATCCTTTTCCTCTTTGGAAAGAAAGACATCTTCTCACTTCCGCCAAAGAGCCAGAAACTCTTTGACGCATGTGCTTCGGCGGACAAAAAACTTGTCTGGTTTGACAAGGGCAGCCATTCACACTTAAGAATCAACAATACCGAAAAATACGATGCCGAGATAAAGGAATTTATTAACGCCTATGAAAAGACAGAAAAACAAGTATGCCTTCTTCACAATTGATGTGGAACGCCTGGCAGATACGGAATGTGTTTACAACACGAAGCAGCCCGTAAGCCAGACCATGATGGACGGTCTTGACCGTTACATTGATATTTTGGATAAACACGGCATCAAAGCCACATTGTTCGTCCTGAGTGAAACGGCAAATGAGATTAAGGAAAAACTCAAAGGTTATATCAAAAACGGCCATAAAATCGCATTGCACGGCAAACGCCACGTTCCGCCGAAGATGATGGACAATGAAGCGTTTGAAATGCAGATTGCCCAGGCGAAACAGGATCTTGAGGACACATTCGGCATTCCCGTTGTTGGCTACAGAGCGCCATGTTTCAGTATAGACAGAGAGAAACTTGCAATTCTTGAAAATCTGGGGTTCAGATACGATGCAAGTAGAATGGAATTCTCTGCTCGTCATAATTCGTATATGAATATGGACGGATTTGAGAAGATTGCAAGTGAAATCTACAAGAAAGACAACTTCTATGAATTTGGCATCTCCACACAAAAAGTGTTCGGAAAGAATTTTCCCGTCTCAGGCGGTGGCTATATCAGAATGGCTAACTGGTCGTTTATCAAATCTCTCCTGCACAAACGTTTCAAAAAGAGCGACAGTTATGTTTTCTACACACATCCCTTTGAACTTTCAAGAGAGAAAAGACCGTTTATAAAGAAGCTGAAATTCATGGATTGGTACTACTTACGGGCAGGTGTAAACTCCTACCCCCGGAAGATAGAACTCATCATAAAGAAACTCAAAAAACAGGAATATACATTCACTACGTTTGAAGATGTAGCAAAATAAAGCCCCTTGACTTGTCGGTCAAGGGGTGTTTTTTATTGCGAAAACAACATGGCTCCCGGGTGCCCGACAGCAATATTTGATTGCATTATCGGGTCGGATTCTTATTTCGCATTGAGTTTGTGTCTGATTTTATGGCGGACATCGTCCAGGAAAGATCTTCTTTCTCCGAAATAACATTCATTGGCAAAATGTTCGCAATTGTTGTTTAAGATATTATATCCGCGTTCGCCAAGGCGAGACGTTGCAATCTTTACAATCTCGTCAGGTGTGCGGTGTTGCTTTTTCTCCGCTTTGGTAAGAGACGCACACTCAACAAATTCGCCGTTTGCGAATGTGGCTATATCCGTCGTCATAACTTGGATTTCATCGGGTGGTGTGCCTGAATTGTCAGGGAGACCGAACTGTATAACGGTGTTTTCATCCACGAAAATTCCGTAGTGATGATAAAACTTCACTTTCACGCGGATCATATCCCCGTAAACAGGTGCATTATCTGTCCAGTTCATCGGGACTGCACCTTGCTTTCAACTGTTTCCATAACATCTTTGACGGTGGCGATCTTCTCAAAATCGTCGTTATTGAACTTAATTCCGTATTTCTCTTCCATAACCATTGCCATATACAGGAACGAAATGGAATTCATACCGATATCTTTTCTCAAATCCGATGATTCGCTGATGCCGTCAAGGTTAAGTTCCTGACCGAAAATTGTCTCAAACAATTCTTTCAGAATCTCAATTGTTATCATTTTCTCTTCTCCTTACTTTCTTCATATATGGCCTTGCATTCCGTCATTTTCTCCATAACGGTTTGTGCAAGGTTGTTTATCTCTTTCATTGCAGGGAAAGTGCCGTTCTCAAAAATATCGATGGGATCTCCTATAACAACGCAGTTTCTGTCGCCGAAACCACTTTTATTATGTATATAGCAGGGAACGATTGGGACACGCGATTGCATGGCGAGAAGAATTATTCCCGACTTGATTGATTCTATATTGTCTTCTTTGATTCCGCCCTGTGGGAAGAGTGCGAGAACATGGCCATTCTTTACCACGTCGGTTGCGGATCTGATTGATTCAATGTCGCATATATCCCGGTTTATCCTGACACAACCCAACTTTTTCAGCAAAAAACCACGAAGTTTCTTTCTGTCCATAACGGCTTCTGCTGTGAGATAGAATATCCTCCTGTACCAGAAACACGCGCAGAGGATCAGGGGGTCCATAATGCAGGTGTGGTTTGCCGCGATAAGCATTCCCCCTCTTAATTTCTTCTTTGCCGTATCGGATGTGTATATCTTCTTAATACGGAAAAACAGAAGCGTAGGGGTACACAAAATCTTGGCAATATCCAGGGGGAACATCTTCAGATTAAAAAGCTTTGCTTTTTTTCTTTTCTGTTCTTTCATGCTTTTTTGCACATCCTCTTTTCCAGTTCTTCTTTTAATGCATAATTCTTTTCTTCAAGCATTTTTGTAAGCGATGCAATTTCTTCGTTAGTAACCTCTCCGTCGTGGTTGATGTAATCTTTCAAATAAATCTCTTCGCCGATGATAACGTGAGTGCGCTTGAACAGTCCATAGTTGCCGTCGGTATAAACGGGAACTATGGGTGCATCGGTGCGCAGAGCAACGAGAACAATGCCGGGTTTATATGGGAATGGCTTTCCGTTCACGGGGAGACGTCCCTGGGGGAAGATTCCCACAACCCCGTTGTTTTCCAGAACATCCAGCGATTCTTCCACAAAAGAAAAGTTACAGGCATTCCTGTCAACGAAGATACCGCCTATCTTATACAGAAACCAGGCAAAAAGTTTGCCTTTGTTGAACATAACCTCTGCGATTAAGAAGTAAATATTTCTCCATAAAAATATGAGAACGTACAACACAAAATCAAGAAGAGACACGTGGTTTGACATAAGAATTGCCTTCTTCGGCAGGAATCTCTTTGAGGATTTATTTACTTTGTATACTTTCGGTTTGAGAAACAGATATGCAGGGAGTACTCCCGTCAGTTTTACAAACCCTAAAACAAGACGGCTCATTTTATCGCTTTTTTTCATAATCAGATATGCCTTT
This sequence comes from Clostridia bacterium, assembly GCA_017502845.1. Lineage (GTDB taxonomy): Bacteria > Bacillota > Clostridia > UMGS1810 > UMGS1810 > SIG455. The sequence continues at coordinate 4,889 of JAFVUE010000004.1, read as the reverse complement.
CGAGATATTGACAGATTTCATGAACGGTATAACTTGAAATTGTTTTTTCAGATGAGGACACGGAAAACTTCTCTGCTATTGCCGTAAGGATTGAGAAGTACTGCATACTGTCTGCACCCAGGTCAATCATAATGTTGGCGTTTGCATCGATGCTCTCTGCAGGGATATCGAGAGCTTTTGCCACGATTTCCGTAACGTCCTTTAACAGTTCGGGGCTGTAGTCGGCTTCCGTTTCGCCGACGGAAACGTCTTTCTTATACTCCGCAAGGGTTATATCTCCGTTTGCAACTGCTCTTAAAACATAACTTCTGCTCACTTTAACCGCAGTTGCGGCGCAGAGGTTGTCGCAGGTGCAATATATTTTCTGTACCCGGGATGTTATTGGCAGAGATTTGTTTGTTTCTGTAATTTTGTCCAAAAGGTCATTTTTCTTCTGTGTGCTCATGTATCTGCCCAGTTGAACAATCATGGAAACGGTTTTCCTGCCCTCGGTTTCAAGACCGAGGATACAGAAATTCTCCGCTTCGGGAAGGTCAAAATTCTGCTCAATCACGTCGGGATTGATGTTCTCACCGTTTTCGCCGATAATCATATCCCCTACACGGCCTTTGATGTAATAATATCCGTCCCGCATCTCCATATTGTCCCCTGTGCAGAACCATCCGTCCATTTCCTGTGGTTCACCGTTAATCCACAGTTTGCTGCAGATGGACGAGCCCTTGACGTTGAGAATTCCGTTTTCATCAATTTTATACTCGACGGAATCAAAAGGTTTGCCTATGGAGTTAAGATTTTTGTGTTTGGGGCGTGTGCGAAGTTCTACGGAAGTGATTCCGATTTCGCTCATGCCGTAGCCGTTATGAAGATTATAGCCCAATCCGTTGATAAGTTCCAGGGCAGACTGTCTTATGTAACTTCCGCCCGATATGCAGAAACAAAGCGTATTTCCGAAAAGTTGCTCCGTAACCTCACCCATAATCTTCTGGGCGATCTTCATTCCCAGGCGTGGGAAGATATTCTGAATGGAAGTGCAGATTTTAACGCCCTTCCTCAATTTCCGGACTTTCTTTTCTCCTCCCTCTTTCGCCTTCTTCATAACCGCATTTTCGATTGTGTGCCACAGAAGCGGAACGGCGAAGATATGTGTTACACCGTGTTTCTTGCAGGTTTTGAGAATTGTGTCGGATGAGTAGTTTTTCATAAAAACAACTGTCTGCCCGAAAAACGTGAACCAGAAGTAAACTGCTATCAGCCCGAAAATATGGTAAAACGGCAGGAACGCCAGATTCTTTATTCTGCCGTTATGCTTCTTTGCAATCTCGGGATACTCTCGGATAAACCCTTTCATATTGAGAATCTGTGTTGCTATCTCCTTACCGCCATAGAAACAGATTGTTTCCTTAAGTGATGTGGCAGATGTAGAAAGTGCTATCTCATCCTCAAACACCCCATCAAATCTGTTTGCCGTTGTGAGTGTTTTGATATCTATAAACTCCCCGTCAAGGCGGCTCTCGCCATTGCCCACGATGTATCTGATGCCGAGTGTCTTCAATGCGGAATTTGCAAGTGATTCGGGGTGGCGGCAATTAATAAGATAAGGTTTGTTTCCGCTTCGGAGGATTGCCCAGAATGCCACGATCCAGTCAATGGAGTTTTCCATCTCCAATCCAACGAAACCGCCGGTTGCGCCGATTCTCTCATGGAGTGCACAGGAAACCTCTTCAATGCGGTTGCGGACATCAGCGTATGTATATTCATTTATTGACACGCCGTTATTATCCTCGGCGATGACTCCGCTGTTAGCAAACATAATTGTATAAAGCGTCTGAAAATTCATTTTCGAACTTTCCAGGGCAGAATTGTTTTCTGCAATTATCCTCTTTAAGTTGCTGTCCATAGTACACCTCATCTGCACAGAATTCAAATCTATTTGTCAACAAGTGCAGTATACCATATTTCCTCTTTCATTGCAAACATTTTCGCAAATATTGTCGTATTTTGTGCAAAGGTGAAAACAAGAGTTATTCTCGGAAGAAAAATGTCGAAATTCATTGCAAAAAGCAGAAAAAAGTGTTAGAATAAAGATGGCAGATTATCAATCGTTTACAGTGTTTAATATTTTTTACATATGGGGGGTTTAATTATGGGAGTTTGGTCTAAAACAAAAGAATTTGCAAAGGTAGTCGGAAAAGGTGCCGAAGATGCAGCAAAAAAGATAGGCAAAGGTGCAGGTGAACTTGCCAAGAAAGCAGGAGAAAAAACGTCAACAGTTGCAGAAATGGGAAGGGACTGGATTTCCGAGCGCTCAGGCGTTGCGGAAAGTCTTATAGATAAATTCAACGACTGGCGCACTACACGCAAGGCAGAAAAGGAAAAACGACTCCTTGAGAGCAAGGGTGCTGATTATTCTGAATTTATCAAGAAAACCGATGACATTGAAGAAATCGTTAAACAGATAAACAAAGAACTTGATATCCTGAAAGTGTCAATCGAAGACGCGAAGGAAGAATCAGAAAGTTTCAAACTCATCGTATCCAACGAGATCAAGAATCTCTACGAAGAGATAAATGCTGTATATGAAAGAATCAACAAGGAAAAAGGGGCACAGAAAAAGAAATTTGTTATCCAGACAGTTATTCTCTCCATTGGTATTGTTGCAGCAATTGCTCTCAGTGTTGTTGCAATAATCTTATAATAACGGAAAAGAGGCAAATCACTATGGTAGAAAATTATATAGTCTGCAATTGCAAACAGGTTAGTTACAACGACATCGCAGAGGCGCTTCACAATCACACAAAGTTTGACGACGTGCTCAGCACATTCAAGAATATACAGGAAGTTACAAACTGCTCAACAGGTTGCGGTGGTTGTCATCAGAAAGTTCTGGACATTATTTCCGAGATTATGAGCGGTGCAAACGCGTAAGAGTTAAAATAATGCATTAAAAAAGGGCGTATCCTGCAGGATATGCCCTTTTTAATTTATATCTTATACGCTTTCTCCGCAGGGAGAGCAATGATAAGTCCGTAAAAAATCATCAGCAATGTGCGGAGCGAGATGTTCTTCTTGTTTCTTATAAGGGATACTGAGAGGAACACGCCCACGCCAATACCAACGCAAAAAATAAGCGTCAGATTGGGTATGGTGGGCACCTGCTCTGCAAGGACCTGAAGGTCGGGCTCGGAAATGGTTATAATGAATCCGAGGATAAAGCAAACAATGAGCGGGAGTATAATCTTGCTGTCTTTGTTAAGTGTTTTACCGATACCGTCGCCCAGGGGCTCCATTGAAATACCCGAACCAACGGTAAAGAAACTCATACCCAGGATAAGGGACACCGTTCCGAAAAGGAACAGCACCAAAACACCTGTATCAAGGGGTACGAAGACCATTGACAAGATAAGAACTATTATTGCTATCGGCAGAACAGACGTCAGCGATTCTTTTACTGATGAGAAGATGTGGGACATTTATTTTCTCCTGACTTTCTCTATTGCGAAAAACACATTCGCGTTTTACAGTATACCATTTTATGCACAAATTTTCAACCGAAAAAATTGCTGAAATTAGTGGAAAGACGAAAAGCACAATTGAAAAGGACTTCCTGAAAGGAAGTCCTTAATTATTTGGAAAGTTTTTTAATCGTTTTAATATTTTCCTGCAACATTTCCAACTGCATGGGTGTCATATCGCGGATGTCATCTAAAATAACCTGCAAAGTGCTTGGATTGTTGCTGTCATCAAAATCGGCAATAAGATAATCAACCGAAACATCCAACGCCTTTGCAATAGCAACAACAGCATCAAGCGTTGACCTGTGATAACCGCCCTCAATCCTTGATAAATGTTTTTGATTGGTATCTATCTTTTCGGCAAGTTCTGCCTGTGTCATTTTCTTTTCGAGTCGGCATTTCTGTATTCTCGCACCGATTTTCTTAAAATCAAGTTCTATGTTCATATTCAACCTCGACCATAACAGATATTATACTATAAGTATAGCCAACGTATCTCGAACATAAAACAAGATACAAGTTGAATAATTCAATTAAATATTCAACAAAAGTTACTTTTTCTCTTTCAAATTCAACTTGTGTGTGGTATAATTATATAAAACATTCAATAAATTAAATAAAGATGCGGTGGACTTATGGCTAAAACTTGCTGTTTTATCGGACACAGAAAAGTTGATTCAACTGAAAAACGGTGTTCCTTTTACGGACAATTGTGAGAACATTAATAGAAAACAACGGCATTAAAACCTTTATATTTGGAAGCAATAGTGAGTTTGATGACTTGTGTTATAGTGTTGTTACTGACCTTCAAAAAATATATCCTCATATAAAAAGAGTTTATATACGAGCAGAATTCCCCTGCATAGATGACAATTACGAGAAATATCTACTTGAAAAATATGAAGAAACATATTTCCCCTTGAAAATAATCAATGCAGGAAAGGCAGTGTATCTGGAAAGAAATTTTGAAATGATTGATAAAAGTGATGTTTGTGTTCTTTATTATGACGTTGAAAAACACAGAAACAAAAAGCACAAAAGCGGAACGAAGAAAGTATATGAATATGCTTTGAAGAAAGGTGTCGAAATAATAAACATATATGACACATAAAAAGGACTTCCTTAGGCGGTGCTCCATAGGGATAAATCGCCTTAAACTGTATGTTTTTGCACATAACTTCGTTAAAAGTACTTGAAATCCGTCAGGATTCCTTCGCACTTTTGCCTCGTTCTGTACTAAAAACCTTTTGTTTTAAGGTGCAAAGCAGTTTTGAAAGAGAAATTTTGTCGTAAATAGGAAAAAGAAAAAATCCCGTAATACTGACGTATTTCGGGATTTTTTATGAACTATTTGCGGTAAATTGCCTTTCAAAACCG
>JAFVUE010000001.1 GCA_017502845.1 Clostridia bacterium | reverse complement strand
TTACGGGATTTTTTCTTATTGTGGAAACAACAAGGTTCCGGGGTACCCGACCGCAATCTTTGATTGCGTTAACGGGTCGGGTTCTTATTCCTATTTACGACAAAATTTCTCTTTCAAAACTGCTATGCACCTTAAAACAAAGGTTTTTAGTACAGAGCAAGGCAAAAGCACGAAGGAATCCTGACGGATTTCAAGTGCTTTTAACGAAGTTATGTGCAAAAACATGCATTTTAAGGCAATTTATCCCTATGGAGCACCGCCTTAAGTGCCTTTATGACTCAAAGGCACTTTACACCGTGTACATATTTCTATTCTACAGTAACGGATTTTGCGAGATTTCGGGGTTTGTCAACATCGCATCCCTTATAAACTGCAGTATAATATGCAAGAAGTTGTAGTGGGATTATCGACACAAATGGCGATACAGAGCTGTAGGTTTCGGGAATTTCAATGGAGATGCAATCTTTCGGGGCATCAAAAGGAGTTATGCATACAACATCTGCACCTCGGGATGAAACTTCGCTGATATTGGCACAAAGTTTGCTGTGAACTTCACTATCGGTACTAACGGCAATTACGGGAGTACCTTTATCTATAAGGGCGATAGGCCCATGCTTCAGTTCCCCTGCTGGGTATGAATCTGCATGAATATACGTTATCTCTTTCATCTTAAGAGCACCCTCTGAACAGGTAACGGAATCAAGACCTCTTCCAATATAAAACAAATGCTCTTTACAAGCCAGATTTTCAGCAAGTTCTTTAACTTCATCTGCGAATGAAAGCGCTGTAGTTACATCCTTTGCAACATTAGAGAGTGCTGTGCGAAGTTCACTGCATTCTGTGATTTTATTATGTTCGCCCAGGAATAACGCAAAAATATAAAGTGCTGCAAGTTGGGCGGTATACGCCTTGGTAGATGCAACTGATATTTCCGGTCCTGCTTCTGTCAGAAATGTGTAATCAGCTATTCTCGAAGCAGTTCCGGATGGTGTATTTGTTATAACAACAACTTTTGCTCCTCTTTCCTTTGCCATAGTCATTGCACTCAAGGTGTCCGCCGTTTCTCCTGACTGTGTTATGGCGACAACGAAAGTTTTATCGTTTATAACAGGTGCTCTGTAACGAAATTCCGAGGAAATATCTGCCTCCACACTTATTCTTCCGTAACGTTCCACAACAATTTTACCAATCCTTGCAGCGTTATATGAAGTACCGCATCCAATGATAAAAACTTTTTGAATATCCGATATATCGCTCCACTTCATATCAGCAAAAGAGACAACTTTCCCATCTTCGACATGAGAAGATATAATATTATGCAGTATATGTGGCTGTTGATATATTTCTTTAAGCATATAATGAGGATATTCCCCCATACTATTAGTTAAAGATGCATGAGATACTCTGACCCATCTTTTTTCCGTTGCCTTGCCGTCCTTACCAAAAACCGACACACCATCCGCCGTTACTACAGCTATTTCTCCATCCTCCAGAACATAAACTTTTTTGATATCTTCAGGCAAGGTGTTTATGTCGGACGAAATATAATTGCCATCATCACCCGCTCCTATAACAAGAGGGCTGCGTTTGCTGACAGCTATGATTTTCCCCGGAGAATCACTACATATAACACCTATGGCGAAGCTCCCTTCAAATTCTGCCACGGCACACTGAACTGCACCGAGAAAGTCATAACATATGCGGTAATAATAATCTACAAGATTAGGTATTACCTCAGTGTCCGTTTCAGAGACAAAGCGATATCCCTTACTTTCAAGAAATGAACGAAGTCCTCTGTAATTGTCTATGATACCGTTATGAACAACGGCAACTGCTCCATCGGGAGTTGTGTGGGGATGCGCATTTACGGTATCCGCTTTTCCATGAGTTGCCCATCTTGTATGGCCTATTCCACAAGTGCCACGAACCGGATTTTCACGGCATATTTCTTCAAGGCGTTCTACCCTTCCTTCTGTTTTTCGCACAGCAACGGCGTTCCCCCACGAAACTGCTATACCCGAGGAATCATATCCTCTGTACTCCAGTCGTTTAAGATTTTCAAGAATAATTTCAGCCGCTTGCCTTTTCCCTGTATAACCAGTTATACCGCACATTGCATCCTGCTCCGTTTCCTTTTTTTAATTAGTATATCCCGCAATATCAAAAAAATCCGCACAATCGGTTGACTTTCCGCATATACTAAAATGGAATATAACAGAAAGGAATGAATTCTTATGGCAAACCCCGATATGGAGAAACTTGCCCGTAATTTAACTCAAAAGGACAAAGATACCATCAAAAACTTAAATGGTCAGAGTATAAAAGAAAAGATTGGAAATATTGACCTGGGCGAAGCATCACGGAAAATGCGTGAAATGGGCCTCGGCGATGCTGCAGATAAATTATCGGGGATGAGCAATGACGATATTATAAATGCAATCTCCAAGAATCCACAGGTCCTCGACAAACTGAAAAAGTTATTCCGTTAAAGGAGGTGCAAACTATGGACAATAATATGGTAGAAAAGCTCAAATCCATGCTTGAAAATCCCGAAGCATTGAATGCGGTTTCATCTCTCCTGGGAAATATTCAACCCTCTGCCCCCGAAACTTTTGAAACGGTAGAGGAAGAAGCGGTTTCTGCAAGTACACCTGTAAATCAGGTGGATTCTATAAACAAAATCAGCCAGATACTTTCGGAGACAACATCCACAAACGATCCGAGAATAAGTTTACTTAATTCTCTTAAACCTTATATGGGAAAAAAGCGTTCTGCAAAAGCCGATCAGGCAATAAGATTAATACAGATAGCAAAGATGGCGTCAATGTTCAAACTGTAGACATGAGGTGAGATGATGTATAAGCGTTACTATGACGGCTACGGCGTATCCCCGCGAAAAAACGCATATTGCGGGGAAATCGTCGTTCCAGAGGCAGATTGCGCACCCGAAAAAAAAGATTGTTGTGAATGCGAAACTGAACCCGCATCCTGTGAACCAGGTGGTTTAAGCCGTGTTTTTGATAATTTCGGAATAGACGACATAATACTTATAGGCGTACTGCTCATGGTTATGAAAGATTCGGCAGACGACACAATGATTATTATCATACTCGCAGTGATCTTCTTATCAGGACTCAAAGACAAATAATACATAAAAAATCCTCTGATATTCACAATCAGAGGATTTTAATTTTTATAATGATTTAATCCATCTTACGGCATGTCGCATCCAGTCCTGCACTTCAGAGAAACAGTTTTCGTCCAGACAAACATATTCGTTTGCAAGTGAAAGACCGTGGCCGCCTCTGGGATAAATATGGGCTTCTGCTGAAATACCATTTTCAGAGAGTGCTTCCAGAAAATAGAGAGTATTTTCTACAGGAACTGCCGCATCCCCAAAAGTGTGCCATATAAAAGTAGGCGGACAATCAGGCGTTACCTGTTTTTCAAGAGACACCTGCTCCACAAGTGCTTTATCGCCATTTGTGATAACTTCAATTGAACCGGCATGACATTTATCTCCCGAAGTGATAACAGGATAACAGAGAATCATACCATTAGGTTTATTCATGCCGTCCTCACGTTTAATTGTTGGCTCACTATTCCACAATGTACCAAGTGATGCAGCAAGATGTCCACCGGCAGAAAATCCGCACACAAACACCTTATCAGTATCTACATTCCACGCCTCTGCATTTTCACGGACAGTAACAACCGCTTCGGACAAATCCTGCAAAGCAGTGGGATAAAGTTCGTATACAGAATAGTAAACAACTACCGCATTGAAACCCGCCGCATTGAAATTAAAGGCAATAGGTTCTGCCTCACGGGGAGAACAAAATGCATAGCCACCGCCGGGACATATAACAACTGTGGGGTATTTTTTGCTATCCTCCATAGGCTTGTCTATAATATATGTTTCCATATATACCGTTGGTTTATCTTTCCTCAATGATATTCTCTCGTGTATCATATGAACATCTCCTTAAAAAATAAATAGAGCAGAACCCGCCGATTGGGTTCTGCTCTATTATAACATATAAATGAAGAAATTGCAATTAGTCAGTTATACAAGGTCTGTCAAATGTATGTACACCTGCAACCTCTACCATTGCTTTATCATAGCCGTCAAAGTAAAGGCGTTCTGCTTCAAATTCGGGAAGAGAAGAAACCTCACCTGAAACAAACTGACTTACACGGCGGATAGTTGTTCTGATACGTGCTTCAAGACCGCCAAGACGACCATCAAACTGTTCCCAGCCGAAGGGCTTATTGGTTTTATGCCAGAGGTCATAATACATACCGTGAAGTTTCATAATATCCTCAAGCATAACACCCATCTCAACAACCAATGTGCCAAGAGTCGCCTTATCCCCTGCAAGATAAGAATCTGTCAGGCGGATACCCATATCGGATTTACTTACAAGTATACGATAGAGGACTTTATGTATCTCAAAGATATCATTCATATCCCCCTGATCGCCGACTTTCTCGATTGCATCAAGGTATGATTTATAATGGCTCTTGAAATCATAATCTCTGAAGTTCTTATCAAGAAGTCCGTAGAGAAGATCCTGATAGAAAATCTGGATTGATGTATTGATGCAAAGGAATGCTCTTGTTCTTGCAAAATGCTCGATAATATCGTCCACAGGGAAATCGTCGCAGGAAAGGAGCATAAAATCTGCAAGATTATAACCTGTGCACGCATGAAAGCGGTCTGCAAAAAGCTCGTCGCTTACTTCATCATTATAAGTAAGGTCTGCCCAGAGTTGAAGTGCGGGGAGATTCTCATAGAAGTTAGTCTGTGTTCCGCCATTGCCCCAGATTGTCATAAAGGCAGTCTGCACACCGTGTTTCTTACAGGAGGCAAGTGCCGCTCTGGATGCCATAAATGTCTTCTGGAAGTTAGGACAGAGACGGCTCCAACTCCACACAGCACCTGCGAACACAATATCGTGCTCAAGGCGTTCATGTGCGGTAATCATACCGTCATATCGTTCCTCGTGATCCCCCTCATAATCCCAGTAAACCATCTGAAGATTTTCGGGAATACTCTTCTTGAAGTCTTCAGGGAACTGTGTTTCGGGGATATAATAGTATTTCTCATCATTACAGCTTGTGAAGAACATATCACTCCACATCATCGGCTTATAGCCGTGTTTATCCACAATAGCGGAAACCCTCTTTAAGTGTGCCGCCATTATATCTGCTGTGGGAACATAGCCGTTTCTGCGGAAATATCCGCCTGTTCCGATATCAAACGCCTCATCCATACCGATATGGATTCTGTCTGTTGTAAATATCTCACGGCAGGTTTTGATCATTTCCTCGATGAGTTCGTATGTTTTTTCCTCCCCTACAAGCAGAACCGTTGATGTGTCTTTAACATCGCCGAATGCTCTCCAGCGAAGCGCCGCACCAAGGTGAGCAAGTGTCTGAATGCAAGGAATCAGTTCCACGCCGAATTTAAGAGCGTAAGCATCAAGTTCTTTAAGTTCTTCTTTGCTGTAAGCGCCGCGCATATAGCCAAAATAAGGATATTTCTCGAGTTCATAGCTATCTTCTGTGTAGAGCATAAGCATATTAAGTCCCATAAGAGACATTCTCTCAATAACATCCTTAACTGTATCAACTGTCATAACAGCACATCTTGAAAGGTCTACCATAAAACCGCTTGTTGCGATTTTTGCTTCTTCGTTTATTGAAAAATTTTTCTCGTCTTTTTTGATTTTATCAACAACAAGAGAAAGTGCTCTGAAAAACTCAACCTTTGTGCTGTATGATATGGTGTAGGCACCGGCGGTACCTGATACCGCCAGTCCCTTATCAACTTTTTTTACTTCAACGCAGATGCCTGAATCGTCAAGTTCTATACCAAGACGACCTGCCACAAGGGACAAACCCTCGGACACATCTGCTATATCGCCATTAAAGTTAATCTTCAACATAGTTGTCTTTTACTCCTTATTCAAACTTAATTACTACAAAGCCAACAGCCGCCATAAGGTTACGGTAGTTGATAACCATATCGCCTACATTAGCATCCTGAATTCTGCCCTTTGTAACTGTGCAACCTCTGCCGCTGATTGTAACAACAGTTGCCGCTGTGTAGTGGGACATAGGAATTGCATAATAGTCCTGAATGAATCCTGTATAAGGAGTGTCATCAAATTTAACTCTTAAGTATGCACCGTCATTTGAAAGCACTTCGCCGTAGTGCATTACAGTTTCAGTAATACCCTCAACAGGGAAGTATTCGTATGAATCAGGCAGCCAACCCTCTTCCACTCTGTACATACGGTCAACTTTGTCAATCGCACCGTCGGAATTTGTTCCGTAACGGAATGTATCGCCGGGGAGGAAGTCTGTGGGACTCTCAACACCTGTTACATCATCTGCAACGGTAAAGGATCTTTCGATACCCTCTACAAGTACATCCATCTTATATTCATCCATACCGTTATCGCCGAGTACCTGCTCAAACTTCACAACCGTTGCAAGGTTTTCGCCTCTGGGGATGATATCTGATACTTCACCGTACTTAATAAGTACTTTAAGACGGGGTGCTTCCTTGGAAATAGCAAAGCCCTCAAGTGTATATGATTCACGGTCTGTAAGAGCTGTAGGTGTTGACTTGATCATACTTTCAGTAATATCGCCCTCAACATCGGCTATAGAGAATACAACTGTAGTTCCGTCTTTTACTATTCTGGAATCAATCATATTACTGTAATAGGGTGAACTTTCTGTCTTGGGATAGATAGCCATAAGGCGACCGTCTACATAGTTTTCATCTCTCGGAACGGGAGTTTCAAGAACATTGAGGTTACCCTCTTCATTGAGCTGATAGCAGATAATACTCTGTGAAAGTGTAGCAGGGAGATCTTCCATCTTTGTGGAAGTACCGTTATATGATACTTTATCAGCAGCATATACAACTAAAACTTTATCCTGGGGTGTGTAAATCTTGAAGCCGTATGCTTTATTAAGACCGTTATAATCTCTTGCCCCCTTAAGGAGGAAACCCACCTGCAGGTTATCGTTAAAGCCAAGTTTGATGTCGGAAATATAACCGAATGCATCAACATAAAGTGTAACGACATCCCCAACTTCTGCTGTGTTTGCAGCATAGAGAGGAGATTCTTTATATACCTTACCGCCTACTGTATACTCTGTGCCCATTGCACCGGTTCTGATTGACTCAATCTCACCCTCGCCTATTTCCTTGGAAACGATTGCCTTTAAGTAATTGCCGTTTACATAGTAAGAAAGCACTGTGCCTTTATTTACATCTTCAAAATTTACCGCATTTCCTGCAGAATTTACAAGGTGCATAATTCCGTAGTTATCAGGATCAAGTGATAATGAGAAACCGAGCTGAACTGAAGAATCTGCTTTCTTCTGTGTGCTGTTAACGCTATCTACAACGAAGCTTGTGTAGTTTTCAATAAAGAATACATCGTAATCATTATCACCATCGCTGTTTACAAGGCGGATTGTACCTACATTGAAATTATCAATATAGTCCTGATCAAAAATTACGACATCGCCGTTATATACGAAATCAACTTCGCCGGAGAGTTTTGCTTTCTTGAGTTTACCGTTCTCATCACTGTACTGCACGTCAAGGCCGTCTACGCTGATAAGTGTCTCTTTTGTAAGGGTAAGCGTGCTTCCTGCCTCGGGCTGAGCGTATACAAGAACTTTCTCTTTTGTGTTCTCTTTCTGATAATATACATACTCTACATAGCATCCAACCATATCGAAGTATTTTGCATCAGTAGCAGTAACTACTGTACCACCGATATTGAGCTGATTTTCAGCTACAACATCGCCTGAAATGCTTGTAACATAGTTTGCATTTACAACGCCCTCTTCAATGTACATATCAAGATTTTCTGTAAGAAGAGTTTTACCCTCAACGGATTCCATCATTGAAGATGTTTCTCCGTCTTTCTTGATAATACCGTTTTCAAGAAGAACATCTACATCAAGTGCATTATAGAGAAGTTTTGCAAAATCGTCGCCGTACATATAACCTGCCTTGATCTCGATACCTTTGAAAAGGCCAAGATCCTGTGCAGCAATCATATAGCCGTTGGGATAACCGCCATTGAGATTTGCACGGTATTTATAACCGAGCATATCAACGAGGGGTTTAACTGCCTCATTGAGAGTAACAGGACGGTCGGGAAGGAAGGTTCCGTCGCCGTAACCGTTGAGTATACCGTGTGATGTGAGGAGTGAAATACCTGCACAGTTGGGATCTTCTGCCTTAACATCCACGTATACAACAGATGCAGATGTTGAGGGAGGAACATCGCCCATAAGACGTGCAACATAATTAGCATAAGTTCCTCTTGTTACAGGAACATTAGTGTTAAAGTTTTCATCAAAAATTCCGATTGCTTTTAAGAATTCTATCTCAAAAGATGCATCTGCAGTTGCTGTTTCAGCAGAAGCAGGTATAACGAATATTGATGTTGCAACAAGGGCAACGATTAAAAGTAATGCTGATAATCTTTTCATCATCTTACACCCACCTCCATAATAGCATTAAACAATACCTGTGCAGCTTCTGCACGTGTTGAGGAATCATGCGGTCTGTACATACCGTCAGAGCCATTGATGAGTCCCATATTTGAAAGATAAGTTACGCTGTTCTGTGCGTAGGGAGAAACTGTATCAAAGTCTGTGAAGAGTTTCTCAAGTGTGGGGATAACCTTTACAAGATTTTTGCCCTGAAGTGTTCTGTAAAGAATTACTGCCATATCCTGACGGGATATGATTGCATTAGGATTGAATTTGCCTTCATCATTACCGAGAATATAGCCCCTCTTAACCATAGAAGCAACATAACCGTAGTACCAGTCGGATGTGCTTACATCAACAAAGTCAGCTGTTGCTCTGGAATCGTAAAGGCCATATGCCTCAACAATCATCTTAACAAATTCTGCACGTGTAATAGGTGCATTGGGATCGAATGTGCCGTCGCCACGACCTGAAACGATTCGGGTATTGGAGAGGTAAGATACCGCCGGATATGCCCAGTGTCCTGCCATATCGCTGTAAACACCTGCAGTGGGTTGTGCAATATCGTTGGGGATAAGGTCAGAACTTACGGTAACATTTGTAGATGTTCCACTGCCTGTTGAACCGCCTTTATCGTCCTTGCCGTAGTCCCCTACTGCATTTTCAAATGAAAGTTTGAACTTTGCAACAGTTTTGATACCTGATTTTGCTTTATTGAGTGCTTTGAGAACAAATGTTCTTACTGCAGAAGAATCTTCGTATTCTTCCAATGCATCTTCATCAAGTTCAAGGTAATCAAGGTTACCCTCGATGATGGGAGCAAGTTCATTATAATACTGTGTATCTTTTATTGCTTTTAAGAATACTCTTTCTTTGAATGCTTCAAGAAGATCTTCTACATCGTCGTATTCTTTATTGCCCATTGCGGCGAAAACTTCGCTCTGCTCATCTTCAAAGCCATCAAAGAGGTCATCTATACCTGCGGCATTTTCGAGGTTTTCGATATCTACGATATCAGCGTATACTGTGAATGCTTCTGCAAGGATATCCGCATCGTCTGTCTGGTCGAAAATTGCAAGTATTGTGTTCTCGCCTATAACATTGGTAACAGTTTCGATAGTATTCTCTATACCGTCATCGTTATTCGCAATAAAGAGATCAATTGCAGCTTCAAGAACTGCTTCCTGATTAGCAGGTGTCAGGCGGTCGAAGGTTGTGAGCACCAGACCATAATCAGAGGGTGCATCAAGTACAGGCGCAAAATCGTCTGTATCCATTACTGCGAGTTGTGCCGCATCGTTTATCATCTCAAGGAAATCGTTTGCCGCTTCAACATCGGCTGTGGAGATTGTCTTCTGCACCGCGGTATCTCCTGCTGACTTGATATCGGCACGGTAATCTGCTGCTTCCTCATCAAAAAGGAATTCAAATTCAAATTCGCCGTTTTCATCAGCAACCGTCTGCAGAAGAACTGCAAAAAGGTCAATATCATCCACACGGGCTGACGGATCATCGTCGTAATCGGCTTCACTCATACCGTCTTTCCAGATTCTGAGTGTAACGAATTCACCGGCATCTGCGCCGCTTCCGTTTATGACAACGGTCTGGATGATAGTGCCGTCATCATCTGTGCTGAGGCGCACAGTGTAGGTAATGTCATCTGCAGTGGGAGCCGCATATACTGCTGTCATTGAAAATACAAGCAGCGCTGACAATACCAAAGAAATCAATTTCTTCATATGTCTTCTCCTTTTTTACCTCGGACGGAGCACCGAAAAAGTTCAGTGCTCAATCCGTATATGTTTATTTACTTAATTGAAATTATTTCTCGTAATAAGGAATCTTTTCTGTACAGTAAACGTGTGTTTCATAAAGTGAGTTCATCATATTAACTGTATTCTCATTACATTCAAGTTTCACATACTTTGCTTTAATAGGTGCAGAGAACATAAAATCTTCGATTCGGTCTGTCTTACCGGAAGAATCGCCTCTCCATACCTCTGTCCAGGTTACACCGTCTGTTGAAACATGAACTGCGAAGTGTTCCTGTCTTAAGTGACCGGATGCCCACGCAAGACCTAAACCTGTGAGTTCGTATTCTTCAGCAAGTTCGTAAGTAATCCACTCGCCGCTGCCGGAACTACACCAGTAAGTAGAGTAGTTATCGTCAAGACTCGCCTCGGGTGGGTTAACCTCTGCATTGATCTCACTGCAGGTTGTGGCAATGATATCTGCTCTGTTGCGGAGTTCGGAGTTAACGATTGAGGTGTGTGCACCGGGTACCATATAGTAACCGCCACGGAAGTAGAGGATATATGTGAGAGAATCGTACTCTGACATATATTCATATACATCGTGCATACAGTCATCCATAGGAATGTAAATCTTACCGTCAAATTCTCTTACAGGAACAGAGAGTTTTACAGGATTTCCGTTAATAACAACATCTGCGCTGTCAACTGTGCCTGTCATCTCGCCCACGCCGCCTTTAACGGTAAATGTACCGTTTTCAACTGTAAATGTTGTGCGGTTTGTATTCTTTGCAAGTGAATCAAGAGAAAGCATTATCACGCCATCTTCAAGACGGCCTCTGTCTGTATAGTGCTTATCGTTTAAGAATACATCTACAGGAGTGTAATCAAGGCGTTTAGCATCGGCTAAAACGTTAAACACTTTTGATTCAATACCGAGTTTGTATTCCCAGGATACATTATATGTACCTGCTTTTGCACGGAAGCGCAATACTGTGTGCTCTCCGGAAACATCTTCGGCATAAACAACATTGCCCTCTGAATCCTTAACAGTCCATCTGCCCTCTGCAAGGTTTGTGATGATATAGGAAATATCGCCCTCGCCCTCTGCAGTTACTGTGAAATCTCTGTATACGCTGCCACGGTCTTTCTTCATAAATACTGCACGGTCAGCAACGAATACTGCTACAAATTCGCCCTGCTCGTTTGAAGTAACTTCGTGGTGTTTAATGTTGTCGTCAGCATCACTTGCCTGAATTACATTAAGGAAGTAATCCTGTTCTCTCTTACCCTCTGTATGAATCTCTACACGCCAGTCTCCGGCTTCATCGCCTATGGGCTGACGGTAAATCTCAAGGTTGGCTGTGCCATCCCAGAACTCTTTACCGGGACCACCGACTTTCTCTACCTTAAAATCAGAGGGTGCAAGAATTGTATTGGTAAGACGGCCGTTATTGTGAAGTGAAGTATTATCAATTGTAATAATATTGCCGTCTACTTTTGGCTCTTCCATGGAGTGGAGAAGCCATGCCTTTTCAAGTGCGGGATCGGCTGATTTGATTCTGTCGAATACTATAAATGCACCAGGAATCTCATCGTCGAAGAGGTTTAAGAACATATAAGAACGAGTGTAGTCCTTAACTCTCTCGGGTTTATAACCGGCTGTGATATCGCCCTCAAGGTAACTGTATTCAGGTGCCTGTTTATCCGGGCCGTAATCGTAAGCAAGGTTTTTGCCTGTATTATTAGAGCCGTTCATAAACGATGAGTATGTTTTGATTGAGTTATATGCACCGGGTTGCATTCTCTGTCCACCCGATCTTATCTCGGAGGGATTTGTAGGATCGTATACGAGCATTACATTGTGAGCAACGGGCTGTGTAAGGTAATTCATATAATGTCCGCTACCCCAAACTGAACTTGCAACGGCTGTTCCGTCTTCTTTTGTATATGCAGGTGCTTCGTATGAACCGGAGTCAAGAGCAAGCATACCTTTGTAATATACAGTAAAGTTACCAACCTCTACGTGTGTATGCTGTGAGAAGTATGTTTCCTGTGGTTTCATAGAAACCATCATTGCTCTGGAATCATAGTCCTCATCCCAACTTGTACGTGCTATCATATTACCCACGGGAGAGGGATAATATTTCGTAAGGGGAAGTACTGCTCTGTTATCAAGCTCTACTGTTGTATCGTTCATAAGAAGATACATAGGCGCTGTAAGTGAAGTAATTCCTGTACTTACATAATCAGTATCTGCTTTATTCTTAAAATACTGCCATTTAAGAACGGGGTCTCTGTACATATTACCTGCCACAAGGTAGTTCATATGTGCGTTCTTTACATATGTACCGTCAAATACTTTTCTTGTTTCATCAGAGTCTGTAAAGAAGTGTCCGTCAGGACGGCGCCAGTAGATTGACTTATAAAGTGTATAGTGAGGACCTTCGTCGATGAAGGGTTTCTGTCCGAGAGTGTCCAGCATATATGCACAGAAGAGTTCCCATACAGAACGGAAGTCACCATAGGTTGATACACCCTGTGTCATCCAGTGTGAGGGATAGTACCAGTTAAGTAAGGGGAAGTAGTTCATGTTGAGAACACCAACAAGGTTATTATAATAGAAAGGATCCTCATCATAAACTGCTATTGCAAATGCCAACTGGTCTTTATAGTACGGGTTCTCAACGCTGTGTCCTGCTGTTGTGGGCACATCCTGTTTTTCTACGTTGGGGAAACCACCCTCGAAGTTCAATGTGATAAGGTCTGAACAACTCTGAATATAAATCTGTCTCTGTTCAGGTGTGAACAGGTCATAACACCAGTCATATACACAAGCGGTTGAGAATACAACATGACCTGCACTTCTCATTGTTGAGTCAGATGCGAATGTTGTAGCAATCTGTACTTTCTGGATATGGTTCATAACCATTTCGACTGCCTGTTTACCCATTTCCACATCGCCCTCTACAAGGTAGAGGAATGCTTTTGCCTGCATCTCTTCAAGAAGATCTGTGCTATAAGATGCCTGATCGCCTCTATTGGTTGATTTTGCTTTTTCAAGAGTTCTCTCATAAGCCGCTATATTCTGGGGGTGTGTGAGAGTTTCTCTGATACGGGGAAGATCACTTGCACGGACAAGGAGTCGTGGATGTTCATCGGGAGGAACTACCGCCGGAAGAGGAGATCTTACATCGCCCTCTCCGTTATGGAAGAGAATAGAATTTCTCTCGGGAAGTTCGCCCACACCCTCGGGTGTGAAGAACGGATCGCTTGTGATAATAACTTTATCTACCATACCACCCTGTTCACGGGCATAGATTCGGATTGTATGCTCACCTGCGGTAAATTTCGCTACGCCAACTTTTTTCCAGTAGAAATCAAGATGGTCAACACCGAAGTGAAACTCATGCACAACATCATCATGCACGAAGAACAGCGAGTCGCCGTTGTATGCTGCGGGGTTTGCTACTCGCACATACATAGAATAGTTTGCCGTTTCATTAAATGTTACCTTTGCAATAGCGTTTTCTCCACCGAAGTCGGCGGGGTTTCTTGCCACTATTGCATTTGTAATATTAGCGACAATGCACTTTCCTCCGGAGGATTGTTCGCTCTGCTGAATGGTATAACCACCGTGTATCTCAAAATCCTCTGCCTCTATGGCAATGGTTTCTGCTGATACGCCTATTGCAAGGGCAAACATCAGCAGCAGAGAAAACACAAGTGTTACAAGTACTTTCTTCATAACATTTCTCCTTTACTTATACTGTTAATATATTAATTGAGATATTCGTACATAAACAGAACCGGAATGAAATCAGGATGAGAGGTATTTAGCGTTATTGTAGCGCTTGTCTCCCCTATGGGAACTCTCAGGTCGATATAATAGATATTATCTGTCATCTCGTGAGATGCGGCATTTTCAATAACGGTTGCCGTGTTGAGCATTCTCCTCATAGTAAGGGGATCAGAAAGAGTAAGTTTCTGTGCTCCGCTATTTACGATACTGTCTCTTGATGAGAAGTACAAACGGACATCTTGCTGAGTTGTTACAGTTATTGTGTTGTAACTGTTGAATCTGTGCAACGAATAATCTGTGGGGTAATACTTAAGTCCGACAAGTTCCTCGGGAACATTATCGTAATAGATATAGTTTCTGTTGTAATACGCAAGTGATGCAAACTCGCCAAAGTTTTCTGCATCATCACCCATTGCCTGAGCAAGTGTCTTTGAAGTGTCTGCCAGTCGTACGTCCGGCTGTTTCATTACATATTCCTGGGTAAGCGTAATTATATCATCTTCCGAAGAAGTGCTGGGATCAAATACCACAGTAAGTTTCTTCTCGGCTCTTTTGATATTGATTGTATACGTCTTAACATCAGCAAAGTTATTTACTGTGAGAAGAATTTTATCTTCTTCATACTCTGCCTTTGCTGAAACTCCTATTGTATCACTATAGCATACAACATAGGGCGTATCGGAAATGTATTCCGGTAATTCAACCTCGTAGGTAAGAACATCCGCATCAAAATCCGATATATTCACACCGCCTACAGTAACACCCGTAACTTTCGGGGAATTACCGCTTAATACTACAGGTGCAAGTGTTTTGTCTTTCCAGAAGAACAGGACGGGTTTGCACTGCGAAATATCTTCGGGGATCTTGAATTTCATTTCATAAGAAGCGACGCTTCCGTAGGTTGCAAATGTTTCCGTATCACTTGAAAGTGCAACAAGTTGATTTCCACTATAGAATGCGGCATAAAGTGTTGCCTTGGCAGATGAACCGTTAATATCAAAGTGCCTTGAAACATCTGCTTTGAGTGTAACATTCTCTCCGGGAGTAAACGATGTTATCTCCTTACCCGCATCGTTATACCAACCAAGGTTATTAACAGAGATGCCTTTTACATCAACCTTTGCCTTCGGTACACATTCAAGGCGCATTATATAAGTGAGTTCATCGTATTCATACGAGAAATCGTATGCTCTTGCAAGGTCGCTCATTGAAACGTAGATTGTACCATTATAATTTACAGGTGCAACCGCAAACTGCGTTGCCTCGCCGTTTACTGTGGCTGAAGCACTTCCAACTGTACCGGATACAATACCGTTTACACCTGTTGCAGTAAAACTATCTGAAGTTATGTTATATGCAGAACCGGAGTGTTTTGCAATATCCTCCAGCGCCATCATAACAACATCATCTACCACAATGCCTCTGCCGTTGTAGTTATCGTCTATATACACACTTACAGGTGTATATTCTTTTGTAAGTGCATCATCCTTGATACTGAATGTCTTGGGATTGATGCCTGACTGAGATGCAAATGAAACTGTGTATGTTCCGGCGTTTGCTCTAAAGCGGAGTACGCCGTGGTCGCCGTCAACATTTTCTGTTGCAACGGTTGCCCCTGAGGAATTCTTAACTGTCCACTTGCCCTCTGCAAGATTTGTTATTATGTATGAGATTTCGCCGCTGCCATTTGCAGTAACGGTGAAATCAGTATTTACTGTGCCTTTGTCTTTCTTCATAAACACGGCTCTGTCGGAGATGAACACACCAACGAATGAGCCCTGTTCGTTATATGTTACGTTATATGGCTTAACGGTTGAATCGTTATCGCTCACTTGCATAACATTGAGGAAATAATCCTTTGTACTTTTGGTTTCGGGACTTATCTCAATTCTCCAGGTACCGCTTTCGTCCCCTACGGGCTGACGGTAAATCTCTGCGTTCTGATTACCAAGCCAGTACTCATAACCCGCTCCGCCGACTTTTGTGATATCGGGGTTTTCGGGTAGAAGAACTGTGTTTATCATTCTGCCGTCATTATGTCCCTCTGTACGGTGGATAACAATATTGTTTCCGTCCACAACGGGTTCCTCCTGTGAATGGAGAAGCCATGCTTTTCTGTAATTCTTATTGGTGGAAGTCATACGGTCGAATACTATAAGTGCCGCAGGAACATCTTCATCAAAAAGATTTAAGAACATATATGAACGGGAATAATCGGAAACTCTGTCCGATCTGTAACCTGCAGTAAGGTCGCCCTCGATATAACTGAATTCGGGGGTATGCTTATCGGGGCCGTAATCATAACCGATTATCTCACCTGTTTTATGAGAACCCGCCTTGAATTCTGCAAGAGTGCCGAGAGCGGATTTTCCTCCCTCTTCCATACGCTGACCGCCATAGGAAATTTCTGCAGGATTGCTCTCATCATAAACAGTTAAAACATTATGTGCAATCGGTGCGGAAAGGTAACTCATGTAGTGGCCTGTTCCCCAGCCCGAACCAGGAACGGATGTTCCGTCTTCTTTAGTATAAGCAGGGGCTTCGTAAGCGCCAGAGTCAAGTGCCAACATTCCTTTATAATAGAACTGGAATGAGCCGACTTCACGGTGCATATGGCCGCCGAAGTAATTTTCAAATGGTTTCATAACCGCAATTGCGGTGGGAGATTCTGCACCCTCTTCCCAATCAGTACGGGCTATCATTGCCCCAATAGGCGAACCGTAATAGTGAGTAAGGGGCAGATCTTTTGTGTTGTCAAGTCCTACGGAAGTGTCATTCATAACAAGATACATAGGGGCATTGACTGCTGTATAACCCAAGCTTGTATAATCCAGATCTCCTCTTTCGTGGTAGTATGCCCACTTAAGTGTAGAATCGTCATACAAGTTTCCTATGATAAAGTAAAGTGCACTGTCTGTATTCTGAAATGTATTTGTAAACGATTTTGGTGCTTCATCCGCATCCATAACATATCTGCCGTCAGGTCTACGGAAATATAAATATTTATAAACATATTCATTCTGCTCATCTGTAAATGGCTGCTGACCGATTACATCAAGCATCTGTGCACAGAACGCTTCCCATACAGTACGGAATATTCCGTAGGTGTGTACACCCTGATGATTCCAACCGGATGGATAAACCATATTTCTCCAGGGAAAGTAATTTTCGTAAAGAACACCTGCTACGTTTTCGTAGATAAATGGCTTTTCATCATAAGTTGCGATACCCAACGCAAGTAAATCCTTGAACAGGGGGTTCTCGTCTCTATGACCTGCGCTTCCTGTTGCACCGGGTTGTTCTACTATGGGGTATCCACCCTCAAAATACAGAACTGCAAGTTCTTCGCACTTTGTGATATATTCAGTTCGCTCCTCGGGTGTGAACAGATCATAGCACCAGTCATATACACAAGCAGTGGAAAATATGAAGTGTCCCGTATAACGCATTGTAGCATCGGTTGCATAACCACTTGCCACGGCGAATTTACGCATATGGTTGAGAACAATATCAACCGCTTCTCTTCCACGTTGCTCATCACCCTCAATAAGATACATAAACGCCTTTGCCTGCATTATCTCAAGAAGTTCTGCGCTGTAACTTGCCTGATTTCCGTTTCGGGTGCTCTGAGCAAGTTGCTGAACTCTCTCCCACGCCGCTTCGTTCTGTGGATGAGTGAGATTAGCACGGATTGTGGGAATATCGCTCTCACGTAAAAGAAGTCGTGGGTGCTCGTTTGCAGGTGGTTTCTGCTCGGGGGCACCGATTGGCAAATCGTCGATGGTGTACTCATCACTCGTAGGTGGCGTTCCTGTACCTGTGGGCAGATACGCCAGATTACCGGTTATGATGAATTTATCAATCTGCGCACCTGCTTCACGGCAGTAAATACGCAATGTGTGTTCGCCCTCTGTGAGCTTGGTTATAACTATCTTCTGCCAACGAAAGTTAAGGTCATCAGAACCAAAGTGTACGGCGTAGAGAACACCGTCAAGAGTTACCCAACAGGAATCGCCATTGTAGGCGGATGGGTTTGCTATGCGGATATAAACCGAATGGAAACCCGGATTGGAAACGGAGAATTTATACTCCGCTTCCACCTGGGTAAAATGTGATTCGTTTCTTATAGAATCAGAAGCGTTGTTATTATTTGCACGGATATGTTTGCCATTTGAAGCGTTGGAATTTGAATATGTGGTAAAGAAACCGGATGTGATATTAAAATCCTCTGCTTCAACAGCAATTGAATCGGCCGAAACAACGGTGGCAAGTGAAAATATAAGTATTACGGAGAATACCAAAGTAATAAGTAATTTCTTCATATCTTGCACCTGCCTTTCTAATGATTATGTTATTCGGGGATTTTCCCACTTGGTTTATATTGAATTATTCAACTACAGTTTCGATTTCCTCAAAGAAAATCTGGGGGAAGAACCATGTACCCGCACCGCGAACTTTAATAGTAGCTGTTGCTGTTGTCTCTCCTTCGGGAACTGTGATGTCGTAAGAATAAATATTTGTTGTAAACACTTTATTCGCCGCTGCCTCCTGCAAAGCTGAAAAAGCACTTGTAAGTGATGCGGAATCGCCAACGGAAGTATAAGCAAATGTATACTCGCCATCAAGTGTAGCACTTTCATCAATATGTCCTGATGTGGATGAAACATATACTCTGATGTCCTTATCTGTTGTCAGAGTAACTGTATCATCGCCTGCATAAACAGTACCAGGGTTTGTGTATGGAACGATAATTGCTTTCATACCAACAAATTTCTCGGGCATATCCATATAGAACCAATAGGGATATCTGTTTGAAACGATTGGTGTTACAACATTTGCAAGGTCAGTAAGAGTTGAAATGCCGTGTACTGTTCCCATTGATTTGCTATATGTGCTTGTTGCCTCATCATAGAAATCAGCAGGATCAGGTTCAGCTACAACATCTATGATTTTGATTGCATCACCGGAATGTGCTGTAGAGTCATCTTCTGTATATGTTACAGCAGTAACATTAGCAGGTGTATTTACTTCTTCCTCTTCGTCAGCAGGAGTGTCTATGAACTCATAGAAGATATGGGGGAAATCCCATGTACCAGCACTCTTAACTTTAACAGTTGCTGTCATTGTTTCCTGACCTTCGGGAAGGATGAATTCGTACTTATACATATTCGTGGAGAATCTGTAGTTAGTACCCTGTGAAGTTGACAACATTGTTGCATAATCTGTTGTATGAGCAGTACTATCGCCAAGACGGAGTTCATCAAATGTATAAGTTCCATCTAAAACGCCGCTTTCGTCAACCCAACTTGCATCAGATGATACATAGAAACGTACGCTCTTATTGGTTGTAAATGTTACTGTGTCATTTCCGGGATATACTGTATCGGGGTTTGTGTAAGGAACAAGGAGTGCTGTCATACCAACAAATTTCCCGGGCATACTCATATAGAACCAATAGGGATATCTGTTTGAAACGACAGATGTTACATACTGATCAAGACCTGTATATGCAGTTACCTCATAAACATCATAAATCGTCTTTGTGTATTCGCCTGTTCCCTCATTAAGGAAAAGGTCTGCATCAAGGTTAGGTCTTACTGTCTGTGTTTTCAGAGCATTGGCACTACCATCAAAAGTATATGTAGACTCACTTACATAAGATACATTTGTCAATTCAGCACCATCATCGGGTTCCGGCTCCGGTTCAGGATCGGGTGTAGGATCGGGATCAGGAGTAGGATCGGGATCAGGAGTAGGATCCGGATCGGGTGTGGGATCGGGGTCGGGAACTACAGGAGTATCAAGTTCGCTATTGTCGATGAATTCGTAGTAGATATTGGGGAATGCCCATGTGCCTGCACTACGAACTTTAATAGTTGCAGTAACTGGAGCACCACCCTCGGCAACAGCCACATCATAAGAATAAATATTTGTAGTAAATGGCTGACCTTCTGCTGTGGATTTCATATCTGCATAAGATGTAGTAACCGAAGCACTATCGCCACCTCTTGAGGGTTTGAATGTGAATGGACCAAGATTGGTTGCAGAAGCATCTTTCCAACCGTCTATAGAAGATACGTAGAAACGTACGCTCTTATTGGTTGTGAATGTGATTGTGTCGTTACCTGCATAAACAGTGTCGTTATTATAGGGAACAACGATATTATTCATACCAACAAATGTTTCAGGTACTTCAAACAAGAACCAGTAAGGATATCTGTTTGCAACATGGGGAGTAACGATTGTATCCAGAGTAGCAAGTGATGCATCGTAGACATCTTTGAATGTCTTTGTATAGCCCTCTGTAGTCGCATCATAGAAAAGAGATGCGTCAAAGTTTGGCTTTACAGTAGAGAATTTAAGATCTGCCTCGGCATAAACAGTATCACTTGTGTAAGAAACATTTGTGAGTTTTGCTGCTTCTTTAGTGTAATTGATTGTATATACTTTGCTTGTACCGTTATGTGCTGTGGCAGTAAGTGTGATAACACCGTCTGCATATGTAGGTACAACAGTTGTAGTTACGTCTGCACAGGTTACTTCAACTGCCGGTTCATCGGATGCACTTGCAGGAAGAGCTACTGTTGCAGAATTATTTGCATCAAATGCAGGAACGCTTACTCCTGCTACTTTAGCAGAAAGGATTGACGCATCTGCTGAATCAAATACACCACCGGGAGCAAGGGGTTCCATACCGAGAGCACTGTCCCAGAAGTAAGTCATTACCTTTACTTTGGAAATATCAGCAGGAAGAGTGAACTGAGCTGTTACGGGAATCTCTGTTCCTACAGCATCGTCATTATCAAAAGATGCAACACCCTGTGAAAGGCGGATAAGTTTGCCGTTATCATACGCCATAAGGATAAGGGTTACATCTGCTGTATCAACAACATTGTTTCTGATAGTAGCGTTTACCTTAACAACGCCATTTGCCGACAGAACATCAATAGGATCGCCGGATCCGTCGCAATATTCAAAAGCCACTACATCATAAGCAGCTACGGCAGCGTCTGCCATTACTACTGACGGAGTGTACAATGAAAACAACATTGCAACGAGAAGAATGAGTGAAAAAATTCTGGTTCTTTTCATATTGTCACCTCATAAAATAATATATTTTTATTTAATATTAAACATTAAATAACGATTGTAAAATTTCTGCAGAATGCAGAGTGTTGAGATGGGGTAAAACAAGTGATTTTCACAGTTGAAAATAACTGCGTTTTCTGCAAAAAAACATAGTCCACCTCACGATACCATTTTATATGATTTTGGCTGATTTTGCAATAGAAAAACCGTGAGTTTGTCATACATTACAACAGATATTGAGATTTTTGTTAAAAGTGCCCTGTAACTTTGGGCAACGTCGTGCCCAAAACCCTTAAAATGCGTGGAATTGCAGGTTTTTTGAGGGGTTCCGTAGCCGAGATGTGAGCGAGAATGTAAAGGAAACGGACAGTCGAGGACGCCTGTCCCTACAGTGGAATGGAAAATGTATGACGTAGCCGTAAGGGAGTGCGAACATAAACAGGAGATTCTCGAATCGCCCTTACAATTGAGCACAGTCAAAGGAAATCGCAAGTACAGCGGTTCGTCGGAAACCGCCGAACCCTACGGCGGAAAGGAAAGGTATGACGTAGCCGTAAGGGAGTGCGAACATAAACAGGAGATTCTTCAATCGCCCTTACAATTGAGCACAGTCAAAGGAAATCGCAAGTACAGCGGTTCGTCGGAAACCGCCGAACCCTACGGTGGAAAGGAAAGGTATGGTGTAGCCGTAAGGGAGCGCGAACATAAACGGAACGGATGAATCCGTTCCCTACGGTGGAAACATAGGTAGTGCGTAATTGTAGGGACTGGCGTCCCCGACAGTCCGTTATATATACAAGCCGTAAAAATGCAGTGCGGACAAAATCACAATCCCTCCACCGTCTGCGACGGTCCCCCTCCCTTTAGGGCAAGGGAGGCATACGGTAGCCGTGAAGAGGTGCAAATGTAAATCAAAGAAAATCAAAAGCGACGGCGGAAAATCCGTCGTCGCTTTTGATTGGGTATATAATGAAAAAAACATTGTATCCGAATTGGTTAAACAATCTGTTTTTTCTATAATTACCTCATAAGATATTCAAATATCAATTATTTGATTTCCTCAAAGAAAATCTGGGGGAAGAACCATGTACCTGCACTACGAACTTTAATAGTTGCTGTTGCAGTTGCCTGACCTTCGGGAACTATGATGTCGTAAGAATAGATAGGAGTTGTGAATGCCTTACCATTAGCAGCTGTCTGCAAATCTGCATATGAACCTACTATAGATGCAGAATCGCCGGGCGCTGTATACTGGAATGCGTATGTACCTTCAAGAACTGCACCTGCGTCGGTATGGTTACTTGTAGATGAAACATATACACGGATATCCTTATCTGTTGTCAGAGTAATTGAGTCATAACCTGCATAAACAGTACCGGGATTTGTGTAAGGAATGAGAATAGCTTTCATACCTACGAATTCTTCAGGCATATCAATATAGAACCAATAGGGATATCTGTTTGCAACGATAGGTGTTACAACATTTGCAAGGTCAGCAAGACCATTGGGGAGACCGTGTACATCTCTCATAGATTTGCTGTATGCACTTGTTGCTTCATCATAGAAATCAGCAGGATCGGGTTCAGCAAGAATATCTACGATTTTGAGTTCAGTACCGGAGTGAACTGTAGCACCTGCATCATTATATGATACATTTGTAACATTAACAGATGCTTCTTCAGCAGGTGTATCTATAAATTCATAGAAGATATGGGGGAAATCCCATGTACCTGCGCTCTTAACTTTAACAGTTGCTGTCATTGTTTCCTGACCTTCGGGAAGGATGAACTCATACTTGTACATGTTTGTAGAGAATCTGTAGTTAGCACCCTGTGAAGTTGACAACATTGTTGCATAATCTGTTGTATGAGCATTTGAATCGGCAAGACGGAGTTCATCAAATGTATAAGTTCCATCTAAAACGCCGTTTCCGTCAACCCAACTTGCATCAGATGATACATAGAAACGAACGCTCTTGTTGGTTGTGAATGTTATTGTGTCATTTCCGGGATATACTGTATCAGGGTTTGTGTAAGGAACGAGAAGTGCTGTCATACCAACGAATTTCTCGGGCATACTCATATAGAACCAGTAGGGATATCTGTTGGAAACTGTAGCTGTTACATACTGATCAAGACCTGTATATGCAGTTACCTCATAAACATCATAAATTGTCTTTGTGTAACCACCTGTTGCTTCGTCATAGAAGAGGTCTGCATCAAGGTTAGGTCTTACTGTCTGTGTTCTCAAAGCATTGGCAGTACCATCAAAAGCATATGTGGTTTCACTTGTATATGACACATTTGTCAGTTCGCCTACAACTGTTGCGATTGTATAGTTGATTGTGTAAACATCTGCACCAACAGTAACTGTTGCAACAGTTTTAGCATCGTTATAAGCAACAGATGCATCAATAAGACCGTTTGAAACAACCTTTACATCAGGTTCAGCAGGTGTTCCTACAGGAAGTTCTACATTATATGTTGCTGTAGCCGCATCAAAATCAACACTCTGACCAGCAATTACAATATCCTCAACTACTGCTTCGTTAGAAGCTTTAGCAAGAGGTGTGATCATATCGCCATCCCAGAGGAATGCCTTAAATGTAAGGTTTGTTTTATCTGCAGGGATTGTAAGCTGAACTGTATTATCCTGTACAGGACCTGCAAATGTATAATCCTTTGTAGATACAGAAACATCCACCAGTTCTGTACCGGAGTAAACTGCTGCTACAACAGAAACACTGTCATCAATGTTGTTAGCACCGGCTACTCTTCTCAGTGTTGCCTTAACTGTAACGGTCTTGTCTGCACCGATTGTATCGGGAGCAGTACCGGCAGCATTGAAAACACCGAACTCAATTACTTCATACTCGTCAACCACTGCTGCAGCGGATACTGTGCATACGGCCATAGCCATAACCATCATAACAGCTACCATAACAGCAATGATTCTCTTTGTCATTCTCATAGTTGTCGTCCTCCTTAAAAAAATTTTATATTTATTTAACACTGAACATTAAATAACGAATATAAATTCGATTGTAAAAACAGTATACAACCGATTTTGCGAAAAAAACAGTAAAATACGTTTAATTAATATGCCATTTTCGTCATAAATTGCATTAATCACGTCATAGCCAAAAAGCGACTACAAACAGAAACACAGACGATAATTCACAATATCATTCTAACCAAATTGTTCATTTTTTGCAATAGGGGGGGACAATTTTTGGCATACCTCACAATAGGTAAGTATGTTTTTTGTTGAAAGCATACTGTAACTTTGGGCAATGCTCTGCATAAAATCTGTAGTGTGCACAAAATCGCATTTTTCACGCGCAAAATCAGTATTTTTTGAAGATGCCAAAACAAGAAAATAAACATGATAAGACGGAATATATAAATGACAAATAAGAACGATTTACGAAAAATTGGTGTGTTACGGACAGGAAACCACGAGAGTAAGTCAAATGTTCCGATATATTCCTCGCAGATATGGTAGTGCAAACATAAACGGGCGATTCGTCGTGTGCCCGTTCAGGGTGGAATCGCCCCTACGGAATGGGAAAGGTATGACGCAGCCACGAAGTAGTGCCAACAAAAACGGAACGGATGAATCCGTTCCCTACGGCGGAAAGAAAAGGTATAGCGTACACATAAGGAAAATGAGAGCAAAAAGTAAAACAGGTAACGGAATCCGTTACCTGTTTTCATATTATTTCTTGATTATTCAGTTATGTTTTCAGGAGGCGCTTCGGGGACTGTTTCGGTAGCCGGTGTATTACTACCATCCTCAGGAGCATTTTCTCCGCTGTTACCCACGTCTGATGGAGTTTCGCCTTCTTCGCCTTCTGTGGGTTCTCCCTCTCCTCCCTCGGTAGGTTTAACACCATGAGCACCATCACAGTACACCTGGGGAAGGTTATTACTATCATAATATCTTACAACAGCTGTGCTTACGCCCTCTTCGTCATAACAGTCGGCAGATGCCAACATTCCTGTTACATAGCAAACGCTTACACTGCTCATTCCTGAAGGCATATCAAAAGATTTATTCGGCAGATCCTCATGGATATTTACCATAACTTTCTTCCACAGTGCCAATGCAGGGTTAGATGAGAATGACGGCATTTTACCTGAATCCATACCTACCCACACTACTGCAGAATAATACGGAGTATATCCCGCAAACCATCTGTCCGTATCGCCATCGGTTGTACCTGTTTTACCTGCAGTTTCTATACCGGGAATCGATGACCCCGCCGCAGTACCGCTTGTTACAACGCCGTTAAGCAGCTTATTCATCTGATATGCTGTCGCAGGAGTAAATGCGGTCTGTCTCCTCTGTTTGTTTGTTCCCTGTGTCTTATCAAGAACTACCTTACCGGCATTATCCTCAACACGGAGGTATGTGATAGGTTCTATATATTCACCGCCGTTTGCAAATGTGGCATATGCAGCGGTCATCTCTTTAACTGTTACACCGTCGGTAAGTCCGCCAAGTGCCAGGGCCGGTAAATTCTTATCCGAATAAACCCTGCCATCGTTACGTTTTTCACTATCTACCAATGTTGTGAAATTTAGACGGTTTGTCATATAGTTATAAGAATTGTCAATGGTCAGTTTCTGCAACACACGAACTGCAGGAGTATTTGCAGAAATATTAACTGCTCTGCGAATGGTCATTTCGCCATAATAACCGGAATAATGGTTCTTGGGCGACCAACCGCCTATATCAAGCGGTTCGTCCTCTATAATCGAATCAGGAGAGATAATCCCCATATCTATAGCAGGGCCATATACCGACAAGGGTTTTATGGTCGAACCGGGCTGACGGGTTGTCTGTGTCGCACGGTTAAGACCGCGGCTGAGATTCTTCTCTCCCCTGCCGCCGACAATTGCCTTGATATAGCCCGTTGACGGTTCTGTTACAACTATTGCACCCTGTGGCTGTTCATTGCCGCTGATGGTGGGGAAATTATCTTCATTTTCAAAAACATACTCTGCTCTCGCCTGTACATCTCTGTCTACAGTAGCGTAAATCTTAAGTCCGCCGTTATATACCATCTGTGTGGCAATCGCTTCGGAATAACCGTTTGCACAAAGATCGGCTATAACATCCTCCACAACCTGGTCAACAAAGTAAGACTGGCTCACACCGTTTCGTACTTCACCACGAACGAAATGAAGTTCCTCTGCTATCGCAGCATCATACTCTTCCTGTGTTATATAGCCGAGTTCCAGCATCTTATACAGAACTGTGCGCTGTTTCTCAATATTCTTCTCCGGATTGATAAATGGATCATAAAGAGCCGGATATTGCGTAATACCCGCTATTGATGCCGCTTCAGCCAATGTGAGTTCGCTGACACTCTTATTGAAATAAATCTGTGATGCGGATTCCACACCGTAACAACCCTGACCAAGGTAAATAGAGTTAAGATACAGTTCAAGTATTTGCTGCTTGGACATCTTCCTCTCAATCGCAAGTGCTCTCACTATTTCCTTAATCTTACGGTCATAACTACGGTCTTTCTCTCCGGTCATATTCTTCACAAGCTGCTGTGTGATAGAACTGCCTCCATAAGTAGAACCGCCGCCAAACAATTCATTGAACGTAGCACCGATGGTTCGTTTCCAATCCACACCGTGGTGGCTCATAAAACGTTGGTCCTCTATGGCTATAAATGCATCTTCAAGATAGTTTGGGATAGTGTCAATATCTGCCCAGATTCTGTTACTCTCCGAGGACAGGTATTCATATTCTTCCCACTCCCCTGTATCCGGATTCTGCCAATACACAATACTGGTAAGATTCATATTGAGCATACTCATTGAATCGCCTATGGAGAAATCTACAGTACTCACTATATACGCTACATATCCTCCAACCACAAGGCAGACAACCAAAATACTAATAAGGATTATCTTGAGAATAAGCTTTGCAATCTGCTTACCCGAACGTTTTCCCCTTCGTCTGCCGGGGGTTCTTCCTCTTTGTCTTGTTTCAGGATTTCTCGCCATAACAGCGCCTCCATTTACTATAATCAATATTTTCCTAATATACCTATATATACTACTTCATATTGATTATACCACAAAAAAATCAAAAGTTATATTACAATTTGAAAACATTTATTACATAATAATCCTGTTATAGGAAATACTATTGCAAATGAATATAGGAGCAGACAATATGAACAAGCAATTATATTTCAAAATATGTACGGTTACGGTGGGGATTTTCCTTATAGTATGGATTACGGCCTTTTCCGTGTTTTTTGCGGTTCGGGAAGAACCTGCCCCTGTCCAGGAACCCACAAAGACAGAGGACGTGAGCAAACCTGTACAAAGTGCCACCCTATCCCATTACATTGCACGTGCCGAAAATGGAAAAGTTGCAGTATACGAAGTGTATTCCAACGGGTTTGAACAGGCGGTGCCTGTGCCCGAAATCAATCTGGCACGTTTGCCAGAACAGGACAGGAAGAGTTTTAACGAGGGTGTTGTGCTTAATTCAAAACGGGAATTGGCATCGTTAATTGAAGATTTTTCGAGTTGAGGAAAAGGCATATTAAGGAATAGTGAAGAGTGAAGAAGCAAAAATAAAAACGGTGATGTTTAACATCACCGTTTATTTTTACCAATCAAGGTCATAGAGTACTACTTCTCCCGCTGCAAGGGATTTCTTAATATCTATTATCCGCTGATTATTGGAACCTTTGAAGCGCATATTGAGTTCACGGTTATTCTTCTCGAATCTGCCATCAACAAGGACATCACATTCATCAAGAAGAATTTTTTTCTCCGGATCAGCAATTATCTGTTCAAACGTGTAACCGCTGTAAACCCAGCAATTCTTACCGTTATTCTCACGGATATACTTGGCTAAAAACGCAAGTTCTCTCGCCTGTTCAAAGGGCTCTCCGCCGCTGAAAGTTATATTGGTAAGTGCACTCTCTGTCAGTTGCTCATATACGCTACGGATAGTTACTATCTTTCCGTTGGACCTGTCCCATGTTTCGGGATTATGGCATCCGTCGCAATGATGAGGACAGTAATTGACAAAAAGCACATCTCTAAACCCAACTCCATCCACAGAAGAACTACGCGTAATTCCCGATATGGCAATTGTGGAGTCTAAATCAATACCATTATACTTCATGTGTTACCCTATCCTTAAGTTCTGCTTTCTTTGCGGCGTTCCAGCTGCTTGTGCTACCTACAAGGTAACCTGTGATACGCTGAATTGTATCAATATTTTCACTACCACAGCTTGGGCATACAGTAAGATTAGCATCTGCATTCTCAAATCCGCAGTCAAGGCATCTGTTTCTTGTGTGGTTTACAGAACCGTAGCCAATATCGTACTTATCCATAAGATCTACTGTCTGCATAATGCAATCGGGGTTATGTGTAGCATCACCATCAAGTTCTACATAGAAAATGTGTCCGCCGCGTTCATACTTATGGTAAGGACCTTCTACTGCTGCTTTATGCTCTACGCTGCACTTATACCATACAGGTACGTGAGATGAGTTTGTATAATATTCTTTATCTGTGATGTTCTCAATAATACCGAAGAGTTCTCTGTCTCTCTTGGTAAACTTACCGCTTAAGCCCTCTGCCGGAGTCGCAAGTAAACTGTAGTTGAGGTTTCTCTCTTCTGCAATCTCTGCAACTTTATCAGCCATATGTTTAACAATCTCAAGACCAAGTTTCTGTGATTCTTCGCTTTCACCATGATGCTTACCTGTAAGGGCAATAAGTGTTTCAGCAAGACCGATAAAGCCGATACCCAATGTACCTGATTTGAGCACATCCTTAACCTGCTCATCGTTTGCAAGTTTCTCACTGCCGTACCACATTCCCTTCATAAGCATGGGGAACTGTTTCTTAAGGGCTGTGCGCTGGAATGAATATCTGTCATAAAGCTGACGTGCTGTAACTTCGATACATTTATCGAGTTTTTCGTAGAATGTAGCAATTCTCTCATTTTCATCAGCAATATTCATACATTCAATACCGAGTTTTACGATATTGATAGTTGAGAATGAAAGGTTACCACGGCCGATAGAAGTCTTCGCACCATGACGGTTCTCAAATACACGTGTACGGCAACCCATTGTAGCAACCTCGTGCTCGTATCTCTTGGGATCATCTGCTCTCCACGCGTCGTTCTGGTTAAAGGATGCATCAAGGTTTACGAAATTGGGGAAGAATCTCTTTGCTGTTACTTTACATGCAAGTTTGTAAAGGTCATAGTTAGGATCTTCGGGCAGGTAGTTTACACCGCGTTTCTTCTTCCAGATCTGGATTGGGAATATAGGTGTTTCGCCATTACCAACACCGCGGTATGTGGAATTGAGAATCTCTCTCATAATGCAACGGCCTTCTGCAGATGTGTCTGTACCGTAGTTAATGGATGAGAACACAACCTGGTTACCGCCACGACTATGGATTGTATTCATATTATGAATGAATGACTCCATTGCCTGATGTACTCTGTTTACAGTCTGGTTAATTGCGTGTTGCATATAGCGCTCTTTACCTGTAAGACCGTCTAATGGTTTTGTGATATAGTCATCAAGTGCAACATCTTTGAGGTCTGAAAGGTCTTCTCCTGTAAGGCCTTCAAGTTTCTTGATCTCTTCCTGGTAAGATGTTCTTACATAAGGTGCGAGATAGAAGTCAAATGCAGGGATTGCTTGTCCGCCGTGCATCTCATTCTGAATTGACTCCATAGAAATACAAGCGATAATAGCCGCAGTCTCAATTCTCTTTGCGGGGCGGCTTGAACCGTGTCCTGCCTGGAAACCATTCTCAAGCACCTGATCAAGAGGATGCTGGAGACAGGTAAGAGACTTCGTGGGGTAATAGTCCGCATCATGGATATGGACATAGTTACTCTTAACATAGTCTTTGGACTCCTGAGAAAGCAACATATCGATAACGAATGGCTTGGATGACTCACTGGCAAACTTCATCATCATACCTGCAGGTGTCTCTGCATTCATATTGGCATTCTCTTTAGTGATGTCATTGGCAATTGTGTTTACAATGCCCATATACATCTCATAAGTTTTACGTCCACGGGCAATATTTCTCTTCTCACGGTAAAGGATGTATGCCTTCGCCACATTCTTATACTGTGATTTCATCAGCTCAACCTCGACAAGGTTCTGTATCTCCTCAACGTCGATAACATCCATCTCAAGGTTTGCCAGTTTATCGGCTATCTCCTCAGCGTATTTTACGTCGTTTACAAACTCATGATTCATCGCCTTCAGAATAGCATTGACGATCTTGGCTTTGTCGAAATTTTCGATTCTGCCATCTCTTTTACGGATATTCGATACCATAACTGTTCCTCCTGAATATAACTATATATTGTGTAACATTTTTTGAAAAATGTCTATATATTGTGTCCAAGACCTATTATAGAATAATTTTTCAAAAAAAGCAATACCTTTTTTGAAAAAAATTTTACAATTTTCAAAAAAGGTATTTTCGTCTGAAATTATATACTTTATTAAGCAAAAATTACGGTGATTTTCCAAGCAAAAAAGAGATTACTTTTTCATCATTGATCTTTCTGATTCAATCTCATCAAGTTTTTCCTTATATGCCTTGATTTCTTCCATAACGGCATTGATCTCTTCAGCATTATCCTGATCATACTCGGCAACGCCGAAATAAAGTTCGCCGATTCTGGCATATCTTGTGTTTATCTCATCTTTTATATCAATTTCTTTGATTTTAAGCTTTGTATGCTCTACAATTTCACCAGATGTCTTCGCCACTTTCTTTGTGGTTCTAAACAATGTTTTCTTTACAGATTCCAATAAACTCATAAAAATTCCTCCTTATATTATATAATTACTGAACGGGAACACCTGTCTGCAGAGCGTCCGGATTCATCTGCTCTTCAGTTGTGGCATTTGCAAGTTCCTCGTATTTACGCTGTGATTCGGCAAGTTCTCCTTCGAGGGCTGTCATCTGCATCTGCATAGTGCCGATGATTTCTTCTTTCTCCGCAAGTTGGGAGTTGAGTTCGGATACCTCTGCACGAAGAGCAATCGCTTCTTGCTGATAACCCGACTGGGTTGCTGACACAAGCTTATAACTTATGAAAAACGCAAGGGCAAACGCTGCAGTATACGCAAGTATATACAGAAGGGCTTTGCCTATCTTTTTCTTTTTGCCGACTCTGTTACTGCTACCGATATAATATTTCACAGTATCACCTCATTCAATGTATTTCCACCGCTTCGCCTATATCAAACAGGTATACATATTTCCCATGAACGGCTCTGCCTGTAAGAAGTTCAAGCGCTCTCTCATAATAATGCAACTGTGATTGATATCTTCTGATGATCAATTCCTTGAATTCTTCTACGGAATCACACCTGTTCTTATCCGTCTTATAATCCACAAGGACAACATTGTCGTCATTATCTATGAAATAAGCATCTATCATTCCCTGAACCACAATCTTTTCAGCTGTTCCCACGCCGCGGAATATATCATCCGCATCTACAAGAATTTCAAATGGAACTTCCCTGTAAACTTCACGGGCATCAAGCATCGCCTTACCTACAGATGATTCAAAGAAACCGCTGATGGCATCTGAATCAATACTTTCTGATTCTGCAGAAGTAATAATACCTTCCGATACCATAGATACAATTGTTTCTTTTATTGTATCGTGATTTACACCGTCTGTCAATTTAATTTTTTCCATACAAAGGTGCATAAGTGTACCGCGATGTGCCGCATCGGGTTTGGCATCAGTACCGAGGAACGACGGTTTCTTAAGGTCGGGCATACGGTAAAGACGGAATGTGTATTCATCGGTATTGTCAAATATACGTTTAATCTCAGTAACGGTAACATTCCTCGGCAGTCTTGAAAGAGCTGCATGGGGATATTCGTAATCAAGTCGGCGAAGGATTTCTCCTTTATACTCGGATGTTTCATCGAACGAGGGGATTTCCGCGTCATTCTTTCCTTCACAAAGTTCAGGGACAAGAGAATATATAGAAGTAATCTCCCGTCTTACAAAGCCACCGCCGGATATTGAACGGCAGGGATTATTATCATCTTCATAAAGGGCACGAACAACCCACGAAAGGTAAGTTCTGCCCGAAGAAATAATACGTGAATGAAGCTTACCATCCACACCGCTGCACTCTTCACGGACACCCTCCATGAATTTCACATAATCATTGACTACGCCTGTTATGAAAAGCTTCTCCCTCGCGCGTGTGAGTGCAACATAGAGCAGTCGCATCTCCTCGGAAAGGTTTTCTTCCATTATCTTATCTTTAATAGCATTCTTGACCGCCATAGAATATGCAAAACGTTTTTTCTCATCAACATAGTCTATGCCAAGACCCAAGTCATGGTGCATAAGAACACTCTCTGCAGTATCACGCATATTAAATCGTTTGCCACATTGGCTTAAGAAAACAACGGGGAATTCAAGACCCTTACTCTTATGGATGGTCATAATGCGGACAACGTCGTCATTCTCGCCAATAAGTTTTGCCCCCTGACCGTCTCCGCCGGACATTGTGATATCGTCAACATATTCCGCAAAGCCGCTTATATCTCCGCCTGTGTTAGACACATATATATGGGCTCTGTTTATAAATGTGCGGACATTCGCCTTCCTTGTGGCAGCACCGGAAAGTGCGCTAATATACTCCATATACCCCGTCTTTTCCATAAGATACCATAGAAATTCGTCTACCGAAAGAATAGATGCCTTGAGGCGGTATTCATCAAGGTCCTTAAGGAATTTGCGAATCTTAAAGGAAAGTGGTTCTTCTCCCCTGCTGTACTTTACAACCGCATCATAGAAATAACCTTTTCTGTCTGCAGTACGGATTGAAAGAAGATCATTATCGTTAAATCCGTAAACAGGACCTCTCATAACGGAAACAAGATTGATATCGTCAAGAGGGTTGCTTATAACCTTAATGAAACTTATAAGCATATTAACCTCTTCGCATTCAAAATATCCAACACCTGAATCGCAATAAGCAGGTATACCGCTATTTGCAAGGGCATCGGCAAAGTATTCGCCGTTTCCGCTGACACCGCGGAGAAGAATAGCAATATCCCTGTATTTGATGGGACGGTACATATCCGCAGATTTATCGTATACTGTGTAATTACTTTCTTTAAGTGCACGAATCTTTCTTGCAACAAGTTCCGCCTCTGCCATAACTGCTATGGGCTTTTCCTCTTCTTCGTCATCGGTGGCGGAACTGTCTATAATACACAGGTCGATATACTGCATATCATCATTGGTATCGTCATAGTCGGCACCTTTATAGAGATATTCTTCCGCACTGTATTCTATCCCGCCCACATTCTCGCTCATAATACGTGAAAATATCAGATTCACACAGTTAATCACATAATCACGGCTGCGGAAATTCTTACTTAATATTATCTTATTATAATCGCCGTTTGTTCCTAAAGTATACGTATCACTCTTATGTTTGAAAAGCATCGGATTGGCATTACGGAAACGATAGATACACTGTTTCATATCTCCAACCATAAACATATTTGTTCTGCCGCTCTTCTCTTGGGAAATGGCTTTGAAAAGTGCTTCCTGAACACCGTTACAGTCCTGATATTCGTCGATATAGATTTCATCGAAACGTTCACGGCAAGATTCTGCAACTTCCCTGTTTTCTTCGGAAGTGAGCAGTTTTAATGCAAGGTGCTCAATATCATTGAAGTCTACGATATTTTTATCTCTTTTATATATGCGATATGTTTCGGAAAATTCCTTTACAAGCTGACAAAGCATCTCTACACATGGCTGCATATACAAAAGGTCTTCCTTAATGGTATCTATCGGAAGATTAACCTTATCCGCAATAATAGATTTAAGACATTCTTTCCCTTTGTCGCGAAGAGATTTTATCTCATCGAAAACGGACATATCCATATCCTTATTAGAACGCAATGAAGAGAATTTATGCCCGTTTACAAAGACATAAACATCATCCCAACCTTTATTGCACAGGTTGGAAATATTCTCGGCGAAGTCAAGTTCTTCACTTATAACGCCAAGGGCTTTTTCAAAAGATTTATCCGTAAGGCACAATCTCTGTGCTTTTCTGTAACATTCTGCGGCATAATCTGCGGTATCTGCCGCATTGCCAAGGATATAGGAAAGTTGTGCATCACAATCCCCCGAATACACTTTGCAACAATCGTCAAGGTATGCTTCGGGATCGGGTGCACTCTGCGCGAAATCATAAATGCTTCCTATTATATTTTCAATAGCGTCGTCGCGTTTCTTGGTAAAAGAATTTATGACACGCAAAAAAGTTTCGTCTTCTGCATCATAATAGCGGTCAAGCACATCGCCCATTGCCTTTGATTTTAATATGGCAAGTTCGGTGGTATCGCCAACTTTGAAGTTTGGATCAAGACCGAGAAGATGGAAATTTTCCTTTAATATATCAAGACAGAAACTGTGTATTGTACAGATTGATGCCCTGTTTACAAGAACAAGTTGATTTTTAAGGCGAGGGTTATCGCCCTCGGCAAGTTTCTCCGAGATTTTTGAAGCAATACGCTCCTTTATCTCCGAAGCGGCGGCTTTGGTAAACGTAACCACAAGCATCCTGTCAATATCAGTTCCCTCCGGTGCGATAACACGCTGAATAAGGCGTTCAACCATAACGGCTGTCTTACCCGAACCGGCGGCAGCAGTAACAAGCACATCAGAAACAGGTGCATCTATTGACATCTGCTGTTCTTTAGTCCACATTCTGCTTACCTCCTATTGCTTCCCAGATTTCATCGTCTTTCATCTTTGAAAGGTTATCGTAACTGTTTCCCCTCTTTTGCGGATCAAATCGGCAAACAGATTTATAACCACAATACTGACATGGAGAGAAATCCTGTTTATTATAGGGGCGGATATCTATCCTGCCCTCTGCCATTTCCTTACACAAATCAGAAACTATACGGCGCAGATGCTTATCAAGATCCACGAAATTATCGTAGGTGGCTTTCTTCGCTGCAGATGATGTGGCGGAATCGTTAGCATCAAGGAAATGATCCTCATCAAGAAGCAGACCTTTCATCTTAAGTTCGCTCAAAATTTTGCTTTCCGTCTTGCTCTCATCATAGCGGTTATCCGCCTTGAACATCGGATCGTCTATACGGAAATACAGAGCACCGCCGTATTTATAATTATCTTTACTTGCAACAAGTGCATTCAGGTACACGAAAAGCTGGATATCCAATCCGTAGAACACATCTGTAAGATTGAATACCTTATTGCCTGTTTTATAGTCTACTACACGGATATAATCTCCGTCTT
This sequence comes from Clostridia bacterium, assembly GCA_017502845.1. GTDB lineage: Bacteria > Bacillota > Clostridia > UMGS1810 > UMGS1810 > SIG455. Next base: position 22,506 of record JAFVUE010000001.1, on the reverse strand, counting down.
GCCCGTGGTATATATCGCTTCTGTCAATAACGCCTGTTATCTTGGCTTTCTTACCATCGCCAAGGTCGAACTCGATACATCCGATATTCTCATCGTCGAAGCGCATCTCATAGCCGAGGGGTTCAAATTTAGAATCATTTATATGGCTCTTCAAAAGGGAGAAACACCTGAAGATAGTATTTCTGAGGCGTTTGATAAGATACAGTTTACGTTTTGATATATAGGCACTGTTATCAGTGAGTTTCTTTATAAAATCATCTATGAACCAGTCTATTCTGCCATATATATATTCATCGGTTACGGTGGAGTAATCATATCCGTCCTTTGCCATATCGCCGCAGAGGTGCTCTATCACTCCGTGAACGAAAGAACCCGTATCAATTGCAGTAATATCAAAGGGAGAGTTTTCTTTGAGTTTGAGAACAAATTCAAGGAAATACGAGAATCTGCAACTGCGGTATCTCTGGAGTCGGGACACAGTAGTATAAAATTCGTCGGGGATGAATTTGCTCATAAGTTCTCTGTCAATTGGAAATGCAGTATTAGTATGAGCGTAGTATTTTTTGAGTTTTGTGCCAAAGTCGAAATTACGGCAGAAATAATCGTACACATCAAACCACACAGGGCTGATTTCTGCGCCGTTTTTATATTCTGTCATCTTCTCTATCATTTTCTCAAGAGTAGGTGTCTGTGCAGTAATATAATCCATCTGCCCGAAGTCGGATGTATCCTCAAGTATATCACTTTCGGTTACAAGGTCCGGGAAGATACGCTTAAAATCAGACAGCACAAAAGAGGGGCGCAGTGCACCCGAAGAGTTGTCTGCTCTGGAAAATGATACAAAAAGCATTTCCTTTGGAACGGTAAATGCGCTATACATAAAGAACCGCTCAAAGAACGCCTTTGTTTTACTGTCGGTAGAGAGTTCTATACCGCTTTCTGCAAGGATAAGCTTGTCCTTATCGTTTATAAGTTCGCCTTTGGGGGCAGGTGCCGGGAACACACCGTCATTCACACCAAGGACAAAAAGTGCCCTGATATTATCCGCCTTACTGCGGGTAACATCGCCTACAAAAACGTCGTCTAAAGATTTTGGGATAAAGCCGATGGAATGACCTGAAAATGCAGTACGGAGTAATTCACGGAAATTACGGACATTAACCGTCTTATCTCCCACAACCTCAGCAATGGAGTCAAGGGCATCCACTATAATATTCCATATCTTCTCATATTCTTCCCCATGCTGAACATCCTGCTCCTTTTCAAAGCGCTTAAGACATTTCTCAATATGGCGGATAAGTCCAATCTCCACAAGATATTCATAAAGTGCCTTGCACATATGTTCTGCGCTGTGTCTGCCTTTGATTGATTCATGAAAAAGTGCAAGTGGCTTTACTACATTATCACGGACATCGCTGATACGTTTCTTATCGTAATCGCTTAACTCAAATCTGTCCATAAGGGCTATCCATTTGGAATCATTGAGCCATGTGTTTTTATGCATATTGGTGCTACGGCAGTAATTCTCAAGGAGATATACGCTGTCTGCATCCACATCACAGAAACCGGATTTTAAGAATGCAAACACAGAAGTATTATTATAATCATTAAGATATATATCAAGAACATTCAGCACGAATACGATAATGCGATGGTTGATTGCAGGAGTTTTATCGTCGATAAAATATGATATACCGTGTTTTGAAAAAACGCTCTTTATATAAGGGGCATAAGTGCTCATATCACTGCAGATAACACCGATATCCCGGTATCGGAAACCGTTATCACGGCAAAGGTGTACAATCTTCCTTGCAGTATCCTCAACCTCGGCGTAGGGACCTGATGCAGAGAAAATATTGATATCCACACAGTCATCATCATATTTGCCTTTAGGGTACGGGAAAAGATTTTTCTCTAAAAAGGCAATCTCTCTGCCGTGTTTATAATTTTCGTTAAGGATATGGGGCTGAGAAAATTCTATTCCCGACTCGTTGCACATACGGTTAATCTTATTAACTGTATCTGTGATAGGTGCAAAGAGAACATCGTCTCTGCCGTCTGTGCAGAGAGTTATATATATATCCTGACATTTAAGTGCCAGTTCCTTTATAATCTGCATCTCCTGGGGGATGAAACTTGTAAATTCGTCAAAGAAGAATGTTGTCTCGCTGATATCCCAGTTATCGGCAATACGCTCTGCAAGGATTGATGCACCGTCATCTGCATCAAAGCCCTTCTCTGCGATACGGCGGATATATTCCGAATAGATACGGGCAATATCGTTAATCTTCAGTTTAAGACGTTCGTTACTGTTGGTATTATTGGATTCGGCAAGTTGTTCGGGAGTGATGCAGTATTTCTTAAACTCGCTGACAAGTTTCAGGCAAACATCGGAAAAACCGGAAGATTGCGCAGAGTCAGAGAAATAGTCGAGTTTTGTATATGACACAACGTCTGCCATAATAATACTCTTTGCCATAGGGGAAAGGATACCTGTTATCCCCTGCTCCCGTTCTACCCTTTTTATCATCTTATTAAAAGAGGTAACCTCGGCTGTATCTGCACTTATACTGCCGATTGCAGAAAGAAGTTTATGCTCTGCAATATGAGTATACTGTTCTGGCACAACGAGGACAGACTTCTGCCCCGATGCAAGGCGTTTGCGGATCTTATCTGTGATATAGTGTGTCTTACCGCATCCTGCTCTGCCGTATATAAGTTTTATTGCCATGATGGGTTACCTCCTCCCGTTTCTTCTACCATTATATCATAACATATGTCCCATAAAAAGTCCACTAAAAAGAAAAAACGACAACGTATTTACGTTGTCGTTCAATAACTTAAAAAATACTTACGCCATTTTGTTAAGACGTGTAGCGATAAGAGATTTCTTTCTTGCAGCTGTATTCTTGTGGAAAATACCCTTAGCAACAGCTTTATCAATCTTCTTATAAACTTCGCTGCAAAGTGCAACAGCGTTATCTTTATCGCCGTTTGCAATATATTCTTCAAATTTCTTAATGCAAGTTTTTAAGTTGCTCTTAATCATCTGATTTCTCAGTGTTTTGGTTTCGATAACCTTTACTCTTTTCTTTGCGGATTTAATATTCGGCACAGTTTCCACCTCCATATTCCTTCAAATAATCACTGCAAATTATTCTAACACAGTTTTTCCAAAAAATCAATACAAATTTGAAATTTTATTATTTTTTTCTAAAATTCCCACTATTTATACCTGTTTAGTATCATAGTTTGTACTATAATACACAGAAAATCAACCATCCATCCTGAAATCAAGATGTTTCGGGAGAGGTGCAATCTTCTCTGCATCATCTCCGTAGATGCCCTTATAGATATCGCTCCATATATCGGAAACGGCTATCTCACACTCACGGTTATCGGGAAGATCGAAATCTTCATTTATAATTGCGGCGGCATCTTCATAGCGTTTTTCGTCAAGAAGCGCCTTTGCCTTATTAAGGAGCACACGGGGATCCCTCTGGATTGATTCGGGGATATTATCAAAGTCGCTGATAAGGTCCTTTCCGCATCCGTATGCAACGAGTATTCGGGCATATTCTCGGCAAAGTGTCAGGCAATCAGGTTTGAGTGCATACGCTTTCTTGATATTCTCACAGGCGGTTGCACCGTCATTATTAAGGTCACTTGCCATAACTGCGATACATCTGTATGCCCAGCAGTTTTCTTCCTTGGCAACCGACTGTTTCCACTGACTGAGAGCATCGTCATATCTCTCTGCTTCGTAATAGATAACGCCAAGCTGATAATGCTCGTACCAGGTTTTATCGGCGATTGCCTCAAGTTTTTCTTGCCAGAACTTGCCAATAACATAACTTTCGGGTTCATCGGAAACATTATGAACGGGGAGCCGTCCGTTTTCAAGAAGGTAGAACCACTGTTGTGTTTCAGCGTCTTTTGTATTTGTGTAATTATAATATTTACTTATTTCTTTATCACGGATAGCATTCTCCAGAACGCCCCAGCCGCTACCCTGAAATACAACTTCACGATAAACTATATCCGTAGGGAAACTGTCGATAACATCGTCAATCTTCTTAACGATACATTTCTCTACTTCCTTGACCATACTGTTATAGTCGTCTCCCATTATAACATCGGGATCGGTTTCGAGCATTGTGTATGCTTCTGTCCATGTCCACTCTGTATTTGCAGGCATAGGGATATGCTCAAGTTGAGTTCTCAAGATTCCTGCCTGAATCTCGATATATGCTTCGCCCTCGTTGGAAAGAAATTCGTTCCAGTGTCTTCCGCCCTGTCCCATACCCCAGAGGAAAAGCTTTCTGCCTTTAAGAAAATCTGTAGAATACTGAAGCAATCCCGTGCCTGTACTGTCAGTTGCGGCGATCCATTTCTGTTCATTCTCAGGGATTCGGTAGAAGAAATCCTGTGATCTGTAAATATTCTGCGGGAACGAAAAGTCCACACCGTCTGCCACGGGAAAACCGAAATTACGGACTCTGTAACCGCCATTCTCATAATAGAAACGGAACATCTCGTTGGCAGGAACTATAACTCTCGTATCTTTCTTCTCGGGGTAAGCGATATTTGACCACCAGTACATATATTTCTCTTCGTCATTTCGATTCTCAATCTTCATATTAAGATAGAGTGTACGTGAATTTTCGGGAAGATATGCACTGATAGAATATGACACGCCGCGAATACGTTCAAATTCATAGAGAGTGAGAATTTCCTCGCCCTCGGAAGTTCTTCCGATTTCGCAATACATTGGGGAGCAAGTGAGGGGATTATGACCACGGACACCCACATTGAATTCAACGCCACCTGAAAACCAGGCATTTCTAACAGCCAGGTTACAGGGCTGAAACACGGAATTAACGTAGAGCAGCTCTTTCTGTGCCGTCTTATCAAAAAGCGACCACAGACGACCTCCGAGTTCGGGGAGGAATATTGCCTTTATGTAATCGTTCTCCAGAACCGCCGCCTTGAATTTACGGATTTTACGGTCTCTGTTATAGCCGTCCTGCCTCTTATACGGCAAAAAGGTTTTGGCAAAGCCAACACCGAAATATTTTCTGTCTTCTGCAGATATATCTTCTCCAAGGTCGGGATTGTCCACAACGCCTTCCTCGGATTTGAGATTTGGCAGAGGACTCTCGGGACCGAGATCTGCCGCCGGCATTTCATAATATTCAAACTTTATCATAGATCGTACCCCCTAACAAATCAAGTTATCCAAAGTATACAACACTTTTATCATGTTTTTCTATAAATTTTTTGCTTACCGTAAGAAAAACTATAAAATTGTGCTGTTATTTTACTCTTTCCAGTTTCTCGATTACTTCTCTGTCGGGAGTTACATACATTGTACTGTAATCAACATATATTACCATGCCGGGTTTTGCCCCTGAGGGTTTCTTCACATTATAAACTTCGGTATAATCCACAGGCACCGATGCCGAACCTCTACCCTTACTGTAATATGCCGCAAGCATTCCTGCCTCCTCATAAGTACGGTCAGGTACAGTCATGGCATCGTTTGTCTTGACTATAACGTGGGAGCCGTGTATCTCCTTTGTATGAAGCCATATATCCGTGGGACGGGAAAGTTTTAATGTAACATAATCGTTCTGCCTATTATTCTTACCTACATAAATATCATAGCCGTCGCTGCTGATAAAGTGCATTGGATTGGGTTTCTCTTCTTTTTTGCGTTTCTGCACACCGCGGAGGCGCACATAGCCCTCTCCTGCAAGTTCATCTCTTATCTGCCCTATCTCGTCGCTTGATTCCGCAAGAGGTATTGCTTCTGCAACGGATTCAAGATAGTCTATCTCACGAAGATTGAGTTCACGTTGTTTGAGAGTTTCCGCATACGCCGTCTTTTCCTTATTGTAACGAGCATAATAACGCTGTGCATTACGAGTGGCAGATTGATCTTCCTTAAGAGGAATCGTTATCTGCTCTCCCGGTTCTCCATAGAAATTATCAAGCGTTACCTGTTTTGCACCCGGTTCAATGGCATAGAGATTTGCCATAATAAGATCGCCGTAAACTTTATATTTTTCTCTCTTCTCTGCCTTGGCAATAGTTTCGTTCTCTATCTGCAGTTTCTTACGGCAACGGTCAAGATTGGCATTAACTATTTTCGTAAGATCGGAAGATTTCTGTTTAAGAAACGCGGCAGTTGCCTTACCTATGAAAAAATATTCAAGTGCCTCGCTTAAAGTTTCAAATTTAACGGAACTTGCCATTCCCTCATACTGGGCAATGTCTATAGCAGAGAAATCCACAAGAGATTTATTCTCTGTGTTCACTATAACCTGTGGCGTGAAATCTCCCGATTTGATTTTATCGAATATAATGCAGAAAGAATCTGCGATTTTATTTCGTGTTTCAGTATCGCCTTTTGGAACAACCGCTTCGGCTGAACCAATTGCCCTATACACTATCTCACGTGCAGAAAGAGGACTGATACCCATAAATTTATTTACAATACTATGCGCCGCTTCGCCGTCATCGTCAATAGCAGATGCAACATCTACTTCAGATGCGGCAAGTGGAGATGCTTTACCCTGTGAAGGTGGATTTTCATACATAAGTCCAGGAAGAATCTGACGGACGCTACTAACGGTAATATCCACGTGATAAATACTGTCGATTATCTTACCGTTCTTATCAACCAATATAATATTGGAGTGTTTGCCCATAATCTCGGCTATAAGGGTTTTCACAGACAGTTCGCCAAGCTCGTCCCTGCTTTCGATATCTATTTTAATTACACGTTCAAAAGAGTGCTGATACACCCTTAAAATCTTACCCGCTGAAAGATGCTTTCTCAAAAGCATACAAAGCATCGGCGGCGTGGCAGGGTTCTCTGCCTTACCCTCTGTAATATGTACTCTCGGAAAAGACGGGTTTGCACAAAGGAGTAATTTATAATTAACTCCGTTTGAGCGAATACCCATTATAATCTGGCTTCTCTCCGGTTGATATATTTTGTCTATCCTGCCGCCCGTGAGTAGTTCATTGAGTTCAACTACAAGTGCGCGGACTGTAATGGAATCCATTGCCATAGTATATGCTCCTTAAAAAACGGGCACTTACGTACCCGTTCATTTTATCTTATCAATCCATAAGCCCTAAACTTACGGCTACTGCTTCGTTTACCATTTCAATGACGGAATCATCCACATGACCTATCCGTTCCTTGAGGCGTCTCTTATCTACGGTACGTATCTGCTCAAGCAGGATAACAGAATCCTTACTTAACCCGTATTCCTCACCTTTTATCTCTATATGTGTAGGCATCTTGGCTTTATTGATACGGCTGGTAATAGCCGCTACAATAACCGTGGGACTGTATTTATTGCCCACATCATTCTGCACTACAAGTACAGGGCGTATGCCACCCTGTTCACTGCCTACAACAGGTGATAAATCCGCGTAATAAATATCGCCTCGTCTTACTATCACTTACAATCACACTCCGAAAGTTTGATCTCGTAGGCCCGTTGCTGTTCCTCGTCTGCCGTAACGCAGAACTCAGCAATATCGAGATTGATCTCCGCCATTTCCTCATAGCCCTTTCTCAGCCGTGAAATCATATCTGTCTTCTTACGTTCCTTGATATACAGGCGCAAGGCATCACGTATGAATTCGCTTCTGTTTATGTTTATGGAACTGGCAAAATCGTCAACTTCTGTAAGCAAAGAATCAGGCACGCTGATAAGTATCTTCCTTTGTCGCGACATTTCAATCAAGCCCCCATTCGTATACATTGTGATATATATACTACATTATACAAAGGTTTCATATGAAAGTCAAATGCAGTTTATACCAAGTAATTCAGCACCTTTATCACTTTACCGTCCTTTATGTAAACCCGGGGGACGCGCTTACCGACAACCGAAAGCACTTCATAATTGATAGTACCTGCTCTGGCTGCAACAGAATCTACGGTAATTGTATTATTACCATCTGTGCCGAATAATATAACCTCATCACCGATTTTTATATTTTTAATATGTGTAACATCAGCCATTGTCTGGTCCATACACACTCTGCCAATCACATTGGCAATTTTCCCGCCTACTATAACCTGTGCATTATTCGAAAGTGAACGGAAATATCCGTCTGCATAGCCGATTCCAAATGTTGCCACGTCAACGGGCTCTTCGGTTTCATAGGTGCCGCCGTAACTTACGCCGATTCCTGCACCGACACGTTTGACATCGGTTATTTTTGATTTAAGCTGCATTGCGGGACGAAGGTCAAACTCTTCAGAAAAGGATTCTTCTGACGGATAATAGCCGTAAGAGATAATGCCGCTGCGAACCATATCAAGATGGTATTCGGGGAAATTAACTATACCGCCACTATTACAACAATGGCGTATTGGAATATCCACACCACGGGATTTAAGTTCGTCGCAAACATCAATAAACCGCTCAAACTGGATTTTTGTGAAATCACTGCCCGGAACATCGGATTTTGCAAAATGAGTAAATATTCCCTCTATGGTAAGATTGGGGAGGTTGTTGATCTCTACAATCTCATCTATCATTGCTTCTCTGTTATCACTTACTGCCATATAACCGATACGACTCATACCTGTATCTATCTTAATATGAATTTTGGCTTCCTTACCAAGCGCCACCGCAACGGTGGAAATTCGTTTTGCGATGTTGATATCAAAAACGGTGATTGCCACATTTTTATCAACAACGTAAACGAATTCGTCATCGTCAACAGGTCCTAAAATAAGAATCGGCGTATCAAAACCGCTACGGCGAAGCTGCATCGCTTCATCTGCTGATGCTACTCCGAAAAAGTCCGCACCGTTCTCAACGGCAACCTTTGCCACTTCTTTATAACCATGGCCATAGCCGTCCGCCTTGATAACTGCAAGAAGGCGCGTGTCGCCTTTCAATCTCTTACGGATGCAAGATATATTATGAGAAATATTATCAAGATTTATCTCTGCCCATGCTCTCATAAAATCATTCTGCCTTTCTGTGGAAATCTGTAATTTCAACATCTATAGTGGTTCTACCATCTTTATCCGCTATTCTCATAACGGTGGGGATAAGGTTTTTATCTGTCGTCATTTCGCCTTTGACACGGTAAGGGTTGTCGCCCTGTATATCACAGGAAAGGATATACCCCTCATCTGTTTCCTTAACCTTGCCGTCTGCAAGATAATTTTCAAAAAAATACGTTGGGAGAAGGGGTAGCACACCCTCTGCAAGCCCTGTGTTTTTCTCCATGCCGTATCCGCTTAAAACAGCACCGCTACTATCTACAGTAATCTTCATATCTCCGTAATCTACGGTATATGTACCGTCTTCAAATCGCTGACAACTGTAGGTAAATTCGTTTACGGTTTTATTTGTGGAAATCCTTGCCGTGCATTCCGCTTTATATGGTGTACGGAGAAGTTCATCTACTGTATATCTGACCTCGGCATTCTTTCCGCATCCTGTGAGGATTATCGTTAAAAGTAAAATTACCAAGCAGATTTTTCGCAGACAATATCATCCTTTCACGATGTGTTTTATGGCATAAGGAAGATTTTCAATGATGTCCGTGGGAATCATACCGTATTCGCCTTTATCAACTGCCGCCATATCCCCTGCCAAAGAATGAATATACACGCCACATTCTACAGCGTGTTCAAGCCCCTGACCTATGAAAGATGCGATAACACCAGCTAAAACATCTCCGCTTCCGCCTGTTGCCATACCGGGATTGCCAAGAACATTCCTGCGAACTTTGCCGTTGCTGTGTGCAATGATTGTTTCGTGGGATTTGAGTACAAGTGTTACTCCGTATTCTGTGGCAAACTCTGATGCAATTCTTTCCTTATCCGCCATAATATCTTCGGCAGAAAGTCCTGTCAACCTTGAAAACTCGCCCATATGTGGAGTAATTATCACAGGGCATTTTGCCGTTTTCAATATATATATATTCCTGCTCATGGCATTTATACCATCAGCATCTATAACTACAGGGATATGAACATTGCGGAGAATGGATTTAAGGACAGAATAAACATCCTGTGTATCGGAAAGTCCGCATCCAAAAAGAAGAACGGAAGATTTCGATGCTTTATCAACAATTGCATCTGCGCTGTATCGTGTTATTGCTTTTCCGTCATCAGGGAGAGGGAGTGTCATAACCTCGTGAAGTGCTATCTCAAAAATACTGTTAAGAGATTCTGCACAACCAAGAGTAATAAGTCCGCCTCCTGATCGAAGTGCCGCCTTTGATGCCATAATAGCCGCACCTGTGAGCCCTTTGGAACCGGCTACGATAAATATCCTGCCATAGTCGCCCTTATGGGTTTCATCTTTGCGGAGAAGGATGGATTTCTTCACTCTGCCGTATGAAATAACACCGGCATCGCCAGTATCAGTTCCGGCAATGATATCCGAAATATCTACATCTGATTTCATACATCCGCCCTCTTATGCACATTTCTCGGAACAAATGTCTTAAACGCATCAAGCATTTTTTCAGTTGGCTCAAATATAAGTTTTATCTTCATACCGTCTTTGGAGAATACGGCGAAATATGCCTTACCGTCATTATAGCCCGAAGAAGCATCTATAACCTTTGTGAAATTAGCGTTCTCTTCTCTTACAAATTCGCTATCTCCGCAGGGAGCAACAATATCAAACGTTCTTGAATGAACGCTGATAAGGCGTTTACGCTTCCTGCGATGAATAATGGTATCAACATCAAGTTCGCCGTTGGTTACTATATACTCATACTCCACGTTCTGGGATGTGATGATGAGATACGCTCCGTATATACCTGCCGCAAGAAGAGGAATTGCTATACCATTTAACGGTGTAACAAGGAGAACAGTGCAGATCGTAAGAAGAATAAAAACACCGAAAAGCGATGCAATAATCTTTACTGTTTCTCTAACACCTTTTTTACGGGGAACGATATACTCTAAAAAAATATCCATGAAGTAACCTCCTGTGAATTAACTACTTATATAATTTTAGCAGACAACGCCATAGGAATTGCCTGCCTTATGTATAAATTATTATGAATTTGATTTGGGGTTTACAATATCTCTCCAGTCAAGGTCGCCCCGCTCAAGACCGCGTACAAGAACCTCTGCAGTAGCAACGTTGGTTGCAAGAGGAATATTATGCACATCGCAAAGACGGAAGAGCGCTGAAACATCAGGTTCATGGGGCTGTGCCGTCAAAGGATCGCGAAAAAAAATAACCAGGTCAATCTCATTATAGGCAATACGCGCACCTATCTGTTGGTCTCCGCCCTGGGGGCCTGACAGAAATCTGTGTACTTTCAGTCCTGTAGCATCTGCAACAAGTCCGCCCGTTGTGCCTGTAGCAAACAAATTGTTCTTAGAAAGTATAGATGTGTATGCGATACAAAACTGTACCATCAGTTCTTTTTTCTTGTCGTGTGCTATAAGTGCTATGTTCATCTGTTTACCATCCTTTGCTGTATTTATTTTTTTGAAAATAGTCTCTTTAGTTTACGGAAAAATCTGTCTTCGTCGGGCATCTCCATAATAGGTACATGCTTTCCCATAAGTCGCTCCGCTATATTACGATATGCCTTACCTGCAAGTGAATGTTCAACCTGTGCCACGTTCTCATTTCGGGATGCGGCTATGATAATCTCCGTATCATCGGGAACTATACCGATAACCTGAACTCCGAGGGCGTCAATGGCATCATCCACATTCATCATATATCCATGCTTAATAAGATTAGGATGTATTCTGTTTATAATAAAGCGCACATCGTCTATTCCGTGTTCCGAAAGAAGGTCTATTATCCTGTCAGCATCACGGATGGCAGATTTCTCAGCCATTGTGATAACCAGCGCCTTATCCGCACCTGCAACAGCATTGCGGAAACCCTGCTCTATACCCGCAGGACAGTCAATCAGCACATAATCCGCATCCTTCTTAAGTCGATCACAGAGTTTTATCATATCCTCCTCACAGATGGCCGTCTTATCGCAAGTCTGCGCCGCCGCAAGAAATTTAAGATTTGGATATCTGGAATCCTCCAAAAGCGCTTTATCATAAAGTGCTTCATCACGGATAACGTCTACTATATCGTATACGATGCTGTCCTCTACTCCCAATATAACGTCAAGGTTACGAAGACCGATATCAGTATCAACAAGTATAACTTTCTTGCCAAGTGCAGCAAGTGCTATACCCACATTGGCAGTTGTGGTGCTCTTACCTACGCCGCCTTTACCGGATGTTATAACTATTGTTTCGGCCATCAGAGCACACCTCCTGTCAATATATTTTACCCTATAATCATACTACATTTACATATGCTTGTCTATAACTTGATGCTATTTTTTACTCTTTTGTAACTTTTTTACATAAATATCCCTGTTGTTTTTACATGCAGATTACGGCAGAAGTTGGTTTTTAGTACCGGTATTATCTTTCTGTGGCGTCTTATTAAGTTGGAAATACACGTCGAATATTTCTCGCGCGATAGGGGCGATAGAATTACCTGAACCTGCATTCTCAACCACAACTGCAACAGCTATACGCGGATTATCCGCAGGTGCAAAGGCAACGAACACACCGTTTGCCGCACCTGTATTTACCTGTGCTGAACCGGTCTTTGCACAAACGGGAATAGGATACTCAGCAAATACACTTGCAGCAGTACCGCCCTCCTGACAAACCTTTCGCATACCGGAGAAAATGGCATCCCTTGTGGAATCTTTCATATCAATCTGCCCGAGAACAACAGGTTCGCCGGACACAACATATTCACCTGTTTCTCTGTCGCGCACATTCTTAAGTAAATGGAGACGGTATCTTGTCCCGCCGTTTGCCAAAGTCGCAGTATAACTTGCAAGTTGCAGGGGAGAGAAAAGATTGAACGACTGACCGATTGCCATCTGCAATGTATCGCCGGGGAACCATTGCTGCTCAAAAATCCTCTGCTTATATTCGGGACTTGCAAGAACGCCCTTGGTTTCGCCCTCTATCTCAATACCCGTGTATTCGCCGAGACCGATGGATTTGCCGTACTCCATCATCTTATCAACACCAAGGCGTCTGCCCGTTTCATAAAAATAATAGTTACAGGAATCACGGATTGCTTCGGAAACATTTACATAACCGTGATTCTCTCCTGTGCTTGTATAAATCCAACAGTCGAAGGTCTGTCCGTAATATTCGTAAACACCTTCGTCCTTTATATATTCGTCTGTTGTGATAACACCCTCTTCAAGACCCGCAATAGCAGTAAGCATTTTGAATGTGGAACCCGGCGCATAAGCACCGCCAAGCGCTCTGTTGAACATTGGCTTAAGGGGATCGTTATAAAGATCGTTATAATCCTCGTCAAAAGTAGTGGGATTAAATGACGGATAACTCGCAATAGCAAGGATTTCTCCTGTATTTACATCAACTGCCACGCAGGATCCGACCTTTGCCTGGTTACCGCTTGTGTCTCCCGCCTGAAGATCTGCAATAGTCCGTGCAAGGGCATCCTCTGCTGCACGTTGGATATCTATATCAATAGTAAGAAGCGCATCGTCGCCGGGGATGGGAGCTACTTCATTGGTTACGGAAGTAGTCTTGCCCTTGAAAGTCTGCTCTACACTACTCTTACCGTCTGTTCCACGTATATAGGGCTCAAGGTATTTTTCCATACCGTCTTTACCGATGATATCGTTCATACCGTAATTTTTGTCCTTGAGCAATTCATACTCTTCCTGGTAGATGATACCTACCCTACCGAGAATATGAGACGCAAGACTGCCATTAACATATTCTCTTACAGGGTTTATAACAATATTCACTCCGTCATACTTCATACTCTGTTCACGGAGTATCATAACAACAGATTCATCAACATCCGCCGCAAAAGTATATGGAGAACTTGCGCTGAAAACCCTTGTCTCCATCTCATACCGCACACCTGCAATCTTGCGTTTTTCCGAAAGAGTATATGCCGGATTTATACCGTATCTTTCGCAAAGTTCATACAGGACGCCACCTGCAGTAGTGCTTTTAAGTTTTGATTTATCACGGAATTTATCTATCCTGCTCTGTCTTTCCTCCCCCTCGTATTGCATATAGAGAAAATCACTGCCGTCTTCATTTAACGGGAGAGTGTCAACATAGTTCTGATTGTATTCGTCCATAAGATTTACAATAGCAAGTATGGTTGAATTGAGTTGCTCGTCCGTTGCACTTGTCTTACGGAACTGTATGGAAAACCCCATCCTGTTTATAACAAGCGGTCTTCCGTAGCGGTCAAGAATCTCGCCACGGGGAGCAGGTACATTAAGAGATGAAACAAGATGGCTCTCACTCTTAAGGGCATAATCCTTACCCTTCACAAGCTGAAGGTCTATAAGACGGATCAGTATGAGAATCATAAGGAGTGCCGCAAAAATATATACAACTACAACTTTATTGGAATCTTTCTCCTGCATATTCTCACACCTTTCCTGTGTATTTTACTCAAATTAATCTAAAAGCGAACGACTGACAACAAGTTTCAGAAATTTATTGCAATAATAGTATACAAGTATAGTAAGAATCGCGTTATATACCGCTTCAACAAGTGTTACTCTCCACAGCATATACCAGAAATGTCCCGAGCCGAATATAAGAAAATTGCATATGAAATATACAGTTTCGTAAAGCAACGTTCCCACAAAAACAAGAATTATTGCAGAACGGGAAGTATCCTGAAAAAATTCACGTCCTACGGTGGAAACCCCTAAAGACAGATACATCATCATAAGAGCATTAAGCCCAAACGCCCTGTTTCCCGCAACATCAAGCAAAAGCCCTGCTATAACAGCAAAGATTGCTGAGGGGATACTGTCATTCATCAGAGAGAAACACACCACAAGCACAAGTACAAGCATTGGGGATATGCCGAAAATCGCAATTTCCTTCACAAGTGTTGTCTGTAAAACAAGGGCAACAATCAAAGAAAAATATGCAAGTGCATAGCGACCTTTCCGTCTGTTCATTTTCTTTGCTCACCGCCCTCTTTATGTTAATTCACATTATTCTATCTGTATTATAATGAAAACTTCCGACACGCTGTCAAAATCCACAGCAGGTTCTATAGTCGCCTGTTGGGAAAGGCCTGTGCCGTCGCCTGTTATCTCCATAACCTTACCGATATAAATTCCTTTGGGATATATACCGCCCATTCCAGAGGTTTCAAGTTCGTCTCCCGCAGTTATTACAGAACCCTTATCAACATATACCATACGGCATCTGCCCTGCTCCTGGAGTTTCAAATCGCCCTCTACTACAGCAGCATCGCCTGTTCGCTTGACATTTGCCGCAACGGAAGTGGTTGAATCTATAATAGAGGTTACTTTGGAAGAATTGACATTAACCTCACTGACATAACCCACAAGACCTTTATCTGTAATAACTGGGTCATAAAGTTCTACCCCGCTGGAACTGCCTTTATCTACTGTAAAGGTTACGAACCAGTTACCCGGATCTTTTGCAATAACCTCTGCCGTCTCTGTCTCATACTCTACCATACGCTCACGCATACCGAGCATTGACCTCAATCGGCTGTTTTCTTTCTTAAGTTCTTCCGTCTCACGGATTTCGCTCTCAAGAAAGACAACTCTTTGCCTCAGTTGTTCGTTCTCCGCCTGAAATTCGTCCATATTGAAAAGCACATTGAAAAAATTCTGAACGGAATTTATAACAGAGCTTATACCCTTCTGAATCGGGGATATCACAAAGTTTACTGCGTTACTTACAAAATTCGGTTTTAGTGAAGGTATGGTGGACAGCGCAATTACAACAACCAACAGTACTGACACTATACCTAATACAACCCTGCTCTTATTTCTCTCAAAAAATGACACGCTTCCACCTCCTGATTATTTATAACATCAATGCAAAATTACATTTTCTTTGACTTGATAAGAACTTCCTTTAACAAATCAATCTCTTCAAGAACTTTACCTGTACCGAGAACAACACAGTCAAGAGGAGTATTTGCAATATTTACGGGCATACCTGTTTCAAGTTCGATAAGACGGTCAAGACCGCGGAGAAGTGCTCCGCCTCCCGTCAAGGTTATACCGCGCTCCATAATATCTGCTGAAAGTTCAGGTGGAGTCTGTTCAAGTGTTGTCTTGATAGAGTCTATAATCGCTGTGAGTGGCTCGTCCAACGCACGGCGGATTTCCTGGGATGTGATATAGATATTCTTGGGAAGACCGGTAATAAGGTCGCGACCACGGACTTCCATATTCATCTCCTCTGCCATCTCAAACGCAGAACCAATTTCAAGTTTGATTCGCTCTGCTGTTCTTTCGCCTATTGTAAGGTTACATTCTCTCTTGATATAGTTGATGATAGAATCGTCAAATTCATCTCCTGCCACTCGTAGCGATTGACTTGTAACAATACCGCCGAGAGAAATAACGGCAACTTCACTTGTACCGCCTCCGATATCAACTACCATACAACCTGTAGGTTCTTCTACAGGAAGGTCGGCACCGATCGCAGCAGCCATTGGTTCTTCAATAAGATAAACTTCCTTTGCACCTGATGCAAGTGTTGCTTCTTCTACGGCTCTCTTCTCAACTTCTGTTACACCCGATGGAACACACACAATTACTCTGGGTTTGAAAATGCTGAGTCCGGGCTGTGATTTCTTGATAAAGTATTTAAGCATTGCCTGTGTTACTTCAAAATCTGCAATAACACCGTCTTTCAAAGGACGGATTGCAACAATATTACCGGGAGTTCTGCCGAGCATTGCTTTTGCATCGTTACCCACCGCAAGAACCTGACCGGTCTCCTGATTAATGGCAACAACAGAAGGTTCGTTTGCGATGATTCCTTTACCCTTCATGTGTACCAGTGTATTGGCTGTACCTAAGTCTATACCGATATCTCTCTTCATTCTACTTATCTCCTCTTTATAGTGAAATATTAAATTCTTTTATCAGCAAATTATTAAGTGCGCACAAGGGAAGTCCCACAACATTGAAGAAATCGCCCTTTATACTATCCACGAAAAGTGATGCCTTGCCCTGAATACCATATCCACCTGCTTTATCAAAAGGTTCGCCACTTGTGAGGTATTCTTCAATCTCCGTTTCACTGAGTTCCTTAAAATGTACCTCCGTCATTTCATAACCGGATACGGTCATCATATTGGATGCATCTGTAACAGAGAAACCTGTATATACAAAGTGTTCTTTGC
Source organism: Clostridia bacterium (assembly GCA_017502845.1). Classification (GTDB taxonomy): domain Bacteria; phylum Bacillota; class Clostridia; order UMGS1810; family UMGS1810; genus SIG455. The sequence goes on along the minus strand of JAFVUE010000001.1, from coordinate 5,260 downwards.
CACTTAACATTTTAAGCATACGATAGGCATCATCCCAGTCTTTCGGCTTGCCCACAATCTCTCCGTCGCACACAACGACCGTATCTGCAGCAATAACGAAATTTCCCCTCCTGCAATCCGCCGCAACTGCCGTACCCTTAAGCACAGCAAGTTCCTGGACATAAATATGGGGCGGAAGTGTTTTGGGGATTCCACCCTCGTCAGCACCGCTTACCTTTACATCAAAATCTATCCCCAGATTTTCCAAAAGTTCACTTCTTCGTGGAGATTTTGAAGCAAGTACAAATCTTGGTTTACTCATTTTATCAATCCTTTTATTCTGTCTATACAACGTCCGCTTATCCAACCGCACACAGTTCCCGAAACTATTGCTATCAGAAGCAATGCTCCAAGATACTGAAAAAGCACACTACTGCGGAGAACAAGCCATGCTACCGCCACCTGCGCAGTATTATGACAAGCCGCACCAATAACGCTTATTCCTGTGGGGGAAACTTTGCTTCCGAGTACTTTCTTCACACATATCATAGCAGCAACGGAAAACATTGCACCTGCGAAACTATACATAAATGCGTTCATTCCGCCGTAGAGCATACAGGATACAACTGTTCGCAGCGCACTTACGATTGCAGCGGGTACTCCGCCGAAAACGTAGAGCGTTATAAGTGTGATGCTATTGGCAATACCGAGTTTTCCACCGGGGATTGCAGGGAGTATGGGAAGCATACTCTCAAACACACCAAGCATAGCCGCCACACCCGAAAGCAGGGCAAGTAAGAGCATCTTCTTAAGTTTACTCATCTATCTCACCCATAAGCGACCATGTTTTGGGATCGGTTATCTTAACATTCACAATCTTACCCACCAGTGATTCATCTCCGGAGAAGTGAACGAGTTTTCCACCATCTGTTCTTCCTGTGAACATATGTGTATCGGTTTTGCTCCTGCCCTCAACGAGAACGGGGCAAACCTTATCTTTATAAGTTGCATTTATCTCTGCGCAGATGCGATTCTGCACCTCGAGCAATCTGTTGAAATTATCTTTTTTCTCCTCGGGGGATATAACATCATCCATTGTTGCAGCAGGAGTGCCTGTCCTCTTGGAATATATAAACGAGAATACTGTATCATAACGGACTCTCTCAAGCAAATCAAGAGTATCCTCAAACTCTTCGGTAGTTTCTCCGGGAAAGCCAACAATTATGTCTGTGGAGATGGTTATATCCGGCATATATGACCTTGCCATATCTATAAGCCCGAAATACTTCTCTCTCGTATAGCCCCTGTTCATTGATTTGAGCACACGGTTATTACCGCATTGAACAGGTAAATGAAGTTGCTTACAGATATTATCGTGGCGACTCATAACCTTAATCAGTTCTTCGCTGATATCCTTGGGATGGGATGTCATAAATCGGATTCGCTCAACGCCCTCTATACCTGCAACTTCCTCAAGCAATTGAGCAAAAGTAATATCCTTGCCCTTGCCGTATGAATTGACATTCTGGCCAAGGAGCATAATCTCCTTATACCCATTTGCAACGGCATCACGTACTTCGGATAAAATATCCTCCTTATCACGGCTACGTTCCCTGCCACGTACATAAGGTACTATACAGTATGTGCAGAAATTATTGCAACCGTACATTATGCTGACGGATGCGCACACACCCTCGCCTCTTATAATCGGGAGTCCCTCGTGAATCTCGCCATCAATGTTTTCAACATCTGCAATAAAATCATGTTCCTGCTCTGCTTTTCTCACAAGGTCTTTGAATTTATGAAGTGCATGTGTACCGAAAACAATATCCACATGCTTATAAACTCTCTTTATCCTATCGGCAACATTACTCTCCTGCATCATACATCCGCAGACAGCAATGATAAGGTCAGGTTTCTTATTCTTAAGCGCTTTAAGGGCACCGAGGTTACCGTAAACTTTCAGTTCCGCATTTTCACGGACTGCACAGGTATTATAAACTATAAGGTCGGCATCTTCTTTGTCGTTACACAGTTCATAACCGAGTTCCGATGCCATACCGGCTATCTTCTCCGAATCGCTCACATTCTGCTGACAGCCATAGGTTTCTATATATATCTTTTTACTCAATGTAATCTCCTCGCCTATTTTGGGGTATACACATCTATCATAACACAATTATTTCCTGTTGTAAATAAAAAAATCGTTGTTTTTCCTTTGATTTAACACGTTTTTTCTATTGCAAGTATGTGCACTTTAGTGGTATAATAATATAAAATATTATTGTGAAAGGTGATTGACAATGAAAAAGACAATTAAAATCCTTATCATGGCAACAGTACTTATGCTGATGTTCGGCGCTGTAAACGCTTTTGCGGCAGACGATATCGGCGTTTATGTGGACGGAAAGGCAATCGAATTTGACGTTGCTCCCCAGATTATCAGCGACAGAACAATGATTCCGTTCAGATATGTAGCAAATGCATTTGATGCAGAAGTTGACTACAAAGAAGAAGCAGACGGCAGAAAGATTGTTACCGCTGTTCAGGGCGACAAAACTCTCAAACTCACTATCGGTAACACTGACGCTGTTCTGATTGAAAACGGCAAAGAAGAAGTTATCTCATTTGACGTTGCTCCCCTTATCGTTGAGGGCAGAACTCTTGTTCCTGTCCGTCTTATCGGCGAAGCATTCGGCTGCAGTGTTGGTTGGGACAACGCAAACAGAGATGTTATTATCATTGATGTTCTCTCCGGTGTAACTTCTGACTACAAAGCACAGTGTCCAGAATTTTTTAATGAAATATTAAGTTTCGACCTTAATAAAATTCAGGGTTACTACAATGTATATCTGACTGCTCCCGAATTCGATCTTGAAAATGAAGGTCTTACCATATCATTTGCAAAAGACGATGATGCAGTTATGTTCAGTTTTTCAGACGGTACTGAACAGGTTGAGGTTATAGCTACATACGATGCTTTCTATATAAGCACACCATACACAATGGGACTGTGGGTTAAATGTCCTTACAACGAATTTATCCCTGACTTCAAAATCAGTTCCGAAGATCTCGCTATAAACAGCGATATGATACTCAAAGCAGTTGCTGATTCTATGCTTATGTACGATGCATCTCTTGAAACATTCTATGCGTACTCTGAAGGACTTGCGTACATAGTTGAACAGGCAAAAGCGGGTAATCTCAAAGTCGAGAAAAAGGGCGATATTAAAACTGTAGAATATGAGCTTATAATTCCCGATAATGACGTGGCTGCTGTTATTGAAATTTTCAAAAGTTATAAAAAAGATACACTTTCTGCGGCAGCAATTTCTTTAATCGGCCTTGACCAGACAACTGGCGAAACTGAAGAGGGTTTTACACTTATTATCGAAAGAGAAGATGCAGCAGAGGCATTTGATATCAAAGTGCCTTCTGACAATTTTACAGTTGATTATTCAGAATTCGTAACGGAGTATTAATATATTTATACACAGGAAAATATAAACACAAAAGAGGTACACTTATGAATTACACATTTGATTTTTTGGAAAACGAACTCTGGTGGGGCGGTTCATCTGACTATGGCGACAAAATGCCATTAGGTAGCAACAGTGAATACTGCCACGATTTCAGAGTAGACGCTTCAAACCAGACAATGCCCTTATTTCTTTCAAACAAGGGCAGATACATCTGGAGTGAAAATCCGTTCAAAGTGGAAATCAAAGACGGAAAATTCTGCTTTGACGGAGAGGGAATTGACATCTATAATGGTGGGAAAAACCTCAAGGATGCATACACAACTGCTATGAAAAAGCATTTCCCGTTCAGCGGAAAGCAGTTGCCTGAAGTATTCTTCAAAACTGCACAGTACAACACATGGATTGAGTTTACATACAATCCCACACAGGAAAAAACCATGAAATATGCCGAAGAGATTATCGAAAACGGTTTTGAACCGGGCATACTCATCATCGACGAGGGTTGGCACGGCAGATACGGCGAATGGGATTTCAACAGAGAAAAGTTCCCCGATCCCAAGGGTATGATTGACAAACTCCACGAAATGGGATTCAAAGTTATGCTGTGGGTTGTTCCCTATGTTTGTGCTGACGGCGAATCGTTCATAAGAAAAATCCTTGCAGGAGAAGACGTGTTTATGCGTACTGAATCAGGCGAGGTTGCCATAATCAAATGGTGGAACGGATTCAGCGCAATCCTCAATGTTTCACACAAAAACGACAGAGAATTTCTTGACAAGCAACTCCACTACCTTATGGACGAATATGGCGTTGACGGATTCAAATTTGACGGCGGAGACATTGCATCGTATCAGCCGGAAAACGTTATAAACGGCAAACTGGCTTGTAAAATGACTGCCGCAGAGTTGAACATTGCATGGAACGAATTTGGCGAGAGATACGAATTCCACGAATATAAAGACACATTCAAAGGTGGCGGTAAAGCGGTTATTCAGCGTCTCCGCGACAAGTATCCCACATGGGACGGAATCGGTATCAACCAGTTACTCCCCAACACCATTCTTCAGGGACTTATCGGTCATCCGTTCGTTTGCCCCGATATGATTTACGGCGGCGACTGGGGAGCATTTATAAACGGAGATCCTATTGACGAGGAGCTCTTTATCCGTTCAGCACAGTGTTCTGCACTTCTGCCTATGATGCAGTATTCTCTCCTCCCCTGGAGAGTCCTCTCAAAAGAGGCACTCGACATTGTTATCGAGGCAGGCAAACTCCACAAGAAAATGGCTGACGAAATAGTTGCTCTTGTTAAAGAAAGTGCCGTAACAGGCGAACCGATTGTACGCCATATGGAATATCAGTATCCCGGAAGCGGTTACGAGATGATAAACGACCAGTTTATGCTTGGAAACGACATTCTCGTTGCACCTGTTGTTACACAGGGTACAGTTGAAAGAGATGTAGTTTTCCCCGAGGGTAAGTGGGCAGACGAAAACGGAAACACCTACGAAGCAGGTGTTCACAAAGTTCCTTCCCCCCTCAATGTTCTCCCCTGGTTCAGAAAAGTTAAATAATATAACTAATCTAAAAAACCTCCTGATAAGGCGGTGCTTCATAGGGAGAATTCGGTTTTGAAAGGCAATTTACCGCAAATTGTCCATAAAAAATCCCGAAATACGTCAGTATTACGGGATTTTTTCTTATTGTGGAAACAACAAGGTTCCGGGGTACCCGACCGCAATCTTTGATTGCGTTAACGGGTCGGGTTCTTATTCCTATTTACGACAAAATTTCTCTTT
>JAFVUE010000003.1 GCA_017502845.1 Clostridia bacterium | reverse complement strand
GCCTTACCACTTGGCTACAGCCCAATACATAAACAAATAATGGGCAATACTGACTCTTACACAGGCTATGCCCGCACCTTACAGTATTTTTCTGATTTAAAAGGTGGGTAGTCGGATTCGAACCGACGACCTCCGGAACCACAATCCGGCGTTCTAACCAACTAAACTATACCCACCGTGAGAAAACAGCGCGCCTGGGAAGATTCGAACCCCCGACCTACTGCTTAGAAGGCAGTTGCTCTATCCGACTGAGCTACAGGCGCATAGTACATCCTGCGGTATAGCATTAAAGCAGAACGAAGCGGGTGATGGGAATCGAACCCACGCAATCAGCTTGGAAGGCTGAGATTCTACCATTGAACTACACCCGCACATCAGGAAAAAAACAAAAAATTTTCCGTTTTCGTCGGCTGACTTATAGAATTATATCAATTTTAATTCGCCTTGTCAACACTTTTTTTGAAAAACCATCTTATTTTTTTTATATTTGGGAAATTTTAAGATATTTTCCCGGTGTTTTTTTCTTTTTTATATTTGATTTTTCCCGTTTTCTTATATTTTTATTCATTAAATTGATTAAAATACACAGAAATTTTTATAATTTATTGTAAATTTTTATATTGTAAAAAAAAGTTTTTTTTGATATAATTAAAAACCCACGCTATTTTTAATCGCGTATTAATCAAACTTTCATTTTATATACATATCCGTCTGCAGGTATGAAAAACATCGGATCTTTTGCAGACAGAAAGGCAAGAATTTTTACAATGTACAATCTTAACGATATCTGGACAGAGGTACTGGAGATAATGCGTCCCGAAATTCCTGAGGTTTCTTTCCACACATGGATTGAAAATATAACTCCCGTTAATTTTGAAGGGGACGTTCTCACTTTAGAAGTTCCTCTCGCCATTAACAGAGAGATGGTTTCCAAGAGATTTGCCGATCAGATTAAAAGTGCTTTTCTCTATATGTCCTATAATGTTGAAACCATCAACATCTTAATCGCTGCTGAACGCAGAGAAGAAGAAGAACGCTTAGGGATCCGTCCTTATGTACCTTCATTTGCAGTAGACGATGACAGCAACTACATACTTAACAAAGACTATACCTTTGATTCCTTCGTTGTGGGCCCTTCTAATGAATTTGCCCATGCCGCCTGTTATTGTGTTGCAGAAAAATCCATCAGTTTACACAACCCTCTTTTCCTCTACGGCGGAACGGGGCTTGGCAAAACTCACCTTATGCACGCTATCGGCAACCATGTTATAAAGAATAACCCCGGTAAAAAAGTTCTCTATGTTTCAAGTGAGAAGTTTACAAACGACCTTATAAATGCCATCCGCGACGAAAAGACAGAGCAGTTCCGTCAGAAATACCGCACAATTGATATTCTTATGGTAGACGATGTTCAGTTCTTCTGTGGTAAAGATGCTACACAGGAAGAATTTTTCTACACATTCAATACTCTCTTTACTGCAGGTAAGCAGATTGTTCTCTCAAGCGACAGACCTCCGAAAGATCTGCAGGGACTTGAGGAGCGTCTTGTTTCAAGATTTTCATCAGGACTTCCTGCGTCCATCCAGATTCCCGAACTTGAAACACGTATTGCTATCCTTAAAAAGAAAGCAATGATGTACAATATCAATATTTCTGACGAAATCTGCCAGTACATAGCAACCAACATTACAACCAACATCCGTGAGATGCAGGGTGCTATGAAAAAGTTGGTTTCATATCATCAGCTTATGAATAAAGAAATAACTCTTTCTTTAGTGGAAGAGTCAATAAAAGACTTTCAACTTGAGAAGAAAAAGAATATTACTCCTGAACTTATCCTCGATACTGTTGCAAAGCATTATAACCTGAAAATAGCGGATCTGAAGAGCGACAGAAGAACAAATGACATAGCTTATCCACGTCAGGTTGCAATGTATATATTAAAAGAGCTCACAGACCTGTCCCAGACAGCCATTGGTAAGTTTTTAGGAGACAAACATTACACTACAGTTATCCACGGTATACGCAAAATTGAGGGCGATCTTATATCTAATTCAAAAACTCATGCAGCGGTTAACTCAATTCTTGACGATTTGGAAAAATAATCCTTGTGGATAACTTTTATACCCCTTTTTATATTGAAAAATATAGCGCGATTAAGTTTTCGTAGGAAAATTTAATCGCGTTTTTTTATCCACTATCCACATGAATTTTATGTGATGTCATTTTATGTAAAAAAGCAGTGTTGATAAGTCGAAAATTTTATTTTTTTTTATTATTAATTTATCATTGCTTTTTTTCTTTTATTTACTTGTGAAAATGCACTTATCCATACTTTCCACACCCCCTACTACTACTGATATTATTATAATTATTTATATATATTTATTTGTTTATATAAAGGATTTATCAACAATTTTTCATCAAATTTCAAACTATCAGAAATCGTTAAAAAATTACGTCTTAAACGTTGACTTTTTTCTCAATATTTGCTATAATAAGGTTAATATTTTTTAAGGAGAATTACTATGAAATTTATCTGTGATAAAGACATACTTAACGAGTGTGTCAATACCGTTTCAAAAGCTATTGATCCTACTAATGTGAAGGAACTTTTAAGGGGTATTAAAATTGATGCCGAAGAAGAACTTACTTTCTTTGCAACTGACAATGAAATTTCACTCGAAGCATGGGCAGAAGCAAATGTTAAAGAAAAGGGTTCTTTAGTTATTGACGGCAGAATTTTTTCAGATATTATCAAGAGAATGCCTGAGGGTAATATTACATTCGAAACTGTAAGCCAGAGCGAAGTGAAAATATCCGGCGGAGAAGTTTCTCTTAATCTTTTGTATCTCCCTTCAGACGGTTTTCCTTTTATGGAAAGAGTTGAGGACGGAAGAAATATCAAGATTTATTCAAAAGACCTTAAAAATGTTATTAAATATACAGTATTTGCTCCCGATGCAGAGAGCAGTATGCCAATCCTTAACGGTATTAAGTTTGAAATAAAAAATGCTTCTATGAGAGCAATCGGTCTTAACCGTTATCGTATGGCTCTTCGTAATCAGATCATACCTGAAACAGGAATTGATTATATGGAGTTTGTTGCACCTGCGAAGATGCTTTCTGATCTTAACAAGATTCTTAAAGAAGACGATAAGATTGTAAATATCAGTTTGAAAGATGATGTTGTAATGTTTGAATTTGAAAGAACAACTGTTACAACACGACTTTTAGAGGGACAGTTTATTGATTATGACCGTCTTATTCCGAAAGAGAGCAAAGTTAAGTTCAGGGTTGATTATTCAAAGATTGCAGAGTCTGTTGACAGAGCAGCAGTTATTATTAATTATGATGATCCTAAAATTCCGATTATCTTCGATATTAAGAACGGATACTTAAATATTGACTGTTTCACAAAAAGAGGACAGATTCACGATAAGATTGCAATTGATACTGACGGCGAACTCAAAATCGGTCTTGGTGCAAAATTACTTACTGATGCTATAAGAGCAATTGATACAAACGAGATTTATTTTGAATTCAAGGATGAGAAGAGTCCATGCAAGATTATGCCTACAGAGGGCGATTCATTCTTGTATATAGTTCAGCCAAGACAGTTGTAATAGGTAAAATTTAGGTAAAAAAATATGGAAATTATAAATATAACAAGCGAATATATAAAACTCGATCAGCTTCTTAAATTTGCAAATCTTACCGAAAACGGAGCAGATGCAAAATTTTTAGTACAGAACGGTTATGTTAAAGTTGACGGAGAAGTAGAGCAGCGCCGCGGCAGAAAATTAAGAGGCGGCGAAGTTGTTGAGATTGATTATGAAGGACAGTATTTTTGCGTAAAAGTAGGTCGTTAAAAAATGCTTATTAAAAATTTAAGGATGGAAAATTTCCGCAATTTTGATTTTGAATCTGTGGAGTTTTCAGAAAATGTAAATATTTTTTACGGCAAAAACGGTCAGGGAAAGACTAATCTTTTAGAGGCGGTTAATTATTTTACAAACGGAAAATCCTGCAGAAACAATATGAAAGAGAAAGATGTCGTTAAATTCGGCAAGGAAAATTTTTCTCTTGCTGCAGAATTTGAACTGAAAAAAGAAGGAAAATCCACAAGAAACGTTTATGAAAAGATTGATTTCAAATCAAAAAAGAGTATATATATCAACGGTCAGCCGGTAGAAAAATTAAGTGATATTTTAGGACTTATAGATACAGTTCTTTTTATGCCAAATGATATTGCTTATGTTACGGGTGCTCCTGCAAACAGAAGAAATTATATTGATTCGTTTCTTTCAAAGAACAGACCGGGATATTTTAAGTTACTTGCATCCTACATTTACGTTATAAAACAGAAAAATAATATTCTAAAAGAAAAAAAGAATAAAGAACAACTTGATATATACAACGAGAAACTTTTTGAATACGGTTCAAAAATATGTGAAATAAGAGAAAATTTTATTAAAGTTTTTTCTGAATATGTGAGAAAAATTTATTCAGATATTTCAGAAAGCAATGAAAACCTTGAATTTATTTATAAACCCTGCATTGATAAATATTTCGATAAAGATGAGTTTATGAAAGTGCTTGAAGAAAATAAAGAAAAAGAAATTATATTCGGTTCATCACATAAAGGACCCCACAGAGATGATGTAAGTATTATTATGTCGGGAAAACCTGCAAAATTTTTTGCATCACAGGGACAATTACGTTCTATAGTTCTGGCAATGAAGATAGCAGAAGCAGAGATTATAAAAGACACCAAAGGGGAATACCCGATTATGCTTTTAGACGATGTTTTCAGCGAACTTGATAGCCAAAGGAGAGAATTTCTGCTTAAAAATCTTTCCGGAAAACAGGTTATTATAACTATCACTAATGCAGATATAAGTAAAAATTTTGCAGATGCAAAGTACTTTGAGATAGAAAAAGGAAAAATTATAAAGAAGTGATATTATGTATATACACATCGGCGGAGATATTTCTTTGCTGAAAAAAAATATAATAGGCATCTTTGATATGGATAATACAACTGTGTCAAAGTGGACAAGACAGTTTTTGCATTATTCCGAGGAAGAGGGAACTATTATTAATGTGTCAGACGAATTGCCACGAACATTTATTGTGGCAGACAACGGCAAAAAATCAAGTTATAAAGTTTATATTTCTCCTATCTCTGCGGCAACGCTCTTAAAGAGAGCCGAAGAAGATGGAATAGGAGAATAACCGAAACTTATTTTTTTAAGTGAAAGGGATGATTAATCTAAATGAGCAACAGCAATTATGATGAAAGTAATATTCAGGTCCTTGAGGGACTGGAAGCAGTCCGCAAAAGACCGGGTATGTATATCGGCTCAACATCCATAAGGGGTTTGCACCACCTTGTATATGAGATTGTTGATAATAGTATTGACGAAGCGTTGGCAGGATATTGCGACAGAATAGATGTTGTACTTAACGGAGACGGTTCTGTTACTGTTAAAGATAACGGTCGTGGTATGCCCCACGGTATCCATCCCAAGATGGGAATATCTACTATCGATGTTATTTTCACAGTACTTCACGCCGGTGGTAAATTTGGTGGCGGCGGATACAAAGTTTCCGGCGGTCTTCATGGTGTTGGTGCATCTGTAGTTAATGCCCTTTCTACAAAACTTGAGGTAAATGTTCACGACGGCGAAAATATCTGGCATCAGGAATACAAACGCGGTGTGCCTCAGGGCGAAGTTCACGTTGTAGGCAAAACTGACAGAACAGGAACAGAAGTAACATTCTGGGCTGATCCTGAAATTTTTGAAGAAACATATTACGATTATGACGTTTTACTTAAAAGATTAAGAGAACAGGCATTCTTAAACGGCGGTATAAGAATTATATTCAAAGACGACCGCGATGAAAAGAGAGAAGAAGACCTGCAGTATGAGGGCGGTATCAAAAACTTCGTTTCTTATCTTTTCAATGATAAGAAATCAAGACGTGATACTTTAACCACTATTCACGATGATGTTATCTACGTAAGCGGAGAGAAAAACGGAGGAATGGCAGAGGTTGCCCTTTCATGGAGTACTGCTTATGATGAAACAATTGAATCTTTTGCAAACAACATCTCCACAACAGAGGGCGGAACACACGAAACAGGTTTCAAAGCCGCACTTACAAAAGTTTTAGTTGATTATGCAAGAAAATATAAACTCATGAAAGACGATGAGGAATTAACAGGCGACGATGCACGAGAAGGTCTTATTGCCGTAATTTCCGTTAAACTTGAAGAGCCCCAGTTTGAGGGACAGACAAAGACAAAGCTGGGTAACTCCGAGATGCGTGGTCTTGTTGAAGGTATGGTCAAGGAAAAACTTGCCGATTACCTTGAAGAAAACCCACAGGTCGGCAGAGCGATTATTGAAAAAGCACTTCTTGCAGCCCGTGCGAGAGTTGCCGCAAGAAAAGCGAGAGAAGCAACACGTAAAACTCCCCTTGGTTCATCAACTCTTCCCGGTAAACTTACAGACTGTATCGTTAAAGATCCCACAAAGACAGAGATATATATCGTCGAGGGAGATTCAGCGGGTGGTTCTGCAAAGAACGGCAGAGACAGTAAATATCAGGCAATTCTTCCTCTCTGGGGTAAGATGCTCAACGTTGAGAAAGCCCGTGCAGACAAGGTTTACGGTAATGATAAATTAACTCCTGTTATTCAGGCCCTTGGAACAGGTATCGGCGATGAGTTTAATATAGAAAAACTTCGCTACGACAAAGTTATTATCATGGCGGATGCCGACGTTGACGGTGCTCATATTCAGACACTTCTGCTCACATTCTTCTTCCGCTTTATGAGACCGCTTGTTGAGACAGGTCATATATATCTTGCAAAACCGCCTCTTTATAAACTTACAAGAGGTAAAAGAAATGAAGTTGCATTCAGTGATGAAGAGCGCGACAGAATCAGTGAAGAATTAAAAGGCGATGATGTAAACGCAAAAGTTGACATCAGCCGTTACAAAGGTCTTGGTGAGATGAACCCCGAAGAACTCTGGGAAACCACTATGGACCCGAAGAACAGAATTCTGCTTAAAGTAACTCTCGAAGATGCAGAAAAGGCAGACGAGATATTCAGTATCCTTATGGGTGATGAAGTCGAACCACGTCGACTCTTTATTGAAGAGAATGCCCAGTATGTAACAAACCTTGATGTTTAATTGAACGGTACGGATGAATCCGTACCCTACATTTTGTAGGGAATGCATTAATGCATTCCGTTTGAGTAAATCCACAAAAAGGAGAAAAACAGATGGCAAAAAACAAAAAGTATGAAGATTCACATTTCGAAGAGTATTTTGATACCCAGAAGATTGTGGATATTGATATAGAAAAGAGAATGAGAGAAGCGTTCATCGACTATGCCATGAGCGTAATCGTTGCACGTGCTCTTCCTGATGTAAGAGACGGTCTTAAACCTGTTCACAGAAGAATTCTCTACTCAATGTATGAGGAACATCTTACAGTAGATAAACCATTCTTCAAATCAGCTACTACCGTCGGTAATGTTATCGGTAGATACCATCCCCACGGTGATGCTTCAGTTTACGATGCGATGGTTCGTCTTGCGCAGGATTTCTCTATGCGTTATCCTCTTATTGACGGCCACGGTAACTTCGGTTCGGTCGATGGCGATCCACCGGCTGCTTACCGTTATACTGAGGCAAGAATGAGCAAACTTGCAAACGTTCTTCTCGAAAATATCGAGAAAGACACAGTTGACTTTGCTCCAAACTTTGACGAGAAGAGAAAAGAACCCCTTGTATTGCCTACAAGAATTCCCACACTTCTCATTAACGGCAGTTCAGGTATTGCCGTTGGTATGGCAACTAACATCCCGCCCCACAACTTAACTGAAGTTTTAGACGGTGTGGTTGCGCAGATTGACAACCCCGAAATAAGCGTCGAAGAACTTATGGAATACATCAAAGGTCCCGACTTCCCCACAAAGGCATCTATTATGGGAAGAAGCGGTATCAGAAGCGCTTATGCTACAGGCAGAGGCAGAATTATAATCCGTGCAAAGGCAGAGATTGAGGAGCACAGGGACGGTACATCTTCGATTATCGTAACAGAGCTTCCCTATCAGGTTAATAAGAAAATGCTCGTTGAGTCCATTGCCGAGATGGTTAAGGAAAAGAGAATCGAGGGACTTTCCGATATTGATGACCATTCATCAGACCGTGTAGGTATCCGCCTTGAGATTTTCTTAAAGCGTGATGCAAACCCACAGGTTGTACTTAATCAGCTTTATAAATACACACGTCTGCAGGATAGTTTCTCTATTAATATGTTGGCTATCAAAGACGGCAAACCCAAGACAATGGGACTTAAGGAAATCCTTGAGCAGTTTATAAAGTTCCAGGAAGAGATCGTTACACGCCGTACAAAGTTTGACCTTGAAAAGGCAGAGGCGAGAATGCATATATTGGAGGGCTTACGTATTGCTCTTGCCAATATTGATGAGATAATCAAGATTATCAGGGATTCTTACGACGATGCAAAGGAACGCCTGATGGAACGCTTTAATATGAGTGATATTCAGGCACAGAGCGTTCTTGATATGCGTCTCGGACAGTTGCAGAAGCTGAACGGCGAGAAGATTGAGGAAGAGTATCAGGCGCTTTCTGCAAAATGTGCCGAGTACCGTGAACTCCTTGCCGACAGAAGCAAACTTATGGAGAAGATTAAGGACGAACTTCTCGAAATCCGTGATAAATACGGCGATGACCGTCTTACAACACTTGAGGCGGCAATTGACGATATTGAGGATGAGGATCTTATTGAGGAAGAGCAGTGTGTTATCACTATGACACACGCAGGGTACATCAAGAGAATTCCTGCATCCACCTACAAAGCCCAGCACAGAGGCGGTAGAGGAATATCGGGACTGCAGACAAGGGAAGAGGACTTCGTTGAAAGTTTGTTTGTTTGTTCTTCTCACAGTAATCTGCTTTTCTTCACAGACAGAGGAAGAATGTATAAGATAAAAGGTTACCAGATTCCCGAAAGCGGCAGAAACGCCAAGGGTACTGCAATTGTAAACCTTATCGAGATAGAAAAGGACGAGAAGATTACCGCAATGATACCCATCCGTGAATTTGTCGAGGGCGAGTATCTTACAATGGTAACACAGAACGGCCTTGTTAAGAAAACCGATATTATGGAGTACGCCACAACACGTAAGGGTGCACGAATTGCTATCGGTCTCCGTGAAGATGATAAACTTATCAGCGTTATGAGAACTAAAGGCGATGAAAAACTCCTGCTCGGTACACGAAACGGTATGTGCATCAAGTTTGAAGAAACTGATGTCCGTCCCATGGGCAGAGGCGCATCCGGTGTTACAGGTATCAAACTTCGCAGCGGCGACGTTGTTATAAATGCAGATGTTTGCCGTGAGGGTGCAACAGTTCTTACTGTTACAGAGAACGGATTCGGTAAGAAAACGTCTCTTGATGAATATAAGACACAGAACCGTGCAGGTAAGGGTGTAACCGGTTATAAACTTACCGACAAAACAGGTCTGGTTGCAGGATTCAAGATTGTAGATGAGGGCGACGACCTTATGGCAATTACATCCGAGGGTGTTATCATCAGAACAAGTACTGATGAGATAAGCGAATTCGGCAGAGTAACACAGGGTGTAAGAGTTATGCGCCTTGAAGAGGGCGTTAAGGTTGTTTCCATTGAGCGTACCGCCAAAGAAGACGAGGAAGAACTCCCCGAAGCAGAGGGCGCAGAGGTAACAGCAAACGAAACACCCGAAACACCTTCAGAGGTGTAAATTTGGTGCAAAACCTAGAGATTTCGTGCAATCCCTTGTCAAAATACACAGAAAATGATAACTATTATTAGTATTTGTAAATACTTGACATAGTTTTTCTTGTGTGTTATAATTGGAACGATGATTTATTTTACAATAAAAGGAGTATAAGCATTATGTTGAAAATCGACGATTACAAGAAACTTGCAAAAGACAAGAAGGTTGTCTTCAACTGGATCTGTGCTGCGCTTATGTTAGTTCTTCTCGTTATGCAGTTTTTGCCTTACTGGACTTTCACTGTTGAAATTCCCGTATATAGAGAAGAAATCGATATGGCTCAGTTTGAAGTAGCAGAAGAAGTTACTGAAGAAGCAACAGAAGCAACAGAAGTAACAGAAGAAACTGCGGCTACAGAGGGCGAAGCAACCGAAGAACAGGAACTTCCTTATTTAGAGTGTCCCCATTGCGGCGGCTTACTTGTGAGAGAAGATCCCTCAATGCCTGTTGCTATGAAGACAGAACTCGATTCTGTTAAAACAGAGAAAAGAAGTGTATCTATCAACGATTACGTATGGTTGCCCTTCAACCACGAAGCTTGTAATGCTGACGGTATTTCTGATCCTGCTGCTGATAAACCCGGTATGTCAGGTCTTGAAAACTATCTCAACAGCGAACTTGGCAAACCTGTAAAAATTGAAGAAGTTCTCCGTATGCCTATTCTGTTCCTTATTATAGCAGTTCTCTGCATACTTGTTGCAATCTCTAACCCCAAGAAACTCGGCGTTCCCGTACTCGCGTTTTTAGGTGGTGTTGTAGCACTTTTCGGATATATAGCAGAACCCGTATTTGCACTCAGCTCAAGCTGGATCATCCACGTTATAGTATCTGCAATTATCCTGGCTGCAAGTATCGGTACAATCATTTTCCGTATCATCAAGAGAGAACCTAAAGTAGCATAATTCCCAGATACTCTTTAAGATAAAAAAGCACTCTTTGACGAAATGTCAGAGAGTGCTTTTATGTTAGTAAATAGTCAATGTATATGCACGATATTATCCTGCGGGGAAATTTATTGCGGTGTGTCGGAAACCGCCACACCCTACAATACGCACTACATATGTCTAACCGTCGTAGGGAACGGCGCTTGTCGACGTTCCGTTATTTATATGTTTATTGCAGGTATAACACAACAATACGCAGCACACCACTTAAAAATGTAAAAAAATAACAAAATATGCAGCTAATCGCAAAAAAATATTGAAATATCTCGCGGTTTGTGGTATGTTATTATTATGATAAAATAATGTTTTCAAAAGAGGAGAGTTTGCTATGGAAAAATTATACACAGGTAAAACAAAAGATGTTTACAAACTTGACAACGGCAATGTTATGCTGAAGTTCAAGGACGATTGCACAGGTAAAGACGGCGTTTTCGATCCCGGTGAGAACACAGTTGGTCTCACAATCGAGGGTATCGGTAAGGCAAACCTCAGAACTTCTGTTTATTATTTCGATATGCTCAAAGAAGCGGGTATCAAGACTCACTACGTAAGTGCAGATGTTGACAATGCTACTATGGAGGTTCTTCCTGCTACTGTATTCGGACACGGTCTTGAGGTTATCTGCCGTCTGGTTGCTACAGGCAGTTTCATCCGCAGATACGGCGAATATATGGAAGATGGTACAGTTCTCGAAGGCGGTTATGTTGAGTGCACATTCAAAAATGACGAAAAGGGCGACCCCCTCGTTACTATGGAAGGTCTTGCAGCACTTGGCGTTATGTCCCCCGAAATGTTCGAGAGCATGAAAGAGCAGACACTCAAGATTACAAAGATCGTTGCTGATGATCTTAAATCTATCGGCCTCGACCTCTGGGATATCAAGTTTGAGTTCGGTTACAACAATGGCGAAGTTATTCTTATCGACGAGATCGCATCAGGTAATATGCGTGTTTACAAAGACGGTAAGATTGTTGACCCCGTTGAACTCACAAAACTTATCCTTGCAAGATAATAGTTAAAAAAACAAATTGGCAGAGATGGTATTTCCGTCTCTGCTTTTTTATGTGTTTAAGGAAGAACAGATATAATCTTTTTCTTCTTTTTCCTGCCATATTCAAGTGTTTGATATGCACCACCATAATTTTTGTTGACGTAAGCAACTACAACATCACTTTCTTCAACCATATATCTGTTTCTTTTTGAAATTGCGAATTTTGGCGGCGTGTGTTCTAATGGCGGAAATATAGAATAATCATATAAATCAGGATCGTAACTCTGATGTATATAAGGGATTACTAAAATACTTTTTATATAAGTATATTTTTTCTTTAAGTCGCAAACAATATGTGCTGACAGGCGGTCAAACTCTCCATATCCTCCCAGGAGAAAGGTGTCTGCGCCATCCGTGATGAGTTGCTCTATAATTAGTCGCAGACGAGTTTCTACTTTTGTGTCAATGACTTCTCTGTGTCCACAAAAACACACTTTCATAGTATCACCTCAACACAAGTATAGACTATTACAGTATATAATGCAATAGTCTATATGCAAAATCATCTAATGTATTAGTATGATATTAAAACATACTATGAGGTGGAAAGATGATTAAGTTAAACGCTTTGAAACTTCTTGAAGAAAAAGGTAAAACAAGATATTGGCTATATAAACAACTTGGTATGAGTTATCAGAATTTCAATAAAATGATAAACAATCAAACCAAATCAATTCAGTATGAAAACATTGATGCAATGTGTCAGTTGTTTGAGTGTACCCCAAACGAATTACTGATTTTTACAGATGAATAAACTGTGCGAAGCACAAAACCACTAGCAAAGCAAATACCACTGCGGGGCAATATCACTTGCCAAAAGCAAATAAAACTGCCGGGTGTTCCCTAAAGAACGCCCGGCATATATTTTTACGGTCTTTTATATTCTGCTAATTCGCCCAATTCTTCCTCGATTCGGAGTAGGCGGTTGTATTTTGCTACTCTTTCGCTACGTGCCGGTGCGCCTGTCTTGATCTGTCCGGAATTTGTTGCTACCGCAATGTCTGCAATTGTGGTATCCTCTGTTTCACCGCTTCTGTGGGATATAACCGCCGTATATCCTGCTTTGTGCGCCATTTCCACAGCATTCATGGATTCTGTGATAGTTCCTATCTGATTAATTTTAATAAGGATAGAATTCGCTGCCTTTTGTTCAATGCCGTCGGAAAGTCGGCTTGTATTTGTAACGAACAGGTCGTCCCCTACCAATTGGATTTTGTCGCCCAATCTCTCCGTAAGCACTTTCCAACCGCGCCAGTCATCTTCGCCAACGCCATCTTCGATGGAAAATATTGGATAATCTTTGCATAAGCCCTCCCAATAATCAACCAATTCGTCGGAAGTGAAGTGTTTTCCCGATTTTGGCAGGGTGTATCCGTCCTCTGTTGCCCATTCCGATGCGGCAGCATCTATTGCGATAAGAAAATCTTCCTCTGCTTTGTACCCTGCAAGTCCTATTGCTGCCATAATCTCGCGGATAGCATCTTCGTCGCTGTCAAGTGAAGGTGCGAATCCTCCCTCATCCCCTACAGCTGTGGCTTTCCCGTGTTCTTTCAATAATTTCCTGAGGGTGTGGTATACCTCGGCGCACATAGAAAGTCCGTGGGAAAAACTCTTTGCACCGACGGGCATAATCATAAACTCCTGAATATCCACATTGTTGTCTGCGTGAGCACCGCCGTTTAATATATTCATCATGGGAACGGGCAGACGGTGGGCATTTGCGCCTCCAAGATACTGATACAAACTGATGCCGAGCGCCGAAGCCGCCGCCTTTGCACAGGCAGTTGAAACTGCGAGGATGGCATTTGCTCCTAAACGACTTTTTGTGGGTGTTCCGTCAAGGTCGCACATGACTTTGTCTATCTGTATCTGGTCAAGAACGTTCATACCTACGATGTTTTTGGCGATTTCGCCATTGATGTTGCCAACGGCACGTAAAACACCTGCACCGCCATACCTTTCGCCGCCGTCCCGAAGTTCTGTTGCCTCGTATATGCCTGTGGACGCCCCTGACGGAACGGATGCTCTGCCGATGAATCCGCCTTCTGTAATAACTTCGGCTTCCACGGTGGGGTTACCTCTGGAATCAAGGACTTCCCTGCCGTGAATATCAATGATTTCAATGTACTGTTTCATATACTCATCTCCTTTATGTATATTGTTGCAAATTATGGAAGAATATATACATAAATTCATCGAGCATATCAATTGACAAAAATCGAGTTTTGACGTACCATATATGTATGTAAAAGGGATGACTACCCGAAAGGAGTTTTTATGGATATTACAGTTGTTACAAATCAGGTGCTGATGCTCTTTATCCCCGTTGTTATCGGATATATAATAGCAAAACTCAAGGTGGTTGACGGCACTTTCTCTAAAAATCTCTCATCTTTCATATTCAATGTAACTCTGCCCTGTGCAATCATTTCGGCTATGCAGGTTGATTTTAATAAAGAGATTCTTATAAAAAGCGGTCTGCTTATACTGATTTCCGTTGTTATTGTGTTTTTGGGGTGGCTTTTTGGTATAGTCCTTGCAAAAATCCTTGGTGCAAAGGATTTTTCCCGGAGTGTAGTAATGTATTCCATGATGTTTTCAAACTTCTCATTTATGGGATATCCCGTAGTTACGGCATTTATGGGCGCGGAAGGATTGCTTTATGCTACAATGTTCACGCTTCCCCTTTATATAACCGTTCAGTCATGGGGCGTTGCTCTTATAGATGGCAGTGGACAGAAAAAATTCAAACCACAGTATATCTTAAATGCTCCCCTTATTGCGGCGGTTGCGGGATTTATACTCTTTTTAACAGGTTTCCGCTTGACCGGAGCAATTGACGGAACTGTAAGGATGCTCGGCTCTACCACTACTCCCCTTGCGATGACCGTTGTAGGCCTTGCATTAACTACAGAACCTCTCAAGAAATCATTTTCGGGTATACGTTATTACGGAGTTTCTCTGGCACGGCTTGTGGTGTTCCCCCTACTTGTGTTCTACGCCCTTAAATTTACAGGGCTTGACATAACGCTCTGCAGAGTAGCGACAATTATAACCATGATGCCCGTTGCGGCAAATATCATAGTAACATCCGCCACGTTCGGCAAGGATCCCACGGATCCCGCAAGGTCTGTGCTTCTCTCAACTCTGCTTTCTGTGGCGACTATTCCCCTCGTAGGACTTATAATTTTCTAAAAATTTAATGTTTTTTGCAAAAAAATGTTCCATGTGGAACATTTTTGTGTTATACTAATAAACAAGAATGAATTATACGGAAAGGACGGCGGCTCAATATGGGTAAATGTATTGCCGTTGCCAATCAGAAAGGCGGCGTCGGCAAGACCACCACAGCGGTTAATGTGAGTGCTTGTCTCGGCGCTAAGGGCAAAAAAGTACTTCTTCTTGATACTGACCCTCAAGGTAATGCTTCAAGCGGCCTCGGTATTGATAAATCAAAGGCAGAGTATTCTATATATAATGTACTTATCGGCGATGTTTCGTTAAAAGAGGCAATCGTTCATACGGCATATGAGAATCTCGATTTGTGCCCTTCCAATATAGAACTCGCCGGTGCGGAGATTGAGCTGGTTTCTATGGAAGACAGGGAACTCCTTATGAAACGTGCCGTTGCATCGGTTAAAAACGAATATGATTTCATTATAATCGACTGTCCCCCGTCTCTCGGACTTATAACACTTAATTCATTTGTGTGTGCGGACACGGTTATAATCCCCATTCAGTGCGAATATTACGCTCTTGAGGGTTTGAGTCAGCTTATGAACACCATAAGAACTGTCAAACGCTCACTTAATCCCGATATTGACATCGAGGGCGTACTTCTCACAATGTTTGACACGAGAACAAACCTTTCTATCCAGGTTGCGGATGAGGTTAAGAAATATTATCCCCATAAGGTTTATGCTACCGTTATCCCCCGCAACGTGCGGATAAGCGAAGCACCAAGTTTCGGAGAGCCGATACATATATATGACAAGCACTCAAAAGGTGCAGAAAGTTATATGGATCTGGCAGACGAGATTATAAAAGCGAATTGAATTAATATTAAATCGACTAAAGAGGTGATATAATGGCAAAGAAAGGACTTGGCAAAGGTCTTGAAGCGTTGTTTACCGGCATAGACACCACGTCTTCGGGAGAAACAGTTGTACAGCTTAAAATTTCCGAGGTTGAGCCCGATCGTTCACAGCCCAGACACGATTTTGACGAGGTAAAACTTGCAGAACTCGCAGGTTCGATTAAGGAACACGGCGTTATTACTCCCATTATAGTTAAAAAACTTGAAACGGGCTTTTATCAGATTGTTGCAGGGGAACGCAGATGGCGTGCTTCTAAACTTGCAGAGATGAAAACCATCCCCGCGATTATCCGCGATATGGACAAGGAACAGTTCTACGAGGTTTCTATGATAGAAAATCTCCAGAGACAGGATCTTAATCCCGTGGAAGAGGCGAAAGGTTATAAGCGACTTACAGAAGAATTCGGTCTTACTCAGGAGCAAATCTCCAAAAAGCTCGGTAAGAGCCGTTCGTCAATTGCGAACAGTTTGAGAATTCTCAATCTTCCGAGGGAAGTTATCTCTCTTTTAGAGTCTGGACGGCTTTCATTTGGCCATGCGAAAGTTCTTCTTTCCTGCGAAGACGAGAAAAAACAGATTTTCCTGGCGAACAAAATTGCCGACGAGGGTATGAGCGTCCGCGAACTTGAAAACGCAATCAAGTCAAACGACAAACCCGAAAAAACGGAAAAGAAAATCAAGGCACAGGACCTCAATTTCAAACTCGCATTAAAATCTCTGGAAGACAAAGTTACAAAAGGTCTTTCCACCAAAGTTAAAATTGTCGGAAATAAATCAAAAGGTAAAATTGAGATTGAGTATTACGGCACAGAAGATTTGGAAAGAATTGTAAAATTAATGAATCTTTGAGAAAAAACGACCTCGAAAATTGAGTTTTAATGCACAAAATCAGAAACCGCCTTATGATTTCACGTTGAAGCATCAGATTTCATGAAAAACGCAAAATTAAGCGGAATACGGCGTGTGATTTTTTTCGGGGGCAAAAATGTTCCATGTGGAACAGATTTTATAAGGAAGTGAAAAAATGAAGTCGAAATCAAGATTTTTGTGGCTCTACACCATACTGCTTTTTTCAGTTGCACTTCTCCTTATACTTTTTGCAGGGATGACTCAGCAGGAAGCCGAAACTCACAAAACAACTTCCGTTGGGTTGCAGGAAAGCGTAACCAAACTCACACAGGATAACGAAAATCTGAAAGCAGAAAACGCTTCCCTTCGTGCAGAAGCAGACGGGGTAAACGCTCTTAAGATTTCATTGGAGCAGACGGCAGACCACAATGGAAGAAACGAATTGCTTATAAAAGCGATGAGCATGTACTGCACAAACGATATTAACGGCGCCAGAGCGCTCCTGGCAGAGATGGATATTTCTCTGCTGACACCGGAGCAACTTGCCGTATATAACATGATAATGAAATAAGCAGATGAGTTAGTATCCGAACTCGCCTGAATCAAGTAAAATCGGCATTAGGTTTTTGCGTGATGAGAGGCAAAAACGGAGCTAATGCTGACGCATTTGCGAGTATTTTAACAAAGCAGTGGCGTAAAAACCTATGCCCAAAACGGGTTTGGATATTAACGCATCTGCTTAGAAAAGGAGATATAAGAAATGTTAGACATCAGAAGATTGCGTGAAGACACCGCTAACGTTAAAGCGGCACTTGCAAGAAGAAAAGAAGAAATCGATATCGATGCTATCCTTGCCGTTGATACAAAAAGAAGAGAAGTTCTTTTCGAGGCAGAGCAACTCAAAAGCCGCCAGAACGAAGTGAGCAAACAGATTCCCGCTATGAAAAAAGCAGGGGAAGACACAACTGCAATATTCAAAGAAATGAAAGAACTTTCCGAGAAAATCAAGGAATACGATGAGCAGATCAGATTGCTTGACGAAGAGCTTAATCTCAAGATGCTCTCCGTTCCCAATATTCCCAATGCAGACGTTCCCGACGGCGATACAGATGAGGACAATGTTGCTATCCGCCATTTTGGCGAACCTACAAAATTTGACTTCGAACCCAAGGCACACTGGGACATCGGTGCAGACCTTGGAATCCTCGATGCCGCTACTGCCGCAAAGGTTACAGGCACTCGCTTCACATTTTACAAAGGCCTCGGTTCACGCCTTGAGAGAAGCGTTATCAACTTCTACTTAAACACTCACACAGACAACGGCTATACAGAGATTTTCCCGCCTTATATGGTACACCGCCGTTCTATGATAGGTACAGGGCAGTTACCTAAATTCGAGGAGGATGCATTCAAGACAAACAACGACTACTTCCTCATTCCTACTGCGGAAGTTCCCGTTACAAATATGCACAGAGACGAAATCCTCTCCGCGGACCAGTTGCCCTTAAAATATGCGGCTTATTCCGCTTGTTTCAGAGCAGAGGCAGGTTCTGCAGGTAAAGATACACGCGGTCTTATCCGTCAGCATCAATTCAACAAGGTTGAATTGGTAAAATTTACCACTCCCGAAACATCATACGAAGAACTTGACAAACTGACAGCAGATGCAGAGAGAGTTCTCCAGATGCTCGGTCTCCCCTACAGAGTAGTACGTATCTGCGTTGGCGACCTCGGTTTTACCGCTGCGAAGAAGTACGATATTGAAGTTTGGATGCCCAGTTACAACAGATATGTTGAGATTTCATCCTGCTCAAACTTTGAAGATTTCCAGGCAAGACGCGCCAATATCAAATACAAAAAATCTCCCACAGACAAGGCACAGTTTGTACACACAATCAACGGATCAGGTGTTGCAATCGGCAGAACTGTTGCGGCAATTCTCGAGAATTATCAGAATGCAGACGGCAGTGTAACTGTCCCCGAAGTGCTCCGTCCTTACATGGGTGTGGACATCATAAAAGCAGAGGATTTATAATCAGAAAATTATCTGCAATATAAGTATCAGGCAGATTCCGGGAATACCCAATAACCCCGTTACCATTGCGGTAATGGGGTTTATTCCTATGTATATGCCGAGAATTGGGCGAAGAAGATTAATCAGCCATAGCACCAAAGCACCGAGAATACTGTTTGCGATGAGCCGAACCACGAATTTCAGCGGCGTGAAGAAAATCTTTGTTATTACGAACAGGATCAGCAATCCAAGAACGTAGCCAACGGCAGAAGAGAACGAAAACAATAATACCACTCCTTTTCCATTGTGATGGTATATTATATTTTAAGGAGAGGGTTTATATACGGAGAAGAAGGTTTTTTTATGAAGAAAAGCGCATTTTTTCTTATAATAATTGCAGGAATCATGTGGGGAACATCGGGACTTTTTGTAAACGCCCTGTCTCCTCTTGGTTTGTCGTCCCTGCAGATGACAAATGTCCGTGGCTTTGTTGCGGCAATTTGTATGGTAATATATGCGCTTATCAGGGACAGAAGTCTTTTCAAGATGAGCAAAGGAGATTTCGTCCTGGCTATATCGGGAGGGATTTCAATATTTCTGACCAGTTGGACATATTTCGCATCAATTCAGGCGTCGTCGGTGGCAACAGCGGTTGTGCTGATGTACACCGCACCGGTAATGGTTATGGGCTTTTCCGTGGCTTTTCTGGGCGAGAAGCTGACTAAAATGAAAATGCTCTCCATTGTACTTATGCTTATCGGATGTGCCCTTGTTTCGGGAATAATCGGTGGTGCGGAGATTAATCTTCCCGGTGTACTCCTCGGACTTGCCGCAGGTGTATCGTACAGCGCCTATAATATATTCACAAAACTGCAGATGCGAAAGGGTTCAAACCCCGTTTCAAGCAGTATGTACAGTTTTATCGGAATGGGGCTTGTGTCCCTTATTGTGTCAAACCCTGCACATACGGTTTCCGTTGCGGCAGGTAGCGTTACATATGCACTTCCGCTGATGATTGCCCTCGGTGTCTGCACCTGTGTGCTCCCCTATTTTCTATATACTGTGGCACTTAAAAACATTCCCGTGGGAACAGCGGCGGCTCTCGGAATAGTTGAGCCAATGGCGGCAACAATATTTAGCATAATGTTCCTCGGAGAACGTCTTTCCGTACCCTCTGCAATCGGAATTGTGCTTGTAATCGGCTCGGTATTTCTGCTCAGCAGAGCTGAAAAATAATTATATAAGGAGAAAAACAAATGAAAAATTTATGAAAGCACTTGTGCTGATTCTTCCTATGGCGCTTATGATGACTGCCAGAGTGGAATATAAGCATGAGAACGGTGTTCTGATTAACAACAACCACCAATTTAAGAAATTAAAATAAAACAACACAGCAAAACCACCCTTGTAAAGGCAATTTGTCGCGGTTACAGGGGTGGTTTTTTCATTTGTGGAGAGATGTCGGTAGTTTATCTTACAAAAATTTGTTTTTCTCTTTTTTCTCAAAGGTTATTGACAAATTGTTGTATAAAAGGTATAGTTGAATTATAAAACAATGGTCGTTTTTCGTATAAAATTGACGAAAACGAAAAACAGGAGGATTTTTGTATGAAACTGATTTACGGCGTGAAAGACAAACCCAATTTCGGTCAGCTTCTCATCTTCGCGATTCAGCAGTTACTTGCAATTATGACGGCTACTCTGGTAGTACCTGTTATTATTAACAGTTCTTGCGGAACAAACATGAGTTCTGCGGCGGCTCTTGTAGGCGCAGGTCTCGGAACATTGTTCTACGTTCTCGTTACAAAGAAGAAAAGCCCTGTTTTCCTGGGCTCATCCTTTGCTTTTATCGGTTCAATGATTGCCGCATTCGCAGGTGCAACATCAATGCAACTTGGCTTCCTCGGCCTTATTCTCGGTGCGATTTTCGCAGGTCTTGTTTATGTGATAATCGCTATCATCGTTAAATTCGCAGGAGTTAAGTGGATTGACAAAGTAATGCCCGTAGCGGTTATCGGCCCTACAGTTGCTATCATCGGTCTTAGCTTGGCGGGTAATGCTATCGGCGACCTTACAAAGGGAAGTGTCCCCGGTGTTGAAGCATCTCCCCTTATTGCAGTTCTCTGCGGTCTTGTAACGCTTATCATCACAATATGCTGTGCTTCATACGGAAAAAGAATGTTACGAATGATACCCTTTATCTTTGGTATTATTGGCGGTTATATAACAGCGGCATTGTTCACTTTTGTGGGCTACAGATTCAATATCGACGCCATCAAAATTCTCAATTTCCAGCCATTTATTGATCTTATTGCAAACGGTATTACACGTGAAACATTCTTCGCAGCACCGGATTTCACATTTATGACAGCGTTGAAAGGCGTCGGAGATCTTGACTTTGCTTATATCGGCACAATCGCGGTTGCCTATGTGCCCGTAGCATTCGTTGTATTTGCAGAGCATATTGCTGACCACAAGAATCTCTCCTCTATCATCGAGTCAGACCTTCTTGAAGAGCCGGGGCTTCACAGAACACTTATCGGCGACGGTGTCGGCTCAATAATCGGTAGCATCTTTGGGGGTTGCCCCAACACAACATACGGCGAATCCGTTGGTTGTGTGGCTATCACAAGAAACGCATCTGTTTACACAATTATCACAGCGGCAATATTGGCAATAATCACAGCATTTATCTCTCCCTTTATCGCATTTGTTAATTCAATCCCCTCATGTGTAATGGGTGGTGTATGTATGGCACTTTACGGATTCATCGCAGTTTCGGGTCTTAAGATGGTACAGAAAGTAAACCTCAACCTGAATAAAAACCTGTTCGTTGTATCAACAATACTTATTGCAGGTATCGGCGGACTTACACTTACATTCGGTAAGATTACAATCACATCTGTTGCCAGTGCTTTGATTCTCGGTATTATCGTGAACCTGATACTTTCAAAAGCACCCGATCAGGAGTAATCATCAACTAAAAAGGAGAAAATCATGAACAACGTTGTTATATTAGACCATCCTTTAATTCAGCACAAAACAACACTTTTAAGAAAAGTTTCCACTACAAACAAGGAATTCCGCGAGTCTGTTGAGGAGATTACAATGCTTATGTGCTATGAAGCATTGAGAGATCTGCCTCTTAAGGATGTTGAAATAGAGACACCTATCAAGAAGACTGTCCAGAAAGTTATTGCCGGAGAGAAGATTGCCATTGTGCCGATTCTTCGTGCGGGTCTTGGTATGGTAAACGGTATGCTCAACCTCGTTCCTACTGCAAAGGTAGGTCATATCGGAATGTACCGTGACGAAGTTACAATGCAGCCACAGGAATACTACTGCAAACTTCCCTCGGACATTGATAAACGCCTTGTTGTAGTGGTTGACCCTATGCTTGCTACAGGCGGTTCAGCAATTGATGCCATCGGACAAATTAAATCCTATGGCGCGACTAATATTAAATTCCTCTGCCTTATCGCGGCACCCGAGGGTATCGAAGCTCTCACAAAGGCACACCCCGATGTGCAGATTTATTGTGCAAATGTGGACGAGGGCTTGAATGAAAATTGCTATATCGTTCCAGGTCTCGGCGATGCAGGAGACAGAATCTTCGGTACAAAATAATTAAATTGTTCAACTTAAAAACGCTATCCATTACGGATAGCGTTTTTTGTGTGGAGTTTTATTAATTCGCAGGGCGTTTGAAAACAAAATGCTTTCTTTCAGGCATGAGGATTACCGACGAACCCCAGATTACATTGAATCTGCAGATTCCTTTTGTGGTGTCGTTCTTGTCGGGAGACCATTCTTCGCCCGAAAGACCGTGTCCGTAGAATGACCACTCCGCACCCTTTGTTGCATCAAAATGACCGTGGCCAAGATTGCACTCAACACCGCAGATATTAACTACAGAATCGGGCTCAACAATATTCGCATCGGGGAGATGCTTTGCGATAATTTCCACAACATCGTTGTTTCCGCCTACGATATAAACTTCCTTTGCGGTGGAATTTTTGATTATCTCTGCCAATTGCTTAACGCCCTCTTCGTATTCTTCCTGAACATTGAACATTCTGCCCACCTTAACCTCATCCACAAAATCTCCCGTGTGGATAAGGATGTCGGGCTTCACATCTTCAATAAGTTTTTTGTAATACGGGTATGTAAAGGAGTGTGTGTCGCCTATATGGAGAATTTTTGTTGAGGAGGTTTCGCGGATTTCATCGGGAAGCAAATATTCATTTTCAATAAATTCCGCAACCATCTGCGCATCTTCCTCTGCAATAACACGGGGATTGTATGTCCGCATCTTGTATGGGAGATGAGCATCGTCCATATAGAGGCATCTGCCCTCTGTGTCGCAGATTGTAAGTGTGCAGTTATAGGGGTGTCCGCCCTTGTGGGGGACTTTCAATACATCGTTCATTGTTTCAAGTGATGCACCGTGGCCAACGAACATTGCATCCTCTTTGGGATTCAGTTCTTCAAACGCCTTTTTCAGACGGTTAAAAACATCATCGAGCGTTTCGGGCTCCTGTGTCCACCAGGGATAGGGGAGCTCACAATCGGGGCTTATATGGCGGAATTTTTTGCGGATTTCCTCCAATGTCAACCCGTGGAATTCCTCTGCCGCCTCTTTGCGGATGCAAATCTCCTGCATGGGTGCCCAGGGAACAATCTCCGAGCCCGTATGGTCTGCGATTATTTCCGCAGTTTCAAGAGTGCGGATGTATGGGGAAGTGTAAATCTTGCCCTTGAACCCGATATGTGCCATATATTCGCCCAACTTTTTCGCCTGCTCGCAACCAAGCTCTGTAATTGACTGGTCTCCTGCAGGGAACTGTGGATTTACATAATAACTTTTCGGTAGAACCTGACCGTGCCGTGTAACATAAAATTTCATAATGGTTATTCCGCCTTTCTTTCTTCGGGAATTTCTCTGCAGAACAGTTCCGTGTTTACAATGTGGATGGGGTTTGTGAGCATTATGCACCTGCCGTTTTCATCCCACAGCTCTGCACGCTGGAAATGAACTGTATCTATACCAAGGGAAAGGGTGGAGCTGTATGTGTAATTCTCGCCTCCGACGATTTCCTCGTGAATAACTTCGCCATTTTCTATAAGGCGGAATTTCCAATCTGCTTTCAGATTATCTGCCGAGAAGATTATATTAACCGAATTCGTCTGCGGTGCAAGGAAAACAGAACCCATCTGTGCACCCGATTTTGTTTCAAAACGGATATTTCCCTGTATCTTCGTGGGATCAGCGGTGTACATATTTCCCTTTTTCATTGCGGTTGTGAATTTTTCCTCGCTTATGGGATGAGCAAGTTTGTCGTCAACTCCGATGTATGCGACAAAATTGTTGCCGTCAAACCACCCCGTATTGTTGCGGTGGCAGTCGCTGCTGCCGTAACCTGCAAGGAAAACACCTGCCTGTGTGAACATATCCCATAGTCTGAGGTAGTATTCCTCAGGGAAATTCCTGCCCTCGGGGAAACCGATTTCGATAAGGGTAGCACCAAAGGCGTTCTTCGCCATAAAGTCCGCAAAAATGTGGGAGAGAACATCTTTTCTTATATGGTCATCTTCAATCTTGCTTCCTCTTAATCTGCTGATTGCGAATGGGTGGTTCAGGGCAAATATTCCCCCGTGCTTTTTAATCCATTCCACGCCCTCGGCTTCGCTCATAACGTAGTCTCTTGCGTGGTAATCAATAATAGGAACGGAAGAGTTAAAACAGTTTTTATGCTCTCCTGAACCCGAGAGTTCAAATGCAACAAAAGGCGTTACACCGTATTTTTCTCCGACTTTTGATGCCACTTCTTTGAGTGCGATATGGAGTTCTTCTGCAATTTTTTCTTTGTGAATATCAAAATCGCCCACTACGGCGTGTGCTTCCGCATCATTTCGTGTCTGGAGTATTATGTACATAGTGTCAAAGGCATTGTCCTTACCGCCAATATCGTCCCTTTCGGAAACATCTGCAGATATGGGCATTGTAATCTTACCGCATCCGTCGATGTTAAGCACCTGTATATGTTCTCCCTCAAGCCCCTCTGTGTCGCCCAACACATAGAGCATATAGGCGTTTTTCATCTCGGGTGGACGCTGGGATAGTTTTATAGCAAATATCAGTCGGCTGTCCGCCGTGGGAGTAAATTCTTTAAGGTCGACGGAAAGGGTTATTTCGGAGGCAAGTGCACTTGTGTGGCGTGTTCCACGTGAAACGAAATATACCCCTGTGCTGTTCCATTCATCAGCACTTTCTTTTGAATATAATGTGAGGGATTTATTGTCCGTATCTACGGAATATTTAACATCTTCGTTTACGAGTTCAAACCCGTATCTGCCCACAACATCCATTCTTATAAGGTCGGGAGTGTCAAAGGAAAATCCGCCTACACGGTTTTTCATAATACCCATTCTTGTGTCGTGATCGGTAAACCAGATGTAGCGCATACCGAGCTGATGGGCATTGTACATATCAAGCGCCATAGACGAACCGTAGTCGCATCCTGCGTGAATGTGCATGTGCATCGGATAGTAAACGAAACCCATAATCTCTCCCTCTCTCTGTCAATGTGATGTTAATATAATACTGCATTTTTGTGCTTGTGTCAATATTCAAAGGTTCTTAATATACACAAAAAAACAATCCACGGATTGTTTTTCTTAAACGCTCGTGCCTGAGGCAGGAGTTCGACTCTGTTCTTAATATACACAAAAAAGACACCCTTACGGATGCCTTTCTTTGTGTATGGAGGCGGGGAGAGTCGAACTCCCGTCCGAAACACCGTCCACACCGGGTACTACGGGCGTAGTCTGTGTTAAAAAACCGAATTGACTGAACACAGACAAAACATATCAATCCGGTCAGTCCCTACTCCGTGCCGACTTCCGGGACTAAAGAATGTCGTTCACGTTCACCGCTCTCTGACGCCCTTGCCTATGCCGCGGTACTCACAGGGAGGACGGCCGCCTCTAAATTAGGCAGCGTATGCTAAATTTTTGTTAGCTTTTATATTTAAGTTTTGGAGTTAGTAAAGCGGTCTCCGCCGCTGCCCGCACCCAATGTTTCAGATACCCCGTCGAAACCTTTACGCCCCCGGATATTTGAATTATTGTCAAGTGCATTATAAAGTATACCACAATATTTGATTTTGTCAATATGACCGTATTGAAAAATCTTTTCCGCTATTGTATAATATATCAAGGTGGTGAATTGTATGCGGCTTGACAAACTTCTCGGCAACAGCGGTGTGGGAAGCAGAAAAGATATTAAAACAATGGTAAAATCCGGAGTTGTTACTGTAAACGGCGAGATTGCCCGTAAAAGCGATATGCAGATTAACGAAAATGCTGACACGGTATGCGTAAACGGCGAACCTGTTATATACAGGGAATTTATCTACCTTATGCTTAACAAACCTGCAGGGTACATAAGTGCTACCGAGGATTTCAAATACCCAACGGTTATAGACCTCGTGCCCGAAGAATACAGCCATTTTAATCTGTTCCCTGTGGGACGGCTTGATATTGACACAGAGGGACTTCTCATCCTTACAAATGACGGGGCATACGCACACAATATGTTATCCCCCAAAAAGCACGTATACAAAACATATTATGCCAAGCTGGATGCACTTGCCACAGAAGACGATATTAAACGCTTTGCAGAGGGCATAACCATAGAGGGTGGTTACACCTGCAAAGAGGCGGAACTCACACTACTTCACGAAGAAGAGCCCTCTGCCCTTGTGAGAATCTGTGAAGGAAAATTTCATCAGGTAAAACTGATGTTCAAAGCCGTCGGCAAAACAGTAACATACTTGAAACGAGTAAAATTCGGCGAATTCGACCTGCCCGACGATCTTCCCCTTGGGGATATGATTGAGGTAGAGCCAACAATTAAGTGAGGATATATAATATGAGAAAGAAAACTATGCAAAATACTGTCCTTTCCGCAATGTTTATGTGTTTGGGACTTACTCTTCCGTTCCTTACGGGGCAGATTGAGTTTTTAGGAGAGGCGCTTCTTCCGATGCACCTGCCGATTATCCTGTGCGGAATTATCTGCGGCTGGAAATACGGACTTGTAGTTGGCTTTGCAACGCCCCTGCTCCGTATGTACATATTCGGTATGCCGCAGATGCCTGACGCGCTCTCCATGGCGTTTGAACTCGCAACCTACGCCACCGTGGCAGGAAGTCTGTATTACCTGTGGGGAAAGAGAAATATCTTCGGCTTGTTCGGCTCCCTTACAGTTGCTATAATTGTCGGCAGAATCGTCCGTGTTATCGTAAAGGCCTTTGTGGTTGGTATGGGATTCAAGGCGTTTTCTTATCAGGTGTTTGTTGTAGATGGATTCCTGTATGGACTCCCCGGTATTATCACACAGTTTATACTTATCCCCGTGATAGTAAGAACTTTTAACAAATAAACGGAAGTGAAAGAATCAATGCAAACGAAAGAAAAAGCAAAACGACACGCCACCTTTGTGATAAGTCTGTTTTTCTCGGGGCTTGGAATCGCCTTTACTAAGGCGGGCGGACTCGGTGTATCTCCCGTGTCATCACTTGCCAATGTATTGAGCATTAAAATCCCTGCTCTGACAATGGGAACATGGCTTATACTGACTAATCTCCTTATGCTCCTCTGCCAGATTGCCATTCTCCGAAAAAAATTCAAACCTTATCAGTTTCTGCAAGTACCTCTTGCGGCGGTATTCGGATATTTTACCGATATAGGGATGATGATAACATCGCTTATCGAGGTTGATTCATACTATATGCAACTTGCCATGTCCGTAATCGGTGCGGCTGTTCTCGGATTCGGTATCTCTCTTGCGGTGATTGCAAATGTTATGATGAGTTCGGGTGAAGCACTTGTAAAAGTGTTTGGCGATACTCTCAAAAAAGAATTCGGAATGGTAAAAATAGTATTTGATATATGTTATGTGGCGGCATCTGCTATTATATCAATGCTCCTTTTCGGTGGAGAAATTCACGGAATCCGTGAGGGAACGCTGATTGTAGCACTTACAACGGGAATATTCGTAAAATTCTTCACGGCGGTACTTACAAAACCAATTACAAAAATTATATCGTCAAAGAAAAGATAAAATCCCAAAGGAATTCACCCCTGTGGGATTTTTTGTATTTACGAAAAATTTACATTATTTTCACAAAACTGTTGAAAAAGTGTGTTATTATAAGTACAGTTGAAATTGTGCGAAAGGAGGCAAACCTTTGAAATTCCGACATGAACACAAACACATTATAAACGGTGCGGATATGAAAGAACTCCAAACCCGTCTATGTGCCGTGATGAAAAGAGATGAGCATTGCGGAGAAGACGGTACATATACGGTAAAGAGTTTGTATTTTGACAATTACATCGACAAAGCACTTCGGGAAAAGGTTGACGGTGTGCGAAACCGCGAAAAGTTCCGTATACGGTACTACGGCAATGACTTAACCTTTATCCGCCTTGAGAAAAAGAGCAAGATAAACGGATTATGCAACAAAGTTAGCGCACCTCTTACTGCAGAAGAGTGCAGTAAGATAATTGACGGGGATATAGATTTCTTAAAAGAAAGCGGAGCCCCCTTAAAACAGGAATTATACGCCAAGATGCGGTATCAGTTGCTCCGCCCCAAGTCTATCGTAACATACACCCGTGAAAGTTTTGTGTATGCACCGGGAAATGTTCGGGTTACAATTGATTCCCACATAAGCGGCTCGGCAAACGTGAGGGAATTCTTAAATCCCGACTTGCCCTGTTCAACGCTTATGACCACGGCAGTGATTGAGGTCAAATGGGATGAGTTCCTTCCCGAAATCATCCGCAATTGTGTGCAGATTAAAAGTCGGCGTAGCGGTGCATTCTCCAAGTACGCCGCAGTAAGAATATAAAAAGAGAGGAAAAATATTATGACTTTCAGTGATGTATTCAAATCAAGTTTTCTGGCGAACATCAATTCGTTCTCAACGGTAGATGTGCTCCTTGCACTCGGTCTTGCCTTTGTGCTGGGACTGTTCATATTCATCATCTACAAAAAGACCTATTCAGGCGTAATGTATTCCGATTCATTCGGCGTTTCGCTGATTGCAATGGCAATGATTACCTGCCTTGTGATTATCGCAGTAACATCCAACGTAGTTCTTTCCCTCGGTATGGTGGGTGCTCTTTCTATCGTACGTTTCAGAACGGCTGTTAAAGAACCGATGGATATTGCTTTCCTTTTCTGGGCAATCGGTGCGGGTATCGTTCTCGGTGCAGGACTTCTGCCACTTGCGATTATCGGCTCTGTTATTATCGGTATTATAATCGTTCTTTTTTCCACCCGAAAAGTGGGCAATACCCCCTACATCCTTGTAGTGAATTGTTCTGATGATGACACAGAGAATACCGTCAGAGAAATGGTAACGGCTTCTGCAAAGAAACATCTGCTCAAGGCAAAGACAGTTAATGCTACAGGTATCGAACTTACTTATGAAGTTCGTCTCAAAGACAATAACACGGATTTTATAAACAAACTTTCTGC
Organism: Clostridia bacterium; assembly: GCA_017502845.1. Lineage (GTDB taxonomy): Bacteria > Bacillota > Clostridia > UMGS1810 > UMGS1810 > SIG455. The sequence continues at coordinate 111,292 of JAFVUE010000003.1, read as the reverse complement.
AAGTGCAGGTGTTTCCAATGCCGTATTGGTTACTTACAACGGCGAATACATGGCGTAAGGGGAAAACGGATATGAAGAAGATATTTACCATTGCCCTGTGTATATGCCTTATGCTTTCTGTAGCGGTTGTTTCTGCCGAAGAAGTTGTTACAGGTGAAATGCCGCAGTTTTCAGGAGAAAATATGCCCCGCAGAGGTCAATTCAACCCCGAGAATATGCCTCAGGTCGAGAGACCGCAGATGCCGCAGAATGGTGAACCTGCAGAAAATCCACAACCGGTTCAACCCGTAACACCCGCGGAAAACACGCAAAATCCACAGACACCGCCGGAGGGAAATTCACAAGGCGGCGGTCAGTTTGGTATGCAGCCCCCAAGAGGCGGTGCACCCTGGGAACAGCAACAGCAGCAACAACCGACAGAAACACAGCCAATGACTTTTTACGGATTTCTGACTACATACGCCACTCCAATTACCTCGGTTGTTTTGCTTGGATTGGCGTTTGTGTTCGTGATATTCTATAAGAGAAAGAATTACTGATAGGAAGATTTGTATGATTTCAAGCAAACATATAACGAAGATTGGCATAGTTTTAATATCCATTGTACTTGTGCTGTGCATAGTTGGAATGATTTATTCCGAGCAACTTGCCGTTACGGTAGGTGTGCAGGGTTACGCCATGGAGTATGAAGAAAAACTCTTCAATACGGAAAACGGTATTGATATAAATATTACCATTGAATCTGCCAAGTGGGAGGAAATGATGAATAACGCTATGGCGGAGGAATACTATGAGTGTGATATTTCCATCAACGGCGAGAGTTTTTATAAAGTTGGCATACGTCCCAAGGGAAACACGAGTCTTTCTACCATTGCGAGAGATCCCGACAACAACCGTTACAGTTTCAAGGTGGAGTTTGACCGTTTTGTAGACGGGCAGACTTGCTTTGGTCTTGACAAACTGGTGCTCAATAACGGATACGCCGATGCCACTTTTATGAAAGAGGCAATAATATACGATATGTTCTCGTATCTAGGTGCAGATGCCCCTCTTTATAATTTTGCCAAAGTGTCCGTAAACGGCGAGTATTGGGGGGTATACCTTGCATTAGAGGGCGTTGAGGACAGTTTTTTGCTTCGCAATTACGGCGGAGAAAAAGGAAATCTCTACAAACCCGACAATATGGGCTTCAGTAACCGTGGCGAAAAAGGCGAAAGCAATAATTTTCAGCCACCACAGATGACGGGAGGCGAGAGGCGCAATAACGGCGAAAACCCCTTTGGGGGTATGACAAGAGAAGAAACGGAAGAAGAATTCCGCCAAATCCGAGAGAACGGAGAATTCAAACGTCCCGACGGCGGTAACTTCGGCGGTTTTGGCGCACGGGGAAGCGGAAACGGTGCCAACCTTAACTATATCGACGACAATCCCGACAGTTACTCTGCAATATGGAACAGCGCAAAAACATCCGTTGACGATGCGGCAAAGCTTCGTGTGGTAGAGGCGCTTAAAAATATCGGCACTTCCACCAATATAGAGAAATATATGGATGTTGACAATATTTTGAGATATATGGCGGTGCACAATTTCGCTGTCAACGAGGACAGTTTAAGCGGAGGAATGGCACATAACTACTACCTTTACGAATCAGGGGGAAAACTGAACATCCTCCCCTGGGATTATAATCTCGCATTTGGCGGTATGCATAGCCGTGATGCATCGTCTATGGTAAACGATCCCATAGACGACTCATACAGTTCCACAACATTTTTTGATCCCCTGTTGAACACTGAGGCCTACAGAGCAAAATACCACGAATATTATAATGAACTGATTTCGGGGTATTTCGACAGCGGAAGATTTGATGCCACATATAATCGCATTCGCTCACAGATTGACGAACTTGTGAAGGCAGATCCCACCGCTATGTACAGTTATGATGAGTACGTGATGGCCGCAGATATGCTCTATGATGTGCTCAAGTTCCGTGCCGAAAGTGTCCGTGGACAACTTGCAGGAACAATCCCCTCCACCACCGAGGGACAACGAACAGACAGTTCTGCACTTGTTGATGCATCTTCAATAGATATAAATATAATGGGACAGATGATGGGCGGAAAACCTCTTGAGGTAAGAAGTAATAGTGAAAAAGTGAATAGTGAATAGGTAAATAAAGAAACGGAGTGCGGAAGCACCCCGTTTCTTTATTTTTGTGGGGAAATCTTTGTAATTTTCTGCTTATTTATCATAATCTTTGTAAACGGGTTTTGTGCAATATGCACATAAAAACGCTCTATATTTCGTCATGCCAAAGTGCTGAATAAAAAAGGAGTTTTTCTGCTGATATAGAATTTATTTAAGTATCGGCACCTTTTTATATGTTTATATAACCAATTCATATTTTATATAACCTATTAAAGGACGAAATATATCAACACAAAGGGGATATACCCCTAATCAAGAGAGGATGATTTATCATGATAAGTACCGACAAAATTAAAAATGTATGTTTGCTCTCCCATGGCAATGCAGGTAAGACAACTCTGTGCGAGGCAATGCTTTTTGAGACAAAGGCAATCGAGCGCAAAGGTAATATCATGGACGGAAATACTGTATCTGACTATGATGCAGAAGAGATTAAGAGACAGACATCCATTAATTCATCTGTTATTCCGATTATGTGGAAAGACCACAAGATTAATCTTATAGATGCTCCCGGATATTTCGATTTCGTTGGAGAACAGATTCAGGCAGTTACTGCAGCAGACGGTGCAATTATCGTTGTCAGCGGTAAATCAGGCGTTTCTGCAGGTACAGAAAAGGCGTGGGAACTTGCGAAGGCGCACGGCATCCCCGTTGTATTCTTCGTAAACAAAATGGATAGCCCTAAGGCAGACTATGACAACGTTATCCATCAGTTAAAGGAAACTTTCGGTAAATCCGTTGCTCCCTTTACATATCCTATCAAGAACGGCGATACATTCACAGGTTATATTGATATCGTTACAATGCAGCAGAAAGATTTTACTGCAAAAGACCCAGTGTATAAAGAAATTCCAGACAACATGATGGCTCTTGCAAACGAAGGCAGAGATATGCTCCTGGAAGCAGTTGCCGAGGTTAGCGAAGAAATGATGGAAAAATACTTCAACGGCGAAGAATTCACAGATGAAGAAATCCGTGTTTCTATCAAACAGGGTGTTGAAGACGGTTCTCTCGTTCCCGTTATCTGCGGCAGTGCAACAGAGCAGATCGGTATCCACCGCCTTATCCATATGATGTATGAATATATGCCCGCACCAAACGAGATTAACCATGTATCCTGCGAGGATGCAAAGGGCGAACCTGTTGAGGTTAAGGCAGACAGCGGCGCATCTGTTTGTCTGCAGGTATTCAAGACAGTCGTAGATAACTATGTTGGTAAGATGAGCATATTCAAAGTTCTTTCAGGCACAGTTAAGAAAGACGACACGCTCTTAAATGCCAACAAGGGCGAGAACGAGAAGATTGCGAAACTCTACACTCTCTGCGGTAAGAAACAGGTAGAGGTTGATTCTCTTGCGGCAGGTGATATCGGTGCTACAACAAAACTTATCTGCACCGACACAGGCGACACTCTCTGCTCTCCCAAGAACGTTGTTAAGGCAGAGGCAATCAAATTCCCCAAACCCGTTCTTTCTATGGCGATTGTTCCCAAGGCAAAGGGCGATGAAGAGAAGATCAGCGCAGGTCTTTCCAAACTTATGGAAGAAGATCCCACCTTTAAGGTTGAGAATAATAAAGAAACAAAGCAGATGGTTATCTCCGGTACAGGCGACCAGCACCTTGCTATTATCACAAGCAAACTCACAAGCAAATTCGGTGTGGCGGTTGACCTCATCGCGCCGCGTATCGCTTACCGTGAGGCAATCAAGAAAAAAGTTAAGGTTGAAGGAAAGCACAAGAAACAGTCCGGCGGTCATGGTCAGTACGGTCATGTCTGGATTGAATTTGAACCCTGCGACAGTGCAGACGGTCTCGTGTTTGAAGAAAAAGTATTCGGCGGAAGCGTACCCAAGAATTACTTCCCCGCGGTTGAAAAGGGTCTGCAGGAATGCATGAAGCAGGGTGTTGTGGCAGGTTATCCCATGGTTGGACTTAAGGCAACACTCCTTGACGGTTCTTACCACCCGGTAGATTCATCCGAAATGGCGTTCAAGACAGCGGCATCCATTGCTTATAAGACAGGTCTTGCACAGGCAGATCCTATTCTGCTGGAACCCATTGGTATGCTGAAAGCTCTTGCAAAGAATGCTTACACAGGCGACATTGTTGGCGATATCAACAAACGTCGCGGCAGAATCCTCGGTATGAATCCTCTTGATGGCGATATGACCGAGGTTGTGGCGGAAGTTCCCGTATCCGAGATGACTGGCTATGCAACGGATCTCCGCGCTATCACAAACGGCAGAGGCAGTTTTGATTTCGAATTTGACCACTATGAAGAAACACCCAGAAACCTTTATGATAAGATTATAGAGGACGCGAAAGAATAATAAAAAAGCCCGACGAAAGGCGATTTATCCCTATGGAGCACCCCCCGCCTTTCGTCGGGCTTTTTAGGTAATATATAAACCCGTTTTTCGCCTCTGTGGGGCGGTTTGTTGCGATAACTTTACAAACACCCTGCAAACCTTGACATGCATTTTTATAAATGATAAAATTAGGCGAACAACGTTTTGACGGAGGCAATCCTATATGAAAAGAATAATTTCGCTTATGCTTGTGATTGTTCTGGCTGTTTCTCTTTGTTCATGTTCTTTTAACAATGGTGCTGTCGGTGCAATCAAAAAATACTATCAGGCCATTATCGACCGCGACGGAGAAGCATTATTCGAGGTTAATGAAGACCCACAGCGCCTTGAAGACCGACTGGACGACAGTGTTTACCTGAACGAAAACGATATACATACCGCGTACGACAGAACTGCAAAGGACTTATGCGACAGCTATGAGGAAGACCTCGGTGAGGATTTGAGTGTCAGCGTAGAGAAAAAGAACTCCACCAGATACAATAAAGATGACGCGAAAAAGATTAACATATATCTTAAAGAAGCGCACGGCTATCCGGCAAATTATGTAACAGAAGTTGTAGTCGTAACTGCAAAAATCACAATTACCGGAAGCCGCGGTCGGCGTTCCCACACAGAAGAATATATTGTGTCAAAGATTGACGGCAAGTGGTATGTGAACAATCTTCCCGGTGTTCCCGACAAGGAAGCGCTTGAAAGAATTATTAAAAAGCACTAATAAAAAATAAACGAGGACAAATATGAAAAACGAAAAGAAAGAAAGAGTTTTAAGTGTTGATGGAAGAAACGGTCTTGGCGGGGCAGGAAGAGCTGAGTCCGGCATAGGAATGAAATGGTACAAGCTTTTGCTTATAATCCTTATTTTCGGCACACTTGATGACATATCCAAAGGCCTTCAGTTTTTGACGGGTTTGATCTATGCTGCCGAAGGGTTGGATCCCTCTGCTATATACGCTACTTACCCGATGGTTAAAATCTTCGATGTTGTGTATGGCATAGTGGTGTTGCTGTTTGCGCTTTTCAAGGGATATGTATGGTGGCAGTTAAAAGGTATGAAGAAGAATGTGCCTTTGCTGATAATCGTTCTTTATGTTGCTCCTGTTATCCCAAGTGTTGTGTATAACCTTTGTTGTGGTTTTGCTGTGGGCAAGGTGTTTGCCGTAGTTCCCGGAATCCTTGCAAACATAGCCGTAACGAGCAGTATAGTGTGCCTGTCGCATATATATTTCTCCAAGAGAAAACATTTGTTTGTGAATTGATTTTTACAGTGAGGAATTCATCATGAAAAAAGTATTGTCATTTGTTTTATCGGCACTTATGCTTTTATCCCTTTGTGCTTGTGGCACTAAAGAACCCGCAGTAACTCCTGCAGTTGAACCTGCAGAGGAAGCAACAGTCGAAAATTCATGGGGAACGGTAACAAGATATTACGATTCTCTTGAGAATGCAGACGGCGAAACTATGTTCAGGGTGTCCATTCATCCTTTTCTCTTTGAACAGGCCGTTTTGGAAGAACTGTTTGCAGACGAAGCCGATGCCATTGATAAATTTAACGAAGATGCCATGAGGACCAGGTCTTCTCTTGAGGGTACATACGGAAATAATCTTAAGATTGAGGTAGAGCAGAAGTCGATTACGGAATACAACCCAGAAGATGTTGAGAAAATCAACAAGTATCTTTATGACAACTGCGAGTACCCTGCAAATTATGTGAGCGAACTCCATGTTTTTGAGGTTGGGGTTACTGTGAAAGGCGATGTTTCCGAGGAAACACAAAGCGGAGAGATAGTAGTTGCGAAGATTCAGGGCAACTGGTACATAGTAACGTTCACCGGTCTTTACGGAAACGAATCAATCAAGGCAATCCTCAGTCAGTACTGATAGAGAATAAAGATATAATCAGGTAATAATCACGCAGGACCGCCGTCATTTACCATGGCGGTCTTGTTTTGCAGAGAGGAATTTCAAATATGAACATTGCAGAAAAACTTGCATCAGAACTTTCCATTAAAGTGGAACAGGCGGTAAACACTATCCGCCTTATTGATGAGGACAACACCATTCCGTTTATCGCCCGTTACCGCAAAGAGGTTACAGGCGGTCTTGATGACGGCGTTCTCCGTACATTCAATGACCGGCTTACCTACCTCCGCAATCTTGAAGAGAGAAAGGAAGAGGTTATCCGCTTAATTGACGGACAGGGAAAACTCACGGAGGAATTAGAGGCGAAAATCCGTGAAGCAGAAATTTTGCGGGAGGTCGAGGACCTTTACCGTCCTTATAAGCAGAAACGCCGCACACGTGCAACTATTGCAAAGGAAAAGGGTTTAGAACCGTTGGCAGAGATTATGCTTGACCCTGCCACAACAGGCAATGTGAGTGAAATACTCTCATCGTATATTAACCCCGAAAAGGAAGTCCTCACCGAGGAAGACGCAGCGGCGGGTGCAATGGATATAATTGCAGAGAACATCTCCGACAATGCTGATTACCGCAAGAAGATTTATGATGTTTCCCTCCGCACAGGTATTATAAACACATCCGGGGATGGCGACGAGGGTAAGGTTTATGAGATGTATTACGAATTTTCCGAAAGCATCTCAAAGATTGCCAACCACCGAATTCTTGCAATTGACCGTGGCGAGAGAGAGGGATTTCTCAAAGTCCGCATAGATGTGGACGAGGAGAGAATCACAGATTATCTTCACAAGCAGGTGTCGACGGGCAATATATTTGAAAATTATGTAAAGGATGCTGCAACAGATGCCTACGGCCGCCTTATTGCGCCCTCAATTGAGAGGGAAATCCGGTCCTCGCTTACGGAGAGAGCGGGAGAAGCGGCAATAGTTCTTTTTTCAAAAAATTTGCATAATTTGCTTTTACAGCCGCCCGTCAAGGGCAAAACAGTTCTGGGTGTCGACCCCGGTTACCGTACCGGCTGTAAAGTTGCGGTAGTTGATGAAACCGGTAAGGTTTGCGACACAGGTATTATATACTGCACTTTGGAGCATCATGATAAGGAAAAGTCAAAAAAATACGTTCTCGGACTTATTGATAAATACGGCGTTGATCTTATTGCTATCGGCAACGGTACTGCTTCGAGAGAAAGCGAGATTTTTGTTGCAGATGTGATCAAAGGGGCAGGAAGAACAGTTAAATACGCCATAGTAAACGAGGCGGGTGCGTCAGTATATTCCGCATCAGACCTGGGCGCAGAGGAATTTCCTGATTTTACGGTTGAGCAGAGAAGCGCAGCTTCCATTGCAAGACGAATTCAGGATCCCCTTTCCGAACTTGTTAAGATTGACCCGAAATCAATCGGTGTAGGACAGTATCAGCACGATATGAATCAGAAACGTCTGGGCGAATCTTTAGGCGGTGTTGTAGAGGATTGTGTTAATGCTGTCGGCGTTGACCTTAATACTGCAGGTGCAGCGCTTCTTTCGTACATTTCGGGTATCAGCGGTGCGGTTGCGAAAAATATTGTTAAGTACCGTGAAGAAAACGGCAAATTCAAAAAACGCAGTCAACTTCTCAAAGTAGGCAAACTCGGTCCCAAGGCGTATGTTCAGTGTGCAGGTTTTCTCCGTATACCCGGGGGAGATGAGATGCTCGATAACACTTCCGTTCATCCCGAATCCTATGAGGTTGCGGAAAAACTCATATCTGCCCTTGGCTACAACGGCAAAGGCGATAATTTTGCAGATATAAAAGAGCGAATGAAAGATTTCGACACAAAGAAATTCTGTACTGATAATGATGTAGGACTTCCCACGGTAGAGGATATTGCAGATTCACTTGCACGTCCCGGACGAGATATACGTGAAGATATGGAATCCCCTGTTCTTTCAACTGATGTTATGAGTATGGAAGACCTTAAAGAGGGTATGATAATGACAGGTACTGTCCGCAACGTAATTGACTTTGGTGCATTTGTTGATATCGGCGTACATCAGGACGGACTTGTCCACATATCACAGATTTGCGATAAATACATCAAACACCCCATGGAGATACTAAATGTAGGGGATGTGGTAAAAGTTAAAGTTATAGGCGTTGACCTTAATAAAAAGCGGATTTCCTTGTCTATGAGAGATTTGTAAAAAATATTGTCATACAAAATAGCCAAAGAAAATACCACAACATATAGCGGTTTAGATAAAATATAAACAAAACAGAGACAAAAAGTGGGCATAAAAACTCTTTGAAAACCAACGAAATTGAGGGAATTGTCGAATGTTACTAAATAATGAAAAATTATTTTGTGCATATAACTAATAGTCAATATTTTCAGTTTGTGTTATTATAGTTATGATATATTAGTTAAATTATGTTTTTAACACACATATAGGAGGTAAAAACAATGGCAGGTTTGAAGTTAGACCACATTTACAAAAGATACGCAGGTGGCGTTACTGCAGTATCAGATTTCACACTGGATATTCAGGATAAGGAGTTTATCGTTCTGGTTGGTCCTTCCGGTTGCGGTAAGTCAACTACTCTCAGAATGATTGCCGGTCTTGAAGAAATTTCAGAAGGTGAACTCTACATTGACGGCGAACTCGTTAATGACAAAGCACCCAAGGACAGAGACATTGCGATGGTTTTCCAGAACTATGCTCTTTATCCTCATATGACTGTATTTGAAAATATGGCATTCGGTCTCAAACTCAGAAAGACTCCCAAGGATGAGATCAGAAGAAGAGTTAATGAAGCAGCAAAGATTCTCGACATCGAGCACCTTCTCGACAGAAAGCCCAAGGCGCTTTCCGGTGGTCAGAGACAGCGTGTTGCTCTCGGTCGTGCTATCGTTCGTGAGCCAAAAGTATTCCTTATGGACGAACCTCTCTCCAACCTGGACGCTAAACTCCGTGTTCAGATGAGAACAGAGATCGGTAAACTCCACAAGAGATTGAAGACTACATTTATCTATGTAACACATGACCAGACAGAAGCTATGACAATGGGTTCCAGAATCATAGTTATGAAAGACGGTTTTGTACAGCAGATCGATTCCCCTGCTAACCTTTACTCCAACCCTGTTAACATGTTTGTTGCAGGATTCATCGGCAGCCCCCAGATGAACTTCGTTGACGCTCGTGTTGAAGAAGGTAACAAAGACATCTACCTTAAAGGTAACGGCTTCAGCGTAAAACTCCCCGAGGGTAAAGCTGCTAAAGTAAGAGAAGCAGGTGTGATTGGCAAGACAGTTGTTCTCGGCGTTCGTCCTGAGGATATCCACGACGAGGAAGCTTTCCTTGCAGCCAACGAAGAAAATCAGATCGACGCTTATGTTGAACTTACTGAAATGATGGGTGCTGAGACATACCTCTATCTCAAGATTGGTGAGGTTGCTTTCACAGCAAGAGTTAACCCCAGAAGTACTGCTAAACACGGCGACGATATCAAGATTGTATTTGATTCCAACAAGATTCACCTCTTCGATAAAGAGACAGAGTTGGCAATTCTTAACTAATTTTAGGTATCAGATTAATCGGTTGGTTAATTTTTTACAAGAACATAGACAGTGCGCTTTGCATATGGCAAGGCGCACTGTTTTTTGTGCACTGAACTATGCTTGTTTTTTGGTAAATTTGCGGTAAATTGCCTTTCAAAACCGACTTCTCCCTATGAAGCACCGCCTTTAGCCCAAGATTTTCTTGACTTTCCGTACGATGTTGTTATAATAACATTGAAGGAGTGATTTATATGTCAAAAAAAATATATTTTTTCATCGATGACAATATCTGGGCGTTCCGTCAGTTGGCGGAGAGAAAGCCCGAATCAATATTTGATGTGCCTTTCTTTGGTATGCTCAAAGGTGCCCACGACAACTATGGATTAAAGGTTCAGCTCAATTTGTTTTATCAGACAGACGAGTCATACGGAGAGGGAACATTCACTTTAGCCGAAGTCCCCGATACATATAAATCAGAATGGGAAGCAAACTCCGACTGGTTGAAGCTTGCCTACCACGCGAAGAAGGAATTCCCCAATTTCCCACATCTTAATATCGACTATGACGATATGTATAATACATTCAAAAATATCGAACGCGAAGTATTCCGCTTTGCAGGGGAAAAGTCATTTACTTACGTTACCTGTGCTCACTGGGTTCCTGTCAGCAAAGATGGAGTTCAGGCACTCTATGACTGCGGAGTACCGTTGCTTTATGCTTCTTATGGAGATCCGTTTGAATACGATCCCGAAACCTCCGACCTCACACCCGATTGTGTGGAATTGCTTCTCGACAACAGAAAACCCGAATCAAAGTGCTATAAAAAATTTATAAACAGAGATTATTACCTTACCTCTCTGTGTTCATATAACAATATCTCATCCGAAGATGAAAAGAGAATATACGGAACTTTTGATTATATCACTGACGAGGAAACGGGAATGAAATTCAAGTGCTACAGTACAGGCATCTGCCTCAACAGTTCAACACTTGAGAGTCTCCCCGAGCGCTTTGAAAAGCAGAAGGATCAGGAATATGTCTGCATCTTCACACACGAACAGTACTACCACGATTTTTATGTAAACTATCAGCCCGACACTGCCGAAAAATATAACCTTATGGCAAAATACTTCACAGAGCACGGCTTTGAATTTTTCTTCCTTGACGAGATTCTGTGATATAAGGAGATAACGATATGTCAAAAAAATTCTTTTTCTACATCGACGATAATATTTTCGCATTCAAGCAGTTGGCGGAAAGAAAACCCGATTCCATATTTGATATTCCGTTCTTCGGGATGCTCAGGGATATTCACGACAAATACGGCTTAAAACTCCAGCTCAACCTTTTCTATGAACTTGACGAAAGCTATGATATGGGCAAGTTCGATTTGTCTGAAGTTCCCGATACATACAAGGCGGAATGGGAAGAAAACAGCAATTGGCTGAAGCTTGCCTACCACGCGAAGAAAGAATTCCCCAATGTTCCACACGTGAATATTGACTATGATGAGATGCATGAAACATTCAAAAATATTGAGCGTGAAGTATTCCGCTTCGCAGGGGAGAAGACATTTACTTATGCAACCTGTGCTCACTGGCTCCCCGTAAGCAAAGAGGGTGTTCAGGCACTCTACGATTGCGGAGTAAGAGTTCTTGATTCAACCCACGGCACTGCTTGCGATTATGAGGAATTTACAGGCGAACTCCACTCCTCTTATAAGGAAGCACTTATGAGCAACAGAAAACCTGAATCAAAAGTAAGCACCAACGAAATCACATTCGAATCCGAGGGATATAACCTTTGTAGTTGGAACCATATCCCCTCCGATATTTATGACAGCAAGATAAAAGGAACATTCAATTATGTGGAGGACGAAGATACAGGTATGATATTCAAGACATTCTGTTCGGGCGTTATCCTCAACAGTTTTAAGTTGGATCATCTCGAAAGTCTGTTTGAGAAAATCAAGGATGACGAACTTGTTGGTATGATTACCCACGAGCAATATTTCCACGATTTCTATGATTACTATCAACCCGATACTAAAGAAAAGATGGCATTGATGGCGAAATATTTCACAGAACACGGCTATGAATTTATCTTCGCAGAGGATATAATATAATAAGGAGAAAAAACTATGTCTAAGAAAATATATTTCTATGTTGATGACCATATCTGGACACTCCGCAAACTTGCGAAAAACAAACCTGCATCTATCTTTGACGAGCCGTATTTTGCTATGCTCAAAGAGGCACACGACAAATACGGTATGAAAGTCCAGTTAAATCTTTTCTATCAGACAGAGGAATCTTACAGAGACGGAGTTTTTGATTTCGGCGATGACGACAGTATGTTTACCCTTGCCGAAGTGCCCGATACATATAAGAGCGAATGGGAAGCAAATTCCGACTGGCTTAAACTTGCGTGGCATTCCACGAAGGAGTACCCGCCTTTCCTTTACCTCAACGTTACTTATGATGAGATGAAGGAATCGTATATGAAGGTTAAGAACGAAATCATCCGATTTGCAGGGGAGAAATCATTAACAGAGGGAATAACTGCACATTGGCTTCCCGTAAGTAAAGATGGTGTTAAGGCACTTTACGATTGCGGAGTTCGAATCCTCAACGCATCAAAAGGTGATGCCTACGATTATGATCCCGATACAACTGTTATCCACCACGAAGCGTGGCGAGAGGTTTTCCTTAAAAACAGACAACCCGAAACACGATGCTATGACACGATTGTCGGAGGAATCTACCCCCAGACAATGTTCTGCGGACAAAACCATCTGCCCTCCGAAATCGGAAACAAACAGCTGGGCACATTTGATTGTATGACTGATGAAGAGACGGGAATGAAATTTAAGGAGTTCTGCCCTGAAATCATCCTGAATCTTTCTCCCCTTGAAACTCTCCCGCAGGTGTACGAAAGTCAACTCAAGTACGATTATGTGTGCGTCGGCTCACACGAGCAGTATTTCAATGAGGAGTATTGCAATTATCAGCCCGACACTGCAGAGAAATTCCATTCAATGGCAAAATTCTTCCACGATAACGGATATGAATTTTTCTTTGTGGATGAACTTATAAAATAGGGAGAAATCATTATGGCAAAGAAAATATATTTCTATATAGACGACCATATCTGGACATTGCGCAAACTTGCGAAAAACAAACCTGCATCTATCTTTGACGAGCCGTATTTTGCTATGCTCAAAGAGGCACACGACAAATACGGTATGAAAGTTCAGCTCAACCTCTTCTATCAGACAGAGGAATCCTACAGAGACGGTGTTTTCGACTTCGGCGATGACGACAGTATGTTTACCCTTGCCGATATGCCCGATACATATAAAGCGGAATGGGAGGAAAATTCCGACTGGCTGAAACTTGCATGGCACAGTAAGCGGGAATATCCCGATTTTCTCCACATTAATATTACATATGATGCCATGAAAGAATCCTATATGGCGGTTAAGAACGAGATTATCCGATTTGCAGGAGAAAAATCATTTACCGAGGGTATTACGGCTCATTGGATGCCCGTAAGCAAAGCAGGAGTCAAAGCCCTTTACGATTGCGGAGTAAGAATCCTCAACTGTTCGTCGGGCGATGCTTATGATTACGATCCCGAAACAACGGTGATTCATCACGAAAGCTGGAGAAAAGTATTTTTGGAGAACAGACAGCCCGAGACAAGATTTTATGACACTCTCGTTGGCGGAATCTATCCACAGACCATGCTCTGTGCTTATAACCACATCCCCACCGACATTAAAAACAAACAGAAAGGAACATTAGAGTTTGTTAAGGATGAAGAGACAGGTATGATATTCAAAACATTCTCCACAGGTATCTGCTTAAATCTCGTTCCCGTGGAAAATCTTCAGGAAAGATATGAACAGCAGTTGCAGTATGACTACGTTTGTGTAGGTACACACGAGCAGTATTTCAATAAAGAGTATGTGAACTACCAACCTGAAACACCCGAAAAAATTCTCTCTATGGCAAAGTTCTTCCACGAACACGGCTATGAATTTTTCTTTATAGATGAAATAGTATAAGACGCAAAAAATCCAAGGTAATTGCACCTTGGATTTTTTAGTTTCATTATTTATCTTCATTAACTTTCTTTGAACCGCCTTTGCAGATTGCTTTGTATGCAGGACGGATAATTCTTCCGCCGGAGATAACTTCCTCAATACGGTGTGCACACCAACCGGCAACACGCGCCATAGCGAATATGGGAGTAAACATTTCAGGTGGGATATTGAGCATTCTGTAAACAAAACCGGAATAGAAGTCAACGTTTGCACAGACAACCTTTGTGGGGTCTTTTTCGTTTTTGAGAACTTCCTTACCGAGTCGTTCAACAAGTTCATAAAGGTTGAATTCCTCAAGATTGCCTGTTTTCTCTGCAAGGATACGCGCCTTTTCCTTTAATATAACGGCTCTCGGATCGGATGAAGTGTACACTGCGTGTCCCATACCGTAGATAAGACCTGAATGGTCAAATGCTTCCTTGCGCACAATCTTTGTAAGGAAATCATAAACTTCCTGCTCGTCTGTCCATTCGTTCACATTGGCTTTGATGTGGTCAAACATCTGAATAACTTTTGCATTCGCACCACCGTGGCGCGGGCCTTTCAATGCGCTGATAGCGGCAGCAATTGCACCATAAGTATCAGTTCCCGAAGATGACAGCACACGGCATGTAAAGGTTGAGTTGTTACCGCCGCCGTGTTCCGCGTGGAGCATAAGTGCAAGGTCGAGGATTTCCGCTTCCTGTGGATCAAATGTTTTGTTTGAACGGAGCATACGGAGAAGATTCTCGGCTATTGAAAATTCTCTCTTGGGAGAGTGGAGAATCAAACTTGAACCGTCAAAGTAATGTCTCTTTGCGCGGTAAGCATATGCACCGAGGATAGGCATCTGTGCTATAAGTTGAACAGACTGACGGAGGATATTTCTAATCTCACAATTATCGGGATCTTCGTCATAAGAATAGAGGGTAAGAACAGAACGCGCCAACTTGTTCATGATATCCTTTGATGGCTGTTTCAATATCATGTCCTCTGTAAATGAATCGGGCAGAGTGCTGCTTTCATTCAAAAATTCGAGAAACTCATCGAATTCGTCCTGGGATGAGGGGAGACGGCCTTCAAGAAGAAGGAAGCAAACCTGTTCAAAACGGTATCGTCCGCCCACATTGCAATTTTCTACGAGATCGCCGATGTCATAACCGCGGTAAGCAAGTGTTCCGTCAACGGGAACCTTCTCGTCCTGAGAAATAATATAACCCTGAACTTCGCTGACTTTTGTAAGTCCTGCAAGTACACCGGAACCGTCAAGGTTACGAAGGCCGCGTTTAACCTCGAATTTGCTGTAATTTTCTGATGGGATAGAATATGTCTCCAGTATGGTACTGTAGAGATGGTCTATCTCCTGGTCATGTCTGTATGCCATAATAAATCATTCCTTTATATATAATGTAAATTTTTTAACAGGGTTTATTAAGTCATTATTCTATCACAAAGATTCTAAAAAATCAACCATTATTATAATAAACCGTAATTTTTTTGAAAATAATGCTTGACAACGCCTTTTAGGTGTGCTATAGTATATGAGCCGAGTATCGGTTTTTTTTGTGTTGCAAAAAATATGTAGTGATATATACTAATACGTAATATATGCTATGAGTTACTTAAGGAGGTGCACAGCGATGAGAGTAAAGATTACATTGGCTTGCAGCAAATGCAAACAGAGAAACTATGACACTATGAAGAATAAGAAAAACAATCCCGACAGACTTGAAATGAACAAATATTGCCGTTTCTGTCGTGAACACACAATGCACAAAGAAACAAAATAATGAGCCCGGTGCTTGTTGTTTTACAAACTTACCTTTATATATAAGGTAGGCAAGATTGTTAGAGAGGTGAACAGTATGGCAGAAGCAAATGCAAACAAGAAGAGCAAGAATCCCTTCAAAGCAATTGCAAGATATTTCAGAGAAGTTAAATCTGAGATGAAGAAGGTTGTATGGCCCTCACGTAAGCAGATTGTCAACAACACTTTGGTTGTTATCGCCGCAGTTCTCATCATCGGTATCATTATCTGGATACTCGATGCTGTGTTCCAGTTCGGTTTGTTGCAGTTGATCAAGAAATAATACCGGCTGAAAACGGAGAGGAGAACTTCATAATATGGCTAATAACGCGAAATGGTATGTTGTGCACACCTATTCCGGCTATGAGAATAAGGTTAAGACAAACATAGAAAAAATCGTGGAGAACCGCCATCTTGAAGATTTTATCTTGGAGGTGCTGGTGCCCACAGAAGATGTTGTGGAGGAAAAGAACGGTAAAGAAAAAATCGTTACCAGAAAGATTTTCCCCGGCTATGTTCTGATTAAGATGGTTATGACCGACGACACATGGTACGTAGTTCGTAATACAACCGGTATCACAGGTTTTGTTGGCACTACAACCAAGCCCATTCCCCTTACAGAAGCAGAAGTTGCTTCAATGGGCCTCATTTCCGAGGAGAGCAAGTCCGAATTCAACATCGGCGACACCGTCAAAATTTCAGGCGGTGCATTTGAAGGTCAGGTCGGCAATATTGTCGAGATTGACGAAGAACACAAGACCGTTAAGGTTTCTCTTAATGTGTTCGGTCAGGTTACAGCCGTTGAGGTTGATCCTGTATTCATCAAATTAGTTTAATAAGCGGTTTTCCGTTTGTTATAGTGGGAGGACGTATTTAGCGTCTGTATGACCACATCTTGTTATTAAGGAGGTGTTTCCAAATGGCACAGAAAGTAATGGGTTACATTAAGCTTCAGATCGAAGCAGGTAAAGCTACTCCTGCCCCCCCTGTTGGTCCCGCATTAGGTCAGCACGGTGTTAACATCATGCAGTTCTGCAAAGAGTTCAACGAGAAAACTCAGAAGGATGCAGGTCTTGTTATTCCTGTAGTTATCACAGTATATCAGGACAGATCTTTCTCTTTCATCACAAAGACTCCCCCCGCAGCTGTATTGATTAAGAAAGCTTGTAAGATCCAGAGCGGTTCGGGCGTTCCGAACAAGACAAAAGTCGCTACAATCAGCAAAGACGCAGTGAAAGAAATCGCTGAGCTCAAAATGCCTGACCTCAACGCTGCAAGTATCGAATCTGCAATGAGCATGATCGCAGGTACTGCAAGAAGCATGGGCGTAGTTGTAGAGGACTAATCATTTGAAGGGCCCTTACGCCCATAAGGAGTGTAAGGTAAATTCGTGGGAGGGATTTCAAATATAAGGGAATTCCGTGTAACCACAAAGGAGGAAATAAAATTGCGTAAAGGAAAGAATTATTTAGACAGCGCAAAGCTTATTGAGAAATCAAAGCTTTACGATCTGGACGAAGCTCTTGACCTTGCAGTCAAGACAGCTAAGGCAAAATTTGACGAAACAATCGAAGTTCACGTAAAACTCGGTGTTGACTCAAGACACGCAGACCAGCAGGTTCGTGGCGCTATCGTATTGCCCCACGGTACAGGTAAAACCGTTCGTGTATTGGTATTCTGCAAAGGCGACAATGTTAAAATCGCTGAAGATGCAGGTGCTGATTATGCAGGTGGCGAAGAGCTGGTTGCAAAAATCCAGAATGAAAACTGGTTCGATTTTGATGTAGTAGTAGCTACACCCGATATGATGGGTCTCGTTGGCCGTATCGGTAGAGTGCTCGGTCCTAAAGGTCTTATGCCTAACCCCAAAGCCGGTACAGTTACTCCCGATGTTGCTAAAGCTATCGCTGACATCAAAGCAGGTAAAATTGAATACCGTCTCGACAAGACCAACATCATTCACTGCCCCATCGGCAAGAAATCATTTGGTCCCGAGAAACTCGCTGACAACTTCAATGCACTTATGGGCGCTATCATCAAAGCAAAACCCGCTGCTGCAAAAGGTCAGTATCTTAAGAGTGTTGCCGTTGCTTCTACAATGGGCCCCGGTATCAAACTCAACCCCGGTAAACTTTCATAATTTTTGCTGAAAGTACAATTTTATCTTGACAAGCAAAAAAATTTATGATACAGTATATACGTTGTCCAAAGACAGCAGGTGTTAAGTAATACTTAAAGTAAATCCTGCCGAGGAACTTAACCATATTTTTTAGTATGATTTTTTATGGGTTCCTGTGTGTCTTTCGCATTGGAACCCTTTTTTCGTTTCTTTGGATGAGGCGGATATGCTTGTTCGCCCGGTGAGGTTTCTCACCATTCATGAATTTTTAGGAGGTGATTACATGCCAAGCGCAAAAGTTTTAGAACAGAAAAAGGTTACAGTTGCCGAACTGATCGAGAAATTGAAATCAGCACAGGCCGGTGTACTTGTTGACTACCGTGGCTTGACAGTTGGTGAAGATACAGAACTCCGCAGGAAGTTCCGTGAGGCAGGTGTTGAATACACAGTTGTAAAGAACACTCTCACAAGATTTGCTGCTAAGGAAGTTGGTCTTGACGAGCTGGACGGCGCGCTTCACGGCCCCACATCATTGGCTATCAGTGATTCTGACCCCGTTGCTCCTGCAAAAATCATTGCTGATTTTGCAAAAGGTAACGACAAGGTTGAGATCAAAGCAGGTTTCTTAGATGGTAAAGTAATTAGCTTAGACGAGATTAAAACTCTGGCTAATACTCCCTCCAGAGAAGTTCTTATCGCTAAGATCATGGGCAGCTTGAACGCACCCGTATCCAAGTTGGTACGTACATTACAGGCACTTATCGATAACGGCGTAGAACCCGCTGATATTAAGATTGATGCTCCCACTGCTGAAGCTGCACCCGCTGCTGAAGCTGCACCCGCAGAAGAAGTTGCACCCGCTGCTGAAGAAGCTCCCGTAGTTGAGGAAGCTGCTGCAGAAGCACCTGCCGCTGAAGAAGCTGCAGAAACAACAGAAGAATAATTTTTATTAAATTCCAAATAGGAGGTAAACTAAAATGAGTATTGAATCAATCATTGCAGAAATTAAAGAACTTAAATTGTTAGAAGTTGCTGAACTCGTAAAAGCTATGGAAGAAGAGTTCGGTGTAAGCGCAGCTGCTCCTGTAGCTGTTATGGGCGTTGCTGCTGAGGGTGGCGCTGCTGCTGAAGAGAAAACAGACTTCACAGTAGTACTCGCTAGCGCTGGCGATGCTAAGCTTAAGGTTGTTAAAGCTGTTAGAGAGCTTACAGGTCTCGGCCTCAAAGAAGCTAAGGACCTCGTTGATGGTGCTCCCAGCACAGTTAAAGAAGGCGTTGCTAAAGAAGATGCTGAAAAACTTAAGGCAGCTCTCGAAGAAGCAGGCGCAACTGTTGAGCTTAAATAATCACATTTTCCTAAAAAAATTAAGGCCTACCGCATTGATTTGCGGTAGGTCTTTTTTGTACGTTCAACTGTAGGGAACGGATTTACGCGTGCCCAGTATGGGTATCCGTTCTGTTATATCCGCACCACCTATGCTCAACTGTATGCCTCCCTCGTGTAGAGGTAAGTGACACCCCAAATCTTTGATTTGGCATGGTGGAACTTATACATGCAAAGTCGGAGAGGGGGACCACCGTAAGGTGGCGGAGGGATTGTGATTGTTTACACTAACATTGTTTAACCGTAGGGGACATTTACGAATGTCCCGTTATGTTCGCACAACATTATCTGCAAGGAAATCTTTGCGGTGTGTCGGGAACCGCCACACCCTACAATGTGCACTAACTCAAATAGGGGGAATCGTAGGGAACGGCGCTTGTCGACGTTCCGTTAGGTTTGCACTGCATTACCTGCGAGGAACGACATATGAAATATTATCACATCCGGCTATGAATTTTACAAAAAACGACAACCCGATTTTGTACAAATTGTATATATTAAAATCTCAATTTTGAGCAATGTTACAAAATGATTACAGAGGTATCTTTTTATCGTTGACACCCACTGTTATATAGGTGTAAAATAGAACTATGATATAAGCATTTTTGTGCTTAAAGACATTATATTTTTTACGAAAGGGTATGGAAAGAAATGAAAAAAGTATTGTCATTATTACTCTGCTCATTACTCATAATGAGTTCCATGGCAACTGTTGCTTTTGCTGATACACCTGAAGTTATTACTTTCGGTGAGTATCTTGCAAAACTTCCCGCTGGTTCCAAGATCATCGTAAACACAGGCGATGTTGCCGAGGGTAATACAGTTGTTGCTACAATCAACGGCTCTGAGAGAACGCTTGTTCTCACAGACGGTTACTATGCAGTAACAGTTCCTGCAGGTGATAACTCTATCTCCGTTGCAGTTAAGAACGGCGATGCAGTTGTAGCACAGACAGAAACAATAAAAGTGTTTGGCGTTTCTTATATGGGCGAAGCAGAACGCACACAGGAAACAACATGGGAAACGGATACCACAGGAGAAGTTGGTAACAAATTAGGTTACTACGATTTTGGTATGAACAAAGCGTGGTACGATGGCAACCTCAATATTACATCTCCCAGAGTTGCTATTGCAAACGAAGAAGGTAATCAGTACCTTTCCATCTTCACATGGGGTACTGCTGCTTCTGACCCCCATACAGGCGAGGGCTACACAAAAGTAGTAAACGGCGGCGGTACACAGCTCGCATCAGCAGTAGACTCCGGAAAACTTAACAATGTTGCTGAAATCAGCGTTGACTATCGTTTTGATAAGGTAGATGTTATTGATCCCGAAACAGGTGCTACAACACAGACATTTACTATGACAACTCCTGATGAGATCAAAGCAGCAAGAACTGCTGATAATGGCACTGCAACTCTCGCTGACTGTCAGGTGCTTACAGTTCAGTATCTTTTCTCCGATCCGACTGACTATGATAACGGTAACGATACAGGCGAAGAAAGAGTTGGATTCTCATACTGGACACTTAACCTTACACAGGGTAAACCCCAGTTTACTGCATACAATGCAGACGGTTCTGCAAAAACAGTTCTTATTGACAACTTCAATGCCGGATGGAACAATTACAAAGTTATAATTGATATCCCCAACGATACAGTTTACGGTTATATCAATGATATCTTTGTTGCTTCAGGCCACCTTGCAGGTGTTAAATATGCAACAGGTCATGAAAAAGAAGGTCAGACACTTCTCGTTGAACCCAGAGCAGCAACATGGCCTTATATTAAAAACTTAAGACCTTACAACAGCACAGATGTTGTTGCATACGCTTCTGCAGATGACTTTATTGTAGATGTTTATGCAAACGGCTTTGCTTCTACTGAGCCCACTGTTGAAGTAACTAACGGTACTACAGCAGAAGTTCTTCCCGCCGGTTCAAAACTTCAGCTTTCTGCAGTTGCAGCAAATATTCCTGCAGGCGGTGCAGTTGCTGCATTTGTAAATGGCGTAAGATGCGACCTTACTGCTACAGGCGTTACATACAATTACAATACTCCTCTGGCGGCAGGTTACACAAGCATTTATGTTGCTATGGTAGATGCTGACGGCAATATTGTTGTAGACAGCGACGGCAATGAAGTTAAATCAGATGAGTGGGCATATTATGCATTTGCTCCCGAGGGCGATGTAACAACAAGACATGATTTCAATGCTGCAACTGATTTCCCCACATATGCTGAATACAGCGCATCTTCCGGAGACACATTGAGAGGGTATAATGCACTCTTTGCTGCTGTAGGTATCGGTTCAACAGAATACTTTACACATACTGATTATGCAGCATATAAATCAGTAGCAGGTGCTTCAAACAAAGTTAATGTAGCAGGTACAGATGATAAGTACTTCACAATCACATCATGGGGTAGTAAATATGCAGACCCTGTATACACAACAAACCCCTCTGCTGCAAGAAAAGACGGTGCAGGTCCTGTATTCGTATCAAGTTACCGCAGTGGCGACACAGGAAGCGCAACTGTTGATCGTTTCTTTGATATGAGCATTGATTACCGTGCAGAAAAGATTGAAACTACAACTGTTACAACAGGTGTACTTGAAAAGACAACAGTTATCACATCTTCTGAAGACATTAAGAATGAGTGGAGATGGGCAGAGTGGAACATTATGGATACTCAGCTCGTATGGGACAGCGACTATTCAGGTCTCAGAGGTACAAAAACACTCTTCGGTATAAATAACCAGGGTAAAGTTTATGCTAACACATTTAATGGCACAACTGCTGTTCCCACAGTAGTTGATGTTAACCCCGGTGAGTGGCATAACTACCGTGCAATTATTGATATTGTAGAAGATGAGATATATCTCCTTGTAGACGATGTTCTCGTTGCTCAGGGTTCATTAGGTACTTACAAAACATCTACAACAGATGTTACAGAGTTCCTCTGGCCTCACGTAATCAACGCACGTCAGTATGCAGCTGATACAGAGGCGGCAACAGGTAACTGGACATACAGCAAACGTATAACAGCAAACTTTGATAACTGGAAAGTGGTAAGTTATGGCGTTGGCGATGCTCCCACAGAAGCAATTATCAATGCTGCTATCACAGCAGAAGGTGCTACACTCGGTATCATTCCTGCAAACCTCGGTCTTGCTGAAGATGCGGTTATGACAATCGCTGTTATCGCACGTGCAGCATCCGGTGAAATCGAGATGCAGAAATACGAAGATGTAACAGCGGAATCTTCTTACAAAGCATTCGGCTTTGAAATGGAAGGCATAGACAAAGTGTTCGTATGGAACTGGGATACATTGAAGAATATCGCAGTTATTGAGTAATCTGTAATAATTCAAAGTGAATAAAAAGCAAGAGGATTTTTCCTCTTGCTTTTTCTTTTTTTGGTTGGATTAAATAACGGAATGGATAAATCCATTCCCTACGATGTGTACTACACATGTTTTGTAGAAAAACATTACGGGACGTCGAGGACGCCGTCCCCTACAAAGGTGCTCTGGATATATTTACCCGTAGGGGACATTCATGAATGTCCCGTTGTATGCATATTCCAACAACCTTTATATGCGAAGGAAACCCCTTGCGGTGTGTCGGAAACCGCCACACCCTACGATGCACACTATTTATGTTTGTGGTGTACGATACGGACGACCGCTGGTCGCCCCAACGTTGTGCACTACCTATGTTTTGAGAAAACCATTGCGGGACGATGTGGGCATTATCCCCTACAAATGCGCACTACATATATTTAACGGTTGTAGGGAACGGCGCTTGTCGACGTTCCGTTGATGGTTGCATTGTCTTATCTGCGAGGAAATCTTTGCGGTGTGTTGGAAACCGCCACACCCTACAATGCGCACTATTTATGTTCAACCGTTGTAGGGACAGGCGTCCTCGACTGTCCGCTCATGTCCGCACCTCCTTATCTGCGGGGGATTTCCATTCGGGCTGGCACGGAGACCTCCCTTGCAACTAATTGAATATTCTTTATAAATAAGTGTTGACAATATTGACTTTTAATAGTATAATAATAAAGTGCAATTTTGTCTAATCCCATTATTGGAGCGATTTTCGCTAATTGCAATATCGGAGGGAGGGATTTTTGTGTCAGAAATCAGAATTAAGGACAATGAGTCTTTAGATAGTGCGCTTCGTAGATTTAAGCGTCAGTGTGCGAAAGCCGGTGTTTTGTCAGAACTCAGAAAAAGAGAACACTATGAGAAGCCCAGCGTAAAACGCAAGAAGAAGTCAGAAGCAGCAAGAAAAAGATCTTATAAATAATCGATATTGAGAAGGTGCAACAATGAGTTTGAAAGAACAACTTGCACAGGATTTGAAAGAGTCCATGAAGGACAAGGACACCATCCGCAAGAACGCTGTTCAGAGTGTTCGTGCCGCCGTACTTCAGGTGGAGAAAGATTCTAAAACCACTCTTGATGATGACGGTGTTATCGGTGTTATCGCTAAAGAAGTCAAGAAACGTAAAGACGTTTTGCCCGAATATGAAAAGAGCGGCCGTGATGAGCTGATCGCAGAGCTTAAGAGAGAAATCGAAGTATTAACTGGGTATCTTCCTTCCCAATTAACGCAGGAGGAATTAGACGGGATTGTTAAAGAAGCAATCGATCGACTCGGCGCAACTTCTATGAAAGATATGGGCAAGATTATGGCTGATGTTATGCCGAAGATTACCGGCAGAGCAGACGGCGGTGCTGTTAATGTAACAGTTAAGAAGTTGTTAGGTCTTTAAGCGATTTAGGAAGAAAGTTTGGCTGCCGCGGCAGGGTAAACCTGTGTGGCAGCTTTTTTCTGCCAATTTGGAATATTTTGGATAATTTTCTACAATATTTTCCATAAAACTTTGTCAATATTTGCCATTACATATTTTTACAATTTGTGCTATAATATACTTGATAATTAAATATTGGGTATTTATTGGTGGCACCGGATTGTGATGCCGCTTATATAACGGAGGTAGTAATATGAAAGCAACAGGCATTATCAGAAGAATTGACGACCTCGGTCGTCTTGTATTTCCCATTGAGATTCGCCGAACTCTTGGTATCGAAGAGGGCGACAAGATGGAGATTTATGTTACAGATAATAAGATTGTCTGTAAGAAATATGTTCCCGCTATGGGTCAGGCAACCACAAGCATTGTAAGACCCCTTGATGCTCTTGGCAGAACTGTTATCCCTATGGAACTTCGCAAGATGCTCTCTCTGCCACTTAAAGCGGCTATGCAGATATTTGTTGAGGGCGATGCCATCGTGCTCAAGGAGTACGAGGAGAAATGTGTGTTCTGTGGCAGTTCTGCAGATCTTATGGATTTCAAGAACAAGCGTATCTGCGCAGTATGTAAAGAGCAGTTATCAAAACTGTAATATAGTCGGATATTGAATTTTCGGGTGTCTCTTTTAGAGACACCTTTTTGTTTTGCGGGAAAACATAAATGGTGTAGATCTGCTACGCCCACCCTACAATGCGCACTACATATGTTTTGAGGGAAAACATTGCGGGACGTCGAGGACGCCGTCCCCTACGATGCGCACTACATATGTTTAACGGTTGTAGGGAACGGCGCTTGTCGACGTTCCGTTGATGGTTGAATTGCCTTATCTGCGAGGAAATCCCTTGCGGTGTGTCGGAAATCGCCACACCCTACGATACAAAATGAGCACAATTTTTCAAGACACCGCTTATTTTGACAAGAAAAAGCAAAAAACAACCATTTGCACAAATATTCCCGATTTCCTTTGAAAAATAGGGAGGTGAGTGAATTTTAACAACCTGAAAAAGTAAAAAAGCACAACTGTTCATATGAAATTTTGAGCACAATTACCAAAAAACAAATAATCGTCAACTGTTCGTTGACATAAGCCAAAAAATAGTATAAAATTTTAGTATGGTATTGTGTCCGTATGTGCCCATTACCTTAAGTAATTATTTTTAGAAAGGGTATGATAAAAATGAAGAAAATTTTATCAATGCTGCTCTGCGCATTACTCGTTATGAGCAGTATGGTAACAGTTGCTTTCGCTGACGAAGCAGCTGCACCCGCAACTATCACTTTCGGTGAATATCTTGCACAGCTTCCCGCTGGTTCCAAGATCATCGTAAACACAGGTGATGTTGCAGAGGGTAACACAGTAGTTGCTACAATCAATGGTGTAGCAGCTCCTCTTACCAAAGCAGACGGTTACTATGCAGTAACAGTTCCTGCAGGTGACAACAACATCTCCGTTGCAGTAAAGAACGGCGACACAGTTGTTGCTCAGACAGCAACAATCAAAGTATTCGGTCTTTCTTACCTCGGTGCAGGTCAGCACGTGATCGACACCACATTCGAACCCGACGCTACGGGCGAACTTGGTAACAAATTCGGCTACAACGACGTAGGTATGAAGAACACATGGTATGATGCACCCGGTGTGATTCCCCGCGATGTTAATGTAGTTACAGAAGGCACAAACACTCACGTTCAGCTTATCGGCTGGGGTGGTGCGATAGCTGACCCCAACTCCGCTGAAGGTTACACAAAGAAGGCAGGTGCTAACACAGAATTTTGTACTAATTTGGGTGGCTACACAGGTATCGTAAAGCTCAGCGTTGACTGGCGTGCTGACTATGCTGAAATCGTTGATGATACAGGCGCAGTTGTAAACACAATTGATGCAGGCACAGCTGACGGTTTCAAAGCAATGGCTATTGGTGATGCAGGCGTTGCAACAACAAGAAACGGTAATATCTTAGGTTCTTACACAAGATCCGTTGATACTTATGACGTTGATAACGATGGCGACACAGCAGAGGTGAACAGAAGATCTCTTAACTACTGGGAAATCGCAACAAACACAGGTAAACCCACATTTACTGCTTATGCTGCAGATGGTACTCCTGTAAAATTCACTGTTGATAACTACAACGATGACTGGAACAACTACAGCGTTATCTTCGATATGCCCAACAACAAAATATACGGTTATATCAACGATATCTATGTTGGTTCAGGTTGTATTGCCGGCTTCCAGCTTACAAGAGCTGACGGTGATCCCGATAAGAACAAATGGGTTCCTGCTGTAGTTACTTCTATCGAAAACATGAGCGTTGGTAAGACTACAGCTTACAACCCTAGAAAAGTTAGAACATACACATCAGTTGACAACTTTATGGCCGATGTATATGACGATTTTGCTCCCACAGAGCCTGCTATTTTTGCAACAAATGCTATCGCAGAGACAACTCTCCCCGCAGGTACAAAGATGCAGATTGCTGTAAATGCAGCAAACATCCCTGCAGGTTGCAAAGCAGTTGCTAATGTAAATGGCGTTAAGACACCTATCACACTCGTAGATGGCGCTTACAACTATAATGCTCCTCTGGCAGCAGGTTACAACTCAATCAGATTTGAAATCGTTGATGCTAATGGCGATGTCGCAGTATATGAAGGTGACGAACTCGTTTCTGACGAATACTTCATCTTCGGTCTTGAAGCTGCAGGCGAAGTAGAAGTTCTCACAAATGATAGCTTTGAAGACGATGTTGCTGAGGAGCTCAAGCATTATGATTACAGCGAAAGTGCTTATGTTGAGTACAAAACTGCAGGTGGTAACACAGGCAAATATATGGCTGTAACAAACACAGAAGCCGGTGGTGCAATGAACGCTCCCAGTACAGCATCCGGTCTCGGAGCTGTTGAGTTCAGCGCTGATATGAGAGTTGAAGGCAAACCCGAAGATCAGACAACATATTCTTACTTCACAGGTACTGCTGAAGGTCAGTTTATGAACATCTTTGTTAGAGGTACATACACTGACGGTTCTACATTCAGAGAGCAGGTTTCATTGTTCGGTATCCCCCGTTACGGTCAGGAACTTCAGGCACAGACACGAAACCTCGACGGTACTACAAAGAAAGCTGTTATCGATGCTGATTTCTATGATTGGCACAATTACAAGGCAATCCTTGATATAGAAAGCAACACAGCTTATATCTACTTTGATGGTGAGTTTGTTCAGAGTGGTTATATCTTCCAGAAAGCAGACAAAACAGTTGACACTATCACAAGCTTGGAGTATGCTGCTATAGGTGCGCCCAGAACATACAATGGTATAATTGATCCCTTTACAGGTGCTAACCATCAGGTAACATGGGGCTTCGATAACGTATACCTCGCTGAGATTGGTTCATTTGCAGATGCTCCTACAGAAGCAGTTGTAAATGCTGCAATCACAGCAAGTGGTGCATCACTCGCTATCGTTCCTGCAAACCTCGGTCTTGCAGAGAGCGAAGTAATGGATATCGCAGTAGTTGCTCGCACAGCTGCAGGTGCAGTTGAAATCCAGAAATACGAAGACGTAACAAGCGAATCTGCTTACAAAGCATTTGCATTCGATATGGCAGATATCGAAAAAGTATTCGTATGGGATTGGGCAACGCTTGCTCCTATCGTTGATGTTATTGAATAATCAATAATTACGAATAGTTAATTAAAAAAGCAAGACTAACGGTGCCTTCACATAGAGAAGAAACGGTTTTGGAAGGCAATTTACCGTAAATAGTTCATAAAAAATCCCGTAATACGAAAGTATAACGGGATTTTTTCTTATTCCTATTTACGACAAAATTTCTCTTTCAAAACTGCGCTGTACCTCAAAACTTTATGTTCTTCTCATAAAGTTTTAAGGCGAATATTCCCTATGTGAAGGCACCGTATTTTTCCTCTTGCTTTTTTGCGTGATGTGGAAAATGTTTGAAAGGAATTGTATGGGCGGGACGTCGAGGACGCCGTACCCTACAATACGCACTACATATATTTAACCTGTATGGGGAATTCATGAATGTCCCGTTGTATGCATATTCCAACAACCTTTATCTGCGAGGAAATCCCTTGCGGTGTGTCGGAAACCGCCACACCCTACGATGCACACTATTTATGTTTGTGGTGTACGATACGGACGACCGCTGGTCGCCCCTACGATGTGCACTATTTATGTTTGCGGTGTACGATACGGACGACCGCTGGTCGCCCCTACGTTGCGCACTGCATATATTCAACGGTTGTAGGGAACGGCGCTTGTCGACGTTCCGTTGATGGTTGCATTGCCTTATCTGCGAAGGAAACCCCTTGCGGTGTGTCGGGAACCGCCACACCCTACAATGTGTACACACAAAAACGGCTATGCATAATGCATAGCCGTTTTAATGTTTTATTATCCTCTTGAATTTTTTCTGTAATTACCCGGAGTGGTTTTTGTAATCTTCTTGAATATCTTAATCAGCACCGTGGCGTTGGCATATCCGACAGCCGTTGCAATATCGTTAATCTGCATATCGGTGGTTCTCAAGAGTTCTGCTGCTTTTTTAACGCGGATTTCAGAAATATAATCCACGAAATTAGCACCGATATAATCTTTGAAGAAATGGGACATATACGTATAATTCATGTCGAATTCATCTGCAAGAGTACCCAGGGACATAGTTGGGTTGCTGTAATTATCTTTAATATAATCAGTAACCGCTATCTTCAGTTTTTCTTTCTTCGCACCATGGGATTCCGTAATCTGTGAACAAATCTTATCAAATATAGCGTGAATGGTGTCAACCAGTTCGCTGATATTTTTGCACTCCATCAACTTCTCAAAAGGTGAATTTGCGCTGCCGAATACAGCGGAGAGGTTGATGGTTTTATTAGACATGATCTTGAGCGCCGTAGCCGTAAGGTCAAAGAACAGGCACCTGCTCATATCAAGAGATAGTGAAGCGTTTGCATCAATAACCTGGTCGAGCAACTGTCGAACAAGTTCAATATCGCCGTTAATAACTGCGCTGTTAAGTTTGTCTTCCACCTCAAGGGGATAAGCATAGCGGTAATCGGCGATTTTGATATTGGAGTAGGAGAAAACCTCCTTTGAACCCGTAAGTGCGCAGTATTCAGCGGCTTCTTTTGCCTGGGAATAAGAAACAGAAATCTGCTCTGCGCTGCTTAAGATATTGCCCACGCCGATGTTGATAACCGTTTCAAAGTTGTCAATAAAGAAGTTTCTTATAAAACTGAGTTGCGACAATATCTGCAATTCTATCTCTGTTGTTGAGTTTTCAAGATTCAGTATACCAACCATGGAATGAAGTTCAAAATCGTCTGTAAACACTTCACCAACAGAAGCAAAAAGTTCCGTTACGATATTGGATATAGCGTATTTGATAACGGGAATATCCTCCTGTTCAATCTCTATAAGATTGAAATATATGACACAGAAATTGTCGTGAAGGAAAGAAACTTCTGCTTTTTCACATGCCTCTTCAATCTGGTCGGCTGACAAAAAGTTTCCGCGCAGAATGTTTGAAATAAGGATTTTCCTGAGTGCAGAACCGCTTTCTGCAATAAGTGGTTCCATACGTGCTTTTTCGCTTAAGATGCTGCGGATGGCACTCTGGATATTTTCGAATTCGTCATCCGTATCACTTTCCTTATTTGCACCGAGCATACCGGAGAGTTCGCGGACGGGTTGAGTATTTTTCTTACCAATATAATATATAGCCAGAGAGCCGAATATCAATATAAGTATAACGTAAAGAGTTAAAGCAGTTCGCACAGGTGCAACTGCACTGTTTATGGAATTAAAATTTTCCACAAATACGTATTTGAATTTTCCGTACGTGGAATCGCGAACGCTGTACATAACTTTCTCGCCATTTATGCGAGATTCGCCGTAGCCCTCTTCAGCGGAAAAAAGTTCGTTGCCTATATATTGTGTATTTCCTGTGGAGATAATAATCTGTCCGTTTTCGTCAACGATATAAAAGCAACTGTCCTCTGAAATCCTGTCGGAAAAATCGTAGAGCATGTCTTCTACATCAACAATGGTAATAACCGTACCCTTGTGTTCGCCCATAAAGGGGTAGGATTGTGTGTGGAAAACCAACGGCTTGTTTATCAGTTGGTTGTATGTTTTGATGTTCTTGGCTGGATATAATTTATTGAATGAGGGAGTATTTATTATTCTTAAAAATTCATCCCTGTCTTGTCCGTGAAGATCAAGAACCCAATCAAGATAATTCTCCGCAGAGTAAATAGCCATGTAATCGTTTATTATTGTTCCTGTTTCTTCATTATATATAATTACACCGTCAACGTAATTGCGCATCATGGCTGTGTGGGGGAAGAAAGATTCCTGGGTCAGATCGTAACCTGTATAAGACGAAGGGGCGTTAGCATAAGCGGCAAGACTTTCTCCGGAGGCAATGTCAATGGCAGTCTGTTTTATGGTTGTAAAACTGGAATCCATACTACGCTGTATGTGCGCAGTGGATTTGTAGTTTTCTTTTTTTATTTCGGCAATGGTTGCCTGGAGGGACATTTCCGAAACGGCATATCCGAAAAATGTAGGTATAAGCATAATCACAAACATAACGGATATATATTTGAAGAGAAAGCTTCTTCTTTTGAAATTGTCAGAAAGTTTTTTGAACATATAGAGAATCCCTCCGAACGGCTGTTTAGAATAAGTAAATGTAGGTATATACTTGGGCAATGCCGGACGCAAATCGCCTTTAGTTGAGCCCATTATACTAAAAAACACAAATCCTGTCAATGGTATATTGATCAACTGTGATTTGGATTTAATCAATCAGATTTATGGAAAAGCAAACTAAAACACAACCCGTAGGGGTGCATTTTAAGGACAAACACATCATTTTGAGTATAAAAAAGACAATCAAAAGCAAAAACGGGCTATTGATATCTGTTCAAAAATGGAGTATAATCATAATATATTATTCTGCAATAATGTGCAATTCTGGTTAGGAGGTTTTCATTAAATGATTGCAACTAAGCAAAAAAACGACAAAACCGTTGTTAATGACAGAGCACGTGCGCTTCGGAAAAAGGACGGCTTTTCCAGAGAATTCAGCAAGTACAAATGGGTATACTTCATGGCTCTCCCCGGTATCATCTATTATCTGGTATTCTGCTATGCGCCCATGTTCGGTGTTCTCATCGGTTTTCAGGACTTCAAGTACGCTTCGGGTATTACAAACAGCGACTGGGTAGGTCTCAAACATATCTTCAAATTTATATTTCAGTCCAAGGGTACTGCTATTAACTATTCAGTTATAAACCCTGACTTTGTTCGTACTGTTGGTAACACCGTCGTTATCAGTTTTATGAATCTGATTATCGGCTTCCCTGCACCTATCATTCTTGCATTGCTCCTTAACGAAATCAAGAGCAGCGGTTACAAGAGAGTGGTACAGACTATTACATACATCCCTCACTTTATTTCAACAGTTATTATCTGCGGTATGATCTCTAGATTCTCTATGAAAGCAGGTCTTTTCAATGCCGTACTCGGATGGTTCGGTTTCCCCGCAGAAAACTTACTGCTTAAACCGGAAGCGTTTAAGTGGATATACGTTCTCTCTGACCTGTGGCAGCAGATTGGCTGGAACTCCATCATTTATCTTGCGGCACTCAGTGGTATTGACCCCACCTTGTATGAGGCGGCATCTATCGACGGCGCAGGTAAGTTCAGACAGGTATTCACAGTTACACTTCCCGCCATTATCCCCACAATCGTTACATTGTTCATTATGCGTCTGGGTTCAATGATCAGCGTTGGCTCCGATAAAGTCCTTCTGCTCTACAACGATATGACAATGGAAACAGCGGACGTAATTTCTACATATGTATACCGTAAGAGTTTCTACGAGGGTACAAATTACAGTTACTCTACGGCAATCGGTCTGTTCAACTCATTGGTAAACATCTGCTTCCTTACTGCCGGTAACGCTATCAGTAGAAAAGTTGCAGAAACAAGCTTGTGGTAAGGAGGTGAGTCGGAATGAAAATTAAAATCAGCGCTGCTGAACGTATATTCGACGTTTTCAATGTACTGTTCATGCTCTTTATGATTGTTATCTGTTTGTATCCTTTTATATATGTACTTTTCGGCTCATTTAGTGATGCCAAGGAACTTATGAAAGTCACCGGTATCCTCTTAAGTCCCCAGGGTTTCTCCACGAAGGGCTACCAGGAAGTTTTCGCTAACAAAGACATCTACACAGGTTTCGCAAACTCAATCTTCTACATCGTTGTAGGTACATCACTTTCAATCTTTGTTGGTTGCTTGTTTGCATTCACACTTTCAAGACCTTACCTTAAATATAAGGGCTGGATTATGAAGTTCATCCTCGTTACAATGTTCTTCGGTGGCGGTCTTATCCCCACATTCCTTGTTGTAAAATCAATTGGTCTTTACGGTTCAAGATGGGCACTTGTTTTCCTCTCAATGCTGAGTACATATAACGTAATCGTGTTGAAGAGTGCATTCGACTCCGTTCCCAATGAAATTGAAGAATCCGCTCATATCGATGGTGCGGGTAGCTGGAAAGTTCTCTGGAGTCTTATCGTTCCTCTTTCAAAAGCGGCTATCGCGGTACAGGTTCTGTTCTATGCCGTTGGTATCTGGAACCAGTGGTTCAACCCTATGATCTATTTGACAGACCGCAGCAAGTATCCGCTCCAGCTCATTCTTCGTGAGATTCTTATCGATAACGTAAGTAACATGGGCGACGGTGCAGGTACAGAAGATAAAGTAGGTTATGATGACGTACTTAAATACGCTACAGTTATTGTAACAATCACTCCTATCCTCTGTGTATATCCCTTCCTCCAGAAATACTTTGTAAAAGGCGTTATGATCGGCGCGGTTAAGGGTTAATAAATGTCTTTTATGTGCGTTTGTGTCAAAAGGGTACAGGATGCACGTGAATAATAAAAGCAAATTCCAAGAAAGGAAGAATTAATTATGAAACTCAGAAAAATTATTTGTGTTGCAATCGTTGCACTCCTTGCAGTTTCTTCACTGGCAGGCTGCGGAGGCGACAAAAAACAACAGGCAACAGGACACCTCACTTATTGGATGGGTAACTATGCAGGTGCAAGTGAACTCGACAACTACGGCAAAATGGAATCTGTACAGAAAATCCATGAGGCAGTTGGCGTTGAAGTTGAATACGTTCATCCTTCATCTGCTGCTTGGGAAGAAAACTTCAACATTATGATCGCTTCAGGCGACTATACTGATATGATCTACTGGAATTGGGCTAGCAAGTATACTGGTGGTTATGAGGGCGCTCTCAATGACGGTATCATTCTCGATCTCACCGACAAAACGGATAAGCTCCCCAACTACTCAAAGATTCTTGCAGATAACCCCGATGTTGACAAAACAATCCGTACAACAGACGGCAAATTACTCTTCTTCGCAACTGTTAAAGAAGACACATCACTCAACTCCTGCTACGGTCCTATGATCCGTAAGGACTGGCTCGACAAACTCGGCCTTGAGATGCCTACCACAATTGATGAGTGGTACACAGTTCTTAAAGCATTCAAGACAGGCGACCCCAACGGCAACGGCAAAGCAGATGAGATTCCTATGGCTGCTACAAAGTCCCCCGGATTTAAGAACTTTGCAGGTGCTTTCGGTACAAGAAACGGTATCTATGTAAAGAACGGCAAAGTTGTTTACGGCTTTATGCAGCCCGAATACAAAGCATTTGTTACTGAAATGAACAAATGGTATAAGGAGGGTCTTATCGACTCCGAGTTCGCTGCACTTGATAAAACAACTGCAGATGCTTATATGTCAAATGATACATCCGGTGCTTGTATGGGTTGGGT
Source organism: Clostridia bacterium (assembly GCA_017502845.1). Lineage (GTDB taxonomy): Bacteria > Bacillota > Clostridia > UMGS1810 > UMGS1810 > SIG455. The sequence continues at coordinate 77,143 of JAFVUE010000003.1, read as the reverse complement.
AGGCAGCGGTATGGGTACATATCTTGCAGCAGGTCAGTCTATTCCAGGTTACAACCTGGTCGCTGCTCCCTGGCCTTCACTTGAAAAAGGCGGCAAAGCTTACATTCCTCAGGACTTCGACAGAATCACATCTACAGATTCAGGCGGTGTTATTACAACAAAATGTCAGGATCTTGACTCAGCATTCAAATACATGGACTACTTCTATACAGAAGAAGCAACAGTTCTTCTTAACTGGGGTATTGAGGGTAAATCTTATGTGGTTGAAAACGGTGAGAAAAAACTCACAGATTTCGTTACAAACAACCCCGATGGCAAATCACGTAACCAGGCAATGGGACTCTATGCTAACACATCTTCAGGTGCTCCCCAGAAGATTATGGCTGCTGATGCATTTGCAGCAGTACAGTATGGTACACCTCAGCAGAAGGAAGCTTCAATCGTATGGAACGAAGGCGACAGATCACTTATGACACTTGAGTGGCCTCTCACAGCTGACGAGAAAGCAAAACTCTCTGAAATCGAGGGTGCAATTACAACATATGAAAACGAAGTGTTCACAAAGATGGTAATGGGAACAGAGCCCATCTCCAACTATGGCAAACACATGGCTGAACTCAGGAACCGTGGTATTGACGAGATGATTGCTATTTATCAGACAGCATACGACAGATTCATGGCTAAATAAAAGTTTCTCTTCTGTTAGCGTCTTTACGGCAGTATGTTTCAATTAAATATTTAATCTCCGTGCCGGACAGTTGATAGTTCAATTGTCCGGCAAGGTTGCCTATGAAAAGAATTACGCCAACTGTTGGTTGACTGATTGGTGGAATTTTGGGTTTTCTAACCTTGCGGTTGTGCGCGGGATTTTAAGATTAGTAATGTATTCCGTTAATGTTCGCACAACCTTATCTTCGAGGAAAAACCCTTGCGGTGTGTCGGAAACCGCCACACCCTACGATGCGCACTACATATGTTTTGTGGTGTATGATACGGACGACCACTGGTCGCCCCTACGATGCGCACTATTTATGTTCAACCGTCGTAGGGAACGGCGCTTGTCGACGTTCCGATGATGTTCGCACGTTGTATTTTTTATTTACTTTTGATATCCTCCGCTAAAACACTTTGTTTACTCCCGATAGCACTGTGTCAGGCGGTTGAGATATAAAAGGCGATATATTTGTTTTTGCACCGTACAAAAAACGGAAATATGCCCGTTCTCCCGATGGGGCAGACTCTCCGTCATATAGCGTTGCATGGCAGATGTATCCCGAAAAGTTCACATATACTGAATCTGACTTTATATGTGTTCGGTATAGGGCATTTCGCCGCCCGAAACCAAAAGTTCGTATATGTACTTAACCCGTACATATCGAAAACAGAAAAACTTAAATTTCAAAAAACACTGCACTTGTATGCAGATGAGTGTATCGGATAAGACAACAAAGTCTTCCTCTTTCCGATATATTGGGTATATAGGGTACTTGTGTATGTAGTGCAAAAGTTATGCGGTAAACTGTTCGGTGTATTAAATCCACGTATGTCCTTTTTTGAAATGATGTGTGCGGATGGCATATGCGGAATTTGTGTGCTGTATAATCGAGTGATACTTTTGTATTGGCTCATCCCGTGCTCTGTTTGGTACGAACAGAGAATCGGTGCATTCAGGATTTCGCCACTGTATGCAGAAAAAAGACAAAAAATTTAGAAAGGAAAAGATGACGATGAAAAGATTTTTATCAATTCTTTTGTCTGTGCTCCTTGTTATGAGTGCCATGACAACAGTAGCATTTGCTGATTCATCTGAAATTACACTTTCTACTGTTATGACTTTTGCTGAAGGCGACATTGCTGTAGCAGGTACAAAAGTTCTTTTCAATGTAGCTGCTCCTGCAGGTGCAGAACTCACATACTACAACAACGGTGTTGCTGTAGCAGCTGAAGCTATGAATGATGACGGCAGTGTAGTTGCACTTCCTGTTGTTTCCGGCAAAAACTCATTCACAGTTTCTGACGGTACAAATACCAGTGCTCCCGTTGTATTGAATGGTAAAGGTATCGGCACTGTATGGAACAAAGTGGCAGACGAGGATATCCTCTCCCAGAAACACGCCGGTAAGGGTATTGCAGTTGACGGAGCAATCGGCGGCGTAACAGATACCTGGCAGGGAACTGTTTCCGGCCGTTGGGGTATCGGTGCTCCTGCTGCAGGAGAGACATTTGAGTACAAAACAGACATTTACTTTGATGGCGCACTTTCAGCCGAAACAGTTCTCTCTTTGTACTGTGGCGGATGGCTTCACAACAATTTCAGAGTTAATGCAAACGGAACAATCGGCCTGAGTCAGGGTTCTGACGGTCAGCTTTATGACAGTTTCAGATTTGTTGCTAACAAGTGGTATAATGTAAGAATGGTAATAACAGATATCGACACAGGTGTGTATGATATGTATGTTGATGATGTTCTCGTTCTTAAAGACAGAAAACACGCAACATGGTCAAAGGACAGCATCCAGGCACACCTCAGCACTGATGTTACTCTTACGGATGGAGTAGTAACTGCTAACACAGGTGTTTACAGAAAGAACTTTGAAGCAAACTTCGTAACATATACTGATGTTGACTTCCTCGCACCCGCAGGTGATGTATATGGCGATAAAGTTGGCGTAAATATCCGCGGTATTGCTCCCGGTGAGAAAGCTGTTGCTTATGTAAACGGTGTTCCCTCTGACATTGCAACTGCAGACGGTTTTGCTTCAATCACTCTTCCTGAAGGATATTCCGCTGTTTCTGTTGCTATCGTAACAGCAGCAGGTAATACTGCATGGACAAGTGAAGAAGTTGTATATTACCGCCTTACTCCCGTAGGAGAAGAAACAATTGCAGCATCTGCCACATGGGAAGAAGATAAGTATACAGAAGAAGATGCTACAACCCAATGGCCTGTTGGTTCCAGAAAATTTACTGGTGTGAACCCCAACTGGGATGATAGCGTGATAGCTCTTGGCTTTGAGGAAGTTCAGGAAAACGGTAATACTTACCTGACTGCTACTTCATGGGGTATCGCAGCATCTTCCGGCTTCGACGGCGCAGGTAATGCCGGCCGTATAAACTTCATATCAACTTCTAAGGATGTAAGCGGTATGGTTGAGGTAAGCGTAGATTATCGTTATGATAACTACTATGCTATCGACTCTGCTACAGGCGATGTTCTTGCCGAAGCTGATATTGCTGACGCACAGGCAGTAAGAACTCTCGTTCATCCCAAGAGTAATGTAAGCGGTATTTCCGCTATGCCAATTATGGCTCTCTGGATGACTTACTATGCTGATGAAACAAACTATATAAGAGAAAGTCTTTCTCCCTTCCAGTATAATGGCACTACAGGTCTGCTTGAACTGAGAACTGATTATGTGAAAAAATCAAGCGGTATCACAAGTACTGTTAAAACCATGGATGTTGATATGGGCGAGTGGCACAACTACAAGACAGTAGTAGATACTGATAACAACAAGATGTACCTCTATCTGGACGGTGCGCTCGTTGCTTCCGGTAGTGCTTACACCGACAATACAGCATCCCGCGATGTAGATTATATCTTCTGGCCTCAGGCATCAGGTACAGCATGCTACAGCGATGCTTATCTGAGAGTTACAAACTCTATAGATAACTTCCGCTTCGCAACTTATGCTGATGGTCTTGAAGCAAAAACAACTGATGCATTTGTAAATGATTCTGCAAACGGTATCGGTCTTGTTCTCGAAAACATGACAGCCGCAGAAAAAGTTGCTGATATGGCAGTTGTAGCCATCGCAGCAGATGGTTCTGTAAATATCAATAAGTTTGATGCAGCAGCAAGTGAAGCTGAATACAAATTTATCAAATTTGCAAAACCTGCAGAAAAGATCTTTGTATGGGCTTGGGATACCATTGCACCTATCACAGAGGTATTTGAAATCAACTAATCCGTAATATTTACGAATAAACACCTAAAAAGCAAGAGGAATTTTTCCTCTTGCTTTTTTGCGTGTGTGGAAAATGTTTGCCGGAAATTGTATATACGGGACGATGTGGGCATCGTCCCCTACAATGCGCACTACATATGTTTTGTGGTTGTCATGCGGACGACCGCTGGTCGCCCCTACGGTGTGCACCACATATGTCTTCCCCGCCTGTGCCCTGTGGGTGCAAGGGGAAGGTGGGTTGCGAAGCAACTCGGATGAGGTGTAGCCGATGTAATCGGCGTGGATGTCTGCGCTACATATATTTTGAGAAAAACATTACGGGACGTCGAGGACGCCGTCCCCTACGGTGCGCGCTCCATGTGTTTAACCTGTAGGGGACATTCCACCCTAAACGGGTACACGACGAATGTCCCGTTATATGCGTATTCCAACAACCTTTATCTGCGAGGAAAAACCATTGCGGGACGATGTGGGCATCGTCCCCTACAAAATGTATTATCTATATTATTCCGAGAGCAGGGGCTTGATCCTGCCGGAATATGATAAATGGAAATTTGAAGTGCTGAAATCACGCTATATTTACGTCCTGAAAAAAGTTCTGGTTTTGGGCTGAAAATTCACAATTGAGGAAAAATACCCCATTATGTTTCAAAAATGATTTTTACACCATGTTAAAGCTGCCCAAAACCGCATTATTGCTTGAAATATACCATTTTTGATTTCGGGATTTCTCTCCAAAAAATGAGCTATTGACATGCATATAATTCATAGGGTAAACTATTAATATAGGTTGTTGTCGCTTTGTACGGCTTTTATGGAGTTTTAATGTTCTGTTTTGGCTGAAAAATCTTGAAAACAGGCGGCAGACAATTTTAATATTTATATGTGGCGATTTGCCGCACTACACGGAAACGGAGGAAACTTTCGTGAAAAAAGTATTATCAACAACTTTGATTGCATTGTGTGTTATCTGCACTATGGTTACTACCTGCTTTGCGGCGGCACCGGATGTACAGATTATCTCATCAATCGACAACAAAATCGCAGTAACGGGCAATTCTGCTCCGGAGACATTTGTATCGGTTACTGTGCTCAATCCTGATTATACAGAGGCAGACTTTACCACATCCCCACAGTCGGCAATTCAGTATTTCAGCGGTACATATGCAACAGCTCTTACTGATTGCGGACACGGGGGTAATTACTGCTTCCATATAGAACTTACAGGCGAAGGTGGAGATTATACAATTATCGTAAATGCTGACGGAGATAAAACATCCCAGGCATTCCCGTTCTATCCGTCTGATTTGAAATTTGATGCAATTGATGACATCAACGATGCCGCAGATGCAGATGCCATTACTCTCATCCTCGACGACGTTATGGAAAAATTCTCATTAAGCCGTGATCCCCTCTATGCACTCAACGATGTTGGTGCTGTGGCTGAGATTATTGATATTATGAAAACAGAGAACGGCGGAGAGTTCGGTGCGTCAACTGCTGAAGACCTTGACAATATGTATGCTGTTCTCAAAGAAGCGTGTCTTATTGCAGCGTTCAATACTGACAATGAGGAAATTCTCGTAGGGGACGATGGACTTAAATATCTTGCAGACATCATGAATCTCGACGGTACTGACGAATTGTATGATTACGAAAACTGCATTTCCGATTCCGGTAAAGATAAACTTACAGATGACCTCTTCGACGATACATACGAAAGTACAGAAGAAATCGAAGAGGCATTCAGGGATCTAATTCCTTTCTACGTTCTCGTTGATTATGACGAACGTGGTTACGGCCACGTTGAGTACTACTTCGACAGATACGAAACATTCTATGAAGATGTGGGCTTTGACCTTGACAAATTCGCAGGTAAAAGTGGTAAGAACACAATCTATTCCAAAGTTGCATCTTCCTCCGCTACGAATATTACAAAACTCAAAAACGAGTTTAACAGACTTTTAGATGGCGATGGCGGTTCATCTTCCGGTAACACAGGGAGTTATGTTCCAAACAATCCTTACTATGAAAAAGAAGAACCCGACCTTACTCCCGATATACCAGCAACACCCGTTCTTCCTTCATCCGGCTACTACGATGTGGCAGACAATCACTGGGCAAGTGCAGATGTTAAAGCTCTCAGTGAAGCAGGAGTTATCTCCGGCAGAGGCGACGGAAACTTTGATCCTGACGGAACAATTACAAGAGGCGAACTTGCCAAGGTTATTGTAATGGGCATCATCGGCGAAGTGAATAAAGATGCAAAATCAGATTTCACTGATATTGACGGACACTGGTCAAAAGAATACATCGCAACAGCAGCAGCGGCAACACTCGTAAATGGTATGACCGCAACAGAATTTGCTCCCGACGGCCTTGTTACAAGAGAACAGGCGGCGGTTATCATCTACAGAGCACTTCAGGCAAAGGGTTATAAATTTGAGATGGCTGCAAATACATTTGCAGATATAGACACAGTAAGCGACTGGGCTAAAGAATCAGTTACAGCGCTTAAAGGTGCAAACATCATCTCCGGTCGCGATGGCAACAATTTCTGTCCAGCTGACTCACTCACAAGAGCAGAAACAGCAAAACTCTTAAACTCTATTATGAATCTGAAATAAGGAGAGTAAATAAATGCTTAAGAAAATAGTTTCTCTGTTAATAATCGTAACCATGCTCTTCTCCGTTACTGCATTTGCATCTGACGAAGAGGTAGAAACTGTGGTTCTTCCCGACAGCGGCAATATGGAATTTGCCAAAGCTCTGGGAATTATAGAAGACGAGGCAATCGGTACTGATACGGTTACGCGCCTTGCCTTTGCAAAAATGTACTGCGCTGTTATGCGCACTGACATAGGCCTTTCAAGAAATCAGGGTATCTCTTTCACAGATGTGCCATCTGATGCGGCACCTGTAGTTGCAAACGTTTCTCAGGCAGGACTTATGAACGGTGTTGGCGGCGGACTTTTTGCCCCCGAAGCACCTGTTACATATATTCAGGCAATTAAGACAATGGTAACATTCCTCGGCTATGCACAAAATGCAGAGGATATGGGCGGTTATCCTTACGGTTACTATATGATGGCAATTCAGCTTGGACTTGATGACAATGCACCTGCTGACATGGATTCTGCAATCACATATGAGAAAGCGGCAGAGCTTTTCAAACTTGCAATTAATGTGGATTACCGTGAACCCGTAAACTTCAACCCCGACACACAGTATAAAGTAAGAGACGGTCTTACATACCTTGAATACCACAGAAATATCAAACGCGTAAGAGGCGTCATCGCATCAAACAGCACAACTGACATCACAGGCGACGGTAAGACCGGCTATGACCAGATAAGAATCGACGGTGCACTCTACACATACGACGTAGGCACTATGGATATTTCTGACCTCTTTGCTCATACAGTTGATGCTTACTATGACGCAGATACAAAAGAAATTATCTTCGCAGAATCTGTAGGCAACAAATCGTTTGTAATTGACGACAGCGACATCATAGGCCTTAACGGCAACAATATCGAATATTATAACGAAAGCGGCAAGAAGAAAAAGGTTGAGATAGGCGACGAAACATTTGTTATCTACAACGGTACAGTTTGCGCAAATTACACAGAAGCAGACATCAATCCTTTCCCCGGTTCGTTCAAAGACGGCAGCATTACTGCCATTGACAATGACGGCGATAGCAAATACGACGTTATCATGATTGATGCTTATGACACATACGTTGTAAGCAGCGTTACTGACACAAAACTCTACACAAAATACCGTGGCGGTGCAGTTCTTGATATTTCTCATTATGATGAAGCACAGGAACCTCTCCTTTACAACGTAATTGGTCAGCCAATCAAACTTTCCGAGGTTAAAGCAGGTAACACACTTTCTATCTCAAGAGATAAAGCAGGTAAGATTACACGAATCGTTGTTACAGCGGACACCGCTATGGGCAACATCGAAGCAATTGAATCACGCAACGGCAAGATGTTCATCACAATGGGAAGTGTTACATTTGAATCATCAAATGCCCTTTCCCTCAATCCACAGGTAGCAACTATCAAGTTCAACACAAGAACACGCCTTATGTTCAACAAAGACGGTCTGGTATCCGATATTGAGCAGGAAGAATTCGAATCCTGGACTATCGGTTATCTCACCGGCTACAAGCAGACACCCGGACTTGACAGCGCACATATCATCCGTGTGTTTGGTGCAGACAGCAAATGGACAGTTTATGAACTTGCTGAGAAACTCTACATCAACGACTCAACCGATTACACACCTGTAGAGGAATTCTCCGATGAGGCAGGTATGGAGGGCGACCTTATCAAACGTCAGCCAATCGTGTTCAAACTTGACGGTAAAGGCAAGGTACGAGACATTCATCTGCAGAAAACAACAACAAATACCGATCCTCTCTATATGTATGAGGGATTTGACGGAACAGAAACAAGCGTAGTTTCTATCAGAAGCGGCGACCTTACATTTTTAGGTAAGCTCCTTATAAGCGATGACGACACAGTCATCTTCTCCGTTCCTGCGGACGAAGACAGAAACGATGACAAAAAATATTCCGTAAAACCCTGCAACATCTTCACAACAACAGACAGCACACAGTTCCCCTTTGAAGCATATGGCACAAGCGAATCTCCCATGGCTTCAATCCTCGTTGTCAAGGCGGTTACAGGCGGCGGCAGAACACAGCCATTGGCGCAGATGTCTATGATTGTGGATGTGGCAGAAACATTCCTTGACGAAGACGGCGAAATCGCTTACAGAATTACAGGTATTGCAGGTACATCTGCAGTAGAGTATATCGACAAGGAAGAAAAACTCTTAGTTGGCCCCGGTCAGACATTGCCTGACAAAGGAGATATTCTCCGTCTCACATATGTTGAGAGTCAGCCCGATATAGTTGAATTTGCATTTGACGATGAAACAAAGACAATCTACCAGACCAACGGCGAGGGCATAAGCACTCCCACAACAAACCCCAATGATGCAAACTTCAATGCAGCTCCCAGATATATGTGGGGTAAGATCATCCGCACAGATGATTCTACATTTACTGTTCGTATTGAAACAGAGGGAGCACCCCTTATATATCATTATCCTAAGAGAACATTCTCTGTAGTTAAGATTACAAATAACGGCAGAGAAGACATTATTTCAATAGGTTCCACAGACGACCTCGTAGGCGAGAATGATTTCCCCGGCAACGGCTCTGATGTACTTGTACACACAGCCAGTGGTCGTGGACGAGTAGTATATATATACGAATAATTCAAAATGCGGCAGAAAGGTTCGTGTTGCCTTTCTGTTCGCAATTCCTGTAACACAGGTATGGAGAAATATATGAAAAGATTTCTGGCTTTTCTGTGTGTGGCATTGATGATGGTACAGACCACAGTTATTGCCGCACCTGATACATATCCCCCCGAAGAAGCTCCGCTGAAATATCCCGTTAACCCCCAATCCGTTGCGGCGGGTAACACTATAGTTATTGAGGGGGAGGATATGACCATCGTGGACTCCCGTGTGGTTTCGGTGAAGTCCGATTCAAATGCTTCCGGCGGTAAATATATATCAATTGATGCCTCTGCCCACAATCTTGACGGTGGGGCGGCTGTTCCCAATGCGGAAATCCGCTACACAGTGCATTTCGACAAACCCGGTATGTACGAAGTCTGGGCAAGGGTTATAAAGAATGCGTCTTTCTACTACTCCCTTGATGGCGGAAAAACTTATACTGCCGCATGGGGCGGAGCAACATCCGATGAACCATATTCCTGGGTTAAACTCGGTCATCCCGGAGTGTTCAGCGGCAAACTTGATATATGCTTTGCGCACAGATACAGCACTACACGTATTGATAAGATTCTTATCACAACAGATGCGGCATTTCAGCCAAAGTTTAAGGACGACTATCCCACATACGACACTACGGGGTATTATCCCTTACCACCTTATAATCCCCCTGCAAACGTGCATCCGAGAGTGTATATTTCGGAAGAGGATATTCCCCGCATCACAGCGAACTTAAATGAACCAATCCTTGCTCCCCATAAAGAATATCTTCGCAATCAGGCAAGGTATACGGTTAATTCCGTTATGAACGGTTCATTCGATTCGTCTACCCCCGCCAGAATCCGTGCAAGAGCACTCTGGTGGATCACAGGTAATGCAGGCGAGGGCGAAACGGCGTATAATTTTGCGAGAGATACCATCCGTTATGCTCTCGAATACCTCACCACAGCAGAATACCCCAATGTTGGCGATATTACCCGACAGACAGGTGATGCTATGGAAATGGGCGCAGTAATTTATGACTGGATGTATGACCTTCTCACAGAGGAAGAGAAACATCTCTTCATAGCAACTCTCAAGAGTTTGGCTAACTCCAAGGAAGGCGATTATCCTATCGTTGGTAACCTCGTTTATGGTCACAACTGCGAGAAAGAAATCTTTCGAGACCTTCTCTCCGTAGGTATCGCAATTTACGACGAAGATCCCGAGGTTTGGAATCTTGCCGCAGGTGCATACTTTGCAGATATGGTGTCAACGCGTCATCTGTATAACGCTGCAGGCAACCACCCATCAGGTGATGCTTACGGCGGATGGCGACTGACTTGTGAACTTATGTCCGAGATGCTCCTCAGAAATCTCGATATTCCTCTTGAAGAGCGTGTCGGTAAGGACATATGGAATGTTCCTATGCGTTGGATTTATTCCAGAAAGCCCACCGGTGGTGTGTTCCGCGAAGGTGACACCTCAACTCCCAAATATTTTGAGTATCAGCTCAATCGCACTCCCGAGCTTATAGCGGCGATTGCGAATATGTACCCCGATGCACCGAACAATGATATCATCTATGGTGAGTGGAGAATGAACGAGGCATTGCTTCCTTCACACAACAAGGTGGATATGTTCCATATAGCACTCCTCTGGGATAAGGACAATCCTAACGAAGTTTCACTTGGCACAGACCTGCCACTTTCATATGCGTCAGGTTATCCCCTTTCACAGGTTTATGCGAGAACAAGCTGGCAGAGAGGACTTGATGCACCGACTGCAATGGCGTTCATGCAGCTCCGTGAGACAATGGTGGATGTTCACACACATCCCGACCTCGGTCAGTTTCAGATATATTATAAAGGAACACTCGCTAACGACTCCACCGGTCCGCAAAGCGCGGGTGGTTGGCTTACCACAATGGATGCCAACTGGGCAAGACGCTCCATCGCACATAATGTTATAACAGTTAAAGACCCCGAAGAAGTATTCTTTGACAATTACTATTATGAAGTAGATTGGAAAGACTGGAATGTCCTCTCCAATGACGGTGGTCAGAACATAGAACTCTGGTACGGCACAAAAGATATGAAGAGTGACGAAGATTTCTATGCTTACGGCGACCTCACTACTAAAGAAGGACTCTACATTGGTCCTAACAAGAAAACACCCGAGTTTTCTTACGGAAAGACAGACCTTACTAATGTATACGGCGGTAGAAGAGTCAACAAAGACACAGGCAAACTCCTCCGTGAAGATATCGGTTTTGCCAATGTAGCCGGTACAGTAGTAAAACAACCCGATATAGTAGGACCTGATGACTTATACCATAATCAGTATGTAGTTATCCCCAAGATAAGCGACTATAAACGTTCGATGGTGTTCATTGACCTCTTCGATGAGGATTATCCTGCGGCGTTTGTAGTGTTTGACAAAGTAGATTCCGCAAATGCAGATTTTGAGAAAAACTTCCTCCTGCATATGCTGGAAGAGCCCGTGGTGAACGGCAATACAACCGTTGTACGCCGCACCCTGCAGGGACATAACGGCAAGATGGTTATGAAAACTCTGCTTCCCGCAAATCCCGATATTGAGATTATCGGCGGAGCAGGTAAGTCTACTTATGTAGACGGCAAGAACTACGGTGATGTTACAGACAGCGAAAGAGAAGAGGGCGGCTGGAGAATAGAGGTTTCTCCCTCGGCTGCGGCGAAAAACGACCTGTTCCTCCACGCCATGTATGTAACAGATAATGACCGCAATCTCCCTGAACTCCCAATGACAAAACTTGAAACAGACAAGTTCGTGGGCGTAACGGTTAAGGACAGAGTGGTTATGTTTTCAAAGGATGCACTTCCCGTTGAGGGAACATTTGCAATAAACATTCCCGATAACAACAATGGCGGAAATATGTCTGTGCTGATTACAGACGTGGCACCGGGAATGTGGCAGGTTAAAAACGGCACATCAACACAGATTGTTGAGGTTACAGAAGATGGTAACGCCCTTTATTTCAAAGGCGCATCGGGAACTTACACAATATCCCCATCAACAGAAACCGCAGCAACTGCAGTTACATACCCCGCTACAGAAAAATCAGAAGTGGGCGACTTTGCAATCTATTCTTCCGACGGACTTTACCGTTATCAGAAATACCCCACAGCGGATTTGGACGGTGTTCCTTATGTGTGTGCAGAGAGTTTCCTGCCATACTACGGAACGGAAGTTAGCGCAAACAGCAACGGAACATACACATTCAGAACGAGTAGTGTAAGATATGCCACAGTAACTCCCGATTCTAATCAGGCAACAATAAATGGTACGGCAACTATACTCCCTCACACCACAAAAATGTTGAACGGCAAACTCTATATCTGCCCGATGGACTTTGAGGATGCACTTAATGTAGCATCTAAGTACATTGCAGAATCGAAGATGCTTAAAGTAACTATCTCTACTGATATAGAAGACCTTATCACGGCGGCAGGTGGTAATCCCGAAAAGGTTGTAATCCCTGTGTCTGCCGCGGCAGACAGTGGAGCAGACACCGTTTCAAATACATTTGACTGGCAACTTGGCACAAACTGGACAGTAAGCGGTCTTAATAAGACCGTAACTTACGACCTTGGCAATTCATACGACCTTGATTGTGTGATGATGGCGTTTGTGTCAGGAAATGCAAGACAAACAATATTTGACATTCAGGTTTCTTCCGATGGAGTTACATGGAAAGATGCGTTTTCCGGAAGAAGCAGCGGAACAACAGATTTGTTCGAAAAATTCACTCTTGAAAATGCAAACGGGGTACGGTTTGTGAAATTTCTGGGTAACGGCAACACCGCAAACACACAGAATGCAATCAAAGAGTGTCTTATAATAAAGAAATAACAGATTTATTATGGTAATTAATCAATTCGGAAAGGTTGATGACGATGAAAAGAATTATTGCAGTAGTTTCCGCTATTGTAATGCTGTTTACGCAGGTTGCTGTATCTGCGGCTGATATTCAGTATTACAAAGTTGTGGAAAACCCCGATCTGGTAATCCCCCCCGATCCGTCTACTATTCCTGTAGCGGAGACTGTTACAACAGAAGCGGCAGGTACAGACGGTCAGGGTACAGTATCTCAGAATATCTCCACACTTATTGTGGAATTTGAGGATATTACAGATATTGACGGGAGAATCGTAAAACCTATTGCATACAACGGTGCATCAGGCGGTAAGGTTATGGGTATCCGTGCGGCAGCGCACAATACAGGTAACGACGATGCTCTTGCAGGTGTAGCCGACATAACTCTCACTGTTAATTTCAACGATTACGGTGCATACAATATGTGGCTCCGTTATGCCAAGGGTACAAATGTGTTCTATTCCTATGACAATAACGTAACACGTACAACACCCTACAATGGCTACACAGACCCCGAAGATCCCAACTTTGAGTGGGTTAAGCTTACATACCTTACTGCAAGAAACAAGACAGCATTCCTTGCAGAACCCGGTTCACAGCTCAACATCTACTTTGAGCACAGATACAAGGATGTAAACCTTGACAAGATGATCTTCACAACAGACCTTGCATTTGAGCCAAAGGGTCCTAACCCCATCCCCAACGGCGATACTTCTCACGTTCATCCCATTCCCTCAATTAAACCTATCGAAGGTCACCCCCGTCTTTACATTGCGGCAAAAGACCTCGACCAGCTCCGTGAAAATGCGGCTCAGCCCGAGATGGCTCCTTTCGTTGAGAATGTCAAGAATAACGCTCGCTGGCCAATCGAATCAAAGCAGGACGGCACTTACAATGCGACAGTTCCCGTTCGTCTTATGGGCCGTTCAATGGCTTACCTTTTAGGTTATGTTGACGATGCTCACGCGAGAGAGACAATCGAGCACTGCAAGACATACCTTGAAACAGCAGAATACAACTTAAAAGCAGGAGATATCACCCGTCAGGTCGGTTCTGAAATGGAAGCGGCGGCAGTTGTTTATGACTGGCTGTATCCATTGCTTACAGAAGAAGAGAAAGAATTTTTCGTAGCACACCTTAAGAAACTCTGTACCTGGAAAGAGATGCACTATCCTCCCGTTGGTAACTATATCTACGGGCACGACGGCGAGAAGGAAGTATTTCAGGATATGCTTTCTGTAGGTATCGCAATCTATGATGAAGACCCTGAGGTATGGAATGTTGCAGCAGGTGCTTATGAGAAGATGGTTCCCTCCAGAAGAATGTTCAATGCGGCAGGTAACCACCCCTCCGGCTCATCCTACGGTACATGGAGATTCCATTGTGAGCTTATGTCCGAGATTATGATGGACGCTATGGAAATTCCTATGGAAAAGAGAATCGGCGAAGGCGCATGGAACGTTCCTTTAAGATGGCTTTACGCAAGAAACCCCGCAGGTGGTATGTTTGCTGAAGGTGACTCATCATATATGAAGTACTTCGTATACCAGTACAACCGTACTCCCGCTATGATGGCTATCACTGCAAACCTTTACCCCGATGCTCCTCTTAATGCATTGGTATATGGCGAGTGGCTTATGAACGAATCCTTGCAGGATTGGGGTAATATGCCCGTTTATATGCTCCTTATCTGGGACAAAGACCATCCCAATAAGGCAGACCTTGGTCAGAATATGCCCCTGTCTTATCACTCCACATATCCTTTGACACAGATGTATGCAAGAACAAGCTGGCAGAAAGGTCTGGAAGCTCCCGTAGCCGTTGCTTATATGCAGGGACGTGAGACACTGACAGATACTCACGACCACCCCGACCTTGGTTCATTCCAGCTTTATTATAAAGGTACATTGGCGGCAGATGCCCGCGGACCGCAAGACGGAGCAGGTTGGCTTACAGAAATGGATGCTAACTGGGCTCGCCGTGCTATCGCGCACAATATCATAACAGTTAAAGACCCCGAAGAAGTGTATTTCGATAACTATTATATTGATTCAAGAGACTGGACAGTTGTTTCAAACGACGGCGGTATGGACTGGAGACATCTCCTTGATGCTATTGGAATGGAAACATACGAAGACCTTCTTGCTCGTCCTCAACTTGCAGTAACAGAGGGTATCTATTCAGGTCCTAACGAACTCACTCCCGAGTTCTCTTACTTGCAGACAAATACTACTGCGGCATACTCCGGCAGAAGAGTTAATGCAGAAACAGGTATTCTTATGCAGGACGACCTGAAATTTGAAAATGTATCAGGCACAATTGTTACCCGTGATGCACTCTTTGAGGCACTTGGATTCTCTGATAACCCCAGGAGAGATTTCTATCCCGAACTTAATGAGAAATACCCTGTAGTTCCCAAACTTACAGACAACACCCGTTCAATGGTATTCATTGACCTTTTCAATGACGATTATCCTGCGGCATTTGTAGTATTCGATAAAGTAACATCCACAAACAAAGCATTTGAGAAGAACTTCGTTCTCCACACACTTGAAGAGCCGATTGTTGAAGGTGATAAGGTTACAGTTTCCCGTACAACAGACGGACACAACGGTAAGATGGTTGTTAAGGCACTCTTCCCCGAAAATCCCGACATTGAGGTTATCGGTGGCGAAGGCAAAGGTACTTGGGTAGACGGTAAGAACTACGGCGATCCCGCAGATGACTTTGAAGAGGGTGCAGGTTGGAGATTTGAGACATCTCCCTCTGTTGCGGCAGAGAATGACATCTTCCTCCACGCTATGTATGTTACAGACCACGACCGCAATCTCCCCGAACTTCCTATGTATAAAGAAGTTGAGGGTAACTTCGTGGGTGTAACCATTATGGACAGAACTGTGTTCTTTGACAGAGATGCAAATGATGTAACCGGCTCATTCTCCCTTAACATCCGTGATAATAACAATGGAGCAGATATGAGCGTTATGGTTGCTGACGTTACACCCGGTGTATGGATGGTAACAGGCCCTGACAAGACACAGAATATCGAAGTAACCGAAGAGGCGTGTGCACTTTATTTTAAGGGTAAGCCCGGCAAGTACACAATCACAAGGAACGACAAAGCAATGGCTGATAAGATTGAATACCCCAGAACAGAAAAAGCACTTATAGGCGATTATCAGATTTACGGTTCTGACGGTCTCTTCCGTTCACAGAAATCTCCTACAAAGCTTATCGACGGCGTTCCCTATCTTGCAGCAGAAGATTACTTACCTGCATATGGTGAGAACATCGAAATCATTGATAACGGTGACGGCACATGGACAATCAAGAACGGTCAGTTCAAGAGTGTTCAGCTCTGGCCGGGAACAAAGAAGGCGTTGTTTGATAAAGTCAGAAACGCAGAACTTCCCAACCCCTCACTCCTCATTGACGGTAAGCTTTATGTGAACCCCAT
Organism: Clostridia bacterium; assembly: GCA_017502845.1. GTDB lineage: Bacteria > Bacillota > Clostridia > UMGS1810 > UMGS1810 > SIG455. Next base: position 60,499 of record JAFVUE010000003.1, on the reverse strand, counting down.
TGATGTTCAGAGCACAATCAACTGCAACATCACTTACGACGAACTTGCATACCTGATGAAGGTTGTAATCCTCGACGATATTGAGCGTCTCTTTGAGGCAACAAATACACAGTTTGACAAGATTGTAAGCCCTGCAGAAGCAGTTGCAAGCAGTGATGACGGTAACGTTGTAGAGGGTATGCTCGACCTTAACCGTGAGACAAGATGGACAGGTAACGGTAGGAACGAGTGGTTTACACTTGACCTCGGTGCCGAGTATGATATTGACTATATCCTGATGTCATTCTACAGTGGTCATAAACGTGCTACAATCTTTGATATCGAAGTTTCAAAAGATGGTGTGAACTGGCTCCCTGCATGGTCAGGTCAGTCAAGTGGTACAACCGATGAATTTGAGCAGTTCTACATTCAGAACAGCAACGGTGTTCGTCACTTGAGATTCAAGTGCTATGGTAATACCGTAAACACATACAACTCTATCACAGAGACAATTATCGTTAAGAAATAATGTTTTTTAGATTCTTCATCCCGTGTGGCCATGCTGCACGGGATGGGGATGAGATTCAATCACACGAAAGGTTGATTATATTATGAAGAAAATTATTGCACTTGCACTTACGATTGCTGTGCTTTGCTGTGTGCCATCATTTGCTTTTGCAGATGTTGGCTACACAACTACAGTTTCACTTTTTGACTATGACTTTGAAACTGTCCAGACAGGTAACGGTATATTGTCAGACATTGCCGGCGTATCATTCCCCACTGTGGCAGGTCCCGACGGTGATGAAGACAACACTGTATTCGTTCCCGGTTCTACGACTACTGATATTGCAACGGGGCTTAATGATTACAGCGGTACACTTGTGTATGACATTGATACATATCTTTCTGTATTCAACAAGAGTTACACATTGCTTTACCTCCGCGGAAGCGCAGCAAAAAGCGTTATAGGTATGAACACAAACGGAACTATGTCTTTCTGCGGAAATTTATTGCAGCTTGACGGCTCCAATATGGTTTTCTCTGAAGAGGGCTGGTATCATATCCACGCCGAGTTTGATTTTGTAAGCGTCACTGCAAGTATGACCATTTCAGGTACTATAGATGGCGAAGATTTCACAGCATCTGTTGAAGATGTGGCAATGTATCCTGAACTTACATTCACATCAGTTATCCGTGTTTATAAAGAACCAACCGCGCTTGGCGATAGCCCTTACTACATCGACAATGCGAAAGCATACTATAAAGCACCTAACTTCCTTATGAGTGCAGAGGGTATTGATGATGACGGAAATGGTCTCGGTGCAGACGGCGTTCTCTGGGATGGAGGTAAGATTGAAGTTTCTTTCACAGAGCCAATGAGCGCAGAAACAGTTGTTGATGCCAACTTCACTATCACAAACGGATTCGGCAGAGAAATTCCTTTCACAGGCACATTCAATTCCACCGATAATGTATATGTTATCACTCCCTCTGAGGACCTTGCTCCCCGCAGTGAGTACACAATTTCTGCAACAGGGCTGAAAACTGCACTCGGTGCAAATGCCGATAGCGACGAAGGTGTTGTTGTAAAGACAGTTGGCGCACCTTTCTCAATTGCATCTGTATCCGACGGAACTGTTTCAAGCAGTAATGTTACATACACAGTAACGGTTCAGAACACTACAGAGGCAACAGGTTATGTTGTTGCAGTAAGTTATGACGGGGATAAGATGAATTCCGTTGGTCTTACACCTGTTTCTGCAGCGGATGACTATGACGTTACTCTTGCAACAGGCGGCGACAGAACAGTATTTTACCTTATGACAAGCGACGGAACATTTGAGTTGCTTGACATTTTCAGCGAATAATATTTATTGGTATAACTGCTGCAGATGTGCGGCGGTTATACCTGCTTTCGTTTAACAGGAGAAAACCATGCGCAAAATTATATTGAAAATACTGCTCATAGCGGTTATAATAATTATGCCTTTGGGTGTTTTTGCTTCATCTGTGGAACTTGGGGATTATATCCAACTCGGAAGTTACATGGGCGAACCTATCGTATGGCGTTGTGTTGATGTCAATGAAAATGGTTCTCTTATGGTTGCCGACAGGATTATTACCTTAAAGAGTTTCGATGCCGCAGGTGCAAAGACAAACGATCCCAAGGGTTTTCGTGCTGCGGGCGGAAGCGACAACTGGTCGGATTCTGCAATACGCTTGTGGCTTAATTCTTCTGCTGCAACCGTTTCGTATCCAAACAGTCATAACCCCACCGATGATAATGTTTTAGAAGCAATCAACGGGTATAGCGCAGAAGCGGGATTTTTAAGTAACGGCAACTTTACCGAAATGGAACGGAATATAATCGTTCCCGTTAATATTTCATCTGTTATCAGCAGACACGATACTTCACTTGCTGCATCGGGCAACGAACTTCATAAATACGTTGCAGAGGTAGGTGCTACTGCAACAAATATAGCAAATGCTTATGTGATTACCACTACAGACAAGGTGTTTCTCCTTGGTATAGAGGAGATAGAGGCAATCAAATCGAATGAAGATGTCCTCGGCAAGGAATATTTCCTTGCAAAACCCACATCGTCGGCAGTTACACAGAGCACATACAGTTACGGCAATCTTTCTGCCGATAAATACTACCATTACTGGCTCCGTGATGCAGTTTCCTTTGCAGACGGAAGTGAGGTTCGTACTATGTACCACACCTCAAACGATATACGAAAAGCCAATTTCAACGGTTACGGTGTACCAACCGTAAACAGTAACATTGCATATAACGGCGGCGTAGGTGTACGCCCTGCCATTTACATAAATTCCGAAAATGTGTCTGTTGTCAGTGGAGACGGAACAGAAAGTTCTCCCTACACCGTAAACAACAGTCCGAAAGTTGCAATCTCCTCTGACCGCAAGTATGCGCTCATTGGCGAGAGTGTGAATGTGAGCACAACTGCAACAAATATCCCCGACGGTGCTGAAATCAAGTATTATTTCAATGGCGCGGAAGTTGATTCTCTTGAGGGGGAATTTACCCTTACTAAAGTTACCAATACTTTTGAGGCGGTTATCCTTGATGAAACGGCAAGAGAAATCGGCAGAACGAAATATATGGTATACACCGTATTCATTGAAGAAGAGCGAAAACTTCGTTTGTTTGATTTTGAGGGAGAAACACCTCTTGCAGGATTATCAGTAAACGGTGCAGGTACGGATAATGAATTTGCCGAACTTACCGAAAGTCCCTACGGCACAGCACTTACTCTCACATCTGATGCGGAAAACCAGCCGAGTATTGTTGCCCATACCATAGAGGGTGTTAAAGGCGACCTTGTAATTGAGGCGGATATCTGCTTTAACGAAATAAATACATCTACCGCATCAAGATCTGTTTTCCAGATCCGTCCGAAGAACGGAAGTGCACAGGCAGAGTTCATATTCCCTGTTGAATTTACAAAAGAGGGGGATATCAGACTTTATTCAAGTGCAAATCCCAGAACTTTGGATGTTAATTTTGAACAGGGCAAGTGGTATCATATTCTCTTGTCTGTAAACAGTGAACGTAAGGTATACACAGTTATATTCGACGGCAAAGTCCTCTGTGCAGAAGAGGAACTTGCGGATAAGAATTTCGACAGATTTTCATATCTTACTATCAGTCCCGGCAGAGTTTTAGGCGGTATTTCATCAGTATCTTTTGACAATATCAATATATATGTTGCCAACGACACACCAAGAGTTCTTTTAAGCGGCATTCCCTACGGGATGATGGGAGATAATGTTACAGTTTCAGGCGACAGTTACCGTATTGACGAGAACAGCACAATCAGTTACTACTACAACGGTGTGAATTTCCCTGATCTTGACAGGGAATTTACCCTTAAATATCTTTCCAACAATTTCACAGCGGTTGTAAAGGATAAAAATGCTGTTGAAACAGGACGCAACGAACTTATCGTGCGCCATCCCTATTTCTATGTTGACGAGGTTCTTGCGGAAAGTGATTTTGAAAGTAAAGAAAATCCCATAGGAGACTTGCGGTTAAGCGGAAGTACAACTTTAGAGGATCTGGCTTTCCCCACTACGAAATACGGCACATCTGCAAAATTCACATCATTGCCCGACAAACAACCATTCCTCACAACATCCGCAATGCGTGGAAAAAGCGGGGATATTGTAATCGATGCAGATATCTGCTTTAATGAATTTAACACAACGGTCGGCTCCAGATCCGTATTTTCTCTCCGTACTCTGAATAACGGTGTAACTGGTGATTTTATTTCCCCCGTAGAGTTCACAGCAGACAGAGACATCAGAATTCCTTTCTGTGAAACACCTTATACGGTGGATGTCAACTTTGAAGACGGCAATTGGTATCATATTACTCTCGTTATCAATCCCGAGAGAGGGGATATTACCGCTATATTTGACGGCAAAGTCCTCTGCGCAAAGGAAAAGGTCGCAACTACTGTATTTGACGAGATTGCATATATAAACATTGGTCCCGGCAGAGTAAGAAGTGGCGAATGCGAACTGACTATTGATAATTTCAACTTGTATGTTGCGGATGAACCGGATTTTGAATATATGTTTGACGACAAGGGCTTCAAGGTTGTTAATAAAACAGGCGTGGTTTCCGATGCGGTTGTTTATTTCGTGAAAAACGGCGAGGTACAGCACATTACAAAAGTGAACTTTGCAAACGGCGAAAAAGAGAAATACGTTGACGAAGACCTGACATCTCTTGATATGGGTTTTATGCAGATTTTCATCTGGAACAGCAATTTCAGACCACTTGACAGAGTTACAGGTATAGGAAGATAATGTAATTATACTGCTATAAAAGCAGAATGGAGGATATAATTATGAGAGACTATTTAAGACGTGGCAACAAGATTCGTTTCGCTTTCCCGATTGACGGAGATTGCCTTAATATCTATGACGGCGTTGAAAAAGACGGTGCTCTGTGGGTTAAGGTAAAGGTTGAAGCCGACAAGGACAGTGCAATCGAAGTAAACCAGATTCCTGCAACATGGAACGGCGAATGCTTTGAAGTGGAGATGCCATTTGATGCATACCGCACAAACCTTGTTGCAAAAGACAAAGACGGCAACGAGGAAAAAATCGTGGTTTACAAACTCATAAACCCCACAGGTATATATCGTTTGTCATCTGATGACAACATCCTTTTCCTGCAGGATATCAATGACCACAAAGATACATACACATCTATCTTTGATAACCCCTATCTTGCGATGTACAAGAAAGCACACGACGATTTCGGTGCAACTGTTCAGCTCAATATCCATTGGGAGTATGAAGCAGACAACCCGTATTTCAGCGATCCCACAAGAAAAGATTTTAATCTTTCTATGATGACAGATAAATTCAAAGACGAATTTATTGCAAACTCCAACTGGCTCCGTCTCTCTTTCCATGCGAGAGAACCCCAGACTTGCAAACCTTATGAGTTTACAGATATGAAAACTATCACAGAAGATGCAAAGAAAATCTACCGTGAGGTTATCCGTTTCGCAGGTGAGGAAACGCTCAGCAAACATAACACAACAATCCACTGGGGCGAGTGCACATTGGACGGCGTACGCGCTATGAGCAATCTGGGAACACGTGGCTTGTACGGTTACTTCTACTTGAGAGAGGGAAAACCATTTGTAAGTTATCATTATCCCGAATATCTTATTGAGCATATTGATACACGTGATTTCTGGATGGATACAGAAGAAGATATCCTTTGCGGTAAGATTGACCTCGTACTTAACTCTTATCCGTTGGAGGAGATCGTTCCCAAGCTTGAAGAAGTTAAAGCAAAGGACGGTAACTTCGGTTGCGTTGAGATTATGATTCACGAGCAGTACTTCTATGAGGACTATGTGAACTATATCCCCGAATTCAAAGAAATCGTATGGACTGCATGTAAGTGGTGTGCTGATACCGGCCACAAGGGTTACTTTATGCAGGATGTAATGGAGAAAAACTGAGAGTAAAAAATTAAAAGGTTGCAGCGAAATCCACTGCAACCTTTTTGTGTAAAACGTTGACAATATTGAATAAATATGGTATATTTTCTATTGTACCTACGGTACTTGTGACTGGGCTAGGATTATTCTGAACCCTTGCACTTGCCGTAGGTACTTTTTTGTTTTTCTATTATTCGTGACGTAGTGCATGGGAGTTAGCGGGACATTCGTGAATGTCCCCTACGACCTGCCGGTAATAGAGATATCGTAGGGGAGGGATTAATCCCTCCCGTTATGTTCTTGTACAATATTATTCGGAACGGATCAATCCGTTCCCTACAATCGCACTAGCTATAATAGAGTTATCGTAGGGTTCGGCGGTTTCCGACGAACCGCTAATACATATCTCTCTACATTTCTCTGCGAGGAAAACCTTTGTTGAAAAATCTGAAAATATATGGTACAATATTATCAATTAAATTTTGTTATAACCAACGTTACGCAAAAAGGAGAAAACAAAATGAAAAAGAAACTTTTATTAACCATTATCACTCTTATACTGGGTGTACTTGCCATTGGCGTGGTAACTGCATCAGCGGCAACCAGCGGGATATATACATATACTGTCTCGGGCAGTAAAGCCACAATCACCGATTGCGATACATCGGCATCGGGAGCGATCACTATACCAAATAAATTAGGTAATTATAAGGTGGTTGCCATTGGCGATAGCGCGTTTGAATATTGCACCGGTCTCACAAGCATCACAATCCCCGATAGTGTAACAACTATTGGCGATAGTGCGTTTTCCGATTGTGCCTTTCTTGCAAGTGTAACCATTGGTAATGGAGTAACAACAATTGGAGATGGTGCGTTTTCTGGTTGCGACGGCCTTACAAGCATCACAATCCCCGACAGTGTAACAACAATTGGCGCTAGTGCGTTTTATTATTGCGACGGTCTTACAAGTGTAACCATTGGTAATGGAGTAACAACAATTGGCTATAATGCGTTTGGAAATGCGGATAATTTGACCGCTCATATTGAAAGCGTTTATATAACTGATATAGAAGCTTGGCTTAACATAGATTTTTCAAATAGGACCTCAACTCCCTCTTGTTGTGGCGCAAACTTGTACCTTAACGGCACATTAGTAACAAACCTCACTGTCCCTGATGGGATTACTTCCATCAAAGATTATGCATTTTATAGTTGCGACAGTCTTACAAGCATCACAATTCCCGACAGTGTAACAACAATTGGCGATAGTGCGTTTTATCATTGCGACGGCCTCACAAGCATCACAATTCCTGACAGCGTAACAACAATTGGCGATAGAGCGTTTTATTATTGCACCGGCCTCACAAGCATCACAATTCCTGACAGCGTAACAACTATTGGCGATAGTGCGTTTTTTGATTGCGATGATCTTACGAGTGTAACTATTGGTAATAGTGTAACAACTATTGGCGATAGTGCGTTTTCTTATTGCGATGGTCTTACGAGTGTAACTATTGGTAATAGTGTAGAGTTAATCACTGAAAATGCGTTTTATGGATGCAAAAACTTAAAAATCGTTGCCATATCCGCAAATATCAAGTACATACGAAATGATGCATTTAATGGTTGCAACAATATTGAAACGGTATATTATGAAGGCAGTGAAGAAGAGTGGAACGAGATTCTTTTCTACAACAGAAATGAAAATCTCACAAATGCGGATATAATTTACAACGCAGTGAAGAAAACTTACCGCTTTGAGACAAACTGCGAAGCAACACTTGATGATATTACAAGTTATGGGATTTTCACTATGCCTACTGTGGCAAATGGTGAAATGATTCTTATCGGGTGGTACGACAATGCGGCTTTAAGCGGAGATCCTGTTACTTTCCCTTATTTTGGTGATGCCACAACACTTTATGCCGGTTGGACAGACAGAACAGGCGAAAGCTTCGAGGATGCGTTAATAATAAATGCCAATCAGCAACAATCCATAACAACCACATCAAGTGGTCAGATGGTATATTTTGAGTTTGTACCAAATAGAAACAAAACATATCGTTTCTACACAACAGGAAGCAAAGATACATTAGGGTATTTATACAGCAGTAGTAAATCACAGATTACCTCTGATGACGATGATGGCGATGGAAATAATTTCATGATCGAATATGACTTAACAGCAGGACAAACATATTATATCGGTATAAAATTGTACAGTGGAACAGGTTCATTTGTATTCGTAACAGAAGAGATGGGAGATTATTTGATAAATGACCTTTCTGTTTGTGATATGTCGGGCAATTCATTGGGAGCAATCCCGAAAGGAGAGTTCCTTGCCTCAATTTCCTTTACAAATATTGAAACAAACAGAGATGCTGTAATCGTACTTGCTCAATATACAGCAGACAACCAGTTCAAAGGACTTATGTATATACGTTCAAAGGATGTTCCGAAAGGATCAACGATGGAATTTTTCTTACCTGTCGACAATACAAACGGCGATATTGCAAGATTAAAGGCATTCAGCTGGGCATCATTTGGTTCGTTAGTTCCCGTGAGCAATTCGGTATCATTCCCTGCAGAGTGATTTACATGATAAAACGGATGAAGATTTCTTCATCCGTTTTTTGGTGTGTATTAACTCGGGACGATGAAGGGCATCGTCCCCTACGATTAGCACTGACTACGATAGAGGATATCGTAGGGGAGGGGTTCTACCCCCTCCCGAAATGTTTTTGGACACAATTGCGGTGTGGATTAATCCACACCCTACAAGAGACTATCAAATAAATTATACCTTTCGGTGCATTGATAATGCCTGTCACTTACCCAAATATGTCTTAATAACATCTCTCGCAATGGGTGCGGCGATTGTTCCGCCTGTAGAACCTGCATATTCAAGGACTACCGCAACGGCTATCTGCGGATTTTCCGCAGGGGCGAATGCTATGAACAGGGCGTGTGTCTTTTCGGGATCGTCAACTGTCAGTTCGTTTTCTGCCGTACCTGTCTTTCCGCCAACGGTTATTCCGCTGATTTTTGCATTCGTTCCTGTTCCGTATTCGACGGTATCCACCATAAGGTCTTTCACAAACTGTGCTGTCTCCGGTGGGATTGCATTGCTCAAAACTTCGGGAGAATTTGTTTTTATAACTGTTCCGCCATTGGTCATAACAGACGAAACAATATACGGTTTCATCATAGTACCGCCATTGGCAATGGCACCTGTAATCATCGCAAGGTGCAGTGGCGATGTGAGGGTTTTACCCTGCCCTATGGCGGTAATCGCCTGTTCCGCATCTGTCATGCCCTCTGCATAGAACCTGCTCTGCATATGCGGGAAATCCCCGCCGAAAGAGGAATTAAACATGAGTTTTGACGCCATATCTGCAAATGAAGCGGCAGGTATCTCCGAACCCGCCTTTGCAAAATAAACGTTGCTTGAACGGGTAAACGCCTTTGTTATATCCGTTTCGCCGTGTATTGCATCACGAGTGTTGGATATGGTATGTCCACCAATATCAATCCTGCCCGTTTCATCGTCAAAAGAATAATCCTGCATACCGTTCATATGCATAACAGCAGTTGTAACTGTCTTGAATGTGGAACCGGGGGGATATAACCCCATAGTTGCGCGATTGAGGAACGGAGCGCTCTCGTCCTCTCCGAGAGTATCCCAATTAGCATTAAGGTAGTCCTCGTGAGGGTCGAAGTCGGGTTTGCTTACCATTGCGATAATCTCCCCTGTCTGGGGATTAATTGCCACAAGAGCACCTCTGTAACCTTCCATAAGTTTCGATGCCTTTTCCTGTGTGGCATGGTTGACTGTAAGATGCAGGTCGTAGCCATCGTTCATCTGACCTGCGATGGCATTGTCGATATTGAATATTTTGTTAAGTTCATCGCTGCCAACAAGAAAACTGTTGTATTCTTTCTCTATAAAAGACTTCCCGTAATTTTTAGATGAATATCCTATCAGGTGGGAATAAAGTTTGCCATGGGGATAATAGCGCTTTTGTACATCCCCATCCATTTCGGAATAAGCTAAAACTTCACCGCCCGAATCGTAAATAGTGCCTCTCATAATTCTCTCTTCTCTTATGAGCGCACGGGCATTCAGTTCGCTTGAGGAGTATTCGTCCCCGTATAAGAGAACTACAGAAGTGAGGTATATTATAAGCGTCAGAAACAGACCGCTTATAGCAAGGAGAACCCATGTAATCTTTTTATCGTTCATGGTTAATCAACTCCACAGCAATACGGGCATTCTCTTTTGCCGCATCTTTGAATTGGGGTAGTTTTGTTTCCACAGAATGTGCAATTTCGTGGCGTTTGCCAAAGAAATCATCTGCTATAAGACGGTATTTTCCGTCGGAGATGTCTGCCATTGTGATGCAATGCTCAAGACCTGCGAATTTCTGAAACGAAGAAACTTTCGGATCATAATCTATACCAAGTACGGGAATACCCACTGTAACGCCGAATATAAGCATATGAAGACGCACTGTTATTGCACCCTCTGACATGGCAAGGATATTCATAATCTCGTCTGCTGTAAGTGGCTCATCTATAAGCACACATCTGCAGTCGGTTTTTTCCGCTATTTCACGGCTGATTGCAATATCCTTTGAATACTGCATAGGCACAAGCACCGGAACAAGCCCGTATTTTTGGGATATTTCGGTGCAGATATCTGCAAAGGCGTCTGCGCAGTTGCCCATTGATTTCCATCTGCGGAGAGATACACAGAAATATTTTTCTTCATCCCCCAGACCGTATTTGCGGAGGATTTCAGTTGCGTTCACATCTTTGTTGCACTCTAAACTTATAGCAGGATCTGCAGTAACTTTTATCATCGGCTTTGTAACGCCCATTTCCTTTAGGAGTTCCAATGATTCCCAGTCGCGGAGAGTGATAACGTCTGCCTGATTGAGAATTTTAGCCGCAGATTTTCTGTTTGATTTTTTATTGATAGGGCCTATGCCGTTGCCGTAGAGCATAACGGGTATGCCTTTTTTCTTTGCAAGGCGGATAAGGTGCAGGTAGTAGATTAATGATTTTGTACTTGTAATATCCTGAATCAAGCTTCCGCCACCTGCGATAAAGAGTTTTGTTTTATTGAAAAGTCGGCGCACTGCAAATATGTCAAATCTGTTTATCGCCTTAACTCCGTAATCATCCGTGGTCTTTGCGGGTTTATATGAAAGAACTGTGGGGGAGAAGTACGGTCTTGCCTCATACATATCCTTTAAGATTGCGTGAAGAAGTGCATCATCGCCGCAGTTTCCGTAACCGTAATAGCCGAGAATTGCCGCATCACAGCCGTATTCTTTCATGGCATCAACATACATCTTCTCGTTGTCGGAAACCATTCTGTCGATAGAGTAATTTTCACGAACCACCTTACCTGCAAATTCACGGAGTTTATCTGCCTTGTCTTCGTCCATTGTAAGGAGAGAGATAATATCATCTGCCATAGTTTCGGCATTGACTTTTTCGCAACCGCGGCAGGTAAAGTTTGTAGCCGTTGCCATTGGAAGTTTGCTTTCATCCATAATGCCGATATAACCGGGATCTCCTGCCACGATGCAAAGGCGCTCCATTGCCATTGGTTCAAGTATGGCGCGGCTTACGCCCACGCAGACTTTCGATGCGGCGTGAATCTCATTAACATCCGTTCTGCCGCCTGTCATTATAATCGCACGTCTGCCAAGACGGTTATTTAATTCCTCTGATTTTTTATAAAGTGCATCATAATGCTCTCCGCCGCCGACTATGATAAGCTCGGCATCGGGAACGGAATTGCAGATTTTCTCCATTTTGTCTATGAGCATATAAGCACAGGAGCATATCCCGTCCTCAAGACGGCTTACGTAGCATATACGGTTTTTTGTATCGGAAAATCCGAATTCTGCACCAATCTTACTGCCGTCAATGTTTTTGTTAAATTTAACGGTGCTGATGCCGTTGATACTTGTGTAAACATCTTTTTCATCAACGTCATAATTTTCAAGAAGATACTTTTTAAGGTCTTCACTGACTGCAAGGGTTTTATTTCCCCATCCCGAAAGATGGCGGAGTAGAAAGGACGTATCAAATGCACCGTGTACCGTTGTAACGAACACAAAGTTGCATGATTTTCTCAAAGTGTCAATTATAAATGCAGGTATTCTTGCGTGAGCGTGAACTATGTCGGGCTTTTCCTTGTGTATGATTTTCTTAAGCATACGGCGTGATTTAATCATGTCCCCGATATTTCTCCGTGTGAGGGGAACTGTGTAATGCTTTATGCCGATGGCTTCAAGTTCATCGGCATACACACCGCCGCCTGATGCAATAATCACTTTGTGTCCTCTGCTGTGGAGCTCGGTGGCAAGTTCTGCAACGTGAGTTTCCGCACCGCCGATGTCAAGCCCTGCGAGGGTAAGCAATATTTTCATTTGTTCACACTCCTTTGCAAAAAGGCAGATAAAACTATCTGCCAAGGTGTCTTCCCATAGAAGATATTCGCCTTAAAACATTTGTTTTGAGGTGCGAAGCAGTTTTGAAAGAGAAATTTTGTCGTAAATAGAAATAAAAAAATTCCGTAATACTTGACGTATTTCGGATTTTTTTATGAACTGGTTTACGGTTAATTGCCTTTCAAAACCGATTCTTTTCTATGTGAAGACACCTTTTTGTACCATTTTATGTTCTCTTTGTTAACCTCGAACGATTTGCCGTTTAAGTAGGAGAGGATGTTCTCATCCGTAAAGGCAAATTCTGTTCTGTATGAATAAAGGGCCTGATATTTCAGACCGATTTTCTTGTTGAATTCGTTTGTGCCGTACTTTCCGTCTCCTGCAAGAGGATGACCGATATGCGCCATCTGCGCTCTTATCTGATGAGTTCTGCCTGTAATAAGGTCAATCTCAAGATAAGATGCAATATCCGTAGCGCCGATTGTACGGTATTTTGTTATACACTTTTTATATCCCTCTTTCGGTGTATCGCTGATATAAACTCTGTTCTGATTCTCATTCTTCTGCAGGTATGCCGTAAGCGTTCCCGACTGGGGTTTTACGTGTCCCTGAACCATACAGAGATAAAACTTCCTTATCTCACGGGACTTTATCTTCTCGTTGATTACGCGAAGTGCTGCGGCATTTTTTGCAGCAATCACTATGCCGCCTGTGTTTCGGTCAATCCTGTTGCAAAGGGCAGGAGCGAATGACTGTTCGTTTGCAGGATCATACTCGCCCTTTTCAAAAAGATACGCCTTTATGTGGGATATGAGTGTATTGAATTTTTCGCCCTCGTCCTCGTGGACAATCATTCCCGGTTTCTTGTCTATGAGCATAATATTCTCATCCTCATAAACAATCTCAATATCGGGCTTAACCTTCATAAACGAAGTGTTTGCTACTTCGCCGCTGAAAAATTCTTCGTTGATATACATCTGCAGTACATCGCCTTCGTTGAGTTTAACTGCGCCCTCGGCTTTTTTGCCGTTGAGTTTAATGCGTTTCTTTCGAAGGCATTTGTATATCATGCTCTGGGGACATGCTTTCAGGAATTTGGTTAAAAACTTATCCAGCCGCTGCCCCGCATCGTTTGCGCCTACTGTAACGGTTCTCATTCCTTATCTCCGCCATCTTCTGCAGACATCTTTGCCTCAAGTTTTTCTATCGCCGTCTGTACCTGTGCATGTTTTACGGTGGAGAGGAATTTCTCCTCAAAGGATAATGCCGTTTTGTAATTTGCCATTGCCGCCTCATACTCACCCATATGCTCTAAAACCATACCGTAATTGTAATATGGCTCAAGGAATTTGGGTTCTTCGTCTATGAGTTCTTCATACATTTCGTCTGCCGCGGTTATATTACCGCAAAGGTAGTAGTTAAGAGCCATGTTGTCGCGGATGCTGTGGTCAGTGTCATTGTATTCCATAGCTTCCTTGTGAAATTCCAATGCCTTTGCATACTGACCGTTTAAGAGATAGTATGTTCCCAGGGTTCCATACATAACAGTAGAACGGAAGCCGGTTGCATATACTTCTTCCAACTCCTCGATTGCCTCTGTAAGTTGACCTCTTTTCCATTTGATAATGGAGAGATTAAGATGTGATGCGCATCTGTATTCGTCGGTAAGTTTCTCTTTGTACACAAACATCGTCTTGTTGATGATTCTTTCACTCTTATCAAGCACACCGTCGCGGATTAAGAGATATGCATACACAAGCATTGCTTGTGGACGCATCTTACCTGTTTTCATCGCTCTCTCATACCAGAGAAATCCTTTGCCGTGGTCTTTGTTGTATTGAAGTTGAGCATATGTGGCAAGTAAGTCGCCCCGCATAATAAACGCCAGGAACAAGAAACCGAGAAGCATCACGGCGATTCCGAAAATCCATCCGAAACCGAAAGCAAAGGATACTATAAAAAAGGATGCTATGACATAAAGAGCGGGTTTAAGAAATTTTGACATATCTTTACCTCTTAATATTCTGCGTTATTGACTGTTCTGGGGAATGACTGTACGTCGCGGATGTTGGACATACCGGTCATATACATAATAAGGCGTTCAAATCCGAGACCGAATCCGGCATGACGTGTACCGCCGAATTTGCGGAGGTCAAGGTACCAATCGTAATCCTTGGGATTGAGACCGAGTTCTTCAATACGTTTTGAGAGTTTGTCAAAGTCTGCTTCTCTCTCGCTTCCGCCGATAATCTCGCCAACGCCGGGAACCAGGAGGTCCATAGCCGCAACTGTCTTGCCGTCGTCATTGAGTTTCATGTAAAATGCCTTGATATCCTTGGGATAATCTGTAACGAATACAGGTTTTTTAAGGAGTTTTTCTGTAAGGTATCTTTCGTGTTCTGTCTGCAGGTCAATACCCCATTCAACGGGATAATCGAAGTTCTCTCCGCTCTTTTTGAGGAGCTCAACTGCTTCTGTGTAAGTAACGTGAGCAAAGTCGCTGTTTACTATACCATTAAGACGTTCAAGAAGACCTTTGTCAACGAATGTGCCGAAGAAGTTCATTTCCTCGGGGAGGTTTTCAAGGCAGTAATTGATAACATATTTTATCATATCCTCTGCAAGTTTCATATCGTCTGCAATGTCAGCAAAGGCAATCTCCGGTTCAATCATCCAGAACTCTGCCGCATGACGTGCTGTGTTGGAGTTTTCTGCGCGGAATGTGGGACCGAATGTATAAATCTTGCGGAACGCCATTGCGTGAGTTTCTGCTTCCAGCTGACCGCTTACAGTAAGGTTTGTGCTCTTGCCGAAGAAATCCTGACTGAAATCAACTTTGCCGTCTTTCATTGGGAGATTGTCCATATCGAGAGTTGTTACTCTGAACATTTCACCTGCACCCTCGGCATCGCTTCCTGTGATGATGGGAGTGTTTACATAAACGAAACCTCTCTCCTGAAAGAACTTGTGGATAGCGTACGCCGCAACAGAACGAACGCGGAATACTGCATTAAATGTATTTGCTCTTGGGCGCAGATGCGCGATAGAACGGAGGTACTCGAATGAGTGGCGTTTGTTCTGCAATGGGTAATCGGGAGTTGATTTACCCTCAATTGCGATAGAAGTTGCTTTAAGTTCAAATGGCTGTTTTGCATCGGGAGTGGGAACGAGTGTTCCGTGAACGATGATACTTGAGCCGATATTGAGTTTTGCGATCTCGTCGTAGTTTGAGAGATTTTCTTTCTCAAATACAACCTGCAGGTTCTTGAAAAATGTACCGTCGTTAAGTTCGATAAATCCGAATGCGTTTGATGCGCGCATACTTTTTATCCAACCTGCTACGGGGATTTCTTTGTTGTCGTACTCGCCGTTTGCGCGGAAAAGTTTTTTGATTTCAATAGTCTGTTCCATTTTTGTGTATCTCCTTTTATTAGTTAAACCAAAATTTCTTGTCGAGGGTTCTGTACTGAATCGCTTCTGCGATGTGTTTTGCTTCAATATTTTCGCTTTCGTCAAGGTCGGCTATTGTTCGGGCAACTTTAAGTATTCTTGTGTATGCCCTTGCAGATAGTCCGAGATTTTCAAAAACATTCGTAAGAAGTTCGTTTGATTTCTTATCCAGTTTGCAATATTCCTCCAGACCTTTGCTGTCGAGCCCTGCATTGGTGGAGTAGTGCTTGTCCTTGTAGCGCTCTGCCTGAATGGCACGTGCCCTGTCTACCGCTTTTTTCATATCCTCGCTTGATGCAGTTTTCTTTTGCACAGAAAGCTCGGAATACTTAACCGAGGGAACCTGTATATGAATATCTATTCTGTCGAGCATCGGCCCTGATATTTTGTGCATATACCGCTGAATATCTCCTGCGCTGCACTTACATTCGCGGCTTGTGTCTCCGTAGTAACCGCATTTGCAAGGATTCATACTTGCTACAAGCATCACATCGCTTGGGAATGTAACTACCCCATTGGCTCTCGCTACTGTAAATGAACCATCCTCCAAGGGCTGTCGCATTGCATCAATGGCATCCTTACGAAATTCTGGGAATTCGTCTAAGAAAAGCACACCTTTGTGGGCAAGGCAGATTTCGCCGGGTTTCGGATTCGCACCACCGCCTGTAATTGCAACCGCCGAAACTGTGTGGTGGGGATCGCGGAAGGGACGGGTTGTTATGAGCGCCGCCTTTTCGGGAAGTTTTCCCGATATGGAATATATCTTTGTAACTTCAAGTGATTCTTCAAATGTCAGCGATGGCATTATGGTTGGCAATCTTTTTGCAAGCATCGTCTTGCCCGAACCGGGAGAGCCAATCATCAGCACATTGTGTCCACCTGCTGCCGCGACAGTCAGGGCGCGTTTTGCTATGTCCTGTCCCTTGACATCTTCATAATCGCCACAGAGGTTGTCTGCGTAGTTGAATAGGTCTTCGGGATTAAGTCGGGTTTGTTCTATAGGTGCTTCGCCTGTCAGGTGAGCAACCGCCTCTGAAAGTGTTTTCGCACCGTAAATCTCAACATCCGACACAACCGCTGCTTCAGGTGCGTTTGCTTCGGGAACGATTGCTTTAGTATAACCGTTCTTCGCCGCTTCGATTACCATAGGAAGAACGCCGTTCACACCACGGAGTGAACCGTCCAATGCAAGTTCGCCGATAAATATATACCCCTCTGTGTAATCTTCTCTTAACTGTCCCGATGATGACAGGATTGCAATTGTTATGGGCAGGTCAAAGAACGACCCCTCTTTTCGTATATAAGCAGGGGCGAGGTTTACAACAACTTTGCGTTGAGGGAATGAAAACCCGGAATTGTTAACCGCCGAGCGAACACGTTCTTTTGATTCTTTAACGGCGGTGTCGGGCAGTCCTACAATATCTACAGAGGGCAATCCCTGACAGCAGTCCGCTTCGATGGTAACTATAACTCCGTCAATGCCCGAGAGAGCACAGCTTACGGTCTTGGCTATCATAAAATCCCTCCTTAATGTGCATACACAATAAGTATACCACGAATTGCCAATGTTTTCAACAATTAAATAACATTTTTTACCCACATAATAAATGTTAAAATTTCGTGAAAACTATTGTTAAATACCGTCAATGATGATATAATAAACTATGTATATGCTAAAATAAGCATATTAGGGTTTCAGAAAGGACTGACAGACGTAATGTTCAAAGCAATTGTAGAGAAAATATTCGGTACGTACAGCGACCGTGAAATAAAGCGCCTTCTCCCCACGGTTGAGAAGATTAACGCTCTTGAACCGGAGATTCACGCTCTTTCCGACGATGAACTCCGCGGAAAAACTCAGGAATTCAAAGACCGCCTTGCAGGTGGCGAAACGCTTGACGATATCTTACCCGAGGCATTTGCGGTAGTCCGTGAAGCGAGTATCCGTGTGCTTGGTATGAGACACTTCGATGTTCAGCTTATGGGAGGTATAGTTCTCCATCAGGGCAGAATCGCCGAGATGAAAACAGGTGAGGGTAAAACTTTAGTTGCAACTCTTCCCTGTTATCTTAACGCTCTTTCAGGCAAAGGCGTTCATGTTGTAACAGTAAACGATTATCTTGCAAAGCGCGATAGCGAACAAATGGGCAAGATTCACAGATTCTTGGGGCTTACAGTAGGTCTTATCACTCATGATGTAGAGGGTGATGACAGAAAGAAAGCATACGATTCCGATATCACATACGGAACAAATAACGAATTCGGTTTTGACTATCTCCGTGATAACATGGTGAGATTCAAAGACCAGATGGTGCAGAAACGCGGACATAATTTCGCGGTTGTGGATGAGGTTGACTCAATCTTGATCGACGAGGCGCGTACACCTCTTATTATATCCGGTATAGGAGATAAATCCACCGAACTCTATCAGGTTGCAGACCGTTTTGCACGTACTCTCAAGTCCTTTACAATTAAGGAACAGGATGACAAACAACATGACGACGATATCAACGCCGACTATATTATAGACGAGAAAGCAAACACCGCTACCCTTACATCAAAAGGTGTGAAGAAGGCGGAGGCGGCCTTCAATGTGGAGAACCTTTCCGATCCCGAGAATATGACACTTTCTCATCATATCAACCAGGCGATCCGTGCCCACAGTATTATGAAGCGTGATAAAGACTACGTTGTAAAAGACGGTCAGGTTATTATAGTTGACGAATTCACAGGACGTCTTATGATAGGCAGACGTTACAACGCAGGTCTTCATCAGGCAATCGAGGCAAAAGAGGGAGTAACAGTTGCTCACGAGAGCAAAACTCTTGCTACAATCACATTCCAGAACTATTTCCGTCTGTATTCCAAACTTTCGGGTATGACAGGTACTGCGGAAACAGAGGAAACAGAGTTCCAGACAATATACAGTTTGGACGTTGTGGTTATTCCCACGAATAAGCCCATGATCCGTATTGACCATGGTGATGCTGTTTATAAATCACAGGCAGGAAAGTATCGTGCGGTTATACGCCAGATTCAGGAGTGCCACGCAAAAGGTCAGCCGGTTCTTGTCGGTACAGTAACTATCGAAAAGTCCGAACTTTTAAGTTCGCTTCTTAAGAAAGCAGGAATCCCTCATCAGGTGCTCAATGCAAAGCATCATGAGAAAGAGGCGGAGATTGTCGCACAGGCAGGTAAAAGCGGTGCAGTAACCATTGCTACAAACATGGCAGGTCGCGGTACTGATATTATGCTTGGCGGTAATGCGGAGTTTCTTGCTAAACGTGAGATGAAGAAGCAGGGCTACACCGACGAACTCATCCTTGAATCCACAGGTTTTTCCGAGACGGACGATGCGGAGATTTTAGATGCGAGAGCGAAGTTTAAGGAACTTGAAACAAAGTTTAAGGAAGAAATTTCTTCCGAACACGACGAAGTTGTTAAAGCAGGGGGACTTTTCATCATCGGTACGGAACGCCATGAATCACGCCGTATTGACAATCAGCTCCGAGGCCGTTCAGGCCGTCAGGGCGATCCCGGTGAATCCAAATTCTATATCGCTTTGGAAGATGATCTTATGCGACTCTTCGGTTCTGACAGATTGCAGATGATAGTTTCAACTCTCGGTCTCTCCGACGATGATGTTATTGAACATAAGATGCTCACAGGTGCTATAGAAAAAGCCCAGGAAAGAGTAGAGGGCAATAACTTCCAGGTTCGTCAGCACGTTCTGAAATACGACGACGTTATGAACGAACAGAGAAATACTATCTATGCACAGCGAAGAAGCGTACTTGATGGAGAGAGTGTCCGTGATTCCATTATCAATATGATCGGCGGATTTGTTGATAACATAATTGATTCGTATACCGGCAGTGCAGAGTATATTGACGACTGGAATATGGCCGGTATGGCAGAATACGTTGAGCAGTTCTTTGCTCCAAAGGGTACACTTGATTTTACCCGTGAAGAGCGAGAAGATATAACTAAAGAAAAACTCCGTATGATTCTTATGGATGCCGCTATGAAACGCTACGAAGAACAGGAAGAGTTATTCGGAGATGAACGGTTCCGTGAGGTAGAGCGTATGGTCCTCTTGAGCGTGGTTGACAGACGTTGGATGGATCATATTGATAACATGGACCAACTCCGTAAAGGTATCGGTCTTCGTGCATACGCACAGCATGATCCCGTTATTGAGTATCAGAACGAGGGTTACAATATGTATGAGGAAATGCTTGGCAATATCCGTGAGGATGTTATCAAGATGCTTTTCAGCGTAAAGATAGAAAAACAGGTAATCCGTGAAGAACCAAAAGAACAGAAGTTGGTTGCATCCCACGGTGGGGACGGCACTCTGGAAAAGAAACCTGTTGTAAAGGGCGCAAAAGTGGGAAGAAACGATCCCTGTCCATGCGGAAGCGGTAAGAAATACAAGAAGTGTTGCGGAATGAATGAGTAATAAATAAGGTATTAAAAAATTTTTATATAAAAGAAGGAAGTGATTAAATGCTGATTGATGAATTTCGCCTTGAAGTACAGGCAACAAAACCCGGCATAGACGAACTGAGGGATTCACTTTGACATCGCCGGTGCGTTGAAATCAATCGAAGAATTAGAGCAACAGGCGGCTGCAGACGGATTCTGGGATGATATGGAAAAGAGTCAGAAGATTCTGCAGAAAACAAAAGCATATAAGAATAAGGTTGAGCGTTATAACGACCTTGTTTCTATGTATGAAGATACTCTCGTTCTTGCTGAGATGATGGCAGAAGAGGGCGAGACAGAATCAGATAATGAGATGATGGCATCTCTCAAGCAGATTAAGGATACGCTGGAAACAATGACACTTGAAACATTGCTTTCAGGCGAGTACGACAAGAATAATGCCATCCTTACAATCCACGCAGGTGCAGGTGGCACAGAGGCACAGGACTGGGCGCAGATGCTTTACAGAATGTTCACCCGCTGGGCAGAACGCAGAAGTTACTCTGTGGAAACAGTTGACCTGCTTCCCGGCGATGAGGCGGGTATCAAGAGCGTTACTATAATTATAGGCGGTCTTAATGCCTACGGCTACTTAAAGAGTGAAAAAGGCGTACACCGTTTAGTCAGAATTTCTCCCTTTGACTCATCGGGCAGACGACACACATCATTCGCATCTGTTGAGGTTATGCCAGAGATAGAGGATGATACAGAGATCAAGATCAACACAGAGGATATCCGTGTAGATACATTCCGTGCAAGTGGTGCGGGAGGTCAGCACATCAACAAAACTGACTCCGCTATCCGTATAACCCACATTCCCACAGGTATCGTTGTTTCCTGTCAGAACGAACGTTCACAGCACAAGAACAGAGAAACCGCCATGAAGATGCTGATGGGTAAACTTGTTGAGATCAAGGAAAGAGAGCACAAGGAAAAAATCGAGGATATCAAGGGCGACCACAAGGAAATTGCATGGGGTAGCCAGATCCGTTCTTATGTTTTCCAGCCCTACACAATGGTTAAGGATCACAGAACTTCATTTGAAGTGGGCAACATTGGTGCTGTTATGGACGGTGATCTTGACGGATTTATCAACGAGTACCTTAAAGGCGTTGCATCCGGTAAGGATATGACGGTTTAATATAAAAAAGTTGTTATTAAGGAGAGATACAAATGAAAAAAAGTTTGAAAACCTTTGTTCTCGGTCTTGTTGCGGGTATAATCATCACAGCAACACCGGCGATTGCAAACACAATCTGGGAAAGAATTGACGTAGTAAGAAACCGGATTACCGTTATGGTTGATGGCAAGGAATTACAGGCAGATAATTTCCTCTATCAGGATACAACTTATGTTCCGATCCGTGCCGTTGCAGAAGCTCTCGGCAAAAATGTTACATATGAAGACGGTGTAGCATACATCGGCGAAAGTTATGCAGCAGAATTTGGTGGCGAAGAAGTAGACCTTGGCAACGGATACACAGCAACAACAGAAGAGATTGCTGCTTATGAGGAACTTTATGCTCATGATCCCGCTATGCAGGGTGCTACACCTGAGCAGATCAGAGCAGCAGCGCTTTCCAGCATAATGCAGTATAATGCTCTTGCAGATATTGCGCTGGAGAATAATATTGTTGTAGGCAAAGAGTTCTACGATGCTTTCACAAATATCATGGCGTACATGGAAATGAACTACGGTAGCAGAGAAGCAATGGAAAAAGCAATGAACGATGCAGGTTACTCTTATGAAATGTATAAGAGATACCAGGAAACAGAGTACCTCTACAGCGAACTTCTGAAATCCCCCGCTTTCGCGGCAACACCCGATGAGATTGCCAAGTACTATGCAGACAATGCTGCAATGTTCCCCTATGATGGTGTTCAGGCAAAACATGTCCTTATCTCCGCAATGGATGAGAACGGTAAAGAAATCACAGATCCTGCAGTACTCAAAGCACTGAAAGAACGTGCTGATTCTGTTTATAATCTGGCAACATCAGGCGCAGACTTTGATAAACTTGTCGCTGATTACGGCGAAGACCCCGGTATGGTATCAAATCCCGATGGCTACACATTCACAAAAGGTGAGATGGTAGCAGAGTTTGAGGAAGCTGCATTTGCTCTTAAAGACGGTGAGATTTCCGAGCCGGTTAAGACATCATACGGTTGGCACATTATAAAGAAGATCAAGACTGTTGAATCAATGCCTCTTACAGCAGAACTTTCAAGTTCTATCGGCAACGTTCTTGCTCATAACAAGATTATGGATGCTGTTAACGCAAAACTCAAATAATTTGTCTTTTATAAAACCCCAAAGCATATATTTGCCTTGGGGTTTTGATCTATAAAAACAACTATCCGTTTTATTGTACATATCCTCGGATATAATGCAAATATACGGTACGGGAAAACACCTGTTATATGACCTTTCTCAGGTTGACAATAAGTGCCTGTGCGTATATAATAGAAGTATAATGTTTTTAGCACATTGGAGGCATAAAAATGTTTTTTAAGAAGTTTTTCGGAAAGAAAGAAAAACCCATTTCTGTAAAGAATATATTTGAAGTCGGCGAGAAGTCCATTTATATGCCGGATTACGGATATATGCTCACACAGATTGCTACATACGAAAAGAGAATTGAGTTTTCCTTTGACCGGGTTGATTCCGAAAGTCTCGAAATTGAAAAGTTTACGGCATCGGTCAGTCTTGAAAGTGATGAACGTCTGATTCCCTTTGATATTGACGGACAGACTATTTACTGGGATCGCATTGACGAGGCGTTTCGTTTAAGGTATCTGCCTGAGGGAGAGGCGACTCCGCTGATTCCGAAAGTTAATTTTTATCCCAACGAAGTTATGACAATGGAGCAGGAATACGCCGAGGAACATTACAGCAAGGAAGCCCTTTCCTATGCAGTATTAAAAGACGGGGAATACATCTGGTGCTATAATGACGGCAGTGCAACGCCTGTAGTATTTGAAACGCCACGGCTTTTCTTGCTTTTTGCTAAGTTAAAAGACCGCCATCCATTAAGCGGTACGTTTCTCAGTATTCATAGCCATCTTGCCGTATTCACACCGAGTTATGCTAAGGTTAAGGGAATTAAAGAAGATGACCTTATTCATTTATATAATAAAAATCTTGAAATAGGAAAAACAAAAACGGAGGAATAAAAAATGAGATACACAGTTGAAGAATTAATCAATGACAAAGAATTAAGAAAAGAAGTTGCAGACGGCGGATTTGGTTTCGCTGACAGAGACGGAGAATTTTCTGCAGTTGATTTTGAAAACGGAAGTATGCGTCAGAATCACATTTCTGTTTTTGAGGAACTTTATGCAATCGGCGGCGATGAACTTTTTGAAAAACTCATTGCCCAGGGTAATACTTGCCTTACAAAAGATCCCAATGCCGCAAAGGTTGGCGTTATTCCCGTCAACGGTGCAGATGGTTATTACTTAAAGACAAATGCTTCTTTTGCTGCAGCTTTTGCATCAATATTAAGCGGACTTGCAGGTCTTGAAGATGATGACCGTTTCTCATTCGGCACAGACGAGGAAGATGATCCGAACACATTCCTTGCATATGAAGAATTCAGTTATATCAACAGTTCTTTCGTTGACGAACTCTGTACAATTGAGAAAGCGGATGACGGAAGTTATGTAGTTGTAAATCCTGATACAGAAGAAATAATTTCATTTTTCATCAAGACCGAAGAAAACGAATTGAGAATTGATAAGTTCTATGAAATAAAGAAACTCGAATATCTTGATTTTTGCATTGAAGAAGAAAAT
This sequence comes from Clostridia bacterium, assembly GCA_017502845.1. GTDB lineage: Bacteria > Bacillota > Clostridia > UMGS1810 > UMGS1810 > SIG455. The sequence goes on along the minus strand of JAFVUE010000003.1, from coordinate 36,325 downwards.
GACAATTTCGTTGCATACAAATATAAATTAGATGAATACGGCCCCTGGGGTTATTTCAACGGCAACGTTTCCCAGATAACGCCCCCTATGTTTGAAGATGTTATACTGACTTATCATGACGGTAAATATCATATTATTGCATATGAGAAGTATGGCTTCCAATACAAAGTATATACAGATTTGTATGAAAGAGAATTCGGCTTTGATGATCCATCGGAAATCAACACATCCCGTTTCTTTTTCGTTAATGCCGATCGCTGTCCCGGTATTGATTCATATGTTGACAGATTTGTTGATGCAGAGGGAAACGGTGTTATCCTTTATTCCCCCAATCCGGCAAAATGCGAGGGTTTGGTTCTCTTAAACGGCAATGGTGTTTCTTTTGACGATTACAAGTATCCTTACGGAAAAGAACCCAGTGCTGTGAAAATTACAGGTCCCGAACTTTTCCTTTTCGGAGCAGATACTTCAGCAAAAATCCCCGTTACTGACCGTAAACTCTGTGCAAAGGATTGCTACAATCTTTATTTCGGCAAAAATCCCGAATACGAATTTGGTCGTCAGTTGAGCTGGGGCACAAATTATATAGTACACAAAGACGGTTACTATGCTGTGGCATCATATAAATCTACCAACAACCGTGATGGGGTGGGTATGGAATTTGATTATCTGTTAACACCTTTTGCTTTTACTGATATAAAGAAAACAAGTAATGACCGATATGTCATTGTTGAACGTTTTGGCAAGAAAGGGGTATTTTCACTTGAGTCGAAAGCGTATGTTATCCCTTGCGATTACGACAGAATAGAGCATAACATAAACATCTTTGATGAAAACGAAGAAACTTTCACCCGCACCTTTGATGTTGAAAAAGGCGGTTTTGTAGGTAAAGTAGTTGTAAAAGACGAAGGTTTTGTCTGGAAAAAGAAACTCCACAGGGAGGATTGATGAATTATGAACATTAGAGAAGCTACGGAGATCGTACATCGATATGTAGTCCAAAGACAAAGTATGCAGACAATCGCGGAATGTATGGATTATGGTAATGGCAACATCACAACAGGTATGAAAGTAGTTTCCGAAGTTTTAGAAAAAGCAAGGTTCAACCCCGACAAGAGAACGAGAACCAACAACTTCGGTGGAGGTATGGATCTTGGCAGATATGCCCCGGGCAAACCTGCTGCAAGAGGACTTCGCATTACCAAAGATATGGTGCATGAATATCTTTCCGATATGGATTATTGGGGCAATTTCGATAATTATATTGCAGATATAGCAGACGAAATGCGGGCAGAAAGAGAACAGCAACAGCAGCAGGAACAGCAAAGACGCGAACAGCAACAGCGTCAGCGTGAGATGGAAGAGCAACGCCGTCGTGAACAGGCGGCACGCGACGAGGAATTCAGAAGATTTCAGGCACAGGAAGAGGCAAGGAAAGCCGCTGAGAAAGCCGCAAGAGAGAAAGAGTATCCCCGTTATATTGAGCAGGGACTCCGATATCTTAAATCAGGAGAGGTGCAGAACGCTTATGATTCATTCTGTACAGCAATGGATTGCAAAGACACTTACGAGGTAAGAGCATATATTGCCGAAACTCTCGCAAATGCAGAAAATGCTCCCTCTCATTCCGATACAATCGTAGAATATCTTGAGCAGTACAGAGAACTTCTTGCCAGGAGTAATAAACAACTCCCACCCAATTATCTGCTCCACCTTGCAAGGGCGTATCGTCATCAGAATAATCTTGGCAATGCTTGTTATAATTACCTTCTTGCGGGAGAACATTATTACCTTGCAAAGGATTATGCAAAGGCAGATGCCATATATACCGAGAATGACAGAGAGACTAACTCTTATAATTCAAAAATAGTGGATTGTGCGTTCAGAATGGCATATTCCCGAAGCAAAAAGGAGAATATGACGAACGCAGACTACAAATATTGCGTCAAATGGTACACTGTCGCAATCGACCTTGGTCAGCAGACGGGCTATGCTTACGGTAACCGTTCTTATCACAACAGGATGCTCGGTGATGCCTATGAGGCGGTAGAGGATGCAAAAGAAGCACTTATGCACGGTATACATGAAAAATATGTGTATAACAACCTCTTGAAAGCACAGGTTGATAATTATGATGATTATGATGACCTGACAGAAACTATGGACGAGATGGATACTTACGGTTTTTCTTACGATCCCTGGTACCGTGGATTTGCTATAGAGAGATCTTATGATCACGAGGATGAGGAAGCGCTTCCCTATTACCGTCAGCAGATACAGAAAGATCCAAATCATATTGAAAGTTTGCAATATCTTATGTTTTACGAGACGGACAGCCGTCTTGCTACTGAATATGGTCTTCGCCGTCTTGCGCTTTCGGATAATATAGATGATGAAAAATGGCTTTGCGAAGCGGTGTATTATAAAGCAAGGACAACAGAGGATGAGGCACTTATTGAGAGAACACTCAAATGGAATCCCGATATGAGAGCCGAGTACGAGGAAGAAAAGAGACAGCACGAAGAGTTCGTACGCCGTCAGAAGGAAGAGGAACTCCGTCTGGAACGGGAAAAGGCACGTATTGAAGCGGAACGACTTGCCGCAGAAGCACGACTTGCGGAGGAGCGCCGTCTTGAAGAAGAACGTCGACTTGCGGAAGAGCGTCGTCTTGAAGAGGAACGCCGTCTCGAAGAGGAACGTCTCCGTGCAGAAAAAGAAGAGGAAGAACTTCTTCTTACAGTTTTGTTTTAAGTTGAGAACAGTATGTTTTGTACATACTGTTTTCTTTTTGGTATAATTGTTTCCTTATATAAATATAATTGCACCATAAGGAGGTGCGATAAGGTGTCGGTTATAGCGGTTATATCTTCGGGGGACAAAGTTGAAATTTCATCCGTTTCGGTGGAGGGTGCAGATATTATATATGTAAAAGGGCTTAACACCCGAAGGCGCTTAAAGCGGTTCATATCCCGAAACAAAGTGAACCGTGCCGTAATCCGCGGGGAAGTACCTGCATTTACAGTTGCGGAACTTGAAAAACGGGGAATAGAACTGTATACAGGCAAAGAACTTATGCAAGTCATATATCCTCTTATGATATCCCGTGCTGCAAAGATTTCAGGAAATTGTGAGAATTGCACTGTTTATGATACAGATCTGGACGGTATCACACTGGATATAATAAAATGCGCCGCAGCTCATTTCAGATATGTGTCTCTGGAAACTGAAGAAGATGCATCATATATCGCCACGGAGATTCTGTCCTCCACAGGTCTTGCTCTTAAACTCGGTGCATCAGGCGGGGTAGGAATTATCCGTTCGGGAGACGGTGGCAATCACGACATAACTGTTGATATGAGGGGTTGCGGAAATACTGTTTTTGCCGATGAAAAAAAGCGGTTTTTCACAGCCGATGTGGTGGAGGCAATCCTTGGAGAAAAAATAGAAAAAGGCGTTTTGGAAAGGCATAAAATAAAAATACATTCTTTATGATTATTTATGTTGACAAAATGAATATAAATGTTTATAATGTGTAAGATAGAAAAGTATTGCACCTTTGATTACTACACGGAAATGTATATATAAAGGAGAAAGCAAGAGATGGCAGAAAAGAAAGTAGTTCTCACTCCCGAGGGCGTGAAAAATCTGGAGGCAGAGCTTGAATACCTCAAGGTTACAAAGCGCCGTGAAGTGGCGGAGAAAATCAAGATTGCCCGTGGATTCGGAGATTTGTCCGAGAATGCAGAGTACGATGCTGCAAAGGACGAACAGGGCAAGATGGAAATCCGTATTGTTGAGATTGAAAAAATGCTCCGCAATGCAGAGATTGTTGACGAAAGCGATGTTGACGTAAACGTTGTTGGCATCTGTGCAAAAGTAACAGTTCTCGATCTTGAATTTGACGAGGAAGAAACATTTATGATTGTTGGCTCTACAGAAGCAGATCCCAATAAGAATAAGATTTCAGACGAATCCCCTATCGGTAAAGCGCTTATCGGTCATGCAAAGGGCGATGTCGTTGATATTGAAACACCCGGCGGTACAATCCAGTTCAAAATAATCGACATCAGTAAATAAGGAGATAGATCTAAAATGCAGGAAAATACAAAAGAAATGAACAACGCTCCGGAGCAGGATTTGAATGAGATACTTAAAATCCGCAGAGAAAAACTCAAAGAACTTCAGGATAACGGCATGGACCCGTTCCAGATAACCAAGTACGACAGAACAAATAATTCTGCCGAGATTCTTGGGGATTTTGATGCATTTGAGGGTAAGAGCGTATCAGTTGCAGGTCGTCTTATGAGCAAACGTATTATGGGTAAGGCATCTTTCTGCCATGTTCAGGACAGAGAGGGCAAGATTCAGGCGTACGTTGCAAGAGATAATATCGGCGAGGAAGAGTACAAGCTCTTCAAGAAAATGGATATCGGTGATATCGTTGGTATCCGTGGTGAAGTGTTTAAGACAAAGACAGGCGAAACTTCTATCCACGCAACAGAGGTTACTCTTCTTTCAAAATCACTCCAGCCACTCCCCGAGAAATTCCACGGTCTTAAGGATATGGACCTGCGTTACCGTCAGAGATATGTTGACCTCATCGTAAACCCTGAGGTTAAAAATACATTTATGATCCGTTCAAAGATCATCAGCACAATCCGTGAATTTCTGGATAACCGCGGTTATATTGAGGTAGATACTCCTATCCTTAACTCAATCCCCGGTGGTGCTGCTGCACGTCCGTTCATTACACATCACAATACACTTGATATTGATATGTATCTCCGTATTGCAACAGAACTTTACCTCAAACGTCTTATCGTTGGCGGCTTTGAGAAAGTTTATGAAATGGGCAGAATCTTCCGTAACGAGGGTATGAGCATCAAGCATAACCCTGAGTTTACAACAATTGAATTGTATGAAGCATACACAGATTATCACGGTATGATGGATATTACCGAGCAGATGATTGTTTATGTTTGTGAGAAAGTTCTCGGCACTACAAAGATTAACTATCAGGGCACAGACCTTGATATGGCTCCCGGTTGGGAGAGAATCACAATGATTGATTCTATCAAGAAGTTCACAGGCGTTGATTTCAATACTATTGAAACAGATGCTGAAGCCCTTGCTGCTGTTAAAGGTATGGGTATAGAGGTTGAGGGAGAACTCACACGTGGCGAACTCATTAACCTTGCATTTGAAGAGAGAGTAGAAGAAAAACTCGTTCAGCCCACATTTATTATAGACTATCCCGTAGAGGTTTCTCCTCTTGCAAAGAGAAAACCCGAAGATCCCCGCTTGACTGAGAGATTTGAGTTCTTCATTATGGGTAGAGAATACGGTAACGCATTCTCCGAACTTAATGATCCTATCGACCAGAAAGAAAGATTCTTAAAACAGGTTGAAGCAAGAGAAAAGGGCGACGAAGAGGCAAATATGATGGATGACGATTTCATCAATGCACTTGAATACGCAATGCCCCCCACAGGCGGTCTTGGTATCGGTATCGACCGTCTCGTAATGCTCCTCACAGACTCTTATTCAATCCGTGATGTTCTCTTGTTCCCAACAATGAAGCCAATTTCCGACAAATGAGTTTGCTTCAGCAAACGAAAAGAGTCGTCAGCGAGCGATAAGGCATACCGGGTATGCCGCGAGCGGGAAATGGCGAATGCATGCGGAGTGAGCAACTCAACCTTTGTATAAATGCAGAGTTGCGAACGGAGTCGCAGAAGCCAATTGCCGACAGGCGAACGGAGTCGCAGAAGCCAATTGCCGACAGGCGAACGGAGTCGCAGAAGCCGATTGCCGATAAACAAGATTAAACCTAACAAAAAAGCCCTTGTGTTATACAAGGGCTTTTTCAGTTCTTATTTCTTCTTATATTTATCCATTTCAAGAAGTATATTATAGATGTGTTCCTGTTCTTCAATGCTCTTCGCTGACAAAAGTTCATAGCATTGAGCAGGAATGTTTTTTTGATTATCGGATTTTCTGCCTAACATTTCAAAAAGAACGGACATTGAAACTCCAAGAGCGACTGCAATCTTCTCGATGCTTTCTATAGTGGCGTTTTTCTCGCCCCGTTCTATTTGACCAATATATGTGGGATGACATCCGGCTGCCTCTGCCAGTTTTTCCTGACTCCATCCTGACTGTGTTCTGTAATTGCGTATTCTTTGACCGACAATTTTTGCCACTTCGCTCATTAGTACCACCTCTGAATACAGTCTATAAATATTAAAACAGAATATCCACAGACCATTGATATTAAAAAATAAATATTATATACTATAAATATCGAAAACCTTTTAATAGGTATTTTTAGTATACAGAGGATAAAATATGAATGTGTTTGTGGAAAAAACCTGCTGCTTTTCGGGACATAGGAATATACCGGAAAACAAGTATGATTTAATATGCAACAGTGTTGAAGAAACAATAGATAAATTAGTGGGAGAGGGATATCGGTATTTTGGTACAGGTGGAGCATTGGGATTTGATACTATTGCCGCCAAAGCCGTATTAAAAGCAAAGTTGAAATATCCGCATATCCGCCTTATACTGGTTTTGCCATGTGTTTCACAGGCAAAACTTTGGTCGGAAAGAGATATACAGATATATGAAGATATAAAGAAAAGAGCAGATAAAGTAGTATATACAAATATTGAGTACACAAATAATTGTATGCAAAAAAGAAACCGTCATCTGGTAGATAACAGTTCTGTTTGTGTGTGCTATATAAACAAGAGTTCGGGAGGGACATATTATACAGTCAATTATGCAAAAAGAAAAGGTTTAAGGGTTATCAATGTTTGAACCTTTTGATATAACCATTTTCTGTCGGATACGGTGTCGGTATTGACAAAATTCGATATGTCCTGTATACGTATAAGACATTTGAAGGGGTTGGTGATGTGAGCGGGATTTCCACTGAATATTCAGCACAGTCGTCTACACCTATAAATAAAAGTTTATACGGCATTTTGTCTGAAAAATGCTCTGATTTAGTATCAGAACCTGCATTAAGTTGTTTTTCTAAATAAATCAGTTTTTCACAGTTGTTTAATAATATAGATAAGGTTTCAGCTGCTTTGAAAGTAATGGGTATAAAGAAGGGGGACGTTGTTATTATATCCCTTCCGTCAATCCCCTAAGCAGTTGAGCTTTTTTGTATGTATTTGGGGTTGCCACAGGGCGTGTTCTTGTTTATTCGGAAGCGGAGGCAGATGTTTAAGAAATATTTGACAAAAATGTCGTAAAGTGATATAATGCCTGTATATTTCCCGGATGTAAATCTCGGAATAACGACATATTCTGATAAAGATATGCCGTATCAAAAGAGGAGGATTAAAATGAAGAAAAGACTAAGTTCCATTCTGTCGCTGATTCTTGTTGCGGCACTTGCATTATCTTTTGGAGGTTGCAAAAAAGAAGCTGAAACAAATACTGTTGAGTTCGCGCAGATTAATGATTTCCTTGTAGCCGAAAAAGTAGGTACACTTGACATAGACGTTTTCACAACAACTTCAGGTGGTCTTTATTATAAGGGGGATGATGGCCTGTATGGTGTTATGTCTCTTGAAGGAACATACGATACAGGTGCAAAATATGTTTCCTGCAGAGATGTAAAGAGCCATTTTATTGTTGCAGAGAAAATGGCTGTTGATTATAATGACGTTGCAGGGCTTAATTCCTTTGGCCTGATTAACGGTAAGGGCAGAGTTGTAGTTCCCTTCCAGTATGCAGATTACTATTTCATCAGTGATAGATTCGTTCAGGTATTTGAAGCCACAGAGCGTACATATGTTGATGACGATGATGCGGTTATTCAATACGGAAGTTATGAAAAGGTTACTTTAGCCGCTGAACAGGAAGCTTTATATAAGGGTAAATGGTATGTTTATGACGTTACTACAGGTAAGCAGGTTCCCGGTTTGACAGATACAAAAGAGGCGGGATATATCCTCGCCGAAGGTGGTGTGATCACCTGTAAGTTTGGCGGTTCTGATGAAAGAATAATCGTCGACGCTGACGGAAATCTTTTGCCGGAAGGAGCAAATGTGCTGGAAGACGGCTCATATACTGTTGAAGGCAAAACAGGTGAGATGTACGATGATAAGCACAACCTGTTGTTCAGCTATGATCTTTCAGGATTTATTCCGAAAACAGCAAATGGAGATGGAAGCTATGTCGCAACAAAGAATGTTGACGGAAGCACCAAGAGCGTTGTAATGGACAAAACCGGCAATGTTATCTCTGCAGAGTTTAACAGCAACATTGTTTGCTACGGTTCTGTTATTTTGATGGACAACAAAGTATACAACCTGGAAGGAAACAACATAGTCGAAGGAACTTATGACCTTGTATATTATGACAAAATCATCGGAAATCACTGGATTCTGAAAAATGATTCGGGATATACAATGATAGATAAGAACGGTGCCATTTACTTCACCGGCGGTGATGGTAAGGATACAACTGTGTTTACCAACGAGTTCACTGCAAGTAAGAAGATTGATGACAAAACTATGTATTATTCTCACAAGGACAAGGATTATACAATCAGCGGATATGCATTCGCTCCGTGGGTTGTAAAGGTAGAAAGTGCAAATTACAGATATGATCTTGTCGACACTATGACCGGTGAGAAACTGCTTGAAGGATATCAGTCATACAGTTATACTGCACGTAACCCTATGGCATATTATGTTTATGCAAAATATGAGGGTGGTACGGATGTATATCTGATCGTTGCAAATTCTCGTCTTTCAGATGTTACACAGCGTAAAGGCGCCCTTTTGGACGATATGATTGTCGCTTTTGAACAGGAAGGTATCGCTGTTATAGTAAACAAAGAAGACGGAACCATAACGCTTGATACAGGTGTTTTGTTCGGCGGAGATTCAGCAGTTTTGAGTGATGAAGGCAAGGTGTTCCTGAACAAGTTCATCAAGGCATATACAAATGTCGCTTTCTCTGAAAAATATGCGGGATTTATTTCAAAAACAATAGTTGAAGGTCATACTGCTCCTGTGGAAGGAAGTACATATGCCAGTGGTTTGCCGCTTTCTGAGGAACGTGCAAACAACGTAATGAATTACTGTCTGTCTGCTGATACAGGAGTTGACGTTTCTGCAATCATGAACACAATGGAAGCCGTGGGATATTCAAACAGTCAGCCGGTTTATGACGCAAACGGCAATGTGGATCTGGCTGCTTCCCGCAGAGTAACATTCCGCTTCCTGGTGGCAGTTGACATGTAAAATGAATCATTGAAGTTATAGTTAAATATTCAAGGATTAACAAAAAAGGACTATGGAAATCCATAGTCCTTTTTGTATGTGTTTTTTGATTACAGTCCGAGCAACTGCTTTTTCTTGGCGTCAAATTCTTCTTGTGTGATGATTCCCTGGTCGAGGAGTTGCTTGAATTTAACGATCTCGTCGGCAGAAGAAACTGCCGGAGCAGGTGTGGGAACAGGTGCAGGTGCCGGAACGGGAGACGGAACCTCATTTACAGGTGCAGTATATACAGGTGGTGTATAAACGGGCTGTGTATAAACAGGTTCCTGATAATTAGCGCTATTCTGTGCAACGTGGTTTGGATCCTCGTATACAGGAGCCGCGATACTGTTCTGTCCACAGTAATTCTGACCGCTGTAGTTGTTTCCTCCGTAGTTCATACCGTAATCAGCCACGCCGTAATTCACTTTCGCTGCAACCATTGATTTGCCATTGCAACTTGCAAGACCGAGGAGGAATAAACCTGCCAGGAGAGAAAGACTATGAACGTGATCAGCAACAATATCAAAGCCCCACCAATATCCCCGCAAGAGTGTGATAATATTGCCTATACATCTGATGAAAACAGGAATCGCAATTAAAGAAGAAACACAAAATGCAATTATAACGAATAACTTACTTAATTTCGACTCTTTTATCATAAATATAATTGCCGGTACAAAGAGGGATATGAGAATCATGGTTCTTAAAATGAACATGGTAGGCAGAGGAAACCCATACATATTCATTCGGAACAAGTAACTTGCTATATATAGAAATGTGAGAGAACCACACGAAATGATAAACACTACTTTGGGTTTGATCTTCTTATAAAGGAATGATGAATATACAGTCAGCATTCCTGTCAGAGAAAAAGTAAGAAGAACGATAATGATGTTTTGCCAAGGGGAACAGTCAAATGTATAGCAGAGAACAGGAATATAAAATAACGTCGCAACTGCGAAGAGTATAATCATCCCCAACCGGAATTTCAATGGTTTTTCTTTTGTTTCATTAGCAGGATACATATTTCTTCCTCCTTAGCGCAGATTATTGCTGTCGATCAACCGGCTGCCGTTTCCGTTAGGGGTGTTGCTGCTCTGTGGGTCATATGCCTGGGGATTATACTGGGGCTGATTGTACTGAGGAGGATTGTACTGTGGCTGTTCGTACGGGGGCTGGTTGTACTGAGGAGGATTGTACTGTGGCTGTTCGTACGGGGGTTGGTTATACTGGGGCAGATCATAGGTCTGCGGGGTGTAAGGTGGTACGCTGTATGTTGGTGTGCTGTATGCGGGAGCCGAAGGTACAGGATCACCTGACGGGCAACTTGAAAGACCAAGAATGAACATGCCGATAAGGAATGTAAGTTCCTGCACAGGCAGACTTGCTATTACATAAAGGAACTCGGCTTCGTCTGAACGAATCGAGCCAAAACCATAGCCGAACATATTATTTGCCATACGCGCAAAGAAATATATTCCAAAAAGCACAAAGGAAATGGTGTATGCACTTACCACGAAACCTTTTCCGCCGCGTCCCACGAGGACGAAGATTATAGAAAGAAGGAATAACGGTACTGTGATAATTCCACATGTCCAGTACATTTCAGAAGGGAACAGGAAATAACCGTATTCCACAGCGTTCAGCACATACCCCGTAAGGAGAAGCATTGTAACTATTGAGTATGTAACTTTTGAGGGAATCACTCTGTGAAGGAATGATGCATGAATTATGATAAAAAGCGGAATTATAAGCCAGAAAAGATACTGTGGATTGCCGAAAGCAAATTCAAAGAAATCAAAATTAAGGTAATATCCCTCAATGTCCGGAATTATTGAATAATAAATCACGGGCCAAAGAATCTGCCAGACGAATGCCATCGCAAAGAATGTGATGATTCCACCTCTCATTCGCATTCCTTTTTTTTCATAAGTTGCTTCAGGATACATAGAAATTCCTCGCTTTCATTTTGAAAGTATGATTATACAACAATTATAGCAGAATATGAAATATTATGCAAGAAAAAATCTTATTATGTTGTATATGTATATCAACATGTTAATTTTCTGTGAACAGGGTTGAAAAGGTAGGTGGATTTTGGTATAATATTATAAGTAACCTTCAAGAAAACGGAGAAAGATGATGTATATAAAGGAATATGAATTTCGATACGGCGATCTTAACAGACGCGGTAATATTAAGATAAGTACTGTTCTCGACATTCTGCAGGAAGCGGCAATACTGCATTCTGCGGCTGTTGGTTACGATACTGAAAAACTTGCGGAGATGAAGATTGCATGGCTTCTTGAGGGTTGGCGTCTGCGCTTTGATGCGACTTTGCACAACCGCAGTAAAGTTACGGTTAAGACCGGTATTATGACGATAAAAACATGCGAGTCAAACCGTGGTTATGAGGTGTGGCAGGACGGAGAGCGCAAGATAATTGCCACTGCGGACTGGTTTACTATGAACACCGAGAAAAGACGTATCGCGAGAATTCCCCAGGAGTGCATTGATGCATTTGATAAGGTGGATGAACCCGACAACGGTTTGCTTTTTGAAAGATTTAAGCCCCTGGAGGAGATTGAAACCATTGACACCCGAAAGGTAGAAAAGCGTGATATCGACACAAATAATCATATGAATAACGTAAAATCTGTTGAGATACTTCTCGATTATCTTCCCGACGATTTTAAGATGAAGGAACTTAATGTGCGATACCGCAAGGAACTTATTGCAGGAGAGAGTATCACAGTATGCAGAAAAGAGACTGAAGACGGATTTGCGCTGGAACTCAAAAATGACTCGGGCGATGCCTGTGTTATGATGATTGCGAAAGGAGAATAATATGGTACGTATTATAACAGATTCGGCGGCGGATTTTGAGCCCCACGAACTTACAGAGAAAAATATCATCTGCACACCTATGAGAATTAATTTCGGTGATGAGGAGTATATAGAAAATATCAATCTTAACAAAACAGAGTTTTATACTCTTCTTCAGGAGAGTGATGTATTCCCCAAGACAGCACAGCCATCTCCCTTTGATGTGGAACAGGCAATGGAAGAAGCAAAGGCGGCAGGGGATGAAGCAGTATTTATTACACTCTCTTCTGCACTCAGCGGAACATACCAGAGTGTTTGCCTTATGAAAAACAATGTGGAATTCGACAATTGCTATGTAATAGACGGTCTTACCGCTACAGGCGGACAGAGAATTTTAGTTGAACATGCTGTGAAACTTCGCGACGAGGGTAAATCCGCTTCCGAGATTGCCGAGGCAGTAATGGAGATACGCGACAGAGTAGAGATATTTGCTTGTATTGACACTCTCGAATACCTTTACAAAGGTGGCAGAATCTCACATACTGCATATACAGTTGGCTCATTCGTAAATATCAAACCTATGATTACAGTTTCCCGCGAGGGCAGGGTAGAAGTACCTGCAAAGGCACTCAGTATGCGCAAGGGCATCAAGAATATCTGTGCGCACATGGAAAAGATTAAACCCGACACTTCTTTCCCTGTGTATACTATGTATTCCCACGACCGAAAGAATTCTGATATCCTTGCAGAATCAATCCGTTCAATGGGTTATGATGTGCCGGAAGAAAATCTTATAAATATCGGCGGTACAATCGGTGCTCACGTGGGCGTTGGTGCTTGTGGTGCAATTTACATCGCACAGAAATAATCGCTTGAGGAACAAATAAAATGAAAAAAGAAAAATTAACTAAATTTTCAGATATTATATATTACTACAAGTGGCATATGATTATTGCAGTAGTAATGATTATTGCCGTTGCATACTTTGCTGTAGAATGCCACAATAAAGTGAAAGACGACCTTGTGATCACGGCTGTACTAAGCAATTATTCAATGTCTACTGCTTCTGAAGAAATTGGGAACGACATGGCATCCAACGGCGTTATCCCTGACCTGAACGGAGACGGTGTGAGCAAGGCGTATGTTCATGTGATCACTTTCCCTGTAAAACCGCAGAATCAGGAAGAAATGATGGCGGGACAGCAGGTTTCCATTGCCTTTGCGGCAGATGATTCCATACTTTTCCTTATAGATGAGGATTTGCTTGAGATGTACGAGGACGATATGGTGTTTGGTGATATCTCCCGTGTGGCAGAATTACAGGGAGTCAGCGAAGAAAACCTGTATATCGCAGAGGATGGTACTGTTATGGGCATTTCCTTAAAAGGAAACGAGTACCTTGAAAGTAAGGGAATACCCACACAAACGCTGTACGCTTGTTACAGATATATATCTCCCGAAAGCATTACTGATGAGATTCAGACAAAGATAAATGCGGCTGATGGAATATTGGCACACATTATGAAATAAGGCGGTGAAAGGATGGAGCAGTACAAAAATTGTAATATTCCCGGCGAATGCGACGAACTGCTCTGCCTTTACTGTAAGGACAGGGACCCGTCTCTCCGCGAAAAGATATTCGAAAGATTCCAGTATCTACCAAAGGCCATCGCGAAACGTTATGTAAATAAGGGCGTTGAGTACGAGGATATATATCAGGTGGCGTGTATGGGCCTTGTTATTGCGATTGACAGGTTTGACTGCGCCCGTGGTGTTAAATTCTCTACTTATGCTACGCCAACCATACTTGGCGAGGTCAAGAGATATTTCAGGGATAAAGGTTTTATCATAAAACTCCCGAGACGGTTATATGAGATATTCCGTAAAGCGGACAGAATCCGTTTGTCTCACGAGCAACAGGGGATAACGCCCCCAACGGTTGACGAACTTGCGGCGGCCCTTCAGGTTGCGGACAAGGATATAACAGAATCCTTACAGTACGGAGATATTGTAAATATGCGTTCCCTTGAGGAGACGGTATATAACAGCGAGGTAACGCTTTCACAGACAATCGGTGTGGAAGAAGATGACTTCCTTGTTATAGAGAATCGCGATTTCCTCTGCGAAAGTTTGCGAAAACTGACAGCCGAGGAGAAACACCTTATCGTGGGCAGGTATTATAAAGGTAAATCCCAGAGGGAACTGGCACAGGATATGGGAGTTTCACAGATGCAGGTTTCACGCCTTGAAAGAAAAGTGCTCGGTAAATTAAAATCTATGTACATACATTAAAAAGCAGAAACGAAATTTTCGTTTCTGCTTTTTAATTGCTATGGGCAAACAAAACTCAATTAAAATAACTTTTCGGGTCAACGCTTTTTCCGTCTTTTATCACTTCAAAATGGAGATGTGGTTCATCGGCAATCTCAAATTCTGCGGTATCGCCTACTACGCCGATTACGGTACCTGATTCAACGGATTCCCCGGCCTTGACGGTGCTGGATGATGCCAGATTGGAGTACCTTGTCATAATTCCGTTTCCGTGGTCGATTATAACTGTTACTCCAGTTGCGGTATCGGTGTAACATTCGCTTACTGTGCCGTTTGCAGATGCTTTTACTTCCGTACCGATGGGAACTGCGATGTCAATACCCTTATGGAGCCGCCAGTCTTCCATCGTCTTTGAATACACAAGTTCCGTGTCGCTGTGGGGTTTTATGATTTCTCCATCTACGGGACAGGATATAGAAGTTGTTTGCGTTGGCTCTGCTGTTACGGCTTCTGCCTCCTCGTAGATAATCTCTTCTTCAACAGGAAGTACATCATCACTTTGCCAATGTTCTTCTGCCACTACAACTTCATCGATTTCCGCTGGTGCAATATCGGGAGGGAGTTCTATCTTTATAGGTTTTAATTCGGGTGTGCCCACGGCGATTTGTTGTGCATTTTTTGTCAGTTCGCTGACCGCCATGTTTTTCGTATGCATCACATAAGCCGTAGTACCAACCGCCACAATCGTTACAAACAGAATAGTGTAGAATAACCCGCCTCCGTTTTTCTTGTTCTTTTCCCTTTTTGCAGTTTTAAGTATAATCCTTTTCATCCGGAAAACACCTCCTGGGCATATTGTTTCCGTAATTTGTCATTTTATACATCCGCACCAACTGTCAGATAAAAGCATACTATATAAGACAAAGGAGTGGTTTATATGAAAGTGGTAGTATGGAAAGCCCCTAAATTCTGGCGCAGGATACTCAAAAGCGTTTTCAAGATACATAACGATGATTGAAAAATATTTCAAAAAAGGAGATTCTGTTGTTTGACAGAATCTCCTTATCTGTTGTATAATGTATTCATACAAATGATACTTACGAGGTTTGATTATGAGTAAAGAAAGAATCGGTATTATAGGTCATTTCGGTGGCAAAGAGACATTCTTTGACGGGCAGACTGTCAAGACCAAGGTTTTTTATGAAGAACTGAAAAACCGCGGTTTTGATGATATTTTCTGCGTTGACACTTATTATAACAGGAAGAACAAGATAAAACTTCTGTGGGATACCTTTCGTTGCATACTCTCTTGCAAAACTATTGTGATGATTCTCTCAACCAATGGGTTAAGAGTTTATCTGCCTATGATGTATAAGGTAAAGAAATTCTTAAAGCGTAAGATTTACCACAACGTTCTGGGCGGCCATCTTCATGAGGATATGGCGGAGTGGAAAGATGCGGTTGAGCATCTTAATTCATTTGACTCCAACTGGGTTGAGACGGCTTATATGAAAGGTCAGCTTGAAGAACTCGGCGTAACCAATTGCGATGTGTTTTCAAATTTCAAAGTTCTTGATTCCAAAGATGCTGTAGCCGTTCCTGATGATGAGGGCAAGTTCCGATTCTGTATGTTCAGCCGTGTCATGAAGGAAAAGGGAATGACCGATGCTATTGAGGCGGTTGCAAGGTATAATAAAGAACACGAAACGAAAGTTCATCTTGATATATGGGGTGCTGTGGAGGATGATTATAAAGAGGAGTTTGATAAACTTCTTGAAACTCACGGCGAATATGTAACCTACGGCGGCAGAGTTGATTTTGAAAAGAGTGTGTCAACTTTAACTAACCATGTGGCGCTTCTCTTCCCGACACATTTTGACGGAGAGGGTTGTCCCGGGACGTTAATAGATGCATATGCTGCAGGTCTTCCCGTTATCAGCAGTAAGTGGAATGCGGCAGGGGAGATGATCCGCGATTTTGAAACGGGGTGGATTTACCCCAATGATAAAGCGGGGACACTTTACGACAGCATTGTGTGGGCGATGGACAATCCTGAATATATGACAGCAATGCGAACAAACTGCAAACTCCTTCCAAAGCGTTATACAGCAAATTTTGTAATGGGACGAATTATAGAAAAATATCTTAAATGAAAAATGGCTGAACGGATAACCGTTCAGCCATTTTTGCCAATACACAACAAAAACCGCCGATGCCTTTTGCACCGACGGATATGATTTCGTATTCAAACTAAAATCATTATGCCTGCTGAGATTTAATAGAACGCAAGCATCTGCTGCAAATTTTCATAGTTTTGGGAGTACCGTTAACGGTAGCTTTCACAGTTCTGATATTGGGCTTCCATGTTCTGTTTGTTCTTCTGTGAGAGTGGCTCATCTTAATACCGAACACAACACCTTTGCCGCAAATTTCGCACTTTGCCATATATGAAACACCTCCTGTTAATACAATCCAAATAGATACAAATTAAGATACGAATAGTATTATAGCAGAAAATTTTTCAAATTGCAAGTATTTTTTTTATAAGTTAGAAAATGAGTGAAAATTTCTTAAATACGGCAAAAAACACCTTAAAAAACCCATGTCTATTGTAAAATTGTTATGAAAAATTATGGTAAAAATAAATTTTCTTGACAAATTGGGGCTGTTATAGTACAATGATAGAGCTGATTTTGTTATCAGCTTCCTTGCTCTTTCAAATATTGTGAAAGGGCCATAAGTCCGGGAGGAGGTGAATATAATGGAAAACGTAATTAACAAGTATGAGACGATTTTCGTTATCGACACAGCAGTGGGTGAGGAAGCAACAGCTTCTTTAGTAGCGAAATTCAAAGATCTCATCGCAGCTAACGGCACAGTTGATAACGTAGACGAGTGGGGCAAACGCCGTCTCGCTTACGAGATTGACCACAAGAGAGAGGGTTACTACACTCTCATCGAATTCTCTTCACAGGCAGAATTCATCGCTGAGCTGGAACGTGTGTACCGTATTACAGACGGTATCATCAGAAGCATCGTAATCAGAAAAGAGCAGTAATCAGGAGGTATTAAGATGAATAAAGTTATTCTTATGGGCAGACTCGCCCGTGATCCTGAACTCCGCACTACTCCCAACGGCGTGAGCGTTTGCACATTCTCACTTGCAGTAAGCAGACGTTTCAGAAATGCCAACGGTGAGTATGACGCCGATTTTATCAACTGCGTGGCTTGGCGACAGACTGCTGAGTTCATCAGTAAAAATTTCGGAAAAGGCAGAATGCTCGGTGTGGTCGGCTCATTGCAGACCAGATCATACGATAAGGATGGTCAGAAGCACTACGTTACAGAAGTTAGCGTTGATGAGGCATATTTCGCAGGCGACAAAGGCACTGCAAAAGCAGATGAAGCTCGTCCTCAGACAGCTCCTGCAGCAGATGGCGGTGCGGCATTTGGCGCAAGTGATGGATTTATCCCCATGCCCGCTGAAGACGACCTTCCTTTCTAATCTAATAAAGGAGGATATCGAAAATGGAAGAAAAGCGTTTCCGCAGAAAACCCCGCAGAAAAGTCTGCGCGTTTTGTGCTGATAAAGTAGAACACATTGATTATAAAGATGTTGCAAAGCTTAGAAGATTTGTTTCTGAACGTGGCAAGATCCTGCCCAGACGTGTTACAGGCAACTGTGCTAAACACCAGAGACAGCTTACAACAGCTATCAAGAGAGCAAGACACATCGCTCTGCTCCCTTACACAACAGATTAATCTATTGTATGCAAGTGCTCCGCAAATGCGGGGCACTTTTTTTATGCAAAAAACACAGAAAATGCCTTGCAAAATCGCAAATAAATTACAAAAAAACTATTCCGTTTTTCATGTAACTGTGATATAATAGTATATTAAAAGGGAAAGTATATTTTTGGAAGGTGTTTAGATGAAAAAGACGGTTTGTGTTCTCTTTGGCGGTAAGTCTGCCGAATACAGTATTTCGCTGCGCAGTTGTGCATCTGTTCTCCGCAATATTGACAGGGAACTCTATGATATCATAACAATCGGAATTACCGATAAGGGCACATGGTATCTCTACGACGGAAACATTGAAAATATAGAAAATGACACATGGCATGAGGGCGACCTTAAGAGAGTCTGCATCGACCATAATGCAGTTGAACCCTACATACTTGTTTTAGACGGCGACAGCCACTATAAAATCAAGGCAGACGTATTCTTCCCCGTACTCCACGGAACAAACGGCGAGGACGGAAGATTGCAGGGGCTTTTTGATATGGCAGGAGTGAAATACGTAGGTGTGGGAACTCTCTGCTCTGCCGTTGGTATGGATAAAGAGTATGCAAAGATAGTATTCGCTCACGCAGGTATCAATCAGGCGGATTGGGTAACAGTTCGCTCTTATGATGATATAGACGAAAAGATCGGAGAGATTGAGGGCAAACTTCCCTATCCCGTATTTGTAAAACCTGCAAACGCCGGTTCATCCTACGGTATCGGCAAGGCACATAATAGGGAAGAACTTATCTCCGCTATTGAAAATGCAACTAAATACGACAGCAAAGTTTTGGTTGAGGAACTTCTCACAGGTCATGAGGTTGAGTGTGCCGTTCTTGGAAACAGCGGTAACGTAATCGCGTCAACTGTTGGCGAAGTTGTGGCAGACGAAGAATTCTATACATTCGATTCCAAGTATTCCTCAACATCAAAATCACAGCTTCACATCCCTGCACTTATCAGCGAAAGTGCTATAGAGAATGTCCGCACTCAGGCAGTTAAGGCATTCGAAGCGCTTTCAGGCAGAGGACTTTCGAGGGTTGACTTCTTCGTAGACGGAGAGAATGTGAGAATCAACGAGATAAACACTCTCCCCGGATTTACAAGCATCAGTATGTACCCCAAACTTTTTGACTATTGCGGTATTGGTTATAAAGAATTGCTCACACGTCTTGTAGAACTTGCTTTTGAATAATTTATAAAGGACTGTTTATATGGATAACAGATGTATAGGCGTTTTTGATTCAGGTCTTGGCGGTCTCACCTGTGTAAGCGAGATGATTAAAGTTCTTGGAAATGAGAATATCGTCTATTTCGGCGACACAGGCAGAGTGCCTTACGGTTCACGTTCCGAAGAAACTATTATAAAATACGTACGGGACGATATCGGTTTTCTTATGAAACACCATATCAAACTGATAGTTGCGGCTTGTGGTACTGCAAGTACCGTGGCACTTCCTGTTTTAGAAGGAGAATATCCCGTTCCCGTTATCGGTGTTGTTGAACCCACGGTTGATGCGGCGGTAAAAGCCACCCGAAACGGCAAAATCGGTATCATCGGCACGGCAGGAACTATCTCCAACGGCAAATACGCTAAACTCATTGGCGAAAAAAAGCCCGATGCGGTAACGGTTTCTGCGCCTTGTCCGTTGTTCGTTCCCCTTGTGGAGAACGGACTTACTGATCACGAGATAACACGACTTACAGTTGAGATGTATCTTGAAGATATTAAGAACAGCGGTGTTGACACTCTTATCCTCGGTTGCACCCATTATCCGATGCTTAAAAAAGTTATTGCGGAATATATGGGCGATGGAGTTACATTAATTGATCCAGGTGCTGAAACAGCGCACTTTGTAAAGGAATATCTTGAATCGGAAGACAAACTTTCCGACGGTAAAGATAAAAAAGAAAACCGCTATTTCGTAAGTGATGCGGTAGACGGATTTGAGAAGATAGCAGGACTTTTTATGGGACACGATATAGGCGGTCTTGTTGAAAAAGTAGATATAGAGAAATGCTGACGGAGGACTAACATTGAATAAGAAAGATTACGTTATAACTATCAAAGGCATACAAACCTATGATAGTGATGATGACAATATAGATATTGAGATGATGGCGGAGGGCGACTTCACATTTGAAGATGGCAAGTATTTCATTGATTATGATGAAACAGAAGCCACCGGAATGGAGGGCACATCCACTACTATTGAAACAGACGGAGATTATGTGGCGCTTACCCGAACCGGTGCGGTTGATACCACATTGCTGTTTATCAAGGACCGGCTGACAACGAGTTATTATGAAACACCCTACGGAACCATGATGATGGGCATAACCACAGAGGATGTCAAAACAAATCTTGATTCCGACGGTGGAAAGATTTCGGTTAAGTACAGCATAAGCATGAACAATTTGTTTTCGGGAACGAACACATTTGAGATACAGGTAAGAAAAATATAAGAGAGGTACTTAAAGATGAATATTATTGCAAATATCAAAGAACAGATAAAGAGCACAGTTGCAAAGGCGCTTACAAAGGCAGACCTGGGCACTTGTGATATTGAGATTGAAATTCCCGCTGACAGAAAGAACGGAGATTTCTCAATCAACACCGCTATGAAACTTACAAAGATTGCAAAACGTCCCCCACGCCAGATTGCGGAGGCGCTCGTTGGTGCAATGGAAACAGAGGGAACCTACATAGACAGAGTTGAGATTGCAGGTCCCGGTTTCATCAATTTCTATCTTAATGATGAATGGAGATATGACGGTCTTAAAGCCGTACTTTCCGAAAAAGAGACTTTTGGTAAAACCGATATGGGCAAAGGCAAGAAAGTTATGGTAGAGTTCGTATCTGCCAATCCCACAGGCCCTATGCATATGGGCAATGCCCGTGGCGGTGCACTTGGCGACACACTTGCAAACGCTCTTTCATGGGCGGGTTTTGACGTTACAAAAGAATTTTACGTAAACGATGCAGGTGCGCAGATTGAAAAATTCGGTAATTCTTTAGAGGCAAGATATATTCAGGAATTAAAAGGCGAAGATGCAGTTGAATTTTCCGAGGATTGGTATCAGGGAGATGACATCCGTCAACATGCAAAGAATTTCATTGCTATCCATGGAGATAAATACCTTGAGTGCTCCTCCGAGGAGAGAAAAGAAGCACTTATTGCTTACGCATTGGAACTTAATATAAAAGGTCTTGAAGAGGGACTTGCAAAATACAGAATCCTCTACGACGTATGGTTCAGAGAAAGCACAATCCACGCCAACGGCGAGGTTGCCCAGACAATAGAAGATCTTAAGAAGAGTGGCATCACTTATGAAAAAGACGGTGCTCTCTGGATCAAGACCACAGAATTCGGCAGCGAAAAGGATGAGGTTCTTATCCGTGCCAACGGTATCCCCACATATTTCGCAGTTGATATTGCATACCACAAGAACAAATTCGCAGTACGCGGATTTGACAAGGTTATAAACGTATGGGGTGCTGACCACCACGGCCACGTTGCCCGTATGAAAGGTGCTATGGATGCAATCGGCATTGATTCATCAAAACTGGAAATCGTTATTATGCAGCTTGTACGTCTTATGAGAAATGGCGAGGTTGCCCGTATGAGTAAGAGATCAGGTAAGATGATTACAATGAACGACCTTATTGACGAAATCGGATGCGATGCGGCAAGATTCTTCTTTAACCTCCGTCAGGCAGGAACACATCTTGATTTTGACCTTGACCTTGCAGTTGCACAGAACAGCGATAACCCTGTATTCTATGTACAGTATGCACACGCGAGAATCTGCAGTATTATAAGAAATCTTGAGCAAGAGGGTATCACATTAAGTGGCGGTGCTGACCTTACTCTCCTTACAGATCCGTCAGAGTGTGCACTTATTGAGAAACTTATCGCACTCCCCGACGAAATCAACAAGGTTGCCGAAACTCTCGAACCAAGCCACCTTACAAGATATGTTCTTGACCTTGCGGCACTTTTCCATTCGTTCTACAATTCATGCAAGGTAAACTCCGACGATGCTGACCTCACACAGGCACGACTTGCACTTGTACATGCTTCACGTACAGTTATCAGAAACGTATTTGAAATTCTTAAGGTTGATGCACCTGAGAAAATGTGATGAAAGGAAGATCTTTTAAGATGAAACTGAAAATCAAGAAACTGACATCCCTGTTACTTATATTAGTTCTGACATTTTCCTTCACTTCTGTTTTCGCAGAGGAAGAGGAAGTAAACAGAGATATACTTGCCAATAAATTTTTAGACGTTGTAATCGATAACGTCGCGGAGAACTATAAATTTGGCGTTGACGAAGCAGAACTTTACAGAAATGCTCTCCGTGAGATTATTGCCCACAATCCCGAAATGGGAGAGTATGCACTTCAGGGTATCTATGGGAATCTGGACCAGTATTCAACTTATTATACCGAAGAGGAATTTTTGTGGTTTCTGGAAAATATCAGCGGCGAATTCTGCGGTATCGGTGTAACTATTATGGAGTTCCATGAGGGACTGATGGTAACAGAAGTACATAAGGATTCCGCTGCAGAAAAGGCCGGTCTCCGCCAGGGAGATATTATTATATCTGCCGACGGTGTTGACATCCGCGGCATGGATGTTGACGAAGCAAGAAACTATATTGTGGGTTTAGAGGGCACTCCCGTTCAGGTGGGTATCTCAAGAGACGGAGAAGAACTGTATTTTGATATGGTTCGCGGCAAAGTTACGACAATCCCCGGATTTTATCAGATGTTAGAAGGAAATATCGGCTATATCCAACTTTCATCTTTTGACGATCAGGCACCACAGTTTATGGCAGAGGCAATAATGGCTCTCAACGATGCGGAGAATATTATAATCGACCTTCGATACAATCCCGGTGGTTCATTGGAGTCCCTTGAGAAAATTGCGGCCATGACGTTGCCTAAAGGTCCTGTGATGCATTTGGAGTACAAGAATCCTATAAACAACACAACAATAACAAACAATTACAACGGTTTTAATCACAAACTTGTTGTCCTCGTAAACAACTATACCGCAAGTGCAGCAGAGGCGTTTTCTGCGGCGGTGCAGGATCACGGTGTTGGTGTTGTTGTAGGTGAGCAGACAACGGGTAAAGGAACCATGCAGGTTGTGAATCCCCTTTTCATGGGTGGCGGATATAAACTTACCGTTGCGGAATATCTTTCCCCCAATAAGAGAACAATAAACAATATCGGCGTTGAGCCGGATTACAAAGTTGTACCCCAGGAAGTTAAGTACAGCGATGTGTACTTTACTCCCGTAACATATGAACGTGTACTCCGTGTGGGAGATACAGGCGATGATGTACTTGCTCTTGAGCAGCGTCTTGATGTTCTTGGCTATGGCGTTGGTGTTCCCGATAAAGTGTACGACGAGGAAACATACTATGCTGTAAAGAAATATCAGGATAACTCAGGACTTTATCCTTACGGCGTACTTGATTTTACAACACAGACAAGCATAGTGAATGCTCTGCAGAATCAGGATGTAGTTCTTGATAAGCCGTTTGACAAAGCGGTTGAACTTGCAAGTGGCGATATGGATGCCATTATCAAAGAGGTAAAAGCAGAGAGAAAATAAAAAACAAAGGAGAGAGCTTTGGATGAAGAAGTATATGATTATCGACGGAAACAGTATTATCAACCGTGCGTTTTATGCTATTAAGAATCTCACAAACAGCGCAGGTCTTCCCACCAACGGCATATACGGTTTTCTCAATATACTTTTTAAGAATATTGAAGAATACTCTCCCGACTATATTTCAGTTGCTTTCGATATGAGAGCACCCACGTTCCGCCATAAGCATTATAAACAGTACAAGGCACACCGTAAAGGTATGCCCGACGAACTTGCACTTCAGATGCCTGTCTTAAAGGAAATCCTCTCCGCTATGAATATCAGTATCTATGAAAAAGAGGGTTACGAGGCAGACGATATCATCGGTACAGTAAGCCGTATCTGTGATGAAAGCGGAGTGGAGTGCCTTATCCTCACAGGGGATAAGGACGACCTGCAACTTGCATCGGAGAATACGAAAGTCTTACTTACCACAACCCGAATGGGCGCAACCACAACAGAGGTTTATGATGATAAGGCGGTTAAGGAAAAGTATGGCGTTACACCCCACGAGTTTATTGCAGTTAAGGCACTTATGGGCGACGCTTCCGACAACATTCCCGGTGTGGCAGGTATCGGCGAGAAAAGTGCCTTTGCCCTTATAAGCGAATTCGGCAGCATAGAAAATCTCTATGATAACCTTGACTCTCCGTCAATCAAAACTGCCGCAAGAAATAAACTTGCATCAGGCAGAGAAGAGGCAAACCTCAGTTATTACCTTGCAACCATAGACAGATTCGTTCCTGATGATTACGATATTTCAAAAGACAATGTGAAAGAATACGATAACCGCAGATTAAGTGAACTCTTTACTAACCTTGAACTTAAATCGTTCCTTAAAAAAGTCGGCGGCTCGTCAAACGAATCACTCACACTTCCCGAAAATAACGTACTCATTGACATAGACGAAGTCAATGAATATCTCGGCAAGATAGGGGATACATTCTACTATCGTGTTTATAAGGCGGCGTATGAACTTTACTGCCTTGCATTTTTGTCCGACGGAAAATGTCACACAATCACACCCGGTTTCGGTGTATACCCACAGGATATTGCAGATGCCATAAAACCCATTATGGCAGATGATAAGATAAAGAAAATTTCTGCAGATATAAAAGCAGATATGGTTTTCCTTGACGAATACGGCGTTAAGATAAATAATTATTACGATATTGGAGTGGGAGCGTATCTTCTGGATTCTTCCCGTTCTGATTATTCCCTTTGTGCTCTTACAGATGCATTCCTTTCAGCGGAGATTGCCGATGCAGAGGAGATACTCGGTAAGGGCAAGAGCAGAAAATCCATGGACTGCCTTGACAGTGATTCCTTTGAAAAGATAGTCTGCGGAGAAGTCGGCTCACTTCCCCACCTTTATAAATACGAGAGAGAAAAAATCGATGAACTCGGTCAGAGAGAACTTTGCGACAATATCGAGATGCCCCTTGTTGAAGTTCTTGCTTCAATGGAACTTGAGGGATTTTTGGTTGACAGCGACAAACTTGACGAATACGGCAAGATGCTTGGCAACCGAATCGAAGAACTTGAGAAAGAGATTTACGACCTTGCAGGGGAAGAGTTTAATATCGGCTCTCCCAAGCAATTAGGGGTTATCCTCTTTGAAAAATTAGGGCTCAAAGCCGTTAAGAAAACAAAAACGGGTTATTCCACCAATGCGGAAGTCCTTGAGAAACTCCTTGGCAAACATCCCGTTATAGAAAAGATTATAGAATACAGACAGATAACAAAACTCAAATCCACCTATGCAGACGGCCTTTATTGGCTGATAGATGCTACAGACGGCAGGATTCATTCCACATTCAAGCAGACGGTTACAATGACAGGCAGAATCAGTTCCACAGAACCGAATCTGCAGAATATCCCCGTTCGTCTTGAACTTGGCAGAGAACTTCGCAAAATGTTCGTTGCCCGTGAGGGATATGTGCTCATCGATGCGGACTATTCACAGATTGAACTCCGTGTACTTGCGGCACTTGCTAACGATAAGGCGATGATTGATGCATTTAATTCAGGTGAGGATATCCACGCCGCAACTGCTAAAAATGTGTTCGGCGTTGATGAGGTTACACCGCTTCTCCGTTCACGTGCAAAGGCGGTTAATTTCGGTATAGTGTACGGTATGGGTAGTTTCTCCCTTTCGGGGGACCTTGGAATATCCGTTGGGGAAGCAAAAGAATATATCGACAGTTACTTTGCAAAGCACCCCAATGTGAAGAAATTTATGGACGATGCTGTTGCACAGGCGAAAGAACAGGGATGGGTTGAAACGGCATTCAAACGCCGCAGATATATCCCCGAAGTCACCTCCTCCAATTTTGCACTCCGTTCAGCAGGAGAGAGAATGGCGATGAACACTCCCATTCAGGGAAGTGCTGCCGATATTATCAAGATCGCAATGGTAAGCGTTTATAACGCTCTTAAAAAACTGGAAAAATCAAAACTTATTTTACAGGTTCACGATGAACTCATCATTGAAGCCCACGAGAGCGAGGCGGAAATGGCTAAAAAGATTCTTACAGAATGTATGGAAAATGCAGTTAACCTTGCAGTTCCCATGGTTGCCGAAGCGAATATCGGCAAAAGTTGGTTTGATGCAAAATAAGGTGATTTAATTGCTGAAAAAGATATTCAGGGTTTTATTTAACAGAATAAGCATAGTTGCCGTTCTGTTGCTTGTGCAGATTGGCTTTTTCGTGATGCTTATGCTTCGCGGAGCGAGATTTTCCCAGTATATTTCCTGGGGGCTTCTCATAATCTCTGCGGGAGTTGTGCTGCATATCGTAAATGACAACGGAACTCCTGAATACAAACTTGCATGGTGTATACCAATACTTACGTTTCCCGTTTTCGGTGGACTTTTATATCTGATAATAAGATACCAGTCCAGAAAAGAAGTAATCAAAACCTCAAAGTCGGGAAAGCCCCCTTTGCCCGGGCTTTCACAGGATAAGGGTACGATGGAGAAGTTTTTTGCAGAGAAACCCTCTGCCGCCCGTCAGGCGGGTTATGCCATATCCTATGCAGGGTATCCTGCTTATGATAAGTCAACTGTAAAATATCTCCCTATAGGAGAAGAATATTTTAAGGAACTCACATCCGAACTTGAAAAAGCAGAGAAGTTCATATTTATTGAATACTTCATTATCGCATCGGGACATATGTGGTCGGCTGTTCTTGAAATTCTTGAACGCAAGGCAGCAGACGGCGTTGATGTTCGGGTTATGTATGATTCCATGGGTTCTCTTTTCCTTATCCCCGATAATTATTACAAAGACCTTGAGAAAAAGGGAATCAAGTGTATTGAATTTAACAGATTCCGCCCCGTTATGTCTGCCATACAGAATAACCGCGACCACAGAAAGATTTGTGTTATCGACGGTAAGGTAGCATTTACAGGTGGTATAAATATCGGCGACGAATATATAAATGCAGTATCCCTCCACGGACATTGGAAAGACAACGGTGTTATGGTAGAGGGTGATGCGGTTAAGAGTTTTACCCATATGTTCCTTGAATTATGGAATGTATATGCCAAAGCCGACAACAGAGATTACCTTGACATCACATACCCAAAAGAAAACGACGGTTACATAATGCCATATGCAGATGTTCCCGGAGATAATGAGAGGGTGTGCGAATCAGTTTATCTTAATATCATCAGCCGTGCCAATAACTATCTTTATATAACGACACCTTATTTTATAGTAGGTGAAGAATTTATCACAGCACTTGAACTTTCTGCCAAGGCGGGAGTTGATGTGCGGCTTATAACTCCCCATATCTGGGATAAGAAATTTGTGCACGTGGCAACACGATCCTATTACAAACGTCTTATAAAAGCGGGAGTACGCGTATTTGAGTACACCCCCGGATTTATCCATGCCAAGACAGTTCTTTGCGATGGGGAGATTGCAACCGTCGGTACGGCAAATCTTGACTACCGCAGTATGTATCTGCAGTTTGAATGTGGTCTGTGGATGTGCGGAAGTAAGTGTATAAGCGACATCAAAGACGATATTCTTGCCACAATGGAAAAATCTCACGAGATAACTATGGAAGAGTGCAATAATGTACCTCTGCACACCCGTTTCTTCCAGGCATTATTAAGACCTTTTACACCGCTTTTCTAGTGAAAATACGGCACACATATATTTCGAGGAGGAATACATTATGAACAACAGAAAAAGAACAACACAGGAACTTACACTCACCGCATTGCTTACGGCACTTGCCATAGTTATACCCCTGTATATGCCTGTAAAAGCACCACCATTCGGACCTTTTACTGCCACATTGGCATCACATACGCCTACGATAATAGCTATGTTTATATCGCCTATGTCAGCAATTGTAACATCTCTTGGTTCTGCATTCGGTTTTCTCTTTGCCTATAACCCGGTGGTTTCTGCAAGAGCAGCAATGCACGTAGTTTTTGCTTTGACAGGTGCGCTTATGATCCGCAAGAGAATGAATTTCTTTTTAACCGTGGCAGTAACACTTGTTTTACATACTCTTTCTGATATGGGTATCGTATGGCTTATCGCGGCTCCTCTTGGTATGGGTGAAATATTAAAAGGCGAAGGAATGGCTATAGCCCAGGCGGTTATTGGTGTGGGTACATCGCTTCATCATATTGTTGACTATGCAATTGCTATGGCAATAATTGCACCCCTTTCAAAGGCGTTTAAGAATCTGTTTCCACACACATTCCGCAAAAAAGGCGCAAATTATAGTAAGAAAAAGGGCGCAAATTTATGAGAAAATTAAGAATTATACTGTCAATCGCAGCATGTAAAATCCTTATAAAACTCGGTAAACTTATGGGTAAAAAGGGTTCGTATACCCCCGGTGTTATCGCAATGAAGATTTATCCTGACATACTCCGTTACCTGTCCGATCAGGTTAAGGGGGATATTGTTTTCGTCTGCGGAACAAACGGCAAAACCACCACAAACAATATGCTCTGCACTCTCCTTGAGAGCAGCGGCAAAAAAGTTGTCTGCAACAAGGTGGGCGCCAATATGTTGGCAGGTGTAACAGTTGCATTTATAGAAAAAGCAGGTATCTTCGGCAAACTCAACGCCGACTGTGCATCTATCGAATGTGATGAGGCAAGTTTACGCCATGCCGTAAAACACGTAAGAGCCGACAAAGTGGTTGTAACAAACCTTTTCCGTGATCAGCTTGACCGTTACGGGGAGATAGAGTCCACAATCGGACTTCTTAACGAGGCACTTGAGAAGTGTCCCGACACTCTCCTTATCTTAAACGGCGACGATCCTATGAGTTCCACACTCGGCAGAGGCAGAAAGGCAAAGTATTTCGGCATAAACGAAAATTGCAACGAGGATGTGAACGAAACCTCCGAGGGCAGATTCTGCACAGTATGCGGTGCGCCGTTTGAGTATAATTATTATCACTACAGTCAACTTGGAGACTGGCATTGCACAGGTTGTGATTTTGCAAGACCGCATATCGACTATGCCGCAGATAATATTGACTTAGACGGCAAACTTGCATTTGATATAAACGGCTCTGTCCGTCTTGACCTTAACTACAGGGGTTTTTATAATATCTATAACGTACTTGCGGCGTATTCCGCTTATGATGCAATGGGTATGAAAACCGATGATATAAATAAAATCTTTGGTGCATACAAACCCCAGATCGGCAGAATGGAATCTTTCACAGTAGGGGGTAAGCAGGTTATATTAAACCTTGCCAAGAACCCTGCTGGATTCAATCAGGCAATTGCAACCGTCTTGGCAGATAAGCGTTCCAAGGACGTGCTTGTTGCAATTAACGATGCTCCCTCCGACGGTATGGATATATCATGGATATGGGATGTCGATTTTGAGAAACTTGCCGATGCAGAAACACTTTCCGTATTTGCATCGGGTGTCCGCAAACACGATACAGCACTCCGTCTTAAGTATGCGGGATTTGAGGATGTTAAGACCATTGACATCACAGCCGACACTCTCCGCAATATTGCAAAGGGCGACGGAGAGGTTTGCTATCTGCTTGTAAACTACACGGTTCTTTTCGGCACACAGGAGATACTTAAAACAATTTCTGACAAAGGATGATTGACGATTATGAAAATCACAATAGCACATCTTTATCCCGATATGCTCAATCTCTACGGGGATTCGGGAAATATTCTCACATTAAAATACCGCCTCAATGCCCGTGGCATAGAAGCGGATGTGATTTCATACAATATAGATGACGATATTGATTTTTCTTCTGCCGATATTATTTTAATCGGCGGTGGCGGAGAAAGGGAACAACTTACCGTTTGCAACCGTCTCCGTGAGATGAAAGATAAACTTATCGCTTATGCCGAAGACGGCGGAGTTATTCTTGCGGTATGCGGTGGATTTGAAGTGCTCGGCAGTAGTTATACCACACCTGACGGAACTGTAGAGGGCGTTGGTCTGCTCGATATTACCACCCGATACGTCAAAGACAAGATTATCGGCAATGCAGTTATCGAGAGCGAACTTTTCGGCACTGTTGTGGGTTTTGAGAACCACAGCGGTATTGTGGATATTGGTGCTCACTCACCACTTGGAAAAGTGATTTCAGGAAATGGTGCTGACGGTAAAGGATCAGAGGGCGTTATTTATAAAAATGTAATTGCCACATACCTCCACGGCCCTGTTCTTCCGAAGAATCCGCGCCTTGCAGATTATATAATCTCAAAAGCAATGGAACGCCGTTACGGCAAAACAGAACTTACACCCTTGGATGATACAATAGAGATGGCAGCGCACGATTATGCAGTAGGGAGATTTAGATGAGAAAGTTTTTGAAAGTCGCAATAGCCGTTGTGCTTCTTATAGCGATTATTGTGATGTCTATGCCGTATATAATGAAAACTCTGTATCCATTAAAGTACAGAGAATATATAGACGAATACAGTGCAAAGTATAATCTTGACCCATACCTTGTAATGGGAGTTATAAGTGCAGAAAGCCGTTTTTCGGAAAGTGCGGTAAGCCAGAAATCCGCCAAAGGCCTTATGCAACTGAAAGACGATACTGCCTACTGGTGTGCCGAGAAATATGGTATAACAGGAGAAATCTACGAGGCAAGAGTCAATATCGAGATAGGTTGCGCGTATTTAAGATATCTGCTTGACTTATTCGACCAGAATGTAGAAAATGCCCTTGCGGCATATAATGCAGGTCA
Organism: Clostridia bacterium; assembly: GCA_017502845.1. Lineage (GTDB taxonomy): Bacteria > Bacillota > Clostridia > UMGS1810 > UMGS1810 > SIG455. The sequence continues at coordinate 5,274 of JAFVUE010000003.1, read as the reverse complement.
GGGAAATGTCCGTAAGTGGCTGAAAGACGATAGGTACAGTTCCGACGGAGTAACCCTCCATAAAATTCCCTATAAGGAAACCTCGGAATATGTAGAGCGTGTTGAAAAAAGAGCACGTATCTATGAGAAAATATACGGAGATAAATGAAAAGGTCGTAGCGATTTGCTACGACCTTTTATCGTTATAGAAACAATCTTGCTCCCAACGTATTATATTTGTATCAATGCGTTCTTACATAGATATTATTTGAGTATTTCGTTTGGTTGGGGATGTTCTTGATTATTTGTATCTCTTTTTTTCGAAGAGCTGATTTCAATGAACTCCATCAAATCGGTGTCAAATGACCAATGCGAATCTACAAACGACATATTCATCAATGATGTATATTTTAAAATCAATGAATCAATATCTTTAATCGAATAAACAGTTGCCATTGCGCCAATGTGCTTTTCAAACCATATTTTACGAGTGTCTTCTATGGCATCATACTTGTAGTCGCTATTTTCTTTATACATCCAGTAACCATTGATTACTTTTGAACGTAAATAATGCCATTTTTTTGAATTGTTTTCTCTATGAATTAGTTCGTATTCCTTCGCGCAAGTTTCTGATAATTCCTTAATTACATTAAAGAGAAGTTCATTATAATCTTTAGCTTGTGCAATGGTCATTCTTCTTCCAAAATCCGTTTCTACGGTTAAACATAATCCTTCAATACGGTAATAGATGTTAAAACTGCGGAAAGCACGGTCAACAATGTCATGTGAGAAATATAAAATCAATTTATCTTTAGCAATAGATTTGATTTGATTTGACAATTCATTTTGAATCGGTGCTTCTTGAGTCGGAAGAGGTTCTGGCATTACATTTTGCTTACTTTTTTTGAATAAATTAAAAATTCCCATAAACATACCCTCTTATATACTTTTTGGTTGTATCATATGCAAAATCCAAATTTCAATCTTTCGGGCCCCCAAATCATTTCACACAATCATCATTTTTACTATCGAATATCCGATAACAACTACACCAAGGATGATTCTGTATATGCCAAACACTTTGAAATCGTGTTTGCGAACGTAAGAAACCAGAGATTTTACGGCAACCAACGATACAACGTAAGCCGTAACCATACCTACTGCAAGGAGAGCCCATGTATCGGGCGTCATCGGGAAATCGTTTGAAACGATTTTGAGTAAGCTTACGCCCACCATAACGGGAATTGCCAGGAAGAATGAGAATTCTGCCGCAACACCCCTTGAGCAACCAATCAGCATAGCACCGAGAATTGTTGCACCTGAACGTGATGTACCGGGGATAATTGAAAGCACCTGAAAGATACCTATAAGGATTGCGGTTTTGTATGTCATATCGTCAATGGAATTAATCTTCGCCTGACGGTTTTTCTTCTCAATAAATATAAAGGCAATACCATAGACGATAAGCATTGCACCAACCACTGCGGGAATGGATATCAACTCCATCTCGTCATCGAATATCAATCCTATAACCGCCGCAGGGATACACGCAACGATTACCTTAAACCACATCTGCCATGTACCTTTCCTCTCCTCTGCTGTTTTAGAGGGCGAGAAAGGATTTAATTTCTTAAAGTACAATGTTGCAATAGCAAGTACTGCACCTAACTGGATAACGTAGAGGTATATCTGTTCGTTAAAAAATCCTGTTCCTGTACCCATTATGTCATTCACGAGTATCATATGTCCCGTACTGCTTATGGGGAGCCATTCAGTAATTCCCTCAACTATACCGAGGATTATTGATTTGATATATTCCATATTATCAATCCTTTCTGATTGTGATAACGGGACGTATGCCCATATTCACACTTGCGTCGCAATACACGGGCACACCGTTTTTATCAACAAATCGTACCATACTGTCTGATGAACCGTAAGGATCGCCGAGATAAAATTCTTCTCCGTCCGGCTCAAACAGACCTTTGCTGTACTGCAATGTATCGGGCAGGTATACTTTATCTGTTACGGTGTGTCGGTAAGTGTCTTCATACATATTCGCCGAGGCAATCTGTGATGCCCTCCAATACGGTGTGTGCCATCCCGCTTCTGCTAAATCACTATATGCCTGAGACAATGTTACCTCGTGGGAAGTGTCCTTGAGTTGAGAAAGTTCTTCTGGAGTAAAACAATCTAAAAACTCTCCGTTTAAGTATCTGCGGATATCGCTCTCTGCCCACAGATTGTAACCGTATTCGCCGTTCATATCGAATGGTGCTTCAAAGAGAACGTCTTTTGCAATATACGTGGTGCTCTCTCCGTCGGAATACATTTCAATCCATTCTATTGGTGTTCCGTTGAACGTGCCGAATGTTATTGTTTTATTATTACCTTTGGGTATAATGGCTATAACCATTACAACAGCCAATGCGGATGCAGTTATTATAGCACGTTTCTTGGTTGTGATAATCTTCGGTGATATATGGCATATAAACATAATTCCAAAGAAAAGAAGAATATCTGTCATATGGATAAACAGGTACATATGCTTGAGCAGGTCCGCATCGCCATTACCTGCTATGGGCAGCAGGATGTTTGCCCATATACCGCAGATAAGGATTAAAAGCATTGACCAGATTTGCAGTCCTGTTGTCATTTTCTTTTTCTTTGCAAGGACTATAACCGCTATAAGGGAAAGAATAGCAAACGCAAACAGTATAGGTAGCATTATATTTGGATTTGTAAATATACTGTTTCCGCCGCGGATGTTACTCCACAGATTGAATTTTTCTACTTTTCCCATACGTACATGTGGCGATGTGCCGAGATATATGGGATGGATTGATGTGCACTCACGGATAGCCATAGCGGATTTGCCAATAAATCTTACGGGGTGCTTTATATAAAATCCCACCGCATCCATTTTACCAATCTTGTCATAGAAATTATGGCGAAATTCGTCAGTTGTGATGTCTATGGGGTATTCGCCCATATAGGCGTGGGTATTTTGGAGCGCAATATATTCTTTCGGTAAACCTAATTCCTCAATATCTTTTTCAGGAGTGGGACTTTCTTTTAATATACCGAAGAAAACCGTCTGATACGTGGTTTGTTCGTTCATCCATGAGGGGATTGAAACATACATTACCGCAAGTGATACTGCAACGGCAACCGCGCCAAATGAGAATATCCATTTGTATATTTTTTTCATATTGGGCAGGAATACGAATAATCCTGCAGTTATAAGCAGAGCCAACGGGATGTTTGCAAGTTTTGAACCGGCGAAGTAGTAGATTGAGATAAAGAGTGCCGCTATAGTGAGAATATTCACTCTCTTGTCTATAAGTGCAAGGATAAGTCCCACTATAAGAGTGAGAGATACAAACTGCAACCCCTCGCCGTATAAACTGTTGAAATACACGAGATGTCCTGAATCGCAGAACATCAGTATGAAAAGCACAGATGCGATAATCTGATGAACGGGTTTTTTGAAAAAGTATATTATAAGGTAAGCACCTGCGCAAAGAATTGCAATGTAGATAAGCGCGAGGTAGAATATATCATAGTTAGTAGCAGGTTGACCCGTTATGATATTTGCGGTGTAGTTTAAGAATTTCGATATCTTGATAAACGTGAAATGAGGAGATTTGTAAAGGTATTGCCCCTCAACAGTTTTGAATATGGATGAAAGTTCGTTGTTTTCATCAAGCACCATAGTATAGTGGCGTTTGAATATGTATCTGCTGTGGCTGGAATCTGCCATCTGAAGTCCGTTGGCGTCCATAACCCGCTGAAAATCTCCGTTGTCCGAAAGTCCCGAGCCGCCGTTTGTAAAGAGAACGGAGCAACAGACTATTGTTATGAGAATTACCGCAATGCAGGGAACGATGTGCCTTGAATACTTGCGCAGGAAATCAGTCATCTGCTCCCTCCTTCTTCAAAGTGCGGATAAGTTCTTCCGCCTTTGATATAAGTTGGGATTCGTCGCCGAAGTTATCTATACAGTAATCGCAGTTTTCAATGAAGAAGTCATTGCTGTGTTGCTTTTCGAGCCGTGCCTTTGCGATTTCTTCTGTGATTCCGTCGCGGAGAGCAATGCGCTTAATCTGTGTTTCCCTGTTGCAAAGCACCGCCACGGTAAAATCACACTTCTTGTCCACATTCGCTTCAAAGAGCAGGGGAGCATCAAGGAGAATATCTCCCTCGGTGCAGGAAATAAAATCTTCCATTTCTTTGAGTATATACTTATGTGTGATGCGGGTAAGTGCATCAAGTTTTTCCTTGTCGTTAAACACTATCTCGCCGAGACCTTTGCGATTGAGAGATCCGTCAGGGAGAATAACCGCATCGCCAAAGAAATCTGTTATCTCACGAAGACAGGAAGAACCGACAGATGCGACGTTTCTTGAAACGTTGTCAAGATCAAGTACGGTAAAACCGTTTCTTCCAAAAACTTTTGAAACAGTGGATTTCCCCGAACCGGATGAGCCCGTAAGACCTACGATCATTTTTCTCCCCCCTTTTTTTCTCATTTTTGTATATCTCGCCATTGGCGAGGATATTCAAAAATATATCGCATCTTTAGATATATCGAGTACGAAGTACATATCGCAAATTCCGACAGGAATTTATATCGCTGAATTTGATCAGTAAACGATTTAGATGTTATCAAAATCCGCCATATATAAAATGCCACCAATACGGATAAATAACTTCTGATGCACTGCCTGTTGTTGACCAAATTGTGTTACATGAAATTTCTTCCCATAAATTTGTGTCTGAATTAAACTTAAAAGTTAAAACATTTGCACATTTGTTCCCTTTTGAAACGTAATATATTTTAGCAAGATTATACGGCGAATACTCTAACACTTTGAAATATTCCATTTCACTGAGCATTTGGTTTTGTTTATAAGCATCCTTAAATTCATCGTAATGCTTGTGTGTAAGTATTTCGCATTTTATAAGCGAACTAACCCACATGCTTATCAGACAAATTATAATTCCAAATATGATATATTTGATTACTTTTCTCATTTTTCCCCCACTTTTTTCTCATTTTTGATATATCTCGCCTTTGGCGAGGATATTCAAAAATATATCGCACCACAAGGTATATCGCGTACGAAGTACATATCGCAAATGACCTCAGGAATTTATATCGCTGAATTCAACAAAGTTGAATTCATTATATAATTAGGTGATAGAAAAGATGCACCTTGTCTTGTCGATATGCAAACTCCGTTTGCTCGATATTTTTGCTTCCGCAAAATCGATATGTTTTTCGCTTTGCTC